>JBMOOM010000061.1:0-77160 GCA_049323275.1 Pseudomonadota bacterium
TATCCAGCGCTATAGCGACTATAATGGCGTCATCTCGGCGTTCCTCTCCGGCCAGGCGCAATTGATGGTCGTCGGCAATGATGTCGGCGCGACGATCCTGGCCAAGAATCCGGCGATCGAGCCGGTCGAGAAATTCCAGCTGCTGACCTCACCTTCGCATATGGGCGTCAAGAAGGGCGAGACCAAGCTTCAGGAGAAGCTGAACGCCGCCCTGGTCGCCATGAAGGCGGATGGCAGCCTGAATGAAATCGCCGTGAAGTGGCTCAAGCAGCCCTTGCCCGCCGGATTCTGAGGCCGTGGGCTACGAGTTCGATTTCAGTGCGATCGCGGAGAATCTGGGGTTGCTCCTGCATGGGGCGGTCGTCACCCTGATCCTGACCGCGATCGCCGCCACGCTCGGCATCGCCCTCAGCATCGGCGGCGCCGCGACCTCGCGCTGGGGTCTCGGCTGGGCGCGCAAGCTGGTTGCCGCCTATGTCGAACTCATTCGTAACACGCCCTTCATCGTCCAGCTCTTTTTCGTCTTCTTCGGCCTGCCCAGCCTCGGCATCAAGATGTCGGCGCTGACCGCGGCGGTGCTCGCCATGACGATCAACCTGACGGCCTATTCCATCGAGATCGTCAGGGCGGGGATCGAAGCCGTGCCGCCGGGCCAGCGCGAGGCCGGCATCGCGCTCGGCGTCACGCCGGTTGCGGTGTTCATCTACATCATCCTGCCGCAAGCCATCGCCAATGTTTATCCGGCATTGGTCAGCCAGATCGTCATCACGATGCTGGAATCGGCCGTCGTGTCGCAAATCGCGGTCACCGATCTCACCCATGCCGGCGACTTCATCCAGTCGCGCACCTATCGGGCTTTCGAGACCTACTTCGTCATCGCCGCGATCTATCTCGGGATGGCGCTCATCCTGCGCTTGGCCTTCGATCGCGCCGGGCGCCGGCTCATTGCGGGGCGGCGCTGATGGTCAGTCTCTCGCTCGCCGACATCATCCCCTTCCTCCTCCTGGCGGCGCGTTGGACATTGCTCCTGTCGGCGATCGCTTTCGCCGGCGGCGGCTTGGCCGCGTTGCTGCTGCTGCTCTGGCGCTATGCCTATCCCAAATCCGGCCGGCCGCTGACCGATATCTATATTCAGCTGCTGCAGGGCACGCCGCTGCTGCTCCAGCTGTTCCTGGTGTTCTTCGGCCTGCCGATGGTGGGGATCGAGGTTTCGCCGCTGCTTGCGGCGGGGCTCGCTCTGACATTCTATGCCGGCGCCTTCCTGGCCGAGATCTGGCGGGGCTGCGTCGACGCTATTCCGCGCGGCCAGTGGGATGCGAGCGCCAGCCTCGGCATGAATTTCATTACCCAGATGCGTTATGTGATCCTGCCGCAAGCGCTCAAGATGGCCGTCCCGCCAACGGTCGGCTTTCTCGTCCAGCTTCTCAAGAGCACCGCCTTGGCTTCGATCGTCGGCTTCAACGAGCTGACCCGGACCGGCCAGATTCTGGCCAATGCGACTTTCCAGCCTTTCCTCATCTATGGGCTGGTGGCGATCATCTATTTTGCAATGTGCTATCCGCTGACCGTCGGCTCCAGGGCTCTGGAGCGGCGCCTGAGCGGTTCACGATAGTCGGGAGGTTCGAAAATGGCGTCATCGTCAGCCCCTGTCGATACCGAAACGCCGATGATCGAGATGCGCAATGTCAGCAAATGGTACGACAAGTTCCAGGTGCTGAAAGACATTTCGCTGACCGTGGGCAAGGGCGAGCGGGTGGTGATCTGCGGGCCTTCGGGCTCGGGGAAGTCCACCGCCATCCGCTGCATCAACCGCCTCGAGCAGCATCAGTCGGGGCAGATCCTGGTCGAGGGCGTCGAGCTCAATGCCCAGGTCAAGAACATCGAGCATGTGCGCCGCGAGGTCGGCATGGTGTTCCAGCAGTTCAACCTGTTTCCGCATCTGAGCGTGCTCGACAATCTGACGCTGGCGCCACGGCGGGTGCGCAAGATGGGCCGCAAGGAGTCCGAGGACCGGGCGATGGAATATCTGAAGCGGGTCCGCATCGCCGAGCAGGCCCATAAATTTCCGAGCCAGCTTTCCGGTGGCCAGCAGCAGCGCGTCGCCATCGCCAGGGCCTTGTGCATGGAGCCGCGCATCATCCTGTTCGACGAGCCCACCTCGGCGCTCGATCCGGAGATGATCAAGGAAGTGCTCGACGTGATGGTGGAGCTGGCGGAAGAGCACATGACAATGGTCTGCGTCACCCATGAAATGGGCTTCGCCCGGACCGTCGCCGATACGATTGTCTTCATGGACCACGGGCAGATCGTCGAAGTGGCGCCGCCCGAGGAGTTCTTCGCGGCGCCCAAGAATGAGCGGACTAGGCTATTTTTGAGCCAGGTGCTGAAGCACTGACGGCAAGGCGGCCTCGCGTCGCGGGCTGCGCTTCGTGCGCCTGGCGCAGTTCCTGCAGGAATGCCGACAGGACGGGCTTTTTCGTCTCCGTCTTGCGCGTCGCCAGATAGACCGGATTCTGGTAGCCCAGACCCTGTTCCAGGAGCGGCCGCATGAGATCCTGGGCGACCCAATGTTGGGCGTAAAGCGCCGGTAGGAAGCCGATATATCTGCCCGACAGGATAAAGACCGCGACCGCCTCCATGAGATCGGCGACCGCCGTCGACATCAGCTTGATGCCGGGTGGGATCTTGTCCGGCGCCGCATAGGCGCGGCGGATGAATTGCTGATCGGCCAGATCGGCGATCCCGATCTCCTTGCTGCGGTCGAACAGGGAGTGGCCGCGGCCGCAATAGAGCACTTGCCGCTCCTCGAACAGATCCTCATAGTCCAGAAAGGGTGAATGGCGGCCGCAGGTGCCAAGCCCTAGGTCGCAGCTGCCTTCCAGCACCACCCGCTCGATCTCGGCGGGCGAGGTGACCCGGATGGTGATCTGCACTTCGGGCGCCTTCTGATTGAAGGCCGCAATGGTGCGATCGAGGGCGCAGGCCGGATTGACGATGAGGCTGTCGACGATGCCGACGACGAGCTTGCCGGTCAGGCAGTTCCGGGCGGCGCCGGCATCGGAACGAAAGTCGTCGAGCGCCGAGAATAGACGCTGGCTCGCCTGATAGATGAGCCGCCCGCGTTCGGTCAGCTGGAATCCGGAGCGTCCGCGCTCGCACAGGCGCAGGCCGAGCCGCTGTTCGAGCGAGGTCATATGGGTGCTGAGTGTGGATTGGCTGATGTTCAGGTCGATCTGAGCCGCCGAGAACCCGCCGGCCTCGACGACCTTGGCGAAGACCTTGAGCAGCCGGATATCGCCCTCGGAGAGACTGGTCAGCACGCGAGCGCCCTCGGGAGAAAGTTACCCCAGCGCTATATTATATGATTGCCGGCGCTCCTCAATATTCGGTTGCAGGTGATTTCAGCCGCTATGCAATTTTTGATTGTATGGTCGGGTAGGATTACCGCGCCACCACCAGCCCGCCGCGTTTGTGCAGGGCCTTCTCCAGGCAATGCACGCCGTAGGTCAGGCTGCCGGTCAGCGCCAGATAGACGAGGCCGGCGGCGATGAAGGCCTGGATCGGGGCATAGGTCTCCGACGCGATGGCGCGCGCCGTGCCCGTCACTTCCATGATCGTGACGGTGCTGGCGATCGAGGTCGCCTTGATCATCAGCACCACTTCATTGCCGTAAGCGGGCAGCATCTGGCGCAAGGCCTGCGGGAAGACGATGCGGGTGAAGCGCTGGACCGGCGACAGCGCGAAAGCGAGCGCCGCCTCGATTTGGCCTTTCGCCACGCCCTGGATGCCGCCGCGGATGATCTCGCTGCCATAGGCCGAGGTGTTGAGCGACAGCGCCAGGAGCGCGCACCAATATTCGTCGCGGAACAGTGGCCACAGCATGGAATGGCGGATGAGGTCGAGCTGCGCCAGGCCGTAATAGATGAAGAAGAGCTGCAGGAAGAGCGGCGTGCCGCGGATGACATAGACATAGGCATAGGCCGGCCAGCGCAGAAGCGCCGATCCCGACAGGCGGGCGAGGGTGATGATGATGGCGATGACGATGCCGATGAGGACGGCGGTCGTGGCCAGCATCACGGTCAGCGGCACGGCCCTGATGAGCGAAGGGAAGGCCTCGATGAAGGGGTCCCACCAGCTCATCCCTTGCCTCCGGCATGGCCGTGGCAGCCGCAGAAATTCTCGGCGCGGCGGAACAGGAGATCGGAGAGGGCGGTGAAGGCGAGGAAGATCATGATCGATATCGTGTAAAAGAAGAAGGATCTCTGCGTCGAGCCGGCGGCTATGTCGGTGGTGCGCATCAATTCGACGAGGCCGGTGACCGAGATGAGCGCGGTGTCCTTGAGAGTGAGCTGCCAGACATTGGCCATCGCGGGCAGGCCGTAGCGCAGCACCTGGGGAATGGCGATAAGGCGCAGCATCTGGAATGGCCGCATGCCGAAGGCGCGTGCCGCCTCGAACATGCCGCGCGGCACCGCGCCCACGGCGCCGCGGAACACTTCGGCGCTGTAGGCGCCCGAGACGACGGAGAGCGCCAGCACGCCGGCGCTGAACGCATCGGCGAATCCGTCTCCGCCCAAGAAAAAGATCTTGGCGATGAAGCGGAAGAACTCGCCGCCGCCGAAGAACAGGAGATAGATGATGAGAAGCTCGGGTACGCCGCGCACCACCGTCGTATAAGCGGTGCCCAGCCATCTGACTGGGGCGGGGCCAAGGACCCGGGCCGTCGCCACGACGGCGCCGATGATATTGCCGCCGAGAAAGCCCAGACCGGCGACGAGGAGCGTCATCAACGCTCCCCGCAGCATCTCGTCTCCCCAGCCGCCGGGACCGAAGGAGAGGATGTCGAACATGCTCATTCCGGCTTGGTCGCCTGATGCACGGCGCCGTCATACTCCATCCATTTGAGGCTGAGCTTCGAGATCGTGCCGTCCTCGGTCGCCTCATAGATCGCTTTGTTGAAAGCCTTGCGCAGATCCTCGTTCTTGCCCTTGGCGAAGCCCATGGCCACGCCGCGGCCGAGCGCTTCCGCCCAGAATTCCGGGCCGAAGGGCTGGAACTGCTCACCTGTCCCGCCCGCCGCCTTCTGCCTCTGCAGGAAGGCGTGGACGGAGCTGTAGCCCTCGAAGGCGGCATCGATCCGGTCCGCCTGCAGGTCGAGATAGATCGCCTCGCTCTTGTCGTACTGGCGCACCGTCACATCCGGGAACCACTGCTTCAGGAAGTCGACATATTTCACGCCACGCTCGACGCCCACCGTCTTGCCCTTGAGCGCCGCCTTGAGTCCGTCATAAGTGGCCTGGGCGTCGCCCTCGAGCTTTTCCATGCGCAGTTTCACGCCATTGCCCTTCGCCTGCGACTTGGCGAAGTCGGCTTCGGTCGAGGCGACGAAAAGATGCGGGCCGGCATAATACTGGATCGAGAAGTCGATCGCCTTCTCGCGGCTCGCGGTGATGCCGAGGGACGCCATCAGAATGTCGAAGCGGTCTTCGTTCAAGGCCGGAATCAGCCCGTCGAAGGCCTGGAAGGTCCATTCGCAGGTGACCTTGACACGCTGGCAGAGATCATTGGCGAGCTCGACCTCATAACCCGTCTGCTGGCCGCCGGCATCCTTGTAGTTCCATGGCGGATAGACGCCATCGGAGCCGAGCCGGACTTTGCGCATCTCCTCCGCCGAAGCGCCCGACAAGCCCGCCACGAGCGTGCCAAGCATCAGGAGACCCATTCCATAGTTTCGTAGCTTCATAGGACTACCCTCCGAATATTTTGTTCTTGTTGGCCATCGCGCGGCGATGGCTGACGGCGATCATGATAGGGAGCCGGATTGCGGGTTTTCGGCTGCAATCAAGACCGCGCGGGGTAGAATATTTCTCATCCGGAAGCGGAAAGGAAAGATTTTCCGCAACCCGCTCCATATAGCATCTGGGCCACGGTCGGAGGCCGCCACAGGGCAGGCCGGGACCCGCCTCGGAGGACAATATCGTGACCGATCCAGCATCAGCGGCGGCAAGCACCCATCAGGCCGCCAGCATCCAGCCGGCGATCGAGACGCGCAACCTCCATAAAAGCTTCGGCGCCTTCAAAGTGCTGAAGGGCGTCTCCTTCAAGGCGCTAGAGCATCAGGTCGTCGCCGTCATCGGGGCGAGCGGCTCGGGCAAGAGCACATTCCTGCGCTGTCTCAATTTCCTCGAGCAGCCGGATCAGGGCGAGATCCACTTCAAGGGCGAGGTCATCCGCATCACTGATCCGCGCCGCCCGCCGCGCCGGCAGATCGAGAGATTGCGCCGGCGCACCGGCATGGTCTTCCAGCAGTTCAATCTGTGGTCCCATTGGACGGTGCTGGAAAATCTCACCAAGGTGCCGGTCCAGGTGCATGGGGTGCCGCGCCCGCAAGCCATCGCGCGCGCCATGGAGCTTTTGAACCGCGTCGGCATGGCCGAGAAGAAGGATGCCTATCCCGCGGCGCTGTCCGGCGGCCAGCAGCAGCGCGTCGCCATCGCGCGGGCGCTGGCGATCGACCCGGAGGTGCTGTTTTTCGATGAGCCGACCTCGGCGCTCGATCCGGAACTCGTCGGCGAGGTGCTCACCGTCATTCGCGGCCTCGCCAAAGAGGGCCGCACGATGATCGTCGTCACTCATGAAATGGGCTTCGCGCGCGAAGTCTCCGACCGTGTCGTGTTCTTCCACGACGGCTGCATCGAGGAGGACGGCGTGCCGGCGGAGGTTCTGAAGCAGCCGAAGAGCGCGCGCCTCGGAAGCTTTCTGCGGTCGGTGCGCTAGCAAAATCCACGAAGAAAGAGGGCGCCCGATGGGGACGCCCTCTGGTATTCCGATCAGCCGTGAACGGCGGAGGGATCCATCCACATGATCTCCCAGACATAACCGTCGGGATCCTCGACGCTGCGCATGAACATGAAGCCATGATCCTGCGCCGGGTTGGGATCGGCTTTGCCGCCGGCGGCGGTGGCGCGGGTCAGCGTGTCGTTCACCGCGTCGCGGCTGGCGACGCTCAGCGCCAGAAGCGTCTGGCTTTCGCGGCGCGCGTCGCCGATCGGGCGCTGGGTGAAGGTGGCGTACCGGTCATGCGTCATCAGCATCACGCCGATCGTGTCTGACAGCATCACCGACTTCGCCGCATCGTCGGAAAATTGCGCATTGGGCTTGCCGTCCAGCGCCACATAGAAGCCCAAGGATTTGGCCAGGTCACGCACCGGCAGATTCACGAAGATCATCCTGCTCATCACTTGCTCCCTTTCGAATCTACGAGAGGAGATACTATCTCGATAGGTGCATTGGTAGATATAAAGTTCTACGTGCCGGCGTTCCCTTGGGCGAAATTTGTGTGCTGTCGACCACAAAGCATCCACGATGCGACGATCATCTCTTCGGGCGACATGACCAACCGCCTCGGCTGTCTCGGCAAAGCCGGCCCCGGCGGAAGCCTTGGCTAGTTCTCTTTGGATGCGGTCTGCGGCGCGACATCGATGATGACCATAAGGCCGCCGCCGCCTTTTTCCTCGACATTGTTGTTGGTCGTGTGATGGCCGATATGGCAGTGGACCAGCCACTTGCCGGGCTTGAGCGCCGTCCAGACCACATCATAACGCTGGCCGGGACCGACATTCACCGTATCGGCCAGGAAGCGCGCGGATGGCGCGATCGTCTCGCCGTCGCGCGCCACCACTTCGAACGGCCCGCCATGCACATGCATGGGATGGATGAAGCCGTTGTTGGTGCCGATGAAGCGCAGCTTCAGTGTTTCGCCGACCTTCATCCTGATCGTGTCGGTCGCCGGATAGGCGCGGCCATTGATGGTGAAATAATTCGGCTGGCCGCCATCCATCGGCATGGCCGGATAGGTCAGCCCCTCGCGCATGAGCCATTCCTGCAGCTGGATGACATATTCATGATCGGTCTTGATTTCATCCGCCGGATTGGCCGGGTCGATGATCATCGCGCCATAGAGGCCGAGCGCCTGCTGGCGGTCGACATGATCATGCGAGTGATAGAAATAGGTCCCTGACTGTTCGGCGGTGAATTCGTAAGTGTAGCTTCCGCCCGGCTCGATCGGCCTCTGGGTGATCTCGGCCGGCCCGTCCATTTCGTTCGGCAGGATCAGGCCGTGCCAGTGGAAGGTGGTGCTCTCCCGCAGGCGGTTGGTCACGTTGATGCGCACCCGGTCGCCCTGGCGGATATGCAGGCGCGGCCCGGGGACCTGTCCGTTGACGGCATAGGCATCGACGGTGACATCGGGCAGGATGGACCAGCGGATGATGGACGTCTCGAGGTCGTAGACCTTTACGCCATTCTCGATGCGGGGCTCCAGCACCTTGTCGCCGCGGCTGTCGAGCCCGTAGCTCGCCTCGATGAGGCCCGGATGGACCGCGGCCATGTCGCGCATCGCCTCGGCCGGCGTGTCGCGGTCCATGAACATGCCGGGCGGCATGATGATCCCGCCCACATCACGTGCGCTGAGAGTCAGATTGACCCAGTTGGCCGGGCCGGCCATGCCGAGTGCGAGAAGGAGCAGCGACACGCCACCCAGGGCGGCGAGCTGCGGCGCGGTCGCATCGGGCGCCATGGCCCCGTGTCCGCCATGCTTCTCCTTGTGCCGGACGGGCTTGTCCAGCTTGCCCTTCCTCTCCGGGCGCTCGATCATCAGCCCATGCTTCAGGCCGCGCGCCACCATCCAGACATTCGCCGGATAGGCGGTGACGAAGCCGATGATGACGCCCAACGACATCACGCCCCAGAACAGGAGCTGGGTCGGCTCCATGGCGCGCATGTCCCGCCCCATCATGAGGAAGCTCATCACCGGCGCCATGCCGGCCATCATGAAATTCATGCTGATGAATTCGGGAAGGAAGCTGCGGCGGACATTCTCCCAATAGCTGCCGCCCATCATCGACTTCATGAACAGCGCCTGGAAGATGAACAGGCCGAAGGCGAAGCCGGCGATATACTCGACGATCAGATCGATCCACATGGGCAGGCCGAGCGCGGCGGTCACTGCCGCGGCCAGGATGATGCCCGTCGCGTCGCCAGCCACGCAATGGATCGTCGAGCCGACGCCCTGCTTCCACAATGGCCGGGTAAAGGCCTCGTGCTCGCCGGGGCGCGGCTCCTTGTCGGCAAGGACATAAAGCAGGAGACCGAAAGGACCCATATAAAGGGTGACCAGGATGAAGCCCCATTTCATCACCCGGGGCTCGGGATTGTTACGAAACTGATCCCAGGCGACATAGACGGTCGAAAGTGCGGCAAGGACGAACCACACGACGAGGGCATAGTCGACCGGCTGGATGATCATGATTCAACTCACGGCAATGTGATGAGGCTGCGTCCCAACCCTCGTCAACGTAACATGCCAGGAAAAGTTCCTGGCATGGCAGTTTTACCACAAGATGCCTAATGTCTCCGTTTCATCGTTGCGCCGAGACGATCAGCAGCATCGGCCGGTCCATCTCTTCGGCGAGCTCAGGTGTCGCCGCGACCTGCCCGGCCGTCGGCGCCCATTCCTCGACATGGCGGATGGCGAAGCCCGAGATGATCAGCGTATTTAGGGTGGTGCCGATGGTGCGGTGCTGCTTGACCACGCCCTTGGCCAGCCAGTCGGTCACCCGCGGGCCCTCGACCGAATAGCGGTCGACCGGCCAGACTCTGCGCCCTTCGGCATCCGCCACCCAGCCGGGGCGGGTCGGCGCCATGAAGATCGGATGCTCGATGGTGAAGATGAAATGCGCGCCGGGAACGAGAGCGCGATAAACGATTTCCGCAAGGCGACCGAAGTCCTCGACATAGTGAAAAGCCAGCGAGCTGTAGGCGAGATCGAACGCGGCCTCGGGAAGTATGAAATGCTCCAGATCGGCGATGCGGTATTCGATTGCCTCATCCTGCGTGTCGGCCCTGGCGCGCGCGATCATCTTTTCGGAGAGATCGAGTCCCAGCACGCGATGAGCGCCATGCTCGCGGGCGAAACGCGCGAACCAGCCGAAGCCGCAGCCGAGATCGATGATCCGCTTGCCTGTGAGATCGGGAAGCAGCGCCTTGACGGCCGGCCATTCGGCGGCGCCGGCCAGACCATGCAGTTGGCGGCCGAGCCGGCTGTAGCCGGAGAAGAAGTCGGGTCGATCGTAGATGTTCTGTGCCATTATTCACTCCATCGAGAGGCCGATGGGCGGGACATGATCGCTGAATGGAAAGCCCCGCCCGTTTCCGGCGAGGTTGCAAGGATCAGAGATCGGCTGTGGTCAGCGCGCGCTGTCATCCTGCATCCCGCCTGTTGGGATGCCGGCGGGCCGGGCAACAATATGCGTGTCGAGCGCGTGCATGAAGCGTGTGTGCCGCCGCCGACAACCGCTGTCAACCCTGGCGCGTCCGATCACGCGCTGAATATAAGATCCGATCAATTTATCCCTTCAGGTCGATTCGACCTAAAGTACTCGTGATCCAGGAAAAAAGTGCCCCTGGCGGCCGGCGCGCCGGATGAAGCTGGGCCGGCCATGGCGTTGCTCAGGGGCAGTTTGGTGGGAAGGATAAGAGGGGCTCGTGCCAGGTGAGCCCCGTCGCCTACAAGTACGTCACCGCCCGGTCAGGCGATGGACTTGCCTTCAAGGGTGCGAACCGGATGCCACGCGACGATCTCCTTGTTCGGCAAAGCCAAAGAGGTCGTCCCCGGGGATAGTCGAAGGCGCAGGTCGTCCTGAGCGACAGGAAGTCTAGTTTTCTGTTCGACGCATTTCAAGAGGAACCGCGGGCTCAGATCTTGAGATGCTCCAGTATCCTCTGCCGCGCTTCAGGCGCGACGTCGCCTTCATCATCGATGCGGCCGAGCTTCAGCACCGCCCAGCGATCGGCGATGCCGAGGGCGAAATCGAGATTCTGCTCGACCAGCAGGATGGTCGTGCCGTTTTTCTGCCGCTCATCCTTGAGGGCATCGGCGATGCGGGCGACGACCGAGGGCTGCAGGCCTTCGGAGATCTCGTCGAGCAGCAGCAGCTTCGGCTGGAGCATCAAGGCGCGGGCGAGGATCAGCATCTTCTGCTCGCCGCCCGACAGCGTGCCGGCCTTCTGGGCTAGCCTCTCCTTCATGAAGGGGAAATGCCGGTAGACGCGATCGAGCCCGTGCTCGAGCTCGCGGTCGGAACGCAGCGCGAGACGCAGATTGTCCCTGATGGAGAGGTCCTGGAACAGCGCCTGCTCCTGTGGGCCATAGGCGATGCCCGACGCGATGAGCGAGGCGGGCGAGGCGCCGGCGATGGACTGGCCGTCGACGGCGATGGCGCCGGCGCGCAGCCCGATGAGGCCGAGGATCGTCTTGAGCAAGGTCGTCTTGCCCATGCCGTTCTTGCCCATGAGGGCGAAGATCTCGCCGGCGTTCACGGCGAGCGACAGATCGGTGATGATGTCGATGGCGCCATAGCCGCTGGCGATCCGGTCGAGGGACAGCTTGGTTGCGGGATCAGCCATGGGCGCCTCCCGAATAGATCGTCCTGACCAGCTCGGAATTGGCGACCGCTTCGACGGTGCCGTCGAGAACCAGGCGGCCCTGATGCAGCACCACGACGCGGCTCGATATGGTGCGGACGAAATCGAGATCATGCTCGACCACGATGGCGGCGATGCCGAGCTCGCGGGTGAGCTTCTGCAAGATACCGCCAATGGTGGTGCGCTCGGTCTTGGTGAGACCGGCGGTCGGCTCGTCGAGCAGGATGAGGCGCGGTTCGAGTGCCACGACCATCGCCAGCTCGAGGCTCTGCTTCAAACCATGCGACAGCGCCGAGACGGGACGGTCGAGCATCCTGTCGATGCCGGTCAGCGCCAATATGTCGAGGGCCGCGGGCGGGAGAGCGAGCCCGGTTTCGCGCCTGACCGGGCTCGGCCGGTGGCGCGCCGCGAGCGCCAGCCTCAGGCAGTCGGCGACGGCGAGGCTTTCGAAGACGCTCGCCACCTGGAACTTGCGGCCGACGCCCAAGGCGACGATCTCGTTCGGCGTGCGGCCGTTGATGTCCTGCCCGGATATGCACACCGTGCCGCTCGAAATCTCGGTGCCGTCGCTCAGGCAGCGCATCAGGCTCGTCTTGCCGGCGCCGTTGGGACCGACGAGACTCACGAGCTCGCCCGGCCTGATGTCGAAATCGAGACCCTCCAGCACCTTGAAGCTGCCATAGGTCTTGCCGAGCGCTTTCACCGAGAGGAGCGGCTGGTCCTGGGGCGTGGCGCGGTGGGCGCTCGCGCTGGCGAGACTGGCGAGCCGCATGGCGCCGGCGCCGGTTCTGGCGGGCAGGAATTTCGCCACCAGGGCCGCAAGCCCGTTCGGCAGCAGGATGATCATGGCGACGAACAGCGTGCCGATGACCAGGTTCCACAGGAAGGGCAGCTCGCCGGAGAGATGGGCGCTCAGATAGTCGATGCCGATCGTGCCCAAGGCGGGGCCGATGATGGTGCCGCGCCCGCCGAGCGCCGTCCAGATGACGAGCTCGGTGCCGAAGACGAAGCCGGTGATCTCGGGCGCCACGACGCCGGAGGAATTGGCGAAGAGGAAGCCGGCAAGCCCGGCGACGCCGGCGAGCACGGCGGTGAGCGTGATCTTGAGGCGCTGCGGGTTGAGGCCGAGATAGGCGCAGCGCGCCTCATTGTCGCGAATGGCGATGAGGAGCTTGCCGGCATCCGAGCGCACGAAGAACCAGGCGGCCGCCGCCAGCACGATCAGGCAGATGCCGGCGAGACGGAAGAAGCCGACGAGGCCGAAGGGCAAGGTGCCGTAGCCGACGAGACCGCTGCTCGATCCCGTCCATTGACCGCCGGAGAAGACGACCTGGGTGGTCACGATCGGCAGGACGAGAGAGATCACCGTCGCATAAAGCGGTGTCGCTTTGTAGCTGAAGGAAAGCCAGCCGACGACGAGGCCGATCAGCATGGGCGCGATGATGGCGAGTGCGAAAGCGAGTGCCATCAGCGCCGGCGTGGCGCCCATATGGGTCAGGATCATCGCGGCGGCATAGGCGCCGATCCCGAAGAAGGCGGCCTGGCCAAAGGTGAGCACGCCGGTGAAGCCCCACAGCAGATCGACGGTGATCGCCAGCATGGCGTAGATCATCGAGCGGGTGAGCACGTTGAGCGTGAAACGGTCGAAGAACATCGGCCCGAACAGCACGAGCAGCAGCGCCAGGATGGCGAGGCCGGCGAGCAGCCAGGCGCGGATATTGAAAGAGGAGCGGCGCCGTTCAGCCACGTGAGAATCCCTTCGGGCTGACGCGCAGGACCAGCGCGCACAGGACCGCCACCGTGATGCCGCCGAGGATCGGGCTGACGAAGGTGCTGACCAGGACCTGGGCGCCGCCGAAGACGAGGCAGGCGAAAGCGAGTGCGGCGAAGGAGGAGCCCGCCACCATCACCAGCATGAAGGCGCCGATCAGCCAGCCGACCCCCATATTGGGATCGACGCTGGTGAGGGGCGTCAGCAGCACGCCGGCGAGGCCGGTAAGGCCCGTGCCGATCATGAAGGTGATGAGCCTGACGCGCGCCACATCGATGCCGAGCGCCCGGGCGAGCGTCTCGTTCATGATCACGGCGCGGGTCGACAGACCAAGGCGCGTGCCTTCGAGCAGGAAGGCGAAGGCGCAGCCGATGATCACGGCGGCGGCGATGGTGAACAGGCGGTAGATCGAATAGCTGCTGCCGAACAGATCGACGGTGCCGGAAAGCAGGTTGGGCGTGAACTGCACGTCGCGGCCGAACCACAGCGTGATCAGCTGGCCGATGATGATGCCGAGGCCCCAGGTGGCGAGGATCGCATCGAGCGGGCGGCGATAGAGCGGACGCACGATCACCATTTCGGTGACGGCGCCGAGGAGAGCGCCGGCGATGAAAGCGAGCGGCAGCGCCGTCCATGGATTGAGCCCCAGAGCCGTCGTCACCACGGCGCAATAGCCGCCCAGCGTGAGCCATGCGCCATGGGCGAAATTGATGATCTTGAGCACGCCGAAGATCGCCAGGAGGCCCGAGGCCACGACGAACAGAATGGCGGCCGTCGTCACTATGTCCAGCAGAACGATCATCGGGTGCAAACTCTTCCCGCTATTTCCCTTCTCCCGTTGCGCAGCAATGGGAGAAGGTGCCCGACAGGGCGGATGAGGGCTCTTCTGAAACGGCGACAAGCCTCGACCGAAGAGCCCTCACCCGGCCTTCGGCCACCCTCTCCCATCCTGCGGACGGGAGAGGGGAAAGTGTGGGAGGGCGATGCAGCTTTTCGACAAGGATCATTGCGATAGCTCTGCCAAAAGGCGGCAGCTCATTTCCGCCGCCCTTTGCCGTTCCCCTAAATCAAAGACCAGGGCACTGCTCGCCCGGATCGACATTCTCGAAGGTGCCGGCGAGCTTCACCGATCCATCCTCCCGGACCTGGCCCAGATACATGGTCAAGGGCGCGTGGTGCTGCTTGTTCATCGTCACCGTGCCGCGCGGGCCGGTGAAGGAGACTTCGGCAAGGGCGGCGAGCACCGCCTTGGTGTCGGTGGAGCCGGCTTTCTCGACCGCCGCCTTGTAGAGATAGACGCCTTCATATTGCGGCACCGAGAGATCGTTCGGCGTCCTGAGCTCGCCCGCAAATTTCTTTTCCATCGCCGCCAGGAAGTCCTTGTTGGCCTTGCTGTCGATCGAGGTCACATAGGAGGCGGAGATGAAGATGCCGGCGGCATCGGCGCCCATGCTCTTGGCGGTGCCCTCATCGACGGCGAGGTTGCCATAGGGAATGGTCACGCCGGCGCCGCGCAATTGCTTGGTGAGCGTGACATTGGGCGAGCCGCCGGAGGTCGAGGTGATGACGGCGTCGGCGCCCGAGCTCTTGAGCTTCGAGATGATCGCGGTCCAGTCGGTGCCTTCCATCGGCAGATATTCCTCGCCGACCACTTCGCCGCCCGCTTTTTCGATATAGGCGCGGGAGAATTGCAGCATGCCGCGGCCGAAAGCATAGTCGCTGCCGATCAGGAAGAACTTCTTGGTGTTCAGCGACTTCATGAAATGATCGACGACCGGCGGCACCTGCTGCTCGGGCACCCAGCCATTGACGAAGAGATTGGGATTGCAGGAGCGGCCTTCATAGAAGGATGTGTAAATATAGGGAATGTCGCCCTTGGCGATGATCGGCAGGCCGGCATTGCGGGCCGCGCTGGTCTCCATGGTGATGACGGCGTTCACTTCCTTCTGGAAGACGAGCGCGTCGAAGGCCTTCTGGGCGCCGGCGGCGCCAGAGGCGTCATCGGCGATCTCGAGCTGGAGCTTGCGGCCGAGAACGCCGCCCGCCGCATTGATCTCCTCCACCGCGAGCTCGGCCGATTGCACGACGGACGGCGCCACGACGCTGTTGGCGCCCGACAGGCCGACCGGAATGCCGATCTTGATCGGGGCTTCGTCCGCCCAGGCGGCGGTCGCCAGAGCCGTGCTGAGAGTCAAGAGAATTAGCCTGCTTACCATGGTCGTCTCCCTGGGTTTGTTGACAGTCGTTTCTTGAAGTGCGTCCGGCTTTCAGCCGTAGACGTCCGGTCTTCTGTCGCCGAGCACGTCGTTGCGCTCATTGAGCTTGCGGCTCTCGGCGACGGAATCGAGTGTGACTTCGGCGATCAGGATCTCTTCGCCGTCATAGCTGGCGGGGCCGGCGATGGGCCGGCCGGTCGGGCCGATGATCAGGCTCGAGCCGATGAAAGGCTGGCCGCGCTCGGTGCCGATACGGTCGGCGCAGGCGATATAGATGGCGTTGGAATGCGCCGCCGCCTTGTGCAGGATATTGGCCATTGGCTCCATGTCGCGGGTCTGGCCCGGCATCGGCACCCAGTTGGTCGGGATCAAGACGAGCTCGACGCCTTTGAACGACATCTGCCGGAACGTCTCGGGAAACCACCCGTCATAGCAGATGGCGACGCCGAGCTTGCCGATGGCGGTATCGAAGACGGGAAGGCCCAGATCGCCCGGCTCGAAATAGAGCTTTTCGCGATTCCACAAATGGAGCTTGCGGTATTTGCCGATATAGCCGTCGGGGCCGCAGAGGATGGCGGAATTGAAGAAGCTCTGGCCGTCGCGCTCGGCGAGGCCGCTGGCGATATGGACCCTGAGCTCCTGGGCCAGCGCGATGAGGCGCTTGGCGCTGCGCCCGGCCGGGATGGGACCCGCATGGGCGCCGACCTCGCCGACGTCGTGGAAGACATAACCGGTGTCGGCCAGCTCGGGCAGGACCATCACGCGGGCGCCTTGTCCATGCGCCTTGCGGATATGCCTTTCCATCGTGGCGAGATTGGCATCGACATCGCCGAAAACCGGCTCGAACTGGATGCAGGCGATCCTTACCGCCGGTCGAGCCTTCGCATGTGCCGTCAAGCTTCCCTCCAAAACGCAAAAACCCCTGGCGCGGAAGTCATCCGCGAACCAAGGGGCTACCCAGCCAGATTTTGAGCGGCATTCCTGCCGCGAGAGCAAACCTGCTCGTTGGGCGACGAAGTTACATGGCTGCCCTGCGCAGTCAAGCGGTATGTGAGTCAGTCGTCGGACTTGGTGATCTTCAAGCCGAAGGCGCGCATCGCTTCATTGGCGGCGATGATGCCCTCCGCCACCGAGACGACCGCGACGCGCTTCGCCGTCGCCTGGTCGCGGATCTGCTTATAGGCCGCTTCCTCGTCGAGACCGTTCATCGCGGTCAAAACCTTGACCGCCTTCTCGATGGTGCGGCGGCCTTTCATCGTCTCTTCGAGCTTCTTCACCTTGTTGGCGAGCCGCGCCTCGTAGCTGAAGCGGTAGCGGGCGAGCGCGAATTGCGTCAGCACGCCCAGCTGGCGCAACGGCTTGGTCAGCACGCCATGCGCATTGAGGTCGATCACCGCCTTGAGCGAGGTCGGACTCTCATAGGTGACGATGGCGATGACGGCGGTGTTCGCGGTTTCAAGCAATGTGGCCAGGTCCTCGATACTTGTCTCGCCGACCTGCACAAAGACGGCGTCGGTGTCGGCGGGTATGGCGGCGGGCGCCGGCCACACGGCTTTCACCTCGCAGCCGAGGCGCTTCAGATGATCGACGAGGGCGGCGCCGTCATCGTCGCGCGGATGGATGACCAGAATTTTCGCCTGGCGCAGATCGTCGAGAATGAGCTTCAGGTTCGCCAAGGCCGCCTCAATTTTCGAGCCAGGGTTCTTCGAAGCGGATGGAGGCGAGATAGGGATCGGGCCGGATCGGCACCTGCGATTGCCAGGCGATCTCGAACTGTCCGTCATCCTGCGCGATGCCGATGCGCGGCGTCGACCAGACATGGCGATTGTCGTCGAAGGCGAGACGGCCTTCGGGGGACAGGTATTCGACGGCCAGTGCCGCCTGGCCGAGCCTGTGGGTGTCGAGCGATTCCGCCAGCTCCAGAGCGCGGGCGAAGAGATGGATCTGCGAATAGGCGGTCTGCGACCACATGGTGGCCATGGCGCCGTCACCGAAACGCTGGTGCAAAGCCCGCACGAAACGCTGGTTCTCGTCATTCTCGACGGCGGCGAGATAGGGCGCGGAAAGCACGTGTCCGGTGCAGCGGTCGGGGCCGATCACCTGGATCTCGCCTTCCGCCAGAGTGAGACTGGCGATCGGTCTCTTGCTGCGATCGATCCTGGCATCGGCATACATGCCATAGAGCTGGCGCGCGCTGCGGCCGATCACCGTCGAGAAGACCGCGTCGGCCTCGGCTTCGTCGATCTTGCGCATCAGCTGGCGCAGGGTCTTCTCGTCGGCCTTCAGCGGCACATAATGCTCGCCGACGATCTCGCCGCCCTTGCATTCGAGGAGATCGCGCATGACGCGGTTGGATTCGCGCGGATAGATATAGTCCGAGCCCGCCATGAAGATGCGCTTGCCGTAGCGCTGCAGAATGAAGTCGGCGAGCGCGAAGGTGTTCTGGTTCAGCGTCGCGCCAGTATAAAGGACATTCTCGGAGAATTCGAAGCCCTCATAGATCGAGGGATACCAGAGCAGGCCGTTATGGCGCTCGACGATGGGCAGCACCGCCTTGCGGCTGCCCGACATGGAGCAGCCGAAAATGACGTTGATCTCGTCCTCGACCAGAAGCTTGCGGGCGAAAGCGCGATAGAGCTCGGGCTCGCCGCCCGGATCATAGGCGACCGGCTCGATCAGGCGGCCGAGCACGCCGCCTTTGGCATTGATCTCCTCGACGGCCAGAGTGGTGCCGAGAAAATGCTCGGTGCCGGTGACGGAGGCGACACCGCTGCGCGAAAACAGAACGCCAATGCGCCAGGTCGCATTTCTTTCAGGCACGATGGGTTGTCCTCAAAAGGCCTCGGAGCGCCCTTTGAAGCACAAGGCGTGGCCTGAGGGGAAGAGGTCTGCCACGAATGAGAAACTAAAGCCGTGTCTCGTTCGCAGGTCCCGACGTCGTCGCGGCGAGGATCGGCAGCGCCGAGGCGCCAAGCGCCGCGCTTCTTTCGCCGAGCGTCGAGAGGCGCAGGCGATCGGCGCCAAAATCCTGGCGCACTGACGGTCGGAGGCTGCGCAAATTCGCGACTAGCCTTTCGAGCAGAGCGGGCGGGGCGGCGCCGCCGATGATGATCGTCTCGGGATCGAAGAGGTTTTCGATGGTGGTGAGCCCGAGAGAAAGCGCTTCGCCGGCGCGCGCGATCCAGGTCTCCAAAGCGCGCTCGGAGTCTTCGCCCCGCATGTCCGCTGCGGCGAGGTCGCGCCGCATGGCGCTGAGCGACAGATATTGGCCGAGGCAGCCGCGATTGCCGCAATAACAGTGCGGGCCATGGGGATCGATGATGGCATGGCCGAATTCGCCGGCATTGCCGCGATTGCCGCGATAGGGCTCGGCCCCGATGACGATGCCGCCGCCGACGCCCTCGCCGATGAAGACATAGAAGAAGTCGTTGAGATTGCGCGCTTCGCCATAGAGTTTTTCGCCCAGTGCGGCGGCGGTCGCGTCATTCTCGAGCAGCACGTCGCTGCCGGTCTTCTCGGCCAGCTGCTCGGCGATGGCGCGGCTCTGCAGAGCGGAGACGGCGCCCGGAGTTGGAATGCCTGGCCAGGATGTGTCGAAAGGGCCGGGCGTCACCAGCCCCAGGCCCAGGCAGCGCTCGGCACCGAAACGCTGGGCGAAATCTGTGTAAATGTCGCCGAGGAAATCGAGCCAGGCGCCGTCACCTGCCGTGGGCGAGGGGCCTTCGCGCGTCTCGATGATGTCGCCGGCGAGATCGGCGGCGACGGCGTGATAATGCGTGGTGTCGATGCGGATGCCGAGCGCATAGCCGCCATCCTTGGCGATCTCGATCTCGATCGGCGGCTGGCCGCGCTTGGCCTTGCGCCGTCCGGCCTCCCGCACCAGCCCGGCGCCGATCAGATCCTCGACGATATTGGCGATGGCCTGCGGGGTGAGGCCCGTGGCCCGCGCCAGCTCGGCGCGCGACAGGCTGCCCTGCAGGCGCAAGGCATGGAGCAGGACCCGCCGGTTGTGATGGCGGACCCGGCTGGCGGAGTTGGCGGAAAGACCGGGGCGGGGGGACGTATTTCCATCGAGCATGATCAAAAGCTTACCTCATTAAAGTAAAACAATGAAATTGATTTATTGACTCATGCACGCGCTTTTCCTAGTCTCCGGCCGGAAAGGGACATCATGACTGACGGCGCCTTGGTCGATCTTGTCGGCATCACGAAGCAGTTCGGCGGCGTCCGCGCGCTGAAGGGCGTCGATCTTTCGGTCCGTCCCGGCGAGGTCGTGGCGCTGGTCGGTCACAATGGCGCCGGCAAGTCGGTGCTGGTGCAGATTCTGTCCGGCGTGTTCCCCCCGTCCTCGGGTGAGATCCGCGTCAAAGGCCAGCCGGTCACTTTCGCCTCGCCGTCGGACGCCCGTCACTATGCCATCGAGACGATCTATCAGACGCTGGCGCTCGCCGATAATCTCGACGCGCCGGCGAACTTCTTCTTAGGGCGCGAATTGCGCACCCGCTTCGGCTTCCTCGACAAGAAGAAGATGGCGGCGGAAGCGAAAAAGGCGCTGGCCGACCTCAATCCCAATTTCACCGATATCGAGCGCCCGGTGCGCCAGATGTCGGGCGGTCAGCGCCAGGCCATCGCCATTGCGCGCGCCATCCATTTCCAGGTGCAGCTCCTCATCATGGACGAGCCGACGGCGGCTCTGGGGCCGCATGAGACGGCGCAAGTGGCCGAGCTCATCAAGCGGCTTAGGGCCCAGGGCATCGGCATCCTGCTGATCAGCCACGATGTGCGCGACGTGCTGCGTCTCGCCGACCGCATCATCGTCCTCAAGAATGGGGAGCTCGTCGGCGCGCTCACCGCCAAGGACACGAATGAAGACGAGGTCGTGGACATGATCATCCGCGGCCGCAAGCTCGGCGCCAACGGCGCCTCGAAATGATGGCCGCTTCCGCCCCCTGGCGTATCGTCACGCCGATCTGGCCGGTGCTGCTGGTGCTGGTGATCGGCGCGTCGCTTCTGTCGGGGCCGTTCCTCTCGGCCGCCAATATCGCGGCGGTGCTGCAGCAGGGCGTCATCACCGGCATCGTGGCGCTCGGCATGACTATCGTGCTCATCGGCGGGCAGTTCGACCTGTCGACCGGCGCCACCGTCATGATGGCGGCGGTCATGGCGCTGCTGCTCAATCCGGCGGACGGATCCACCACGGTGCTGGCCATTCTCGTGCCGCTGGCTCTCGGCGGCGTGATCGGCCTCGTCAACGGCCTCGCCGTCTATCGCGCCGGCGCCAATTCCATCGTCGCCACCATCGGCATGCAGTTCCTGGTCATCGGCGCGGTGCTGGCGCTCGTCTCGGGCCAGCATGTGCGCGCCGACAATATGAGCGAGATATTCGTCTCGCTTTCCCGCGCGCGGCTGCTCGGCATTCCCTACTCGGTCTACATCTTCCTGGGGCTCGTCGTCGTACTCTCGATCATGATGAGCCGCACCGTCTTCGGCCGCCATGTCTATGCGCTGGGCGGCGATATCGAGGCGGCGCGGCGCGCCGGCGTCAAGGTGGTGCGCACCGGCATCGCCACCTATATGATATCGGGCATGCTGGCGGCGCTCGCCGGCGTCCTCATCGCCTCGCTCGTCGGCAATCTCGATCCGACCTCGATCCGCGGCTATGAATTTCCGGCTTTGACCGCCGCCGTGCTCGGCGGCACCAGCCTCACCGGCGGCGTCGGCCGGCCCGCCGACACCGCCGCCGCCATCTGGGTCGTCGCCGTCATCACCAATGTGATGACCATCCTCAATTACCAATATCCGGTGCAACTCCTGGTCCAGGGAGTCGTGCTCACCGCCGCCGTCGCCTTCTATTCCTGGCAAAGGGCGCGGAGCTGAGCATGTCGATCACGCTCTCGCCCATGACGCTTCGATTGTTCGTCAAGCCGCCGCTCATCCCGCTCCTGGTGCTGGCGAGCTTCGTGGACGGTTTCTGGTCGCTCGGCAATCTGCGAACGCTCGCCGAATCGATCTCGACCGACGGCCTCATCGTCGCCGGCATGACCATCGTGATGATCGCCGGCGGCTTCGACCTCTCGGTAGGCGCGGTGATGGCGATGGGCGGCGTCGCCGCGGTGGTGCTTCTGCCTTTCGGCATCGTGCCGGCCACGCTTGGCGCGCTGATCGCCGGCGGCATCTCCGGCTTTCTGAGCGGCACGCTGGTGACGCGGCTCAAGATCAATCCTTTCATCGCCACGCTCGCCATGATGGTGATGGTCAGGGGCGCCACCCTCGCCTACACCGACACACGCCCCGTCGTGGGGCTCGACGATACGTTCCTGGCGCTGGGCGGCGGCGATCCCCTGCCTTACGCTTTCCTGATCATGATCGGCGTCATGCTCGCCGCCCATGTCCTGCTCTATCACCGGCCCTGGGGCCGGCATGCCTATGCGGTGGGCGCCGATGAGCGTGCCGCGCAGATGACCGGTCTCAAGGTCAATCGTCTCAAGATCGAATGCTACATGCTGAGCGGCGCGCTGGGGGCCTTTGCCGGGCTGCTGCTGGCGGCGCGGCTCGGCACCGGCTCGCCGATCGTCGGCGAGATGACGCCGCTCACCGCCGCCGCCGCCGCTCTGATCGGCGGCGCCTCGCTGCGCGGCGGCGAGGGCTCGGTCATGGGCGCTCTCTGCGGCCTGCTGTTCGTAGGCTGCCTCATCAACGTCATGAACCTTCTCGGTGTGCCTTCCTACTATCAACGCATGACCATCGGCGGACTGCTGTTCGTGCTGGTCGTGGTGGAAGGCCTGCTGCAGCGCGCGCGGCCGCGTTGAGAAAGAAGAAGCCGCCGGGGCCGGCGTACCGGCCAATGGAACCTGTGTGGAGGAACGAGTCATGTCAGTCAGCTTGAAATTTTCGAGGCGGGTCGCGATCGCGTCTTTCGCCTCCTTCGTGGCGGTCACGTCATATGCCGCCGCCGCGGAAAAGATCGTCATCGGCCATTCGCAGCCCAATCTCGGCTGGCCCTATATCGCCGCCGTCACCAATGCGCTCGAGGCCGCGGGCAAGAGCATGGACGGCGTCGAGGTGGTGACGCTCAGCGCCGATGGCGACATCGCCAAACAGAGCAGCGATATCGCGACGCTGGTCAACCGCAAGGTCAATGTCCTGCTCGTCACCTCACTCGACGGCAATGCGGTCGTCCCGGCGCTGAAGAAGGCCGCCGATGCCGGCATCCCGATCCTCGCGGTGTCGAACGAGCCCTCGGAAGCGGGCCAGGCCTTGCTCGCCGGCTATTCGGGCCCGGACGACTATGTGCAGGGCGTGATCGCGGCGGAGCTTCTGAACGACGCGCTGAAAGGCGAGGGTGCCATCGCCGTCATCGAAGGCTCGCCCGGCCAGAGCACCACGCTGCTGCGCACGCAAGGCCTGAAGGACGGTCTCGCCAAGCTCAATTCCAAGATCACCATCATCGGTTCGCAGACGGCCGACTGGAATCCGGTCAAGGCGAAGGATGTGGCGCAGGCTTTCCTCACCGCCCATGGCGACCAGCTCAAGGGGGTCTTCGCGCAGGACGACAATACGGGCGCGGCGGCGGCCGAGGTCTTCAAGGCGGCGGGACGCGGCGACATCAAGGTCGTCGGCACCGGCGGCACCATCAACGGCCTGAAGGCGATCCGCGACGGGCTGATGTATGGCACGATGGACCAGTCGCCGACGACCGACGCCAAGCAGGCGCTCGATTTCGCGGTGAAGCTCGCCAAGGGCGAGAAGCTCGCCGAAAAGCGCAACATCATCCCGATGCCGAAGATCACCTCCGCCAATGTGAACGAGTTCAAGGGCGAGTGGTGATCTGACTCGACAAAGTCGTGCGACGTCTGGCGGAGAGAGGGGGGACATCTCCGTCGAACATCCCGCGCGACGGCCGGCCGGCTCATCCCGGCCGGCATATTTTCTCTCTTTTCTGAAGGTCCCGAGTCCATGTTCGATCCGCGCGTCGGAATGAAGATCTATGACAATGTCTGGTATCTGCGGCATCGGCTGGAGCCGGAGCAGGCCGCCGATATCCTCGGCGCCATGGGCGTCAGCTATGTCATGGCGCAGAGCAAGATCCTGCCGATGCAGGACACCGCGATCGAAAGCGAAGTGACGGCGGAGGAAAAGCTGCGCTTCGCGACGCTGAACGACCGCGCCTTCCGCGACGCGCTGAAGGCGCGCGGCATTTCCTATTTCGCCAGCATCAATATCGGCTTCGACCCGAATTTCATCGCCGCCAACCAGGATCTGCTGCCGGTCGACCAGTTCGGCAAACGCGAAGGCAAGACCGACTGGTATATCGGCCTGCCGCCCGACCGGAAGCCCAATATCGACCACAAGCTGGCGCTGCTCGAAAACGCCACCCGCGTGCTCGCGCCGGATGGCGTGCATCTGGGCTTCATCCGCTGGCCGGGCTTCTGGGAAATCTGGCTCCCCGATGTGAAGCGCGCCGAGATGCCGGACTATTGCTACGGATCGGGCACGCTGGCGCGTTTCCGCGCCGCGACCGATATCGACGTGCCGCTCAACGATCCCGTCGCCGCGGCGGCGCTCATCGCCAGGGAGCACAAGGCCGCGTGGCGCGACTGGAAATGCGCCGTGACGGTGAATGCGGTCGGGCGCATCCGCGACGCGCTCCGGGCGATCAAGCCCGACGTCAAGGTCGCCATCAATACGCTGCCCTTCTTCCTATCCGATTTCGACAATGTGGTGGAAGAGGTCTTCGGCCAGAGCCCGGCGCGGCTGAAGGATGTCGCCGATGTCTTCGAGGTCATGGCCTATCATCAGATTCTCCGGCGCCCGCCGACATGGCCGGCCGAGATCGCCAATGACGTCAAGCGGCGCAGCGGAGCGACCACCGTCTCGACCATCCAGGGCAGCGCGCTTTATCTCAACGGCATGCACGCCGATCGCGGCCGCGACACGGACCTCAGCACCGATGAATTCATCTCCATGGTCGACGGTCTCGAGAAAAGCGAGGCGGACGGGCTCTGCGTCTTCACCTTCACCGACTTCCTCGACATGCGCGAGACGGCCGAGGGCAAGCGGCGCATCGACCGGCTGAAAGCATTCCGCCGATAACCTTCTTCACATTGCGCGGTGCGCTTTCCGGTCCGATGCTGTAGGTTCGGACCATGCGAGAAGTCGTCATCGCCCTGCTGATCTTCGCCGGCCTGCTCGTCGCGTGCTTTGGCGCGCTCGAGCTTTATGCGCGCCTGCCGGCCAGATATCGCCAGGACGACACGTTCAATGTCATCAGGCTGGTGGCGACTATTTTCGTGATGATGTCGTCGCTGGTGCTGGGCCTGATGGTCAATTCCTCGCGCAACGCCTTCGAGGTCATCGACCGCGACCTGCGGGGCTATGCCTCCGAGCTCATCCTGCTTGACAAGATGCTCGTCGATTATGGGCCTGAGGCGGAACCGGCCCGCCAGGCGCTCAAGGCCTATCTGCAGCAGGCCTTGCAAGGCTCATGGCCGACCGAAAGCCCCGCCGTCGCCGCCGATCGCGTCGCCGAGCAGGTTCTCAATGAGGTCGGCCGCAAGCTGCATGAGATCACGCCCGGCAATGACGAGCAAATGGCGCTCTGGCAGGATGCGCGCCAGCAGTATCGCAAGCTGGTTGAACGGCGCTGGACGCTGGTGGGCGAGGCCGAGGGCTCGCGGCCCGGCGAGCCCTTCGTCGTGATGGTGGCCGCCTGGCTGATCCTGATCTTCGCAAGCCTCGGCTTCCGGGCGCCGCGCAACGCCGTCGTGGCGACGACCTTCCTGCTGGCGGCCATCCTCATTTCAGGCGTGCTTTATCTGATCCTCGACATGGACCGGCCGTTTTCCGGACTCATCCGGGATTCACCGGCGCCGCTCGAGCGCGCCCTCGCTGAAATGGGGGCGTGAGCCGGCGGTCATTTGCGTTTCGGCGCATAACCGTCGGAGACGAAAGGGCCGCCCTGATATCTGACCGCAGGGTCGGTGAAATCGCGCTTGTCGCCATCGGGGATCAGCTTGGCGGCAAAGGCCTCGGCATTGTCCTGTGGCTTATAATCTACATGCGGCGCCAGCGCGTTGCTCCACCAGCTGCGGTCATTGTTGGATACGCCATAGAGGACGGTGAAGCCGAGCCTGGGGGCCTCGAAACAGGCGTCGATCATGCGCAGAAGGTCTTCATAACTCTGCCAGGTCGAGAGATGGCGCGGATCGATGGGATCGGGGCGCGCCGTGCCGATGCGCAGGCAGGCGATATCCATGCCGTATTTGTCGACGAAGAAACTCGCCAGGTCTTCGCCGAAGGCCTTGGAGACGCCGTAGAGCGAATCGGGACGCTGCGGGACCTTGGCGTCGAGCCGGTCGTCGCGGGTGTAGAAGCCGATGGCATGGTTGGAGCTCGAATAGACGATCGGACCGGCATCGTGCCGGCGCGCCGCGTCGAAGACATTGTAGGTGCCGGCGATGTTGGAGGCGAGGATGCGGTCGAAGGTCGTCTCGAAGGAGATGCCGCCGAAATGGATGATCCGTCCGACGCCTTTCACCAGGCTGTCCACCGCAGCGGCGTCGGCGAGGTCGGCGGTGACGATCTCCTCGCCGGGCAGCGCCGGGCCGAATTCCACCACATCGGAGGAGCGGACGGCGCCATATTTTTCGACGAGGCGGGGTCTGAGCCAGCGGCCGAGAATGCCGGCGGCGCCGGTGAAGAGAAGCGGACGGGTGTCGGTCATGGTGGAAAGGTCCCGGTTTTCGTGATCTGAGCTTGAACAAACTTGTCAGGCGAGTTTATATGCTTGTCACCTTCCTTCAAGATGTGACATATCGCATCGTCCCCGAGGCAGCATGATCGTCGATTCACACCTGCATGTCTGGTCCAGCGATCCCCATGCCTATCCCTGGCAGCCGCTGCTCGCCCATGTGCCGCCGCCGGCCTATGCCGCCCCGGTCGAAAGGCTCATCGCCGACATGGCGCGCGCGAAGGTCGACAGGGCGATCCTGGTGCAGCCCAGCGTCTATGGCCGCGACCACAGCTATCTGATCCACAGCCTCAAGGCGGCGCCCGATCGCTTCATCGGCGTGGGCCTCGTCGATCTGCGCTCGACGACACCGCGGGAGGATTTCCTCGATCTCGTCGCCAAGGGGCTCGGCCGCGGCCTGCGCCTCAACACCATCCGCCGCGGCGACGTCGCCAAGCTCGCCGGATCGGACTATCGCGGCCTCTTTGATACCGCTGAGGAAATGCGGGCTTCCATTGCTTTTCAGATGGATATCGAGCAGGCGCCGGTGATCGCCCGGCTGGCGACGCAGCATCGCTCCCTGTCTTTGATCGTCGACTATCTGGGACCGGAGATTCACGCGCGGACCGATGCCGCGCCCTATCTCGATCTTTTGGCTGAGCATCCCAACATCTACTTCAAGCTGCTATGCACGGCCGAAGATACGAAGGCCGCCTATCCCTTTCCCGATGTCGTCGCCTTCTATCAGGCGGTTCTCACCCGTTTCGGGGCGGAGCGCCTGATGTATGGCTCGGACTATCCGGGCGCGGCGAATATTTGCCCCTATGAACAGCTCATTCGCTGGGGCGAGGATTTTCCGGGCCTCGGCGCGGCCGACAGAGCGCTGGTCATGGGCGGGACAGCGGCGCGCCTGTTCGGCATTTCCGCATAAAGACGTAAGACAAGTTTATGTCTCGGGTTGACTCGCGGGTGATTGAGAGGCTAGGACTGATGGTGCTTCGTGCAACCATCATCTCGCCGACAGGAACAGCCAGTGCATAGTGATCCGGGAAAATCGGTCGTGGCGGTGCCGCCGCTGGCCCGAAATGACGACCTCACGCTCAATGTCGCCGCCAATGCGGCGCTCATCCGTCATCTCGAAACGGGCGGCGTGTCGACGTTGATGTATGGCGGCAATGCCAATTTCTATCATCTGGGAATCAGCGATTATCCGCGCGTCCTCGACATGCTGCTCGAGCTCGCCCAGCCGACGAGCTGGATCATTCCCTCGGCCGGCCCCGATTACGGCAAGCTCATGGACCAGGCGCGCTTCCTGCGCGAGCGGCCGTTTCCGACGGCGATGGTCCTCCCGACGAGCGGTTTCTCGACCGATGCCGGCACCGCCGAGGGGATCAGCCGCTTCGCCGACGCGTTCGGCCGTCCCGTCATTATCTATCTCAAGGCCGAGAGCTATCTCTCGGTGGCCTCGGTCGCGCGGCTCTGCGACAAGGGCGTCGTCAGCGCCATCAAATATGCGATCGTGCGCGACGATCCGGGCAAGGATGCCTATCTGAGCGAGCTCGTGACGGTGGTCGACCGGTCGCGCATCATCAGCGGCATCGGCGAGCGGCCGGCGATCCAGCATTGGCGCCAGTTCGGGCTCAGGGCCTTCACCTCGGGCTCGGTGTCGATCGCGCCGCGGCTCTCCAGCGCGCTGCTCGCGGCCCTGAAAGCCGAAGCCTATGAGGAAGGCGCGCGGTTGCGCGAACTCTTCCTGCCGTTCGAGAATGAACGCGACGGCATCAACCCGACGCGCGTCCTGCATGACGGGGTGACGCTCGCCGGCATCGCCGCTATGGGACCGATCCTGCCGCTGATGTCCAATCTCACCGACGGCGAACGCGACCGCGTCGCGCCGGTGGCCCGCGAGCTCTATAGACGCGATACTGCGCTGGCCAAGGCTGCGTAGGACCCTTCTGAAGCGCTTCCTTCTCCCCAAAGTCGAGCAGCTTTGGCGGGAAACGCTCTACGGCTCGATGCTGTCGCTGAGCACGCGCAGCCTGGCATTGTCGATGTGGGTGCGCATGGCGTTGCGCGCCTCCTCGGGCTCCTCGGCGGCGATCGCGGCGAGGATGCGGCTGTGCTCCTGCTGGACGAGCTGCAGGCGTCGGGTGCTCTGGCGCAGCGACAGGGTGCGGGCAAGCTCCATGCCCCGCAAAGTATGCTCGGAGAGCACTTCCATCATCTGGACGAAGATCTGGTTCTGCGCGGCGGCCCCGATCGCCACATGAAAGGCCTGATCGGCCTCGCTGCCGATCTCACCCCGGGCGATGACATTCTCGAGCTCGTCGAAGGCGCGCTTCATGCGTTCGAGGTCGGCCTCGGTGCGCCTTGTGGCGGCCAGAAAGGCCGCCTCGCCTTCGAGCCCGATGCGGAATTCCATGCAGCGCATCAGCCCGGCGATATCGTCGATCGGCGCCAGCAGCGAGAACGCCTGGTTGGGCCGGCGCTGGACGAAAGTGCCCGATCCATGGCGCGAGATCACGACACGGTCGGCCTGCAGGCGTGACAGGGCCTCGCGGACCACGGGACGGGATACGCTGTAGAGCTCGCACAGCTGGCTTTCGGAGGGCAGCTTCTCACCTTCGGGCAAGGCGCCGGAGACGATGCGGTCGAGGATCTGGCCATAAAGCTGGTCGGCCAGCCTGGACGGCCGGCTCGGCGATTGCACCTGCCATTCCGTTTTGCTGCGCCGCGGCTTTTCGCTGGATTTGCGAGCCAAACCTCGTCTCCCGTCTTACTCGTTCTTGCGCGTGTCGCCCGCGCTGGTTGCAGCCCCGGCCTCGTGTTTGCAGCATCGCCCGATCTTCCGCAAGTCCCCCTAAGGGATGGCTTGCCCAAAGATGTAAGATAAGTTTACAATTATACCGCCGCATCTATCAAGGGACAGGAAACTCCATATCATGAGCGTAAATTTCAAGCACCGCCTCGAATCCCTCGGCGCCGAGCTGCCGCCCGCCGCGAAGCCGGGCTCGCCCTTCTTTCTTCAGGCCGCGGTGATGGGCAATCTCGTCTTCATGTCGGGGCAGATCCCGCGGCGCGGCGACGAGATCATGTTCAAGGGCCGCCTCGGCGACACGCTCAGCAACGAGGATGGGTACAAGGCGGCGCGGCTGTGCGCGCTCAACCTCCTGGTCCAGCTCAACGAGGCGCTCGACGGGCGCATCGACCGGATGAAGCGCTTCCTGAAGCTCACCGTCTTCGTCAATGCCGCGCCGTCCTTCATCGACGCGTCGAGCGTCGCCAACGGGGCCTCGGAGCTGCTCATGGAGGTCTTCGGCGAAGCCGGCCGGCATGCGCGCAGCGCCATCGGCGTCGCCACTCTGCCGCGCGGCGTCGGTGTCGAGGTCGAGGCCATCGTGGAAATCGCGCCATGACCCAGGAACCGGCGGCCCAACCCACCGGCACGGCGCCGCGCCGGCGCGACCCGCGTTACGACCTGCTGTTCGAGCCGATCCGCATCGGCCCCAAGGTGATGAAGAACCGCTTCTATCAGGTGCCGCAATGCACCGGCGCCGGCCACCCGCGCCCCGGCTCGAATGCCGGCCACCGCGCCGTCAAGGCGGAAGGCGGCTGGGGCGGGCTGTCGACCGAATCCTGCTCGATCCATCCGGAGGTCAACCAGACCGGCTCGACCAACACGACGATGTGGGACGAGGGCGATGTCATCAATCATCGCCATATGGTGGATGAGGTCCATAAATGGGGCGCGCTCGCCGGTGTGGAGCTGGGCGCCGGCGGCGTGAAGGACAATCTGTGGAGCCGTTATGTGGCGCCGGCCTTCGACCGCTTTCCCTCCGGTGGCGTGCCCAAGGTCTATACCTATGCCGCGACCGAGGAGGACATCGCCCGCGTGATGCAGATGTATGAGGACGCGGCGCGGCGCGCCAAGGATGCCGGCTTCGACATCCTCTATATTCACGGCGCCGCCGGCGTGTTTCCGGTGCATGCGCTGTCGCGCCATTTCAATCGCCGCACCGATGGTTACGGCGGCTCGTTCGAGAACCGCGCCCGCTTCTGGGTCGAGGCGCTGGAGCGGCTGAAGAAGGTCGCCGGCGATGAATGCGCGGTGGCGACGCGCATCTCGATCGACGATCTCGCCGGACCCTGGGGGCTCGAGCTCCATGACGAAGGCCTCGCTTTCGTCGAATACGTCACCAGGCTCGGCCTGGTCGACATGTGGGACGTCATCATCGGCGGCTCGGGCGAGGACATGTGGGGCGAGGATTCCGGTCCCTCGCGCTTCTACAAATCGAACCACCAGTCGCCGTGGAATGCCGAGGTCAAGCGCCTCGCCAAGGTGCCGGTGGTGGGCGTCGGGCGCTTCACCGAGCCGGACGAGATGGTGCGGGTGATCCGCTCGGGCCAGCTCGACATCATCGGCGCGGCGCGGCCCTCGATCGCCGATCCGTGGCTGCCGCGCAAGATCGACGAAGGCCGGGTCGAGGATATCTGCGAGTGCATCGGCTGCAATGCCTGCGTCTCGCGCTTCAATCTCAACAACATGATCATCTGCACGCAGAATCCGACCGCGCTCGAGGAATATCGACGCGGCTGGCATCCGGAGCGTTTCGAACCGGCGCCCAATCCCGAAATGGTGCTGGTGGTGGGCGCGGGGCCGTCGGGTCTCGAATGCGCCCGCGTGCTCGGCAAGCGCGGCTATGAGGTGCATCTCGTCGAGGCGAAGGAACAGCTCGGCGGGCACCTGCGCGACGTCGTGCGGCTGCCCGGCCTCGCCGAATGGGGCCGGGTCTACGATTACCGCGAGAGCCAGATCGCGCGCATGCCCAATGTGACGGTGATGCGCGGCACCGGTCTCGTCACCGCCCAGGACATTCTCGATTACGGGGCGCGGCGCGTCGTGCTGGCGACGGGAGCGCGCTGGGTCGGCAACGGACTCGGCGCCAGCGGGCCCGACACGGTGCCGGGCATCGACGCGGGGCTCGATCATTTCGTCACGCCGGAGCAGTTCTTCGCCGGCAAGCCGGTGGGCGATCGCGTCGTGGTGCTCGATTCCGACGGCTATTTCATGGGCATCAGCATCGCCGAAGTCCTCGCCGACCAGGGCAAGCAGGTGACGCTGGTGACGCATCTCGAAACCGTCGCGCCGATGACCGCTTTGACGCTCGAGGGCTACAATCTGCGCCGCATGATGCGCGAGAAGGGCATCGAGGAACGCACCGGCCATTGGGTCGACAAGGTCGAGAAGGACGCCGAGGGCGCCAGGGTCTGGGTCTATGACCGCTATCGCGACGGCTCGCGGCGCACCACGACGCCGAAAACGGGCGTCTATCCGCGCCGGCTCGGCGAGGCGGCCGAGATCTTCGCCTGCGACAGCGTGATCCTGTGCACGGCGCGCGAGGCGAAGACCGAGCTCTATGACGGCGTGATGGCGCTGAAGCCGCGCTGGCGGGAGGCCGGGCTCGAGACGGTGGTGCGCTCAGGCGACTGCCTGGCGCCGCGCTATCTGGCGGACGCTATCTTCGACGGCCACCGCATCGCGCGCGAATTCGAATGCGCCAATCCGGAACGGCCGCGCGCCATCATCCGCGAAAGGCAGATCTGGGGGCATGAAACTTTCCCCAAGCTCGGCGATCATGTGGTGTGAGCATTGCTCCATGACGTCACCCCGGCGAAAGCCGGGGATGACGGAAGTCGTGCTGAGTTCTGTCAGCGCTGCTTCTTCCACGCCTCGAACGCGGCCACCGTCTCGGCATTGGGCGGATAGAGGCCGAAGGTCGACTGGCCGGCCAGCACGCGCTCGGTGACGAAATCCTCCATCAGCGTCTGCTCGGTGCCCTGCACCGCCACTTCATCGGCCAGATGGCGCGGAATGACCACCACGCCCTCGCGGTCGCCGACGATGATGTCGCCCGGATAGACCGGCACGTCGCCGCAGCCGATCGGCACATTGATGTCGACCGCATGGTGGCGGGTGAGATTGGTTGGCGCGGCGCGGCCGCCGCAATAGACCGGATAATCGAGCGCCTCGATGGTGGGCGAATCGCGCAGGCCGCCATCGGTGACGACGCCGGCGGCGCCCCGCATCATGGTGCGGGTGACGAGGATGCTGCCGGCGCCGGCGGCGCGGATATCCTGGCGGCAGTCGATGACCAGCACATGGCCGGCCGGTATCGTCTCGACGGCGCGGCGCTGCGGGTGGCTGCGGTCCTCGAAGACGGCGGAGACGTCGATATCCTCGCGGGACGGGATATAGCGCAGCGTGAAGGCCTCGCCGACCATCGAGGGACCGCCGGTGGTCAGCCGGTGCACCCGCTGCATGAAGGTGTTGCGCAAGCCGCGGGCCATGAGCTGCGAGGTCAGGGTGGCGGTGCTGATCCGCGACAGCAGGCTGCGGGTTTCCGGAGAAAGGGGTTCGGTGCTCATCGGGAGGCTTCCTGTTGCTGGATCAGAAGAAGGTGCGGATGGCCGAGACGACATTGTAGTCGTCGTCGACGACCGGGATCACCTGCCATTTGTCGAAGGTGGTGCAGGGATGCGAGATGCCGAAGGCCACCATGTCGCCGACGGCGAGCGGGCTCGTGTCGGGAATCTTGAGATGGCAGTGCTGATCGTTGAGCCCGGTCACCACGTGATCGGCTCCGATCGGGCGCAGATCGGCGGCGGTCACGCCGGGACCGGGGCGCAGCCATTTCAAGGGCGTCGGCATCGCGGAATCGAAGGAGATGTCGCGTCGTCCGACGGTGAGGAGCGCCTTGCCGGGCTCGGGGCGTGACTGCACATAGGCCCAGACCTCGAGCGCCGCCTGAGGGCCGGGGCCCAGATCGTCGACCCAGCCATTGCGGGCCCGCAATTGCTCGAAATGCGTCACATAGCTCGCCGAATCATGGGTGATGTAGCAGCCGCAGCGCAGCACGACGCGGATGGGGCGCGACAGCCTGGCGGAGCCGAAATGCCGGGTCACCAGATCGTAGAAGACGGTGCCCCCGGCGGTGAGGAGGATTTCGCCCTCGCCGAAGAGAGTCTCGCCGTCGCAGTCCCTGGCGATGTCGAGGAGAAAGATGAGGAAGTTCTCGACGGCCTTGGTCGATTCCGCCGGTGAAGGCCGGCGCAGCAGGCCCTCATAACCGCCGACGCCGCGCAGCGACAGATGCGGCGCTTCGGCCTTGATGGCGCGGGCCACGGCGAGCGCATCTTCTCGCGTGCGGCAGCCGGTGCGGCCGCCGGCGAAGCCGCCCTCGATGATCATCTGGAGCGGACGGTCGAGTCCGTATTTGCGTGCCATGGCGGCGAGCTGGCGGACGAGGTCGACCGAATCGACGAAGCAATAGAAGTCGAAAGCCTTGTCGCGTTTCAGCTCCTCGACGACATAACGCTGCGACCTGGCGCCGACCGGCTGGTTGGCGAGGAGGAGGCGCTGGAAGCCGAATTGCCGCGCCACCTGCAGCTGCTCGACCGATCCGATGGTGATCGCCCAGGCGCCGTCATCGACCTGGCGGGCGAAGAGCTGCGGGCTCATGGTCGTCTTGCCATGCGGCGCGATATCGGCGCCGGTGGCCTTGAGATAGCGCCGCATCCAGCTGCTGTTGTGCGCGATGGCGCTTTCGCGCATGACGGCGAGCGGCAAGGGCAGATCCTCGCGCAGCACGTTCCAGGCGCGTTTGCCGATATCTTTCAGCGCCATGGGCGTCAGATCGCCCGGCATGCCCTTCACCGTCCGGTCGAGCGCAAAGGCCTCGATGGCGGTCATGTCGATGGTGGTCATGATCTTCGAACCGTTCCTGCCGATGTTTCCCCTAACTTGTCTTACATCTTTGCCCGATACGGATTCAACGATTTTTCAGCATCTTGCTCCGGAAAAGCGCAAAATCCGCCAGAAATGCCCGGTTTTCGGGAGTCAACCGATCGTCGGACAGATACCTAAAAGATGACTGACAAGTTGATGATTCCTTGACAGGGACCGCTCGACATGTAAGCGTACCGCCGCACTGTCGAATTCCACATAAAATAACCAGGGAGGACTACCAGTGAGGAGATCCGGGACAACTCGACACAAAGCGGGCGGCCTGCTCGCCGCTTTCGGGGCGCTCTGCCTCGGCACGACGGCGGTGGTGGCGGCCGAATACAAGCAGGCGCCGATGCTCGACGAGCTCGTCAAGGCCGGCACATTGCCGCCGGTCGCCGAAAGATTGCCGAAGGATCCACGCGTCGTCACGCCGGTCGAGAAGGTCGGCAAATATGGCGGCACCTGGCGCTCCGGCATGGTCGGCGGCTCCGACCGCAACTGGCTCTTCCGCATGGCGGGTTACGAGCCGCTGCTCGCCTGGGACCGCGAATGGAGCGGCAAGGTGATCCCGAATCTGGCGGCCGAGATCACCAACAGCGCCGACGCCAAGGAATATACGATCAAGCTGCGCGACGGCCTCAAATGGTCGGACGGCAAGCCCTTCACCAGCGACGATATCGGCTTCTTCATCAACGATATCGCCGGCAACAAGGAGTTGCTGGCGAACGGCGTCGACTGGCTGATGAGCGGCGGCGAGCCGGGCAAGTTCGAGAAGATCGACGACACGACCTTCAAGATCACCTTCAAGGAACCCTATGGCGTGTTCCCGCAGAAGCTCGCCAGCGTCTATGGCGTGCAGATGACGATGATGGCGAAGCATTACTGCTCGCAGTTCCAGCCCACCTACAACAAGGACGGCCTCGACGCGCTGATCAAGGCCGCCGGCGTCGCCAACTGGACGGAGCTCTTCATCAAGAAATGCGCCGTCGACACGGAAGCGAATGAGCGTTGGCAGAATCCCGACCGGCCGACCATGGAGCCCTGGGTCATCAAGGACCCCTATATTGGCGGCGCCACGCTCGTCACGCTCAAGCGCAATCCCTATTATTTCAAGGTCGATCCGGAAGGCAATCAGCTGCCCTATATCGACGATCTCAGCGTCTCGGTGAATGCCGACAAGCAGACGCTGGTGCTCAAGGTGGTGAATGGCGAGATCGATTATCAGGACCGCCATGTGAACGCCAATGCCAACCGCGCGGTCTTCGCCGATGCGGCGGAGAAGGCGCAGATCCATCTCTCCGACGGCCCCAATGCCGACATGAACACGACGATCATCTCGTTCAACCTGACCCATAAGGACCCGGTGAAGCGCGAGATCTTCAACAACAAGGATTTCCGCATCGGCCTCAGCTACGCCATCGACCGGCAGGCGATCATCGATGCGGCCTTCGTCGGGCAGGGCGAGCCCTGGCAGGCGGCGCCGCGCAAGGAGTCGCCCTATTACAATGAGCGGCTGGCCAAGCAATATACGGAATACGACGTCGCCAAGGCGAACGAGCATCTCGACAAGGCGTTCCCCAAGAAGGACGGCGAAGGTTTCCGGCTGGGACCCGACGGCAAGCGCATCAGCTTCAACATCATGGTGATCCCGGCGCTCGGCGACTTCCTCGACTCGACCCAGCTCACCGCCCAGTACTGGCAGGCGGTCGGCGTAGATGCGAAGGTGCAGACCGTCGACCGCACGCTGTTCTACGACCGCAAGGACTCGAACGATCACGACGCGGCCGTGTTCCTCGGCAGCGGCGGCATGGGCGACGCCCTGTTCGAGCCGACCTTCTACTTCCCGTTCTGGAACGAGACCCTCTTCGCGGTGCCGTGGGGCAACTGGTATGCCTCGGGCGGCAAATCGGGCGAGGAGCCCTCGGCGGCGGCCAAGAAGCAGATGGACCTCTATCGCGAGATCCTGCGCTCGGCGGACGTGGCCAAGCAGAACGAATTGATGCAGCAGCTGCTCAATATCGCGGCGGACGAATTCTACGCCATCGGCATCAACTCGCCGGGCCCGCTGTTCGCCGCGGTCAAGAACAACCTGCACAATGTCTATCCGCGGCCTTTCGCCTGGACCTATCCGAGCCCGGTGGCGAGCAATACGGAGCAATATTACTTCGACCCGCCGCGCTGATATCGGCATAGTATGACACCGGCCGGTGCTCCGCATCGGCCGGTGCTTTCGCTTCAAGATTGATCGGTCATGCTCGGTTTTATTCTCCGCCGCCTGCTCTGGATGATTCCGTCGTTCCTCGCGGTGACGGTCGTCGCCTTCGTGATCATCCAACTGCCGCCCGGCGACTTCGTCACGAGCTACGCGGCCGACCTCGCGACTTCCGGCTCACCGGCCGATGCGGCGACGCTCGACGCGCTCCGGGTCCGCTATGGCCTCGACCAGCCGATGGTCATTCAATACCTGACGTGGATCGGCAATGCGCTGCATGGCGATCTCGGCATGTCGTTCGAGTACCGCTCGCCAGTGTCCGACATCATCTGGGACCGGCTCGGCATGACGACGCTGGTCGCCTTCTGCACCCTCGCCTTCGTCTGGCTGGTCGCCTTTCCGGTCGGCATCTTCTCCGCCGTCCGCCAATACAGCATCGGCGATTATTTCGTGACCTTCCTGAGCTTCCTGGGCATGGCGACGCCGAGCTTCCTGCTTGCTCTGGTGGTGATGTATCTCTCCGTCGAATTCCTGGGCTATTCGGTCGGCGGCCTGTTCTCCCCCGATTTCATCAACGCGCCATGGAGCTGGGCGAGGGTGGTCGACCTCGTGCAGCATCTGTGGATCCCGGTGGTCGTGCTCGGCGTCGCCGGCATCGCCGCCCTCGTGCGCATCATGCGCGCCAACCTGCTGGACGAGCTCGGCAAGCCCTATGTCGAGACCGGCCGGGCCAAGGGCCTGCCGGAGACGACGCTCATCCTGCGCTACCCGACCCGCGTCGCGCTCAATCCCTTCATCTCGACGGTGGGCTGGGTGCTGCCGGTGCTGGTCTCGGGCGACGTCATCGTGTCGAGCGTGCTGAGCCTGCCGACCTCCGGTCCGATCCTGATCCAGGCGCTCAAGACGCAGGACATGTATCTGGGCGGCGCGCTCATCATGTTCCAATGCATCCTCGTCCTCATCGGCACGCTGCTCTCCGACATCCTCCTCGCTTTCGTCGATCCGCGCATCCGTTATGACAACTAGTCCCGCCGCCAGCCCCGAAACCGATGCGCCGGTCGCCAGTGCCGTGACGCTGCAGCGGGATTCCGCCTCGCAATGGCGCCTGATGTGGTGGCAGTTCCGCCGTCACCGCCTCGCCATGGCGAGCAGCTATGTGCTGCTCTTCATCGCCATCGTCGGCATCTTCTGCGAGTTCCTGGCGCCGTTCTCGCCCAATGCGTTCTCGCCGCGCTATACCTATGCGCCGCCGCAGAGGCTGCATTTCTTCGACCGCGACGAAAGCGGCAGCCTGGTGTTCCGCCCCTATGTGAACGGCTACAAGGTCACGATCGAGCAGACGGCGCTGCGCCGCGTCTTCACCATCGACGAGAATGTGAAATATCCCGTCGGGCTGTTCGTCAAATCCGATCCCTATCCGATGTGGGGCGGGCTTTTCACCCTCGAGACCAAGCTCTTCGGGCCGGTCAAGAAGGGCGATCCGATGTTCCTGCTCGGCGCCGACCGGCTCGGGCGCGACATGCTGAGCCGCATCACCTATGGCACGCGCATCTCGATGTCGATCGGCCTCGTCGGCGTGACGCTGAGCCTCGTGCTCGGCATCATTCTCGGCGGCATATCGGGCTACAAGGGCGGCATGATCGACAATGTCATCCAGCGCGTGATCGAATTCATCCTGTCCTTGCCGACGACGCCGCTGTGGCTCGGCCTCGCCGCGGCGATGCCCAACAACTGGCCGCCCCTGCGCATCTATTTCGCCATCACGCTGATCCTGTCGCTGATCGGCTGGACCAACCTCGCGCGTGTCATACGCGGCCGCTTCCTGTCGCTGAGAACGGAGGATTTCGTCACCGCGGCGCGCCTCGACGGGGCGAGCGAGAAACGCATCATCTTCCGCCACATGGCGCCGTCCTTCGTCAGCCATATCATCGCCGAGGTGAGTCTCGCCATCCCGGCGATGATCCTGGCCGAAACCGCCCTGAGCTTTCTCGGCCTCGGCCTGCAGCCGCCGATCGTGAGCTGGGGCGTGCTGCTGCAGGAGGCGCAGAACATCCGCTCGATCGTCACCGCGCCCTGGCTGTTCGCGCCCGGCGTCGCGGTGGTGATCGCCGTGCTGGCTCTCAATTTCGTCGGCGACGGCCTGCGCGACGCCGCCGATCCCTACCGCCAATGACGCTCAAGCCCGCAATGACCCAGTCGGAAAACGATCTCGTCGTCGAGGTGAAGGACCTGTCGACCTGGTTCGATACCGGCAAGCAGGTCATCAAGGCGGTCGACGGATTGAACCTGACGCTGAGGCGCGGCCGCACCCATTGCATCGTCGGCGAAAGCGGCAGCGGCAAGAGCATCACCGCGCGCTCGATCCTCAATATCGTTCCGAAGCCCGGGCGCATCATGAAGGGACAGGTGCTGCTCCACGGCGCCGGTGCCTCGCGCGAGATCGTCGACCTCGCCGCGCTCAACCCCAAGGGCGGGCAGATCCGCGCGGTCCGCGGCCGCGACATCAGCATGATCTTCCAGGAGCCGATGTCGAGCCTGAGCCCCGTGCATACGATCGGCCAGCAGATCATCGAGACCATCCGGCTGCACCGGCGGGTCGGCAAGAAGGAGGCGCGCGAGCGCGCCATCGAGGTGCTGGCGCAAGTGAAGATCCCGCGCCCCGAGCGCAGCATCGACGCCTATCCGTTCGAATTCTCGGGCGGCATGCGCCAGCGCGCCATGACGGCCATGGCGCTGGTCTGCGAGCCGAAGCTCGTCATCGCCGACGAGCCGACGACGGCGCTCGACGTCACCACCCAGGCCGAGATCCTCGACCTGATGAAGAGCCTGCAGCAGCGCCACGGCATGGCGCTGATGTTCATCACCCACGACATGGGCGTCGTCGCGGAAATCGCCGACGACGTAACCGTGATGTATATGGGCGAGGTGGTCGAGCACGGCCCGGTGAACGATGTCTTCTTCGCCCCCAAGCATCCTTATACGCAGCGGCTCCTGAGCTCGGTCCGGGCGCTCGAGCAGCGCTCGCATCGCGCCGGCCCGGCGTCCAAGCTCGCGAAGGACGATGCGATACTGGAAGTCTCCAATGTCTCGATGAATTTCGAGGCGCGCCGGCGCTTCCTCAGCCGCGGGCCCAAGGAGCCGCCGGTCAAGGCGCTCGACGATGTGAGCTTCACGCTGAAGCGCGGTGAGGTGCTCGGCATCGTCGGCGAAAGCGGTTCGGGCAAGACGACGCTGGGGCGTTGCATCCTGAGGGTTCTCGATCCGAGCTCGGGGCGCATCGTCTTCAAGGGGCGCGGCGCCGAGCCGGCCGACCTGGCGGCGCTGCCGAAATCCGCGGTCAAGCCCTATTGGCGCAAGATGCGGATGATCTTCCAGGACCCGTTCTCCTCGCTCAATCCGCGCATGACCGTCTTCCAGGTGATCGCCGAGCCTTTGCTCAACAACGGCGTGACCGACAGGCGCACGCTCGAAGCGGAGGTGGCGGGGCTCTTGGAGCGCGTCGGGCTGCCGCGCGAGGCCATGTGGCGCTATCCGCATGCCTTCAGCGGCGGCCAGCGCCAGCGCATCGGCATCGCCCGCACCATCGCGCTCAAGCCCGAGCTCATCGTCGCCGACGAGGCAACGTCCGCCCTTGACGTGTCGCTGCGCGCCCATATGCTCGACCTTCTTCTCGGTCTGTGCCGCGAGTTCGACATGAGCTTCATCTTCATCGGCCATGATATCGGCGTGATCCGCTATATGTGCGACCGGGTCGCGGTCATGCATCGCGGCCGCATCGTCGAGATCGGCGACACCGACACCGTGTGCGACCAGCCGAGCCATCCCTATACGCGCTCGCTGATCTCGGCGATTCCGAAGCCCGATCCGCGGCTGCGCGGCAAGACCCAGCGCATCCGCTATAAAAGCGAGGTGGACGGCTGATGGCGGGCAAGGCCCAGGTCGACTGCGTGCTCGATATCAGGGCCGAGCTCGGCGAATGCCCGGTCTGGTGCGGCGATGAGAACGCGCTCTACTGGATCGACATCTATGCCGGGACGCTCAACCGCTTCGAGCCGGCGACCGGCGTCAACCGGATCTGGGCATTGTCCGAGCCGATCGGCTCCTTCGCCCTCACCGATGACGGCAGCGTTCTGCTGGCGCTCAAATCCGGCCTGTCGCGTTTCGATCTCAGGACGGGTGAGCTGACGCCGCTCGTCCAGCCGGAAGCGCATCTGCCGGAAAATCGCATGAATGACGGGCGCTGTGACCGGCAAGGGCGCTTCTGGGTCGGCAGCATGCAGGATCCGGTCGACCCGGCAGGACCGAAAGGCTCGCTCTACCGCTTCGATGGCGATGGACGCTGCACACGCATGAGCGGCGGCCTGTTCGTCGCCAATGGCCTCGCTTTCAGTCCCGATGGGCGCACACTTTATCACTCCGACAGCTATGCCGCGGTGCGCACCATCTGGGCCTGGGATTTCGACCGGGATGACGGACAGATCAGCAACCGCCGCGTCTTCGTCGACACCACCGGCATGCCGGGCCGGCCCGATGGCGCCGCGGTCGATGCCGATGGCTGCTACTGGATGGCCGGCAATGACGGCTGGGAGATCGTCCGCTTCACGCCTGCAGGCAATATCGACCGGCGCATCGCGCTGCCGGTCGCCAAACCCAGCATGCTCGCTTTCGGCGGCGAGAAGCTCGACATCATATATGTGACCTCGATCCGTCCGAAGACGGGCTTGGAGAATCAGCCACAGGCCGGAAGCCTTTTCGCGGTCCAGGCCGGGGTTGCCGGATTACCCGAACCACGCTTCAAGTGGCGGTAATCCTTCGATTTTCTAGAGTGTTCTATTTTTTGGAACGTATTGATCTATATTATTCGGATTGTTAGAATGATCGGAGCGCGCCAGATAGACGCCAACGGCAGGCGCTTCATGGTGTTGCGCCGCCTCACAGTCTCCTGAGGAAATCATCATGTCTGTCGCCACCACGCTCAACAGCACTGCCACCGCCACTTCCGCCAATGTCGCCGCGATCCTGGGCCGCGTCCTGATCAGCGCCATCTTCATTCTTTCGGGTGTTTCGAAGCTCACCGCCGTTTCCGGCACGATCGGCTATATCGAGGCGGCCGGCCTGCCGTTGGCGCCCGTCGCCTTCGCCGTCGCCGTGACGCTCGAAGTTCTGGGCGGCATCGCGCTCATCGCCGGATTCAAGACCCGCTGGGTGGCGGGCGCGCTTGCGCTCTTCAGCGTGGTCACCGCCTTCGCTTTCCACGGCAATCTCGCCGACCAGAACCAGTTCATCCACTTCTTCAAGAATATCGCCATGGCCGGCGGCCTCCTGCAGCTCGTCGCCTTCGGTGGCGGGGCGCTCAGCCTCGATGCCCGCAAGGGATAAAAGCTCGACCGGGGGAGGGAGCAATCTCTCCCCCGCGGACTGTATTCGAGGAAGCTCATGGTCTCCGATCCCGGCACGCCGACCCTCGACCAGCTGCGCGTCTTCCTCACCGTCGTCGAGCTCGGCAGCTTCGTCGGCGCCGGTCGCAGGCTCGGGCGCGCCACATCGGTCATCAGCTATGCCATCGCCAATCTCGAGGCGCAGCTCGGCGTCGAATTGCTTGACCGCACTTCGACGCGCAAACCGCAGCTGACGGAAGCCGGCCGCGCCGTCCTTGCCGAGGCGCGCGGCATATCGACCGGTGTCGACGCCCTGCGCGCGAAAGTGAAGGGCCTCCAGCAGGGTCTGGAGGCCGAGGTCCACGTGGTGGCCGACGTGCTCTTGCCGGTGGCGCGCCTCGCCGACGCGCTGAAGGCCTTCCAGAGGGAATTTCCGACCGTCGCCTTGCGGCTCCATATGGAAGCGCTGGGCGCGGTCAGCCAATTGGTGCTCGACAGGGTGGCGACGATCGGCATCAGCGGCCCTTTGGCGGGCGAAGCCGGCATTCCCGGCCTCGAGCGCATCGGCGTGGGCTCGGTCACGCTCGTGCCCGTGGCGGCGCCCGATCACCCGCTCGCCAGGAGTCCAAAGCTCGAGCCGGGCGATGCGCGCCGCTATATCCAGCTTGTCCTCACCGATCGCTCGCCGCTTACCCGGGGGGTCGATTTCGGCGTCGTCAGTCCCAACACCTGGCGGCTCGCCGATCTCGGCGCGAAGCACGTATTGCTGAAGGAAGGCATCGGCTGGGGCAACATGCCGATACCCATGGTGGAAGCGGACATCGCGGCGGGCCGCCTCGTCCGCCTCAACCTGCCGGATATGACCGGCGGCGCCTATCGCCTCGATGCGATCTATCGCACCGATACGCCGCCTGGTCCCGCCGGCTCCTGGCTCATCGGCCGCCTGCGCCTGCAGACGGATGCGAAGGACTGAGTGGGATCAGGAGGCGATCCCCATTTCCTTCATGTCCTGGAAGCGGTCGCCGATACGCGGATGCATGCGCCCGCCATCGGCGGCGCCGATGGCGATCAGAATCTCGTCGCGATCGGGCGCGTCGGGCACCGAGAAATTGAGCGTCACGAAATGCGAGCGCGTGCCGGTCACGGTCTTGTGCGTCATCGGCAGCGAGACGAGCACGCCCGCAGGCCCGCGCGTGTTGGTGAAGCTCAGGTAAGTCGTGCCTTCGGCGGCGGTGCGGAAGATATTGCCGAAGCGCAGCGTGTGGATGAGCGCCGAGCCATGCTCGATCTCGCCCGCCAGCCCGACGATCGCCGACTTGCCATAGGCTTCGATGCGCGCGGCCGGCAAGATCTCGATGAGGCGGGGCACCAGCTCCTCGCCGAGCAGGGGAGCAAGCGCCAGAACTTCCGGCCGCAGATCCTCGACGAAATCCCGGCCCGCCCAGGGATTGCGCAGAACGGCGGCGACGGCGGCGGCGGTGATCGGGCGGGGCCCGGCCTTGCCGCCCTCGATGAACACTTCCTCCACGTAGCGCAGGATCTTGCGGATCTCCAATTTCATCAATCGACTCCCCGAAATTCGACGTTGCGGCAGCTAGACTGCGGCGAACCGTCAGATTAGGAGGACGCCCATCCCGTCTCTTCCTATGAAACGGAGGATAAAACGTCGCGCAAATCCTGCACAATGAACCATCGGGAGATGTCCCTGTGAGCGCCGTCCTGGAGAATGTCGTGAGTACCGACCGGCCTTTGTCGCGAAGCCTCAGGGATATTACGAGCCTGATCAATTCCAGCGTCGACCTGGATACAACCTTGCGCCATCTGGTCTATGCCGCCTGCCACAATACCGTGTGGTCGATGGCGGGCGTGATGAGCGCCGATCAGGAAAGCGGTCATGCCGTCGTCGTCGCGCGCCACGATCCCAATCAGCTGACGAGCGCGCTCAATGACCGCTGGGACCTGGCGACGAGCCCGGCCCGTCTGGCGCTCACCCGCAATGAGCCGGTGGTCATCCGCGACGCGCAGACGGCGAGCGAATATCCGGGCTATCAGAGGGAGGCCTTTCAGCGCGGCTATCGCACCGTCGCCGTCCTGCCTCTGGGCTGCAGGGACAGCAAGGGCCGCGTCATGGTGCTGTCGGTGCAGTCGCGCCAGGTGGTCGATCTGAGCGAGGCCGATCTCGCTTTCCTCGAGACCATCGTGCATCTGGGCGCCATCGCCGTCGACAAGGCCAACCGCGTCGATGCCGAGCGCGCCCTGGCGCAAAGGCTGCAGAACGTGCTCGCCGCCCATTCGTCCCTCATGCGCAAGGTGCTGTCCGACGGATCGGTCGCCTCGGCGACGCAGATGATCGAGACCCTGCTGCCCAACGCCATCGTCGCCGTCGATCTCACCGCCAATCTCGTGGTGGCGGGCCGTTCGCCCGATGTCGCGAAGATCGGCCATGACGCCTGGCGCGAGGCGATGAACGGCGAGCTGCGCCGCAAGTTCCTCAAGCTCGCGCGTGAGGCGGGCGCCGACAGAAACGGCGCCCCGCGCAGTCTCTATGTCGGCCTCGGCGACAAGCATCTGCATCTGACCGCCATGGTCGAGCTGCTCGCCGTCGATGACGAAACGGTGGGCGCCCTGTTTCTTTTCCCGCAGGAGAAGGACGTCGGCGATCTCGACCATCTCCTGCTCGACAGCGCCAAATTCGCGCTGAGCGTCCAGATGATGCGCAGCCATCTCCTGTTCCGCAGCCAGTCGCAGACCTCGAGCGAGCTCTTCGGCGAGATCATGTCGGGACGCTGGCGGAGCCTCGATGAGATCGCCGGCCGGGCGAGAAGCCGCGGCATCGATATCGATGAGCCGGCGCGGCTGGTGGCGGTCGGCATTCCGGCGAAGATCGCGCGCACGCCGCGCACCATTCCCGAGCTGCACCGCTCGATCCTGCGCATCGTCGAGCAGCAGATGCCGCAGGGCACGGTGACGGCGCTGGGCGAGATCATCATGTGCCGGCTGCCCGGCGGCGGGCGCGACGATGAAGCCCAGGCGCGCGCGCTGGTGCGCAAGATCATCGAGGAATCGCAATGGATCCTCGACGACAAGCCGATCGTGTTCCTGAGCAAGCCGTGCCACAGCCTGCCCGACTATCCGGCGGTATGGCGCGAATGCGAGCGCATGATCAGGCTCGCCACCCGCTTCGAGCGCAACGGCCTGCTGTCGCTCAAGGATTTCGGCCCGTTCCCGGCGCTCCTGTCGGCCGCCGATTCGGGCGAGGTGCGTTCCTTCGTCGATTCGACCATCGGCGCCGTCGCCCGCCACGACCGGGAGCAGGGAACCGACTATATGCGCACGCTTGCCACTTATCTGGGCCTTGGCTGCCGCCACCAGGCCTGCGCCGACGAGATGGGCCTGCATGTCACAACGTTACGTTATCGGCTGGCGCGCATCGGTGAATTGTTCGGCATCGAGATGGACACGCCGGAACGCCGCTTTTCGCTGGAGCTCGCCATCCGCCTGCATGAGACTCTGGCCGACGCGACCGCCGCCTGACCGAATCCGGCCCATGCTCCGGCCCGTAGGAGCGTGACCCTCCTCTATCCTCCGCCGCGCAGGAAGCGGCATCCCGCCATGGCCACTACCTTCTCATCCAGCGAGGAGGAGCCAAGCCCTTATGGTGATGATCGAAAACAAGCCGGTCGGGATCGATACCGTCGAGCTCCGGCGTGCTTTCGGCACCTTCGTGACCGGCATCACCATCGTGACCACGCGGGATGGTTCCGGAGCGCCACGCGGGCTTACGGCCAATTCCTTCACCTCGGTTTCCCTCGACCCGCCGCTGCTTCTGGTCTGCATCGCGAAGTCGGCGGGCAGCTTCGAGGCGTTTTCGACAAGCGACTGTTTCGCCGTCAACATCCTGCATGAAGAGCAGCGCGAGCTGGCGCTTCTCTTCGCGTCGAAATCGGCGACGAAATTCTCCGGCGTCACCTGCGAGACGATGCATACCGGAGCGCCGGTCCTCGCCGACAGCCTCACCTGGTTCGACTGCAGCGCCCATGACCGCGTGGATGCCGGGGATCATATGATCCTGATCGGGCGGGTGCGCGCCTTCGGCACCAGCCCCGCTGCACCGCTCGGCTTCTGCCGCGGCCGTTTCGCCACGCTCGAGGATCCGATACCGGCCGGTTGGACGCCGTCGCAGCGCATGGTGACCGGCTGCCTCATCGAGCATGACGGCCGCCTTCTGCTGCGCAGCGACGGCAGGAACGGCTGGACGCTGCCGACGGCGCGACGGGACAAGATGGGCAGCAAGCTGGCGCTCGAGGACGGCAACGGCACGACGCCCCTGCTCGACGGCGCCTTCCTCTATTCGATCTTCGATCTCGCCGACAGCGCGCCTGGCTGCATCATCTATCGCGGCCGGCTCGACCCCGACGCGGCCCGGTCGCTCGCCGCCGCGCCGGACCTGCGCTTCTTCGCCCTTGCCGACATTCCCTGGGACGACATCCCGCTGCGCCAGATGCGCGGGCTGCTGCGCCGTTACCTGCGCGAGCGCGACGACGCGCGCTTCGGCATCTATGTCGATTCCCCCGATGGCGGCGAGGTGGCGATGATCGACGGCGCGCCGCTGCCCTGGCGGCTGCTCCATGGCGAACAGCAGAACGACAAAAGGTAGACTCATGACGATCTCACTGGCGGCCATCGAAGGATCGCGGCAGGACCTGTTCATCGCCGGCAAGCGCGTGGCGCCGAAATCCGGCCGCTATATTCCAAGTCTCGATCCGACCACCGGCGAAGCCTGGTATGACGTCGCCGATGCCGGGCCTGAAGATGTCGATGCGGCGGTGAAGGCCGCCCAGGCGGCGCTCAAGGATCCGGCCTGGCGGCGCATCACCCAGACGCAGCGCGGCAAGCTCTTGCGCCGCCTCGCCGATCTCATCGCCGAGCATGCCGACACGCTGGCGCTGGTCGAGATGCGCGACAATGGCAAATTGCTGCGCGAAATGCAGGCGCAATTGCGCGCCGCGCCCGATTCCTATCTCTATTTCGCCGGCATGGCCGACAAGCTGCAGGGCGACACCATCCCGGTGAACAAGCTCGACATGCTGAACTTCACGCTGCGCGAGCCGATCGGCGTGGTCGGCATGATCGTGCCGTGGAATTCGCCGATGATGCTGCTCACCGGCACGCTGGCGCCGTGTCTCGCCATCGGCAACACCGTGGTGGTGAAGCCCTCCGAGCACACCTCGGCTTCGACACTTTTGCTGGCCGAGCTCATCCGTGAGGCGGGCTTCCCGGATGGCGTCTTCAATGTGGTCACCGGCCTCGGCTCGACCGCCGGCGAAGCGCTGACGCTGCATCGCGGCATCGCCAAGCTCGCTTTCACCGGCAGCACCCAGACCGGGCGACGCATCGCCGGCAATGCCGCGACCAACCTGGTGCCGTGCCAGATGGAGCTCGGCGGCAAGTCGCCTCATGTGGTGTTCGGTGACGTCGATCTCGACCGCACCGTCAATGGCGTGGTGGCCGGGGTCTTCGCGGCGGCCGGCCAGACCTGCATCGCGGGATCGCGCTGCTTCGTCGAGGCGAGGATCTACGACGCCTTCGTCGAGCGCCTCGTCGAGCGGGCGAACCGGGTGCGCCTCGGCCATCCGGCCGAGGAGGAGACCGAGCTCGGACCACTCGCCATTGCGAGCCAGCTCGAGAAGGTCGCGAGCTATGTGGGCTATGGCGTCGCCGATGGCGCGCGGCTCGCCGCCGGCGGCCGCCGACCCCAGCGCCCCGATCTGGCGCGCGGCTGGTATTACGAGCCGACAGTCCTGTGCGAAGCCCGGAACGACATGCGCTTCATGCGCGACGAGATTTTCGGTCCGGTCGTAGGGGTGACGCCGTTCAAGGACGAGGCCGAGCTCATGGCGCTCGCCAATGACACGCATTACGGCCTCGCCGCCGGGATCTGGACGCAGGATATCGACCGGGCGATGCGCTTCGCCCGCACTATCGACGCCGGCACCGTGTGGATCAACACCTACCGCTCCGCCGCCTACATGTCGCCGGCCGGCGGTTTCAAGGAAAGCGGCTACGGCAAGCGCGGCGGCTTCGAGGTGATGCGGGAATTCTCGCGCCTCAAGAACATCGTGCTCGACTATTCGGGCGCCAACCAGGATCCCTTCGTCATCCGTCTTCGCTGAGAAAGCAGGAAACGCACTCATGAAATTCGCCATCTCAATGCATATGGAGCGCTTCAATCCCGACCAGGACATGCGCGACGTGAAGGCCAGGACGCTCGAGATCATCCGTATGGCGGATGAGGGCGGCTTCGAGGCCGCCTGGACGCCAGAGCATCACACGATCGAATTCACCATCGCGCCCAATCCGTTCGCCATCCTCACCTGGTGGGCGGCGCATACGAAGCAGATCCGGCTCGGCACGGCGACAGTCGTGGCGCCGTACTGGGATCCGATCCGCCTCGCCGGCGAGGCGGCGCTCTGCGACCATCTGAGCGACGGTCGTCTCGAATTCGGCATCGCGCGCGGCGCCTACCAGTATGAATTCGACCGCATGGCCAAGGGCGTCCCGCAGCAGGAGGGCGTCGCCTATATGCAGGAGCTGCTGCCGGCGGTGAAGGCGCTGTGGGCCGGCGATTACGAGCATGACGGCAAATACTGGCGCTTCCCGCTCGCCACCTCGGTGCCGAAGCCGTTGCAGCAGCCGCATCCGCCGGTCTGGGTGGCGGCGCGCGATCCCGGCACCTTCGACTGGGCGGTGCGCAACGGCGCCAATATTCTCTCGACACCGCTGTCGCGCCCGGTCGCCGAGGTCGGCATATTGGGCGAGAAGTTCAAGAAGGCGGTCGCCGATCATCCGCATCTGCCGCGGCCGCGGCTCATGATGCTGCGGCGCACCTGTGTCTATGAGCGCGCACAGGATTGGGAAGTACCGGTGCGCTGCAGCATCGATTATGGCCGCAGCTTCGAGAATCTGTTCCACAATGTCGGCACGGTGAAGAACGGTTTCCCGGAAGCGGTGTCCTACGAGGCGGTCGCCAACCGCGGCGACTATTCGCCGGAAGCGGTGAAGGAAAATCTCGTTTTCGGCACCCCCGACGAAGTCATCAGGAAGCTCGAGGTCTATGAAGCGGCAGGCGTCGACCAGTTCTGCCTGGGCGTTGCCTTCAACCTGCCCTTCGAGATCCAGAAGAAGTCGCTGGCGCTGTTCATCAAGGAGGTCATGCCGGTATTTGCCGAACGCGAGCGCGAGAAAACAGCCGGGGCGAAGACGGCGCGGCGCGCGGTCGCCTGAGCGGGAGGTCTGGAAGTGATCTTCGACGCGTCGGGCGTGGCGCTCAATTACCGGCTCGAGGGGAAGGGCCAGCGTCCCTTGATCTGCGTCCACGGCGTGGGCTCGTATCTCGAAGCCTGGGACGGGGTGGTCCGGGGCCTCGACCCGGATTTCCGCATCCTTCGCTTCGATCTGCGCGGCCATGGCCGGTCGATGCGGGTCAAGGGACGTTACGAGATCGCGGATTTCGTGCGCGATCTCGTCGCTCTCGCCGATCACGCGGGATTCGCTGACTTCGATCTCGCCGGCTTCTCACTGGGCGGGCTCATCGCGCAGCGCACGGCGCTCGATCATCCGGAGCGGGTGAAGCGGCTCGTCCTCATCAGCACCGTCGCCGGGCGCAATGACGACGAGCGCGCGCGCGTCGCGGCGCGGCTCCAGGCGCTCTCGACATCGGATCGCGGCGCGCATTACGACGCCTCGATGAGCCGCTGGTTCACCGAAGCCTTCCAGCAAGCAAATCCGGAATTGATGCAGGCTCTCCGGGCACGCAATGCCGCCAACGATCCCGAATGTTATGCCGCCGCCTATCGTGTCCTGGCCGAAACCGATCTCGGCTCCGAGCTCAGCCGGATTTCCGCACCGACGCTGATCTTGACCGGCGAAGAGGACCAGGGCTCGAATCCGCGCATGGCGCGCTTCATGCACGATCGGATCGCGGGCTCCAGGCTTGCGATCCTGCCCGGCTTGCGCCATTCCATTCTCCAGGAAGCGCCGGACCAAGTGACGGCGCTCATGCGGGATTTTCTGTTCTCAGGGAGATGAGCATGGACAAGACGCTTCAGGAAGCAGGCGAGAAGGTCAGGCGGCAGGTGCTGGGCGATGAATATGTCGACCGCGCGCTTGCCAATGCCGATGAGTTCTCAGCGCCGATGCAGACGCTCCTCAATGAATATTGCTGGGGCCAGTGCTGGACCGACGATAGTCTCGATCTCAAGCAGCGCAGCTTGCTCAATCTCGGCATGCTGGCCGCGCTCGGCCGCATGCATGAGTTCAAGATCCATTTCCGTGGCGCCATGCGCAACGGGCTGAGCGATAGAGAGCTCAGCGCCGCGCTCATCCAGATCGCCGTCTATTGCGGCGTGCCGGCCGCGGTCGAGAGCTTCCGCATCGCGCGCGAGGTGCGCGCCGAGATGGCGGCCGAAATGAAAGGCAAGGATGAATGATCGTCGAGGAGCGCATCTACAAGATCAAGCCGGGCAGGCTCGCCATCTATCTCAAGCTGGTGCGCGAGGAGGGGCTCGCCATCCAGCAGCCGATCCTCGGCAATCTCATCGGCTATTTCCAGACCGAGATCGGACCACTCAATCATGTCGTCCATCTGTGGGGCTATGAGGATCTCGAGGACCGCGCCCGTCGCCGCAAGCGTCTCGCCGCCGATCCGGCGTGGCAGGCCTTCACGCCGCGCCTGACCGAAAATATCGACACGCTCGAAAACCGCATCCTGGTGCCGACCGACTTTTCGCCGATGAAGTAGGGGATACCCCACCCGATGGGGGCGAGGGTAAAACGTGTCAGCCCGCGAGAAGTTCGACGATCTCCTCCGTCTTCGCCACGAAGCCGTAATTGCGGGCGAAGCCGTCGAGGGCTGCCTGATGGGCGGCCGGGGTATTGGAGGAGACGGCGTCCGAAGCAAGGAACGTCGGATAGCCGAAATGGACGGCATGCCGGGCGGTGTCCTCGACGCACATCTCGGTGACCGTGCCGCAGATCACCAGACTGTCGGCCGCGAGGGCGGCGAGCCGCCGGTCGAGATCGGTTCCGTGGAAGGAACTGAAATAGACCTTGTCGAGGACGATATCGTCCGGCCGCGGCGCGAGCTCGTCGATGACGGCGATGCCTTCGCGCGCGCCGCTGACGTCGCGATAATCGCGCGAGAAGCCGGGGACGCAGGCATTGACCGGCGGGTCGAGCGCCCGGATCCAGGCGAGATGCCGGCCGAGCGGGCGATAGAGCGGGTCGGCGATGTAGCGGGTGAAGATGACCTTGCGGCCACGGCTGCGGAACGCATCGATCAGGCGCGTCACCGCCGGAATGGTCCGGCGGGCATCCGCCACTTCGAAGGGGGCGCCCTCGCGCACGAAGTCATTTTGCATGTCGACGACGATCAGGACGGGATTTGCGAGCGAATTCAAAGCTATGTTTCCAATGAAGGACAGGGATGCAGAGCATGCGCCGAAACCGCCAGTTCCCGCATGCTATCCTTCATAGGAGCAAGGACGCCGCCTCTCCTCGGCAACGCCGGAAGACGATGGGCGGGTATTTCCCCTCAATACAAAATCATGACGACGCCACCGGCCGGCTTTCGATCGCCCGGTGTCGCGATGGACAGAGGCGCGAGTGACAGACAGGATCACGGTTCAGGGGCTCTACAAGATTTTCGGCAAGCAGCCGGATCAGGCGATCCGCCTCCTGGCCGACGGCCGGAGCAAGGAGAAGGTTCTTGCCGAGACCGATCACGTCGTCGCCCTGAACGATGTCACACTTTCGGTGCCGGAAGGCTCGATCTACATGGTCATGGGCCTGTCGGGCTCGGGGAAGTCGACGCTGGCGCGCTGCATCAACCGGCTGATCGAGCCGAGCGCCGGCCGCATTCTTCTCGACGGCGAGGACATCACCCGGGCAAGCGAGGCGCGCCTGCGCGACTTGCGCCGCACCCGCATCTCCATGGTGTTCCAACATTTCGCGCTGCTTCCCAACAAGACCGTCATCGAAAATGCCGAGTTCGGGCTGAAGCTCAGAGGCGTCTCGCCGCGTGAGCGCCGGCGCAAGGCGGAAGAGGTCCTGACCGTCGTCGGACTCGCCTCCTGGGCCAATTATTATCCGGACGCCTTGAGCGGCGGCATGCGCCAGCGCGTCGGCCTCGCCCGGGCGCTCGCCACCGATGCCGACGTGCTGATCATGGACGAGGCCTTCAGCGCGCTCGATCCGCTCATCCGCACCGAAATGCAGGATGAGTTGCTGCGCCTGCAGCGCGTGCTGCGCAAGACGATCCTGTTCATCACCCATGATTTCCAGGAGGCGCTCCGCCTCGGCACCCGTATCGCCATCATGTCGGACGGCGCTCTGGTGCGCGAAGGCACACCGCAGGACATCGTGACCTCGCCCGACAATGACTATGTCGCCGCCTTCACCAAGGGGGTCGACCGGGCCCGCGTCTATGACGCGGCTTCGATCATGACCGCGACGGCGCCGGTGGTGATCGGCGCCGACGGTCTCGTCAGCTTCGGCCGGCTGCCCGAAGGCGAGCAGGCCTTTGCTATCGATCCCAATGGCCGAATCCTCGGCGTGCTGAGCCCGGAAGACCGGCGCGACCTCAGGCAGGGCATGCGGCTGAGCGCGGCGCCGTCGCGGAATTTCGTCGCCGTCAAAGGCAAGGACAAGCTGTGCGACGTGGCCAGCGCCTGCCGCGCGGGCGCGGCGATGGCGGTGCTCGACGATGACGGCCGGCTCGCCGGGTCGATCGATCCGGTCCAGATCCTGGCGCGCATCGGCACGCCCGCCGCTCCGCCGGCGCAGAAGCATTCGTGAGGCAGGCCATCATGTGGAATCCCGACGATCTCTATATCCTGCCGGTCGACAAATGGATTCAGGTCATGGTCGAATGGATGGCGCTGCATCTGCGCCCGTTCTTCTCGGCCATCAAATGGCCGGTCGAATGGCTGCTCGTCTCGATCGAGCAGACATTGCAGGCGATCCCGTTCCCGATCTTCGTCGTGCTCTTCGCGCTCATCGCCTGGCGGCTGTCGAGCCGCGGCGTCGCCCTGTTCAGCGCCGCGGCGCTCGTCGCCATCGCCCTCATCGGCGTGTGGCCCGAATCGATGACGACGCTCGCCCTCATCGCCACCGCGATCGTGCTCTGCGTCATCATCGGCGTGCCGATCGGAATCTGGTGCGCCCGCAGCGATACGGCCTGGAGCATCACGCGGCCGATCCTCGACATCATGCAGACGACGCCGAGCTTCGTCTATCTGGTGCCGGTGGTCATGCTGTTCGGCGTCGGCACCGTACCCGGCGAGGTCGCGGTCATCATCGCCGCCATCCCGCCGCTGATCCGCTTCACCAATCTCGGCATCCGCATGGTCAATGCCGAGATGGTTGAAGCGGGCAAGGCATTCGGCGCCACCAGCCGGCAATTGCTGTGGGAGATTCAGCTGCCGCTGGCCATGCCCGCCATTCTCGGCGGCCTGAACCAGACCGTCCTCACCGCCATGGTCATGTCGGTCATCGTCGCCATGATCGGCGCCGAAGGACTCGGCCTCGTCGTGCTGCAAGGACTGGGCCGCCTCGATGTCGGCCGTGCCGCGGTGGGCGGCATCGCCATCGTGCTGCTCGCCATCATCCTCGACCGCATCACCCAGGCGCTCGCCAAGCCGGCGAAGAAATCCGGCGCGCCGTTGCTCGCGGCGCTGAAGCGGGTGCTGTGGCCGGGTGCGGCTTCGGCTGAATCGATGAAGGTCGATGGCGCTGCGCGTTCGTGACGTGAATCCCTGATCCAGAACTAGGACATTCCAAGGAGGAAAGAATGCAATCTGTCCTGAATACATGGTTACGCAGAGCGACTTTGGGCCTTGCCGCGGGCGCAATGCTCGCCGGCCAGCAGGCTCTGGCCGATGCCCTGCCGGGCGAGGGCAAGACCGTCCGCTTCGCCCAGTCGGACAGCCTCGGCGCCAATTACGTGCAGGACCAGATCCTGATCGCGGCGCTGGAGAAGCTCGGCTACAAGGTCAATCTGCAGACCATCGGCGTCGCCGCCTTCTTCCAGGCCGCCGCGCAAGGCGATCTCGACATGACCGGCGACATCAACTGGCCGCAGCGCGAGCCCGCCTATCGGAAGGTCGAGCAGCAGCTCGCCCTCGTCGGTGAAGGCACCATCACCGGCGGCGGCATCAACGGCTATGTCATCGACAAGAAAACCGCCGAAGCGAACAACATCACCAATATCGAGCAGCTGAAGGATCCGAAGATCGCGGCGCTGTTCGATACCGACGGCGATGGCCTCGCCAATCTCAACAATTGCGACCCGGGCTGGAGCTGCGGCGACGTCGTCGATTTCCAGATCGAGAAATTCGGCCTCAAGGACACGGTCCGCTCGGTGCGCGGCAAATATGAAGCGCTGATGGCCGAGACCTTCGCGCGCGCCAAGCGCGGCGAGGCGGTGCTCTATTACACCTGGAGCCCGTCCTGGGTGGTCGACACGCTGCAGCCCGGCCGCGATGTCGTCTGGCTGCCCATTCCCTTCGACGCTCTGCCGGAAGGCGTGTCGGCCGGCAGCGGCCATGAGGTCAAAGGCGTCGTCGGCTGCGCCGGCAACCAGGATCCCTGCCGCATGACGGTCGGCTCGTGGAACTGGCTCATCGTCGCCAATCGCGACTTCCTCAAGGCCAATCCGGCGGTGCAGAAGCTCGCCGAGACGGCGAAGTGGCCGCTCACCACCTGGTCGGCCTGGGAAGGCGCGCTCGCTAAGGCCAACAGCAACCGCGACATCAAGAAGCTCGCCGAGGACTGGATCGCTCAGAACCAGGCCGAGTTCGACGGCTGGGTGGCCGCCGCGGCAAAGTAAGCGACACAGACCGGCGCGGCCGTGACGATCATGGCCGCGCTCTTCTTTCCTGAATCCGAGCTCAGATCGAGCGCTCGCGCCAGGTGTTGAGGAACTGCTTCAGCCGGTCGCTCTTCGGATCGGCGAAAGTGGCGCGCGGGTCGCCTTTCTCGACGATGCGGCCCTGATCCATGAAGATGACGGTATCGGCGACATGGGCGGCGAAGCCCATCTCATGGGTCACGACCATCATGGTCATGCCTTCCTGCGCCAGCTGCTTCATCACCGCCAGCACCTCGCCGACGAGCTCGGGATCGAGCGCCGAGGTCGGCTCGTCGAACAGCATCACGCGCGGCTTCATGGCGAGCGCCCGGGCGATGGCGACGCGCTGCTTCTGACCGCCCGACAATTGTTCCGGATATTTCGCGGCATGGCCGGCGATGCCGACCTTGTCGAGCATCTCGCGGCCGATCTTCTCCGCTTCGGCGCGGTTCAGAGCCTTCACGACGCGCAGGGCCTCGGTCACATTGTCCAGCACCGACATATGCGGCCAGAGATGGAAGTGCTGGAACACCATGCCGAAACCCGCGCGGTCGGCATTGAGCTCGCGCTCGCCGGCGAGCCGGCGCCTGCCATTCTCCTCGCGGTAACCGACGAGGCGGCCCTCGAAAGTGACGCTGCCCTCGTCATAGGCTTCGAGAAAGGCGATGCTGCGCAGAAGCGTGCTCTTGCCCGAACCCGAAGGCCCGATGACGCAGAGAACCTCGCTGCGGTGGAGGGCGAGATCGATGCCCTTCAGCACCTCGATCGCGCCGAAGCGCTTGCGCAGGCCCCGCACCTCGATCAGCGGCTTGTCGGCGGCGTCAGGCTTCATGTCCTCTTCCTTCAACCATGCTTCGCCTTGCGCTCCAGCCAATGGCCGGCCAAGGCGATGAGTTCGATCAGCAGCCAGTAGAGCAGCGCCACCGCGAGATAGGGCTCGATGACGGCGAAGGTCTCATTGGCGATCTGGGCGCCGATCTTGGTGAGCTCCGGCACCGTGATGATCGACAGCGCGGCGGATTCCTTGATGAGCACGATCACCTGGTTGATGACCGGCGGCGTGACCAGGCGCAGCATCTGCGGCAGCTCGATACGGGCGAGAATGCGCCAGCCCGGGATGCCCAGCATGCGCGCCGCCTCGCGCTGGCCCTGTGGGATCGATTGCAGGCCGGCGCGGAAGATCTCGGCGAAATAGCCGGCGCCATAAAGGCCCAGGCCCACTATGCCCACCGGCTCCGCCTCTAGCACGAGCCCGATGCTCGGCCCGCCATAGTAGAGAAGGAACAGAACAACCAGGATCGGCGTGCCGCGCATCACTTCCACATAGAGGCGGGCCAGTCCCTGCAGCGCCCGCGACGGGTTGCGCAGCAGAAGCGCCACGCCGAGGCCCAGAGGAAGGGCGAGCAGCGTCGCCAGGAAGCAGATGCGTATCGTAGCCCACAGGCCTGAGAGCAGGAGGGGCGCATAGGTCTCGAGGAAAGCGGCCCAGGTCATGATGCAGCACCTCCCCGGCGGCGCAGCTGCCGCTCGATGGTGAGGCCCAGTAGGGCGACCAGGAAGCAGATGATGAGATAGATGACGCCGGCCGCGACATAGCTTTCGAGCGGCCGGAAGGAGTTGGACGCCATCTGCTGGCTCACGCGCGTCACCTCGGTGACGGCGATGACCGAGACCAGCGAGGAGTTCTTGATGATGATGACGATCTCGCTGACGATGGCCGGCAGCACCAGGCGGATGGTCTGCGGCACCAGGATGCGCCGGCGGATCGCCGCGGTGCCGATGCCCAGCATGCGCGCCGCTTCGACCTGGCCCGCCGGAATGGCATTGAGGCCGGCGCGGTAGATTTCGGCCTGGAAGGCGGTGGTGTTGAGGGCGAGGGCGAAGATCGCGGCGAGCACGGGCGGCACATTGATGCCGATGAGCGGCAGAAGATAGAAGACGATGAGCAATTGGACGAGGATCGGCGTGCCGCGCCAGAAGCTGCGATAGAGAGCGCAGAGGGCACGCAGGATCCGGTTCTTCGAGATCAGTCCGAAAGCGAGACCGAGCGCCGGCATGGCGCCCAGCAGGATGGCGGCGCCCGAGACGAAGACGGTCATCACGATGCCCTGGAACAAGGAGGGCGCATATTTGACGATGAGATCGATCATCGGGAGCCGAGTCCCTTCACCCCACGGACGCAAGGCCGCGGGGTGAAGGATGATCTCACTTCGCCGGTTCGGGCAGCTTGTCGGTCGGCAGCTCCATCGTCGCCCCGAACCACTTCTTCTGCAGCTCGGCGAGCTTGCCGCTTTCGCTGAGCTTGCGCAGCTCGGTGTCCATCAGCGCGTTGAGCGCGGCGCTGTCGGCGTCCTTGCGGCCGGCCCAGGAGAAATAGGTCTTCGGACCGAAGGTCGGCAGCACCACCTCGAAGACATCGGGACGCTGGCGCGCCGCCTCGAGCAGGTTGGGAAGGCTGTTGACGACGGCGTCGATGCGGCCGGCGCCCAGATCGGCATAGGCTTCACTGAAATCGACATAGGTCTTGGTGCCGCTGATCGGCGTGCCCTTGCCGTTGAGCTCGGCGGCGAAGGCTTCGAGCGCCTGGAGCTGGGCCGATCCCGTCTGCGAGCCCACCATCTTTCCGGCGATGTCCTCGGGCTTGACGATCGAGGTGTCGTCCTTGCGCTTCAGGATCGCCATCGTCGCATCGGCGACCGGCAGGCTCAGATGATAGGTGTCGAAGCGCTCCTTGGTGACGGTGACCGAGGTGACGACATAGTCGAAGCGCTTGGCGGCGAGGCCGGGCAGCACGCCTTGCCAGGGCAGGTCGAGGCGCTCGAGCTTGACGCCCGGCAGCGCCTTCATCACTTCCGCCATCATATCGGCCGAATAGCCGACGATCTGGCCATTCTCGACGAATTCGAAAGGCGGGAAGCGCGCCTCGGTGGCGACGGTGAAGGTGCCCTTGGCCTTGATGCCGTCGAGGAGGTCTTCGGCGGCGGCGGGGGCTACGAAGGAGGCGGCGAGGCCGGCGGCAATGAGGACGGTGCGGGCAAAGGGCCCACGCAACGGATTCAGCATTTCTTTCCACCCTGCTTATGTGTTGGTTTGTCGGCGCCTCGCATCCAAGCAGAGGCCGTCATTGCAAAAAACACGAAGTTGCTGCGCCTCATATCGATTTCTTTAATGTGAGCGCCAAATCTGCCAGAATGGCCGAAGCAGCTTTTCGAGGACCCGATGCCATGCGTTTTTCGCCCAGCGATCTCCGCTCCCTGACCGTGTTCCGGGCGCTGGTCGAGCATGGCAGCTTCCTCGGCACGCAGCTCGCTCTCGGCATGAGCCAGTCGACGGTGAGCTTCCATCTGCGGGCGCTCGAGGAAAGGCTGGGCTTCGATCTGTGCCGTCGCGGCCGCAAGGGCTTCGTCCTCACCGAGCGTGGACGGTCCGTCTACGAAGGATCAAAGGCGCTCGTCGCCTCCATCTCGACTTTCGAGGGCATATTGGGCGAGCTGCACCACCGGCTCGTCGGCACGCTCCGGGTCGGCATGGTGGACAACACCATCACCGATCCGCGCTTTACCTTTCCGGCGGTGATCCGCCAATGCGTGAAGGCCTCTCCCGATGTCGAGATCAAGCTGACGGTGACCGCGCCCGACGTGCTGATGAGCCAGATCGCCAGCGGGGGGCTCGACATGGCGGTGATCCCGCGTCTCGACATCCCGGACGGCTTCGACCAGACGGTCTTCCACGAGGAGCTGCATTCGCTCTATTGCGGACATCTTCATCCGCTGTTCGCAAAGGAGCCGACACGGGCCGAGATCGAGCAGAGCGCCTTCGTCGTCCGGCCCTATGCCAACAACCGCGAGCTCCGGCATTTCAGGAAGGCGAAAGTGCGCGCCTATGCCAACAACATGGAAGCGCAGGCCGCCTTCATCCTGAGCGGCGAATTCATCGGCTATCTGCCCGAGCATTACGCTCATCATTGGGTGGCTCTGGCGCAGATGCGCGCCCTGATGTCGCCCGCCACCCGCATCGTGCGGCCCTTCGTGATCGTGACCAAAAGCGACACGTCGAGCTCGCCCTTGCAGCGGCTCTTCATCCAGGAGCTGCTGGCGCAGGGCGTCCATGCCCAGGATGGCCGCCGGCCGGCCAAAGCGCGGGGCTCCGGACGTCATTAGATGAGTTTCATCAAATCGACAAAATCGATATGATCGTCATTAAATTCAGCTTTTCTATCACGACGCTCTGTGACCAAATGACGAGAGTACCCAATACGGAAATCTGATCATGGCGCATGGATATGAGGGCGGCAGGCTGGACCTGCCTTTTGTGGGACATTGCACCTTCGGCAAAAGACCGATCTGCACCGACTGGAATACGATCGACGCCGATGTGGCGGTGCTCGGCATTCCCTATGACATGGGCACGCAATACCGCTCCGGCGCCCGTTTCGGACCCCGCGCCATCCGCGAGGCCTCGACCTTGTTCTCCTTCGGCCATGGCGGCGCCTATGACCATGAGGACGACGTCACCTATCTGCCGCTCGACAAGGTGCGCATCGTCGACGTCGGGGACGCCGACATGGTCCATACCGACACGGCGAGGAGCCACGCCAATGCCGAGCTGGCGGTGCGCAAGATTCTCGAGCGCGGCGCCATGCCTCTCGTGCTGGGCGGCGACCATGCCATCAACATCCCCTGCGTGCGCGCCTTCAGCGAGCACGGCCCCATCCATGTCGTGCAGATCGACGCCCATCTCGACTTCGTCGATGTGCGCCATGGCGTGCGCGAAGGCCATGGCAATCCGATGCGCCGCGCCGCCGAGCAGTCGCATGTGACCGGCCTCACCCAGATCGGCATCCGCAATGTCTCCTCCACCGCCAAGGAGGGCTATGAGGATGCGCGCGCCAGGGGCTCGTCCATCCTCTCGGTGCGCCAGGCGCGCCGGCTCGGCACACAAGGCGTGCTGGACAAGATTCCGCAGGGTGCGCGTTACTATGTGACGATCGACATCGACGGCTTCGATCCCTCGATCGCGCCGGGCACCGGCACGCCGAGCCATGGTGGCTTCCTCTATTACGAGGTCATGGAAATCCTGCAGGGGCTGGTGAAGCGCGGCGATGTCGTCGGCGTCGATCTCGTCGAAGTGGCGCCCGCCTATGATCCTTCAGGCATCACCGGCTTCCTCGCGGCGCAGGTGCTGCTCAACTTCATCGGCTACATCTTCGAGGAACGGGGGAAAAAGAAATGACCGCCAGCAAGATCATGACGGTGCCGGCCCGCAAGGGCCGGGCCTGCCGCCTCTCGAAGGGCCAGGCGATCAAGATCATCAACACGCATGGCCATCAGGTGGTCGACACCTGGGCCTTCAATGCCGAGGATCTGCGCGAATTCATGTCGCATGAGCATTCGCGCCCGCTCACCGGCTCGATCTTCCCGAAAAAAGGCGAGCATTTCCACAGCAACCGGCGCCGCTCCATCCTGTTCTTCGAGGAGGACACCTCGCCCGGCGTCCATGACACGCTGATCGCGTCCTGCGACGACTATCGCTACGGACTTCTCGGCTGCACCGAATATCATGACAACTGCACCGACAATCTGCATGCCGCGATGCGCCAGATCGGCCTGGTGCCGCCGGATGTGCCGGCGCCGCTCAATCTATGGATGAACATCCCCGTCGCCCAGGACGGCAAGATCATCTGGGGCGAGCCGGTCTCCAAACCCGGCGACTATGTCGTGCTCAGGGCGCAGATCGACTGCATCGTCGCCATGTCGGCCTGTCCGCAGGACATATTGCCGGTGAACAGCGGCAAGCCGGTCGAGGCGCATTACCAGATTCTGTCGTGACTTTGCGCATCTTTGTCCGAAAACCGCCCACACTTTTCGGGCCGATGTTTTATCCGGCGCTGTTGCCGCCATCGACCGCCAAGGTCGCGCCGGTGATGAAAGACGCGTCGTCGGAGCTGAGATAACAAACCGCCTGCGCGACCTCTTCGGGTCGTCCCACCCGGCCGAGCGGAATGGCGGCGCCGAGTTCGGCCAGCTTCTGCCTCCGATCGGCGCCGTCGGTCGCGCTGTCGAGCATGCCGGTGTCGGTGTCGCCGGGGCAGACCGCATTGACGCGGATTCCGTCGCGGGCGTGATCGAGCGCCATGGAGCGGGTAAGCTGCACCAGAGCGCCCTTGCTCACGCCATAGGCCACCGCATTGCGGGCGCCGACGAGTCCCCAGTCGGAGGCGATATTGACGATGACGCCGCTGCGGCGCGGCTTCATCACGCGGAGCGCGGCGCGCGACAGGCGGAAGGCGGCGGTCACATTGGTCGCGAGCGTGCTTTCCCATTCCTCATCGGTGCAGGCGAGCGCGTCGCCGCGGAACAGGATGCCGGCATTGTTCACCAGGATGTCGAGCTTGCCGAAATGGCCGACCGTCTCGGCGACCAGGCGATCGGCTGTCTCAGGATGGGTGATGTCGGCGGCGATGAAGACGGTGCGGCCGCGGCCCTGCGGCCGTTCGGAAAGCGCGCGCCGTCCGGTCAGGACGAGATCGGCGCCATAAGCCGCGAAAGTCGTGGCGATGGCGGCGCCGATCCCTGAAGTGGCGCCGGTGAGCAGCACGGTCTTGCCGGAGAAATCCATGGCGGTCCTCAATAGCGCCGGCGGAACAAGGAGCGGCGCTCATAGGCGGCGGCCGCTTCCTCGAGGAAGGCGGCGATGCGGTTGGCGCCATGGACGCTGCGCATGTGCCGGGCGCGCTCCTTGAGCACCTCGGCGCTCGCCGCCCGGCCCGGGCGCAGCAGCTCGTAGATCTCGAAGATGGTCTCGTTGGGCACGCCGACCAGCTCTGAGGCCCGCTCGAAATTTTCGGCCAGCGCCCGGCGCGAGGCGAGGCGCGCCACCTCGGCCTGCAGCAGCAGTGCTTCCCGTGTGATCGAGAAGTCGGCGGCGGTGACGGTGCCCGCCAGCACATTCTCGAGGGTGAGATCGCTCAGCTTCTTGCCGGTCGCGGTGGTGAGTCTGTCGGCGGCGGAGTCCATCACCGGATAGGAGATATCGCTCATTTGCGGCGCTCCAGGCGGAGCTCTTCGGGGAGCGCGGCGGGATCGGTGGCGCCGGTCTCGGCGGCGAAGAGCAGCGCCGTCTTGACGTGATGCTTGGCGAGCAGGGCCTCGCCATTATAGGCGACAAGGACCGGCTCAGGGCTTTCGCCGGCCGCGAAGCGCGCCGCATTGGCGCCGAGCCTTCGATAGTGATCGAGGCTGGTGATCGGCGCCATCGAGAACAGTTCCACATTCATATGCGGATAGCGGTCCTTCTGATGGATGACGGCGGTGCCCTTGGCCTGGATGCCGATGCCGAAGCCCGAGCCCGACAATCGCGCCGCGGTGAGGCCGAGGAAGGACGTGTCGGCAGTATGGCGCACGCGCACCACCCGGAAGCTGCCGCCCGCACTCTCGATGCCGGTTATGAGCGCGTCGAGCACGTCCGAGAGCTTGTGCCCGGCGGTGGTTTCGTGAATGTCGATGCCCCAGGCCGGGCTCAGGCCGATGACCACTTCCTTGCCGTCACGGCCGAGCGAGGCCGAACCTGCCGGGACCAGGGCATAGGCCGAATTGCCGTCATGCGGCTTGGAGCCGGCGCCGAAGACATCGCTGCGGCCCATGCTGTCGCGCATTGCCGAGATCTCGCGCCAGCGCTCCTCCGAGATGCGGTAGCCGGTGCCGGGGCCGGCATAATCATTGGGATCGTTGATGGCGCTCAGAATCCTGCCGTCGCGGATGATGGCGGCGGTCTGCAGATGATCGCCGGCGACGCGCAGGCGCAGCATCGAGAGGAGATTGCGCGCCTCCTCGATAAAGCCGCGCTTGTGCAGCGCCTTGATCACATCGGTCGCGGTGATGCCGCCATCCCTGATCTTGCGGCTGATCGCCACCACCTCGCCGGCCGAGAACGTATCGGTCTCGAGCGAGCCCGAGGCGAAGACGACGCTCGATTTCTGGTCGTCGCGCGGCGCGGCCAGGCCCAGCTCCTCCATCACGGCGGCGACCGCGTCGACGGCCCGGCGGCGCACATCGAGGGCGCGGTCCTCGCCCAAAGGCGTCAGGCCGCCTTCAACGACGAAATCGCGCTGCAGCGCCAGGAAGTCCTCGAGCTCCTCGCCGTTGAACAGGGAGGCTGCGAAGGAATTGTCGTAGGAGAGGATGGAGCCGAAGCCCGAGCAGATGAAGTCGGTGCCGGACACCAGCGCCGGCATGATCTTGGCGCCGACGCGGATCTCGGAGGAGGAGGCGCGCGTGTCGTTGCCGCTGGCGCATTCGAGATCGAGAAGGGCGGCCATGACATTCTCGGCGAAGATCTCGCGGCCGCCGCCCGGAACCGAATAGGTGAGCGGGGCGCCATCGATGCCGCCATTCTGCGTGCCCTGCACGCCCATGCCGCGCTGCAGGCAGAGGCAGCGGGCTTCGAGATAGAGGATCGAATGGGCGTCGTGATAGCCCATCAGCAATTCCGAGCCGCCGCCCGAGGTGCAGCGCGCCTTGATGCCGCGCGCGGCATAGGCGGTGGTGAGAAAGGCCTTCGACCAGGGCGTGTCGTCACCGTCGATGAAGGAGCCTTCGGTGCCATAGACCGAAACCGTCTCGGCATAGGAGGTGAAGCCGGCCATGCCGATGGCGAGCTCCTCGGCCTCCTCGATCGAGCATTGGAACAGCACGCCGCCGCGGCCGACGGCGGCGCCGACCACGCAGCCCAGCGCATTGGCCCAGCCATTGCTCGCCACCCGCATGGTGGTCTCGATCTCGTCGAAGCCGAGCGCCACGGCGGTCGCCGAATCGGCGGCAAGCTGCAGCGGGTCGTCCTTGGCGTTGGTGACATGAGCCTGGTTGGCGGGGGTGCGGCGGGCGCGCAGCTTGGTCTGCGCGAACATAAGCTCGACGGTCGAGAGATGGCTCATGACCTCGGCCAGCTTGGCCGGCGTCATGCCCTTGGCCAGCCGGGTGAGCTCGCTCCTCGGCACGTTGATGTCGACGAGCCGGCGGGCGAAGTCGCGGGCATCGAGCGCCATGGCCTCGGGCGCGACCGAGAGGTCGATATGATGACGGGCGATGAATTCGTCGATGAGGTCGAAATCCGCCTCGGTGACCCCGTCCAGCTCGATGACTTTTCCGTGCGAGATTTTGAGCGTGGGTTTCGGATCGGCCGGGCTGCTGGTCGCGGCAAAGCCGTTTTTCGCGTCCTCGCGGGCGAACCGGTCCAGTCGCAAGGGGCGCTTGTCCCATTGGTCGAAGCGTTGCCAGCGGTTGGGGAGGGGTGGTTTCGAATTCTGGTCTGACATAATGGATTGCGCACCGGTTTTCGGACAATCCGACGCGCAAATCAATGAGATAGATTTCAGGTCTCGATCAGCTTGAGGCCGACGATGCCGATCAGGATCAGGCCGAGCAGGCCCAATCTCGCGGGCGATGCGCTTTCGCCGAAGACGACGATGCCGGCCACTGCCACGCCGAGCGCGCCGATCCCCACCCAGACGGCATAGGCTGTGCCGACGGGCAGATTCTTGAGAGCGAAGGTGAGCATGATGAAACTCACCACCGCCGCGGTGATGCCGATGATGCTCGGTCCGAGGCGGGTGAAGCCGCCGGTATATTTGAGCGCGATCGCCCAGATGATCTCGAGCAGACCGGCGCCGATGAGAAGCAGCCACGCCATGACGATAGCTTTCAGAAGAATTTGATGATCGCGACACCGGCGAGGAGCAGAGCGACGCCGCTGAAGCGAAGCCCCGAGATCTCCCGCTGCGGCAGGCGGAACAAGCCCAGGCGGTCGACGAACAGAGAGGCGACCTGCTGGCCGGCTACAGTGAGGCCGACGGTGGTGGCCGCGCCGATCGCCGGGATCGCGGTGAACATGGTGACGACATAGGTGGCGCCGCAGGCCGCGCCGATCCAGCCCCACCAGGGCATGGCGGAGAGGCCGGCGAACTGCGGCCGGTGCGTGCCGGCGAGGAGCGCCGTCGGCAGCACGATCAGCATCGACAAGGTCGCGACGGCGAAGCTGAAGGCGCCGACCGGGAACGGCGCGCCGAGATCGGCGCGCAGCAGGCCGTTGACGGCGCCCTGGATCGGCAGTACGGCGCCGGCGATCAGCGCGAGCAGGATCCAGCCGAGCTTATCTAGCGACAGATCACGCGCCGCGGCTTTCTGGCCGAAGACGATCGCCACGGCGCCGACGAGCACCGCGAGCGCGCCGATGAGCGAGGCCGGTGTCATCGGCTTCGGTGAAATCCCGAAGAGGCCCAGCGTGTCGAGGCCGAGCGAGGCCGCCATCTGGCCGGCGATGAAAAGGCCGACGCTCACCACCGCGCCCAGGCGCGGAAACAGCAGGATGGTGGAGGCCACATAAAGCGCCGTGGCGATGCCGCCGGCGAGATGCCACCATGGCGCCGCGGGCAAACCGCCGAAAGCCGTCACCGTTCCGGTGAACGCGGCGATCAGCAGCAGCAGAAGGCCGGCGATGAAGACCTGGATGGTCGTCGCGGCGAAGGGGCTCGCCACCGCCCTGGCGAGCTGAGCATTGGCGCCGGCCTGGACGGTCAGAAGACCGCCGGCGAGCAGGGACAGGGGAATGAACAGGGTTTCCATGACACGATATCCGGTGATCAGGATCAGGCGGCTTCGGCATCGATCTCGGGGATGGCGATACCGCGCTGCACCGCCGGGCGTTTGGCGATGAGGGCGTGCCAGCCTTCGAGATAGGGCGTCGCCATCAGGTTGCGGCCGAGGATCGGCAAGGCATTGATCCACGGCCAGGCCATGATGTCGGCGAGGCCGTAGCGGTCGCCGACGAGATAATCGCGTTTCGCCAATTCGCCATCGAGGACCTGGAGGAGGCGCGTGGTCTCGCGCTCGTAGCGCTCGATCGCATAGGGGAGCCTTGCGTCGGCGAAGACCTTGAAGTGCCAGAGCTGGCCGATCATCGGCCCGAGATGCGCGGCCTGGAACAGGCTCCATTGCAAGGTAAGGCTCATCTCTTCGGGCGTTTCGGGCTGGAGCTTGCCGGCGCGCTCGGCCAGATAGAAGAGAATGGCGCCCGATTCGAAGATGGTGCGGCCGCGATCGGGATCGACGATCACCGGAATTTTGCCATTGGGGCTGAGCGCCTTGAAACTCTCGCGATGCTGATGGCCGGCGTCGAGGTCGACGACATGGACCCGGTAGGGAAGGCCGGTCTCCTCGAGCATGATCGAGGCCTTGTGGCCGTTGGGCGTCTGATAGGTATAGAGGTCGATGGGCGTCATTTGCGGTTCTCCGGAAAAGCGGATGAACCTGAAATGGCCTGTGCCGTGGCGCAGTTCTATCTGGGATTATGCGAGATCGCCCTGCAAAAATGCACAGGATGTGTCATCGGCCGCGTATCGTCTCGCGGGCCTTGTCGCCTTCGAGCAGCGCGCGGCGTTCCCGGAAGGCTTCGGCGGCGAAATCGGTGAAGGCGCGGATGCGCGCCACGGTTTTGAGATCCTCATGGGTGAGAATCCACAAGGCGGTCTCCATCGCGGCGACCGGTCCCTCCACGCAGACGAGATCGGACAGGGAATCACCCAGATAGCAGGGCAGCGCCGCAAGTCCGATGCCGGCCCGCGCCGCTTGCGCGGCGGCGAGGAAGGAATCAGTGCGCAGCGCCACCTCGACCTCCGGCAATTCGCCGGCGAGCCATTTGGCGGCGGCCGTATTGGCGAGGCTGTCATCGGGCCGGATCCAGCGCTGCGCCGCGAGGCTTTTCCCCTTGCGCCGGGCGAGATAGCGGCGCCCGCCATAGATCGCGAAGGCGACCTTGGCGATGCGGCGGCCGACCAAATTCTCGGGCGGGTTCTTCGCCGGCCTGATCGCCACATCGGCGTCGCGCCGGGTGAGATTGAGAAAGGCGTTGGAAATGGCGATCTCGGTTTCGATGCCGGGATGGGCGTCGTGGAAATCCTTGAGGATCTCCGGCAGGATCGATCCCATCAGCGTGTCGGTGGTGGTGACGCGGACCGTGCCGGAAAGCCTCAGATCCTTACCCGCCAGCTTGCGCTCGAGATCGGTGACGGTGGCGTCGATGCGGCGCGCCGTGGCGATCAGCTCCTCGCCGCCGGCGGTGAGCTCATAGCCCGACGGCAGCCGCTCGAAAAGACGCAGTCCATGTTTCGTCTCGAACGCGCCAATGCGGCGCAGCGCCGTCGTGTGATTGACGCCGAGGTTGCGCGCCGCCCCTGCGAGCGATCCCGCCGCGGCGACGGCGAGTATGTAACGCAGGTCGTCCCAGTCGAATTTGGCCATGTCCCGTTGTAGTGCGGCACAGGGCACATTCATAGCGGGCAAGATTCATATGAGACCGATTGATGCCGATCGGGCATCTATATAAGCTTATGGCGATGTCGATCGAAATCCGTCATTTGCGCGCCTTTGTCGCCGTCGCCGAGGATCTGAACTTCCGGCGCGCCGCCGAGAAGCTCAATCTGGCGCAGCCGGCGCTCAGCCGCACCATCCGCGACATGGAAGGCCTGATGGGCGTGACGCTGTTCGAGCGCTCGACCCGCAGCGTGAAGCTGACGCCCACCGGCATTTCCTTCCTCGCCGAGGCGCGCGAAATGCTGGATCATCTCACCGCGGCGGTCCGCAATGCGCAGCGTTTCGAAAGCGGCGAGCTCGGCACGCTCAATGTCGGCTTCAACGACTTCGCCATCAATGACGCGCTGCCGCCGATCATCATGCGGTTCCGCACGCGTTATCCCGATATCAGCGTCAATCTGCGCTCGATGTCGTCGCCGGAAATGGCGGATGCCATCCGCAAGCGCCGCCTCGATATCGGCTTCCTCACCGGCGCGCATCTGGTCGGCGGCCTGTCGCATCAGGTGCTGCGCAAGGAAAGGCTGGTCTGCCTCCTGCCCAAGGGCCATCGCCTCGCCAGCCAGAAGTCGATCGCCATGGCGAGCCTCGCCAATGAGCCCTTCGTCACCGGCGCGTCGGCCGGCTGGCAGTCCTTCCTCGACGTGGTCAATGCCTATTGCATGGCGGCGGGCTTCCTGCCGCGCGTCGCCCAGGAGGCGTCGCATAGCGACAGCATCGTCAATCTGGTGGCGGCCGGCATGGGGGTCTCGATCTATATCGACGCCGCCTGGGTGAAGGAGCGCCGCGATGTCGTCATGCGGCCTCTGGCGGAGAAGCCGCCGATCGTCGTTTCGGTCGCCGCGTGGCATCCCGATCTCAAGTCGCGGATCCTGGAGAATTTCGTGAAAGTGACACGCGAGGTGGTGGCGGATCCGTCCGATTATTGATGCCTGATAGGTCTCAATATGACGCAAATAAGTATTAGAAACGAAATTAAGCCGTCCCTATGGTCGCGGGGCATCGGCCAGGAACAAGGCCGGGAACAGTTGGGGAGAGAAAAATGCTGAAATCACATGTCCTCAAGGCTTTCGCCGCTGCGGCGCTGCTCGCCACGGCGCTCGCCGGGCCCGCTCATGCCGCCGGCGACAAGGGCGCCTTCCGCATGATCGTCGGCGAGCCGCGCTATATGGATCCCAATCTCGCTGCCGACTTCGCCATCTATGTGAATGCCCAGCTCTTCCAGCCCCTGGCGCGCACCGACAAGGACGGCAATCTCGTGCTGCTGCAGGCCAAGAGCATCGAGCTCGCCCCCGACGGCCGCACCTGGAAGATCGCGCTCAATCCCGATTACAAATGGTCGAACGGACAGCCGATCACCGCCGCCGACTGGGTCTATTCGTGGAAGCGCATCCTCGATCCCAAGACGGGCAGCGAGACGGCGAGCTTCCTGAGCGATGTCGAGAACGCCATGGACTACAACAAGGGCACGCTCACCGACCCCGAGAAGGTCGGCATCAAGGCGACCGGCGAATTCACCTTCGAGGTGGTGACCGCGCTGCCGGCGCCGCAATTCCGCGCCAAGCTGGCGCTGCCCTATCTGACCCCGGTGCCCAAGGCGGTGGTCGAGGAGTTCGGCGAGAAATGGGTGGCGCCCGAGCACATGCTCTCCAACGGCCCCTACAAGCTCGTGAGCCGCGTCAGCGACCAGTCGATCGTGATGGAGGCCAATCCGCATTATGGCGGCCCGAAGCCCGCCATTCCGCGCATCGAGATGACGATCGCGTCGGGCGATCAATGCACCGCGCAATTGCGCGCCTATGAGGCGGATGAGATCGATTTCACCACCTGCGTGCCCTCGCAGGACATCGCCCGCATCCGCGGCGACGCCGATCTCGGCAAGCAGCTCGATCCTTTCGCGCTCGCCGCCACCGAATGGGTGCAGTTCGACATGACGAAGGCGCCGTGGAGCGACAAGCGGGTACGCCATGCGCTGGCGCTCGCCATCGACCGGCAGGCCATCGTCACCGCGGTCAGCGACGGCACCAACCGCATCGCCACCACGATCGTTCCCGAATCGATCCCGGGCAGCAATACGGCCGATGCGCTCAAAGGCTCGATCGAGGACGCCAGGAAGCTGCTCGCCGAGGCGGGCTTTCCGGATGGCAAGGGCTTCCCGCAATTCACCATCTCGACCACCTCGACGCGCGAGCGCCCGCTCATCGCGCAATTGCTGCAGCAGATGTGGTCCGACAATCTCGGCATCCAGGCCAATATCAATGTGCTGGAGGCGAATGCCTTCCGCGCCTGGGTGCAGACGCGCAAGACCGAGAAATACGACATCATGATCAATGGCTGGTGGTCGGACTATGCCGATCCCGCCAACTGGTTCGGCGATCTCGTCACCGCCGATCCGCGCCAGAACCACTTCACCAATGAAGCCTTCGCCGGGATCGTCAAGAAGGCGGATGCCGAGACCGATCCCGCCAAGCGCGCCGAGCTCTATCGGCAGGCCAACAAGATCCTCGAGGACGAGCAGCCGATGATCGCGCTGCAGAATCCGACCGATCTGTGGATGGTGAAGCCCGATGTGCAGGGGCTCGCCCATGAGGGCGTGCTCAACATGTATCATATCGGCGAGGCTGCTTTTAAATAGAGCGGACTTGGGATTACTTCCGCGGGCAGGGTGCGATTATGCTTTCCTTTCTGATCAAACGCATTCTGTCCGCGATCCCGACTTTGCTGATCGCCTATACGCTGGTGTTCTTCATAGCCCATGCGACGCCGGGCTCGCCGTGGGATTCGGGCGGCAACCGGCCGATGGAGCCGTCGATCAAGGCGGTTCTCGACGCCAAATACAATCTCGATAAGCCGCTTTATGTGCAATATACCAGCTATCTGTGGAACGCTCTGCAGGGTGACTTCGGCCCGTCCTATCGCGACCGCACCCAAACGGTGAACGATATCGTCGCGCGCTTCCTCCCCGTCTCGCTCACCCTCGGCGCCGCCGCCATGCTGCTTGCCGTCCTGCTCGGACTGCCGCTCGGCGCGCTGGCGGCCCTGACGCGGCATCCGGCCGTCGATGGCCTCATCCGCATGCTCAGCACGCTCGGCATCTCGATGCCGACCTATGTCGTGACCTCGATCCTGATCGTGTCCCTGGGCGTGGGGCTGGGCCTCGTGCCGACCTTCGGCTGGAAGGGCCTGTTCACCGCCTCGTCGATCGTGCCGGTGTTCTCGCTGGCGCTGGCGCCGCTCGCCGCCGTCATCCGCTGCTTCCGCACCAGCATGCTGGAAGTGATGAATCTCGATTTCGTGCGCACCGCCCGGGCCAAGGGCCTCAAGCCGCTGCCGATCATCATCCATCATATGGGCCGCAACGCCCTCATCCCGGCGGTCACCGTCGCCGGCTCCTATGCCGCCTATGTGCTGGTCGGGTCGTTCTTCGTCGAATCGATCGCCGGCGTGCCGGGCTTCGGACGTTATTTCGTGCTCGCCATCGCGGCGCGCGACTATCCCGTCATCATCGGCAGCACGCTCATCTATGCGGCGCTGGTGGTGGTGATCAACCTGGTGGTCGATCTCTCCTATTTCCTGCTCGATCCGCGCGCCCGCCTGGAGCAGGGCCGATGAGCGTCCTCGATCTCGCCCCGCCGCGCGAAGCCGGCCTGCCGGTCCGCCTGTGGCGCTTCGTCCGGCGCAATCCGGCGCTGAGCCTCGCCCTCGCTTTCCTGCTGCTGGTGCTGATGCTGGCGGTGTTCTCGTCCTTCCTGCCGCATGACGCCTATCGCCAGAACGTGCTGGTGCGCAATTCCGGGCCGTCGCTCAAATACTGGCTCGGCACCGACGCGCTGGGGCGCGATATGGTGGCGCGGCTGGCGGTCGGCGCCCGCGTGTCGCTCACCGTCGCCGTCGCCTCGACCCTCATCGCGGTGGCGATCGGCGTGCTCGTCGGCACCATCGCCGCCTATGCCGGCGGCTTCATCGACAATGCCATCATGCGCTTCGTCGACAGCATGTATGCATTTCCCGATACGTTGTTCGCCATTCTGTTCGCGGCGCTGATCAAAGGCCAGCTCGCCGGCGAGGCTGACGGCTGGATGGCGCCTCTGGCGGAAGCCTACCGGCTTTCGGGCGGGCTGCTCGGCGTGCTCCTCACGCTCGGCCTCACCGGCTGGGTCACGACCTCGCGGCTGGTGCGCGCCCAGGTGATGTCGCTCAAGCACGCCGAATATGTGCTGGCCTGCCGGCTCGCCGGCGCCTCCGACGCCTTCATCATCCGCAAGCATCTCCTGCCCAATACGCTGCCCGTCATTCTGATCGCCGTCACCTTCGTCGTTCCCAATGCCATCCTGCTCGAAGCGGGCCTGAGCTTCATCGGCGTCGGCATCGATCCGCCGACACCGAGCTGGGGCACGATGATCGCGTCGGGCGCGCAGTCGATCCAGTCCTATCCGCATCTCCTGGTCTTCCCGGCGCTCGCCATCGGCCTCACGCTCCTCGCCCTCAATGTGGTGGGCGATGCCTTGCGCGACCTGCTCGATCCGGCGGTCAGCGCGTCGCGGGGAGAAGCCGCATGAGCGAGATCCTGCTCGACGCCCGCGATATCGAAGTCCGCTTCAATGCGGTGCGCGCCGTCGACGGCGTCAGCCTCGCGGTCGCGGCCGGCGAGACGCTGGCGATCGTCGGCGAATCCGGTTGCGGCAAGACCACGCTCGGGCGCTCGCTGGCGCTGCTGCAGCGGCCGACCGGCGGCAAGGTGACCTTCAACGGCAACGAGCTCACCCGGCTCAGCGACCGGCAACTCCGCAAGGCGCGCCGGCAATTGCAGATGGTCTTCCAGGATCCCTATGCCAGCCTGGATCCGCGCCAGCGGGTGGGCGACATCGTCGGCGAGCCGCTGCTGATCGCCGGTATCGACAAAGCGACACGCCGCAAAAGGGTCGCCGAGCTTCTCGACATGGTCGGCCTCAGCGCCGATATGGCGCAACGCTTCCCGCGCGAATTCTCGGGCGGCCAGCGCCAGCGCATCGGCATCGCAAGGGCGCTCGCCAGCGAGCCCAGGCTCATCATCTGCGACGAACCCTTGAGCGCCCTCGATGTGTCGATCCAGGCGCAGATCGTCAATCTGCTGATCGACCTGCAGCGGCGCCTGCGGCTGACCTATGTCTTCATCTCGCATGATCTCGCGGTGGTGCGGCAGATGGCGAGCCGCGTCGCCGTGATGTATCTCGGCCGTATCGTCGAGATCGCCGAGACCGAGCAGCTCTTTTCGGCGCCACGCCATCCCTATACGGTCGCCTTGCTCTCTTCCGTCCCGACGCTCGGCACGGGGCCGTCGCCGGCCGGTGACGAATTCCTGCTCACCGGCGATCCGCCGTCGCCTTCGCGGGTGCCGGGCGGCTGCCGCTTCCACACCCGCTGCTGGCTCAGGTCCAAGCTCGGCAATCCAGAGCGCTGTGCGACGCACACGCCGGTGTCCTCCGGAGAAAATGGGCATCAGGCCGCCTGTCATTATTCCGATGAGATCGCGCCACGGATACCCTCGGCCGCCGCCTTGCGGGGAGCCGCGTGATGTCAGTGCCCTTGCTCGAAATCGCGGATCTGCGCGTGCGCATCCCCAGCCGGCGCGGTGAGGTGAAGGCGGTGGACGGCCTTTCCTTGAGCGTCGCGCCGGGGGAAGTGGTCGGTATCGTCGGTGAATCGGGCTCCGGCAAGTCCATGCTGGCGCTGTCGATGCTGCAGCTCATCCCGAAGCCCGGCCGCATCACCGGCGGCCGTATTGCCCTCGATGGCCGCGATCTGATCGGGCTCTCAGAAGCGGAGATGCGCCAGGTGCGCGGCAACGAGATCGGCATGATCTTCCAGGATCCCTCCGCCTCGCTCAACCCGGTGCTGCGCATCGGCCGCCAGGTCGCCGAGACGGTGGAAGCGCATCACCAGGTGACGCCGACGCAATCCTGGCGCCGCTCGGTCGAGATGCTGCAGGGCGTGCGTATTCCCGACCCGCAAGCGCGGGCGCGCGATTATCCGCATCAATATTCGGGCGGCATGCGCCAGCGCGTGATGATCGCCATCGGCATGGCCAATGCGCCGAAGCTCCTCATCGCCGACGAGCCGACGACGGCGCTCGACGTCACGGTGCAGGCCCAGATCATGGGGCTGCTCGGCCGAATGAACAGGGAAACGGGCACGGCCATCATCCTCATCTCGCATAATATCGCGCTCGTCTCGCGCTTCTGCACGCGGGTGCTCGTAATGTACGCCGGCCGTATCGTCGAGGCGGGGCCGACCGCACAGGTCTTCGCCAGTCCCGAGCATCCTTATACGCGCGCCCTTCTCAATGCGGTGCCGCGCATCGACCGGCGGGTGGAGCAGGGACTGCAGACCATTGCCGGCCGTCCGCCCGATCTTGCTTCCTTGCCCCGTGGCTGCGCTTTCGAGCCGCGCTGTCCGGCGCGTTTCCGCCCTTGCGGCGAAGAGCAGCCGACCGCTTTCCCGGTGGGCGAGGGACGGTTCGCGCGCTGCTGGCTCGCCGAACATCACAAGCATCAACAAGGAAACAGCCGATCATGAGAGCCGACATCTCCCCTGAGAAGACGATCTATCTGGATGCGACGGCGCCCATGCTGCAGCCGCGCGAGCTCGGCAAGATCCTGCCGGGCATCGTCGCCGGCGGCATCGATGCCGTCTTCACCTCGGCGGGCGCCATCGAGGACTTCCGCACTACCATGGAGATCATCGCCAATTGGCTCGAGATCGAGCGGGCGGGCAAGCAGAAGATCAGGATCGCCCGCTCGGTCGCCGATATCAGGGCGGCGAAGGCGGCGGGCGAGACGGCCATCGTCTTTCATTTCCAGGGCGCCGACCCGATCGAGGACGAGCTCGACTTCCTCAATGTGTTCCACGATGTGGGCCTGCGCGTCATGCAGCTCACCTATAATTCCCGCAACCGTTTGGGTGACGGTTGTTTCGAGCCGAGCGATGCGGGACTGAGCAAGTTCGGCCGCAAGGTGATCCGCCGCATGGAAGATCTCGCCATGGCGGTCGATCTCTCGCATGCGGGTGCGCGCACCGCGCTCGAGGCGACGGAAGCGGCGACGCGGCCCGTGGTCATCACCCATGCCAATGCGCGCGCTCTGCTCGACACGCCGCGTAACGTCTCCGACGATCTCATCCGCGCCGTCGCCGCGTCGGGCGGCGCCATCGGCGTCTGCGCGGCACCTTTCTTCCTCACGCGCGACAGAGAGGCGACGCTCGACATGCTGATCGACCATGTCGTCTATATGGCCGACCTCGTCGGCATCGAGCATGTCGGCCTCGGCTTCGACTTCGCCGAGGAGGACGAGGATGATTATGTCTATTTCGGCTATGACGAGCGTTATATCCCGATGCCGCCCTGGCAGTTCCCCGTCGGCATCGCCAGCCATGCCGAAGCCGGCAATGTCCGCGCCGCGCTCAAGGCGCGCGGCTTCACGGATGACGAGGTGAGGGGCGTTCTCGGCGAGAATTTCCTCACCGTCTTCGAGCGCATCTGGGGTGCGTGAGATGGACAGGTTCCGTGAGGTGCTTGCCGGTGAGATCGCGACGCCGGCGCTTTTCCCGGCTGAGGCGATCCGCCAGGAGACGCAGTTCGTCACCATGCGTGACGGTGTCAGGCTCGCCGCCCATCTGCATCTGCCCCCCGGGACACCGGCGCCGGTCATCGCGGTGCGCAGCCCTTATGGCCGGGGGCGTTACGCCGAGATCTCAATGGCGCTGGCGCGGCGCGGCTATGTCGTGATCTGTCAGGATGTGCGCGGCACCGGCGACAGCGAGCCGGACAGCTGGGATTTCTATATTCACGAGGGCGAGGACAGCACCGATTTCGTCGACTGGGTGGCGCGGCAAACCTGGTGCGACGGTTTCATCGGCGCCATGGGCGGCTCCTATGACGGCGGCACGCAATTCTGCATGGCGATGAACCCGAAAATGACCGCCGTCATGCCGGAGGTCGCAGGCTTCGGCATCGCGCCCAGCCATGGCGTGCGCTTCCATATGTTCCTCAATGCCTATTCGCGCACCGTCGGCAAGGGCAAGGACAAGGTGAATGTCGATCGCGCTCTGCTCGAGGCGCAGATGAAAGACGAGACCTGGGCGACCGGCTATTTCAATGATCCTCTGCATTCGCCGCTGCCGGAGACGATCAGGGAGCGCTTTGCCCAGCTCGAGATGCTGTCGGAATCCGAAAGGTGGGACTGGCTGTGGAAGCACTATAACAGCCTCGATCCGGCCGGGCGGGCGCAGTTCCTAAAGGACGCGCTCGGCGAGGAGACCATCACCTTCGTCACCACCACCAAGCTCAATCCGCTGTTCGGTCCCACGGTCGATCCGGATGCGCTGATGCTGGCGCGCGCCGGCGGGGCTCAGCTCTGTGCCGCCATGCAGGCGCCGGCCCTCATGGTGACGGGCTGGTATGACTGGTGTCTCGGCGATACGCTCGAGAGCTACACGCAGCTGACGCGCCTGGGCAGCGTCCGGGCGCGCGAAAGCCGGCTGCTCATCACGCCCGGAGCCCATAATGTCCCGGGCTATCATGAAGGCGAGGCGGAGCATGCCGCCCTGCGGCGCACCTATCGTGCGGCCGAGAATCTCGAGCTGCTGCTCCATTGGTATGGATCGATCCGGGAGGGGCGGACGCGGGAAATTCCGCCCGTCACCTATTATCTGATGGGCGCCAATGAATGGCGGGCGGCCGCGGCCTGGCCGCCGCCCGAAGCACGCGAGCGGCGGCTCTATCTCACGGAGGGGGCGGCGCTTGCCGACGCTCCGCCGTCGGCCGCATCCCCCGCCGACACCTATACCTATGATCCCGACGACCCGACGCCGACGCTCGGCGGCAGCATCCTGTCGGCGGTCTACCGCGCCGGCAGCGTCGACGTCTCGTCTCTCCAGAAGCGCGGCGATGTCGTGACCTATACGAGCGACGTCCTGGACCGTGATCTCGACGTGGTGGGACCGTTGCGGCTGGTCCTCTATGCCAGCTCCTCGGCTGTCGAAACGGATATCTACGGCCGGCTCAGCGACGTGTTTCCGGACGGCCGCGCCATCCAATTGCAGAATGGCGTGCTGCGCACCCGCTATCGTCTGCTGGCGAAGGACGAGACGGCGCTGCTCGAGGCGGGGCAGGTCTACCGCTTCGAGATCGACATGTGGGCCACGGCCAATCGTTTCGCCGCCGGGCATCGCCTCAGGCTCGACATCTCCTCGGCCGACTTCCCCAAATTCGAGCGCAACCGCAATCGCGGCGGCAGCCCGGGTCCGTCGGTGAAGGCGACGCAGACGATCTTCCATGATGCCGAGCATCCATCACATCTGATCGTTCCGGTGGTGGGATAAAATCTTTTGCCCTCCCCTTCTCCCGCTCGCGAGAGAACGGGATGTCGTTGGGGGCTTGCCTCGCGGTATAATCTAGATATAAAATATCCAGATTATGCATGAGTTCCCACCATGAGAATGAGCGAAGGCGTAGAATGGGCGCTGCATTGCTGCCTGACGCTGGTCTGGCTCGGCGATGAAGAGGCGGTGCCGACGGCGCGGCTCGCCAGGGGATTCGACCTGCCGCCGGCCTATCTCAACAAGTTCCTGCAGTCCTTGGTCAAGGCCGGCATTCTCACCTCGAGCGCCGGAGCGAAAGGCGGATTCCGCCTCGCCCGGGGTCCTGAGAAGATCACGCTGCTCGATGTAGTGACCGCCATCGAAGGACCGGACGAGGCCTTCCAATGCACCGAGATCCGCCGCCGTGGTGCCGGCTGCAAGGCGGACGCATCCGAATTTGCGCGGCCCTGCGGCATCGCCGTCGCCATGCGCCGCGCCGAAGCCGCCTGGCGGCGCGAGCTCGACGCGCAAACCATCGCCGATCTCAATCGCACCGTGCCGCGCCGCAATGTCGAGCGGGTGCGCCAATGGCACGAAACGCATTAGCCGATGACTCGATCCCACGATAAAGGACTGGGCTCGGTCCTGATCCTGGCGCTCGGCACTTTCGCCGTCGGCACCGATGCCTTCATCGTCGCGGCCTTCCTGCCCTCGATGGCGGCGGGCCTCGGCGTGACGACCGCCATGGCCGGCCAGTCGATGACGGTCTTCGCGGTCGCTTATGCGCTGCTGGCGCCGGTCATCGCCACCTTCACCGCGACGGCCCCGCGCCGCCGGCTGCTCATCGCAGCACTTCTCCTCCTCGGCCTCGCCAATATCGGCTCGGCCCTGGCGCCGAGCTTCGCCATCCTGATCGTGACGCGCATCGTCGCGGCGGCGGCCGCCGCCGCCTATACGCCCAATGCCGGCGCCGCCGCCG
>JBMOOM010000062.1:0-76307 GCA_049323275.1 Pseudomonadota bacterium
GCGGCTTTATAACGGCTGAGAGAGACACCCTCATCCGGCCTTCGGCCACCTTCTCCCGCACGCGGGAGAAGGGGAAAACCAGGCTGGGCCTGTGTATTCCGCGAGTTTCCCCGGACAGCCCTGCGCAAGCGGGAGAAGGGGAGATGACCTGCTTGTTCACCCCCGCCGAAGCTTCGCGGTCGCCGCCGCATCGATCTCCAATCCGTCCGTCACCGCCACGCGATAAACACTTTCCGCCCGTTCGCGGCTGACCCAGCCTTCGCGCGCGTCGCGCAGCACCAGCGCGGGATCGCGCGCCTCGGGCGCGCCGTAACCGCCGCCGCCGCAGCTGATCGACACCATCGCCTCGTCGGGCTTCACCAGCACCTCGGCGCAGCCGGGCGTCGGCTCGAGCCTGCCGTCGGCGCGCCGTACATATTGCGACGACGGCGCGCCCGTATGGCCGCCGCGCACGCCGCGCGCCGGATTGACATTGCCGTCGCTCACATAGGCGACCGTCATGTCGCAGCCGACCGGTGAGAATTCCGAATAGGCGCTCACCGCGCCGCGGAAGCGGCCCGCCCCTTCGGTATCCGGCATCAGCCGGCGCGCTTTCACGAAGATCGGATGCCGAAGCTCGTCGATCTCGATCGAATCCTGGTAGCACATGCCGGCATTGCCGGTATGCATGATGGTGAGCCAGCCGTCGGTCGTGGGCGTGCCGGCGCCGCCGGTGCAGCCGAGATAGACTTCGTTGACGAAGGGCTGGCCGTCATGGACGCCCGAGACGACGCCGGAGGACGCCGGAATGCAGGCGCCCGATTCCGCCATGCCGAGACCGTCGCCGAGCTCGGCGATGGCGCATTGCACCGGATTGGACACCCGGTCGGCGAGATTGGTGGTTGCGACCGAGCACGAGGTCGGATGGCGCGGCTTGCCGACGGCGCTGTTCTCCTTCAGCAGCACCGAGATGCGGCGGAAGCTGCCTTCGTTCTTCGGCACCGTATGGTCGATGGAATTGAAGATGCCGACCATCGGCGCCGAGCGGGCGCAGGCTTCCGAGAGATTGAGGCCGTTTTCGAGCGCGCCGATATTGTTGCGGACATCGACCTCGATGCGCTCGCCTTCAGGATCGATATCGACGGTGACCGAAACCTCGACGCCGTCGGCGGGTGTCGCCGGAAACGGATCATGCCGGCTGGTGCGGGTGACGCGGCCCTTGGGCATGGCGCGGATGGCGGCGCGCATGCGCTCCTCGCTGTAGTCGAACCAGGCCTGCGCGTAATCCTCGAGCGCCTGCCAGCCGATCTCGCGGCCGAGCGCCAGGATCTCGCGCTCGCCGACGCGCGCCGCGCCCAGCGTGGCGAGATAATCGCCCCACCATTGCTCGGGCACCCGGATGCGCATCTGGCACATGCGCACGATATCCATCTGATGCTGATAATCGCTCTGGATCTTGACCGCCGGAAAGATCAGGGCGCCCTCGGCATAGACGTCCTTGGCGGCGCCCATATAGGTGCTCGGCAGCGAGTTGCCGCAATCGGCCTGATGGCCCTTGGCGAGAACGGTGAAGCGATGGACGCCGTCATCGTCGATCACCGGGATCAGGATGCTGTGATCGGCCGGATGGGTGCAGCCGTGATAGGGCGAGTTGTGCAGATAGGCGTCGCCGCGGCGCAAGCGCGGGTGATTGTCGGTCATCGTCCGGCACATGACCTCGGGCCCGCGCAGCACATGGATGGGCAGGCTGTCGGACGCGGTCAGGAGCTCATGTTTCGCGGTCAGGATCACGCAGGAGAAGTCGCGCGCGATGGTGAGGATGCCGGAGCGCCCGGTGCGGTGCAGCGTATTGGCCATCTTGCGCGCCACGCCCTCGAAGCGGGCGGTGAGCACGGCGAGCTGCACGCGGCTCATGGCGTTGGACGGATTGTCGCGCATCTAGCCTCCGATATCGATGACGAGCGTGCCGGATCCGTCGCGCGCCACCGTCGCGCCCGGATCGATGACGATCGAGGTGAAGCCCGATTCGAGAATGGCCGGACCTGCGATCGCCGCATCGCCGTCGAGCGCGTCGATGCTCGCGACCTTGGCCTTCACCCAGCCGGTCTCCTTGAAATAGACCTGCCGATCCTGGCCGATGGCCTTGTCGTCATGGCTCTTCATGCGCCCCGGCGCGGTCGAGCCGAGGCGGCAATGCACCGCCGCCGACCAGCCGATCGTCTCGATCGGCGAGGCCTCGTCGCTCACCGCGAAGATCTCCTGATGCGTCTTGTGGAAATCGGCGACGAGCTGCTGGATGTCGCCATCGCTGTCGAACCGGCTGGCGCGCAGCGGCACTTCGATCTCCCAGGCCTGGTCGGGATAACGCGCTTCCGTCGACCAGTCGATGCCGGCGAAGATCGCCTCCTCGCCGATCTGGCGGCGGAAAGCGTCGCAGCGCGCCTCGAGATCGGCGAGCACTTTGTTGACGGCGGCGAAATCGAAATCGCGGCTCTCCGCATGCAGCATCGCCTGATGATAGGCGACGAGGTCCGACACCAGCGCGCCCGCCGCGGCGAGCGCCGCACCCGTTTCCGGCACCAGCACCTTGCGGCAGCCGAGCCGCCGGCCGATCGCGACGCAGTTGAGGCCCGCCGCACCGCCGCCGGCGACGAAGGCCGCCTCGCGCGGATCGATGCCCTGATTGACGGTGATGTCGAGGATCGCCTGCACCATATGCTCGGTGGCGAGTTCGATGATCGCATCGGCCGCCGCCTCGACGCTCTGCCCGAGCGGCGTGGCGACGTCGCGCCGGATGGCCGCTTCGGCCGCCACGCGGTCGAGCTTCATCTTGCCGCCGAGAAAATGGTCGGGATCGATGAAGCCCAGCGTCACCGAGGCGTCGGTCACCGTCGGGCGCGTGCCGCCGCGACCATAGGCGGCGGGTCCGGGCACGGCGCCGGCGCTGATCGGGCCGACATGTAAAAGGCCGCCCTCGTCGACCCAGGCGATCGAGCCGCCGCCGGCGCCGATGCTCTTGGTGTCGACCGAGGGCATGCCGGTGAGGTGGCTGGAGAACGGCTTGCCGAGCCAGGTCTCGCGGGTGCGCGGAATGCGGCCATTGCGCACCAGCGACACGTCGAAAGTCGTGCCGCCGGTGTCGCCGACGATCAGCGTGTTCGTCGCGCCGTCGCTGCAATAAGCGCGCGCGCCGACCGGCGCCATGCTGGGCCCGGAATTGATGAGATGCACCGGCTGCTCGGCCACTTCGGCGGCATCCATCACGCCGCCTTGCGACGTCACGACGAGGAGGCGGCCGGCGAAGCCGACATCGCGCAGCCGCTGGTCGAGACCGCGCATATAGCTGCCCATGATCGGCTTGAGCGCCGCGTCGATCGAGGTCGACATGGCGCGGCGATATTCGCGGATCGACGGATTGATCCGGTGCGACAGCGTATAGGGCATGCCGGGCAGATGCTTCTCGATCAGCCGGCCGACCGCGAGCTCATGCTCGGGGTTCACGATCGACCATAACAGGCAGACGGCGATCGCCTCGACGCCCTTGCCGGGAAGCGTCTCGAGCAAGGCGACGAGCCGCGTCTCGTTGAGGGCGGTGCGCACGTCGCCCGAGGCCATGATGCGTTCCTCGACCTCGAAGGTCAGCGCCTTGGGGATGAAGGGCTCGGGATAGGGAATGGTGAAGTTGAACGCATCCTGGCGGCCGCCTTCGCGGAACACCAGTGTGTCGGGATGGCCTTCGGTGGTGAGGAAGGCGGTGCGCGCGGTGCGCCCGGTGACGATGGCGTTGATCGCATGGGTGGTGCCGTGCACCAGCACTTCGCCCTGCGCCAGATAGTCGGCGAGCTTTTCGCCCCTGGCGTCGGCGGCCACTTTAAGCACGTCGATGACGCCGGCGACCGGATCGGCGGGCGTCGTCGGCGCCTTGTGCATGGTGAGGCTGCCATCCGCCTCGCCGACGATGAGATCGGTGAAGGTGCCGCCGGTATCGATGGCGAAGCGCAAGGTCATGGCCGGCCTCAGAGCACGCCGTATTTTTCGTAGACGTCGGCCAGCAGCTTACCGGCGCGCAGTTCGTCGCGCGTGCGGTTCTCGCGCGTCACCTTGTCGAGCGCTCTCGTGAAGACTTCATCGGCGATGCCCTGCGGGATGACGACGACGCCATCGATGTCGCCGAACACCCAGTCGCCGGCGGTGACCCAGACGCCGGCGCAGTCGATCGGTCGGTCCATCTCGATCATGCGGCAGCGTCCACGGCTGTCGAGCGGGCCGATGCCGCCATGGAAAACCGGAAATTTCATCGCCTTGATGTGGCGCACGTCCCGCACCAGCCCGTCGGTGACGCAGGCGACGGCGCCGCGCGCGGTGGCCGCCGTCGACAGCAGCTCGCCCCAGGGCGCGATCCGGTCGGTCGGGCCGCCGCAGGCCACGACCGCAACGTCGCCGGGCTTGAGATCGTCGACCAGCCGGATCTCCAGCTCATAGGGGTTCTCGCCGTCGACGACCGAATAGGTGTTGGTGAACAGCGCCGTGCGGGCGCGGCCGACGAAGACCAGCGTGTCGTCGATCGGCCGCACGAAGGGCCGCATGGCCTGCTTGGTCAATCCCATCTCGTCCATCACGTCGGAAAGGACGGCCGTATAGAGATGCTCGCGCAGCGTGGCGGTGGAATGCATGGGAGTGACCTCGCGATTGAAGATATAAAACGTTAAAGCGAAAATCAGGATTTCGTCAAGGGCAGCCACTCGGAAGGTGTTGTGTCGATGCTGCCTGATCGCAATCAAATGCCGTATTTTCAGGCAGGACTCCACGCTTGACATTTTTCCTGAAGCACGGTCTATTTTATCTGTAACGATAAAGTAAGCCGATGCCGGGCTCGATAGCGGCGTCAGGACTTCACCAAGCAGGGCGGGACAATGTCTGAACTGGCGACATCCGGTACGGAGACAGAATTCGACCCTATCCTCAGCCTCGCCAATGTGCGGCAGAGCTATTCCGGCGTGCTCGCTTTGCGGGGCATTTCCCTCGACGTCGCCAAGGGCGAGTTCCTCACCCTTCTGGGCCCGTCGGGCTCCGGCAAATCGACGCTGCTGCGCGTGATCGCCGGGCTCGAGGAGCCCGATTCCGCCGATGTGATGCGCCTGAACGGCCGCTCGATCGCCGGCGTCCCGCCCGAGGCGCGCAATGTGTCGACGGTGTTCCAGCATTACGCGCTGTTTCCGCATATGAGTGTGGGCGAGAATGTCGAATACAGCCTGCGCATCCGCAAGGTGGCGCCCGACGAGCGCCGCCGGCGCGCCGAGGCGGCTCTCGCTCTGGTGCGGCTCCCCGACAAATATGATCGCCGCATTCATCAGCTGAGTGGCGGCGAAAGGCAGCGCGTGGCGCTGGCGCGCGCGCTGGTCATGGGCCCCGACATCCTGCTGCTCGACGAGCCGCTCGGCGCCCTCGATGAGCGTCTGCGCCTCGACATGCAGCTCGAGCTGATCGAGCTGCGCCGCAAGACCGGCGCCACCTTCATCCTGGTCACCCACAGCCAGGAAGAGGCCATCACCATGAGTGATCGCATCGTCCTGATGCGCGCCGGCGCCATCGAGCAGATGGGCAGCCCGCGTGAGCTGTTCGCCAGTCCGGTCACCGAATTCGCGGCGCGCTTCATGGGCTTCGAGAACATTCTGCGCGGCAGGCTCGCGCGCGTCTGGGGCGAGGGCGCCGAAATCGACATCGCCGGCACAACACTCCGGGGCCGCGCCGTCGCCGGGGGCTTGCAGCCCGGCGATGCCGTCTTCGCCGCCATCCGGGCCGAGCATATCCACATCGCCAAGGCGGCCGGTCGCCTGCGCGGCGTCGCCGGCGCCCGCGTCTACAAGGGCCGCTTCACCGATGTGCCGTTCAAGACTCCGCTCGGCGATCTGATGGTCCGTCTCGACGGCGCCGATGCGGCGCTGCCTTCGGAATCCGATTTGAATTTCGCACCCGAAAACTGCGTCATCGGCAGAATCGGGCCGGAAAGTGCAGGCCGACAAGAAACATCATCGAAAGGGAAGAAGCATGACTGACCAGAGAAACGGCCGGCCCTTGCGCCGGCGTTCGGTGCTCAAAGCCTTTGCCGCCGGTGCGGCGGCGCTCGCCGCACCGTCCGTCATACATCACATCATCAGGCGCGCCGAGGCGGCGCCCGGCACCATCCGCATGATGGGCGGGCCGACGGTGGCGCTCAAGGACTGGACCCAGTTCGAGAAGGACACCGGCCTCAAGATGGAGTTCACCTCCTTCAATGTCGACGATGTGGGAGCGCTCTATAACGAGATCCTCGCCAATGACGCCGGCGAGCGTTTCGATCTCATCAACACGCTGGCGGGCGTGCAGAAGCCGCTCGTCAAGCAGGGCCAGGTGGCGCAGCTCGACACCTCGCGCCTCAAGAATTATGCCGGCATCGCCGACAGCGTGAAGCGCAGCCCGGTGCTGTATACGGGCGACGACAAGGATTGGGCGGTGCCGCTCTACTACAATGCCGACAGCTTCGGTTATTATCCCGAGAAGCTCGGCCTCGCCCGTCCGCCGGAAGCGCTCAACTGGGACATCCTCCTCAACAACGAGAAGACGCTCGGCAAGGCCTCGATCGACGGCGACAATATCGCTCTGATGATCGGCGGCATGTATCTGAAGGACCGCAAGCTCGCCGAGATCGCCGATCCCGCCAATATGACGGCGAGCGAGGTGAAGACCGCCGCCGACTATATGATCGAGCGCAAGAAGGCCGGCCAGTTCCGCAATCTGTGGAAGACCTATGACGAGCAGATCGCCAATTTCGTCAATGGCGAGGTCTTGGTGCAGCGCTGCTGGGAGCCGGCGGTGAAGGACGTCAAGGGCCGCGGCCAGGACGTCGAATACGCCACCTGCAGCGATTTCCACATCAACTGGATGCATGCGACCTCGATCCCGGCTCAGGCCGCCGAGCGTGAGAATATCGAGGAGATCTATCGCGCCCTCGACTGGTTCCTCGGCGGCTCCTATGCGGCCGAGCTCGCGGTGCTGCGCGGCTATACCGGCTCGCGCATGGATCTGGGTCTCGACTACGCCAAGGCCGCCGGCTGGCCCGCCGACAAGGTCGCCGCGGTCGAGGCCAATATCGTCAAGGTCAAGACCAAGTTTCTCAACCCGAACTACTGGATCGGCGGCGCCCCCGACGATCTGGCGGCCCATGACGCCGAAATGGCGCGCTTCCGCAACGCCTGACAACTGAGGGCGGAGCCGTTCTCGGTTCCGCCCGCATTCTCCGGGAATCGCGATCATGTCCGCCATGCGCAAAAGCCAGGCCGGCAGCGGCGTCGAGCAGGCGGCGATCGGCGCCATCACCGTGCTGTGGGTGCTGGGCGTGCTGCTGCCCATTTTGTCGCTTCTGGTGATCTCCTTCATCCAGGGCAAGGGGCTCGGCTTCGTCTGGGCCTTCTCGACCAAGGCCTATGCCGACATCCTGGTCGGCTTCCGCATCGAGATCGTGCTGCGCACCCTGCGCATCGTGGCGGTCGTCACGCTCATCGAATTGCTGCTGGCTTTTCCTTTCGCGCTGTGGCTCGCCAAGGGCCTGAAGCCAGGCTGGCTCAAATCGACCTTGCTCATCCTGCTCGTGGTGCCATTTTTCCTCAGCCCCGCGGCGCGCACCATCGTCTGGCGCTCGATCCTCGGCAGCGAGGGGCTTGTCAATATCTTCCTCGCTCAGGCCAGCCTCTCGCCCGAGCCGGTGAGCTGGCTGTTGTTCTCGGAATTCTCGGTGCATCTCGGCCTGATCGGGCCTTATTTCCCGTCGATGGTCTGGCCGCTGTTCATTTCCTTCTCGCTGATCGACGATGAGCTGATCAAAGCGAGCCGCGATCTCGGCGCCGACGCCTTCACCACCTTGCGCCATGTCGTCGTGCCGCTGGCCTTGCCCGGCATCGCCGCCGGCCTCGTCTTCACCGCCATTCCCATGCTCGGCGACAATGTCGCCTCGACGCTGCTGGGCGGCGGCAATGTCGCCCTCATCGCCGAAAGCTTCGATGATCTCATCCGGGCGATGAACTACCCGGGTGCGGCGGCGCTGGCGAGCCTGCTCGTCCTCGCCATGCTGCTGGCCTTCTTCGTCGCACGCCTGGTGCTGGCGCGCCGGCAGGCCGGACAAGGCGGCATCTTCGCGGAGATGCAGGCATGAAAAAGCGCAGCAGCCTGCCGCCCGCCGGCCTCTTCACCCGCAATGGCGTGCGTTTCGCCGTGGCCTGCGGCGTCTTCGCCATGATCCTGCTCTATCTGCCGATCGTCGGGCTGATCCTGCTCTCCTTCAGCGCGCAGCCTCTGACCGGCATTCCCTGGCCGCTCACCGTCGAATGGTACACATCGCTGTTCCAGGGTGAGAATGCCCGCTGGATGAAGCCGCTCGCCACCAGCGTCGGCATCGGCCTTCTCGTCTCGTTCACCGCCACCGCCGCGGCCCTGCTGATCGGCCGCGCCGTGCCGCTGGCCCGCCGCAGCGGCGGTCTTCTCGCCACCTATCTGTCGGTGATCGTGATGCCGGGCATTCTCATCGGCATCGCCATCCTGATCTTCTATCGCGGCCTCCTCGGCATCCGCACCGGCTTCTGGTCGGTGTTCCTCGCTCATTTCATCTGGGCGCTGCCCTTCGCGCTGCTCTGCATCCTGATCGTCGTCGTGCGCTTCGACCGCCGCCTCCTCGATGCGGCGCGCGATCTCGGCGCCGGCCGGCTGCGCCGCTTTCTCGATGTCGAGCTGCCCTTGCTGATGCCCGGCATCTCGGCGTCGCTGTTCTTCAGCTTCCTGCTGTCCTTCAACGAACTGCCGCGCACCCTCTATGCACGCGGCGGCATCATCACCTTGCCCTATTATCTGTGGACGGCGTCCTCCTCGCACAGCACCCAGGTCTCGCTGATCTATGCGCTGAGCGCCGTCATCACCGTCGCGAGCTTCCTTCTGACGCTTGCCGCGATGCGGCTCTTGACGCGCAACGACTAGCTCAGCGCCTTGTCGAGATTGGGCGTCTTGAGGCTGAGCGCGCCGAGCTTCGTCTTGAGAGCTTCCCAGCCTTCGTCGGAAAAATCGGTGAGCGGCGGGCGCATCGTCTTGAAGCCGGGCGCCTTGCCATATTCGGCGACCGTGCGCTTCAGCGCGGCGATCATCGGAATGCCGTCATAGGCGGCGCGCGTCGCATTGAGCGCCTCCTGCTTGGCTTGCGAGCCGTCATTGGCGCGCGTCTCGTAGAGATTGACGATGGCGCCGGGATGCACATTGGCCATCGCCGAGATGCAGCCGGCGCCATTGTGCCTCATCGTCTCGAGCAGGAAACGCTCCGAGCCGCAGAAGACGCGGAAATCCGGAAAGGCGTCGAGCATCGCCTTGGTGTTGGCGAAGTCGCCGCCCGAATCCTTGATGCCGACGACCGTGTGGGGATACTGCTTGATGAGCCTCTCGATGAGCGGCAGGCTGATCGCGACGCCCGACACTTGCGGAATGTGATAGAGGCAGATCTTCAGATTGGCGTCGCCGACGCGCTCGATCGTCTCGGCATAGAAGGCGAAGAGCCCGTCATCCGACACCGCCTTGTAATAGAAGGGCGGCAGCATCAGGGTCGCGGCGGTCTTGGCCTTGGCGGCGGCCTGGCACAGCGTCACCGCATCGGGCAGCGCGCAGGCGCCGGTGCCCGGCATCATCTTCTCGACCGGCAATTCGTTCTCGACCGCGAGGCCCAGCAGCTCGAGCTTCTCCTCGACGGTGAGTGAGTTCGCTTCCGAATTGGTGCCGAACATCGCGAGGCCCGAGCCTTGCGATAGGATCCACCCGCAATATTTGACGAAGAGCGGCGCATCGGGCTTCAGCGTCTTGTCGAAGGGGGTGAGCACGGGCGCGAAAACGCCGGCGAGTATGTCATTGGCCATGTGGAATTCTCCCTTCGGCGGCAGGCGGGCAGGAAGGGACTTAGTGCCCACCTTTTCGCCCCTAGTCAAAGGCCGCGTCGTCGCTACCAGATGCCGGGCACCAGCCGAAAGCGCACCCGGCTGCGGTAATCGGCATAACCCTTGAGATGCGCCGCCAGATGGCGCTCCTCATCGGTGAGCCGCATCACCAGGCCGAGAAGCAGCGGCGGCACCAGCACAAGTCCCCACCACGAGCCGAGCGCCAGGGGAATGCCGATGAACAGGACGAGCGCGCCCGCATACATCGGATGGCGGACCCGGCCATAGAGGCCGGTCGAGATGATGCGCTGATCTTCGGCGACGGTGACGGTGGCGGCGGCGAAGGAATTCTGCCGGAGCGTGATCGCGATGATGAGGAAGCCGAGGGCGACGAGGGCATGTCCGGCGACGATGCCGGCAGGCGGCATGCGCGACCATCCCGCACCGCCATCGAAGGCCGACAGCACGAAGAGCGCCGTGATGAAGACGCTGTTGAAGGCCTGGATCCATTTCTGCGAGGCGAGCTCCTCGGCTTTCGAGCCCACTTCCATGCGCCGCTCCGCCAGCGCCGGATCATGTTTCAAAAAGTAGAGCGTCAGCCCCAGGCACCAGGCGCAGAAATGCGCCCACAGCAGAAGCCCTTGCCAATAGGCGAGCGACCACGCGGGCAGCAGGATGAGCCCCGCGAGCACGATGGCGAAGATCAGATTGGCGCGCAGGGCACGCGAGCGCAATTGCTGAGGACCTGCCATGGGACCATCTTACTACCCTTTGCCGGGAAGTCGGTATGAAGATTACGGCGCGCCTATTCAAGAATTGCCGTTTGGACATTTGTGCTGCAGAATCAAAACAAAAAGCCGATTCGGGCAGCTTCAGGGTCAGTCGCGCCTGGCACTCCGTCGCAGATCCTCGGCTATTGTTCATCGGTTGATGGTGTCGACGGCCATTGGTCGCGCAAGATAGGGGACATATTATCAGCCGCCATGAAAAACCGCCTCAAAGATCTGGCAGACCATAGACTGTCTCCGTCGGAGGCGACGCATCTCCAGGCCATTGCAGGCAATCCCCTCGATGCCGAGCAAGTGGCCATGTTCGAAATGTTCGACAGTCAGGATTGGTCGGATGTACGCCGACGCGCCTATATTCGCGGGCGGGTCGGTGTGTCTCGGCCGCCGAATGGTCGACGAGCTGAATCTTAAATGATTTCAATAGGAAGTGGTGCCCCTGGAGGGACTCGAACCCCCACGCCCTTGCGAGCAACAGATTTTGAGTCTGCCGCGTCTACCATTCCGCCACAGAGGCCAAACCAGGGGCAGGGTGTAGAGGGAGCGCGGGCCTTCCGTCAACCTGAAAGCTGGCGCAGCGCCTGGGCGGTTTCCGGATCGGCCGGGAAAAAGGCCTCCAGCGCCAGTTCCGACAGGGTCACGTCGACCGGCGTGCCGAAGACCGTGGTGGTCGAGAAGAAGGACAGGATGCCCTGCGGGGTCCTGAGCCGGAACGGCACCACCACGCCGCCATAATCGGGATGCGGCTTCCGGCTCGCCGGTGCGGGATAGGCCTTGAGCTCCTCCAGCAGCGCCGCCAGCACGGCATCGCCGGTGACGTCGATCTGCCGGCGCAGCCGGTCGAGCAGATGCGTCCGCCATTCGCTCAGATTTTCGATCTGGGGGGCGAGGCCCTCCGGATGCAGGCTGAGCCGCAGCACATTGATGGGGCCGTCGGTCAAATGCGCCGCCGCGCCCGCCGTCAGCTTCATCGCCATGTCGTTTGCGGCGACGAGCGTCCAATGGCGGTCGACGGCCAGCGCCGGATAGGGCTCGTGACCCTTCAGGATCAGGCCGATGGCGTCGCGCGCCGCGGCGAGCGAAGGGTCGTCGAGCTTGCGCTCCGGATAGGCCGGCGCATAGCCCGCCGCCAGCAGCAGCTGGTTGCGCTCGCGCAAGGGCAGGTCGATCGCTTCCGCCAGCTTCAGCACCATGCCGCGCGAGGGCACCGAGCGGCCGGTCTCGATGAAGCTCAGATGGCGGGTGGAGATCTCGGCGTCGGCGGCGAGATCGAGCTGGCTGACCCGGCGCCGGCGCCGCCAGGCGCGCAAATGATCGCCGAAAGTCCTGGGGATGTCGTTCATGCCGGGCAGGATAGCGGACCCCCGGCATCATCTCCATGACCTCCGGGGTAATCGACTTGCCTCCGCTCCTTCCGCATCCTCGGGATCATCACGAAAGGAGCTTGCCATGCTTACCCGCCATCCCGAATTCCTCCGCTATGTCCTCATCGCCGACGCGATCGCCTCGGGCGCCACCGGCGCCCTGATGATCGCCGGAGCCGGGTTTCTTTCCGGTCTGCTTTCCTTGCCGGGAGGACTTCTGTTCGAAGCCGGTCTCCTGCTCGTGCCCTATGTCCTCTTCGTCCTGTGGACCGGCGCCCGGAGCGTGATCCCGGTGAAACCGGTCCGGTTCATCATCGCCTGCAATGCGCTGTGGACGCTGGGCTCGATCGTCGCACTGACGGGTTGGCTTGCCCCCAATGCGCTGGGCGTGGCCTTCGTGATCTTCCAGGCGGCGGCCGTCGGCCTTTTCGGCCTGCTGCAATATGTCGGTCTCAGCCATCGCACCGTCACGGCGTGATCGTGTAAAGCCGGAGGTTCCAATTCCCTTGGAACCTCCGGCACTATAGATTGCCGGCATGATCCGCATCACCGGCACCATATCGATTCCCGACGACTCGCTCAGCGAGCGCTTCATCCGCGCCTCGGGCCCGGGCGGGCAGAATGTCAACAAGGTCGCGACCGCGGTCGAATTGCGCTTCGATGTCGCCCGCGCCGCGCTGCCGCCCGACATGGTGCAGCGCCTCGGCATCCTGGCCGGACGCCAGCTGACCCTCGACGGCATCCTGGTCATCGCTTCCGACACCCATCGCTCGCAGGAGCGCAACCGCGCCGAAGCCCGCGACCGGCTGGTCGCGCTGTTGCGCCGCGCCGCGGTGAGGCCGAAGAAGCGCATCGCGACCAGGCCGACCAAGGCCTCGAAGCAGCGCCGGCTCGATTCCAAATCGCGCAATTCCAAGGTCAAGTCGTTGCGCCGCGTCCGCCCCGCCTTCGACTGATTTTTCCCGGAGACCCCTTGTGCATGTGACGATGACGCCCGACGAATGGAGCCTGTTTTCCGGCTTCGTGCGCTGTGCCCGCCGCTATGTCGAATTCGGCTCGGGCGCCAGCACCGTGCTGGCGGCAGAACTCGCCGGCGACAGCGTGACCACGTTCGATTCGTCCAAGCACTGGCTCGACCGCGTGGCGGAGAACTGCCGCGTTTGCGCGACGCGTCTGACGCCTAAGCTCACTTTTATCGATATCGGCGAGACCGAAAACTGGGGCTTTCCCAAGGGTGAGGCGACACGCGCGCGCTGGCCCGAATATCATGCGAGCATGTGGGACGATCCGGCGGTGGCGCGGGGAGACCTCTATCTGGTCGACGGCCGTTTCCGCGTCGCCTGCTTCATCCAGGTGATGCTCCATGCCGGCGAGGGAGCCTTCGTCGCCTTCCATGATTATGCCTCACGGCCGCATTATCACGACGCCGCCCGGATCGGGCGGGAGGTCGTGCGCGTTCACGATCTCTCGATTTTCGTGCGTTCTGAGGATTTCGATCCTGAAGCGGCCCGGAACTTGCTTGCTACCTACGCCTACGACCCGCGCTGAACCAGCCTCTCGACGCCGCCTATCCCGCCAGCTAGACAACGGCCCTCATGCTTCGCACGCTTTACGACTGGACTCTGTCGCTCGCCGCCCGCAAGACCGCGGAAATCTGGCTCGCCGTCATCGCCTTCATCGAAAGCTCGGTCTTTCTGATCCCGGCCGATGTGCTTTATCTGCCCATGGCGCTGGCGCGCCCTGAGCGTGCCTATCGCTACGCCATCGTCGCCACCATTGCCTCCACTTTGGGCGGCATCGCCGGCTATTTCCTCGGCCTCTTCGCCTATGACGCGCTGGCCCGGCCGGTGCTCGAATTCTACGGCAAGTTCGACGAATTCGAGCAATTGCGCCAATGCACCGGCGAAGACACGATCATGCTGCTGCTGGTGACGTCCGGCCTCGCCCATCTCCCGCCGATCAAGGTGGTGACCATCCTGGCTGGCGTCGTCCAGATCTCCTTCGCCTTCTTCGTGATTTCCTGCATCGTCGCGCGCGGCGCCCGCTTCATGGCGCTGGCCTGGGCGATGCGCCGCTATGGCGAGCCGATCCGCCACTTCATCGAGAAGCGATTGGGTCTTCTCGCCGGCCTTGCCGCCGCCATACTCATCGCACTTTACTTTATCGCCAAATATCTGGGAGGCGGCGCCATCGCCGCTTGTTAGCATCGGCCCGAAAAGTTGCAGACTTTTCGGATAAGCCGATGCAAAAAAGAGACTTGATCATGATGCTGAACCAACGCACCGCCTTGATGGTCATCTTCATCGTCAGCCTGCTGACGATCGTCGGCGCCTTCATTTTCCAGTGGATGGGTTATGAGCCCTGCCCGCTCTGCTACATGCAGCGCTGGGCCTATTACGCCGCCATTCCCCTCAGCCTCATCATCGCCGGCATCGCCCGCAGCAATGCCGGCATCGCGCGCTGGGGACTTTTCCTGCTGGCGCTCATCTTTATCGCCAACAGCATCTTCGGCATCTATCATGCGGGCGCCGAATGGAAGTTCTGGCCGGGTCCGTCGACCTGCGGCGGCGCTTTGGGCGAAGGTCTGCCGACGCTCACCAATGAGCCGGTGGTGCGCTGCGACGAGGCGGCGCTGCGTATTCTCGGTCTGTCGCTGGCGGGCTGGAATGCGGTGATCTGCGCCGTGCTCGCCGTCGTGGCTTTGAAGGGCGCGTCGCGCAAGGTGTAAGCAGGAGAATTAAGGCTCCAGCTCGGTGTCCCAGTAGAGATAGTCCTGCCAGCTGTCATGCAGGAAGTTGGGCGGAAACATCCGGCCATTGGTGTGGAGCTGGCTGATGGTCGGCTGGATCGGTTTGTGGTCGGGCCACATGCGGGCCTCGTTGGGCATCTGGCCGCCCTTGAGCAGATTGCAGGGTGAGCACGCCGTCACCACATTGTCCCACGTCGTTTGCCCGCCTTTCGACCGTGGGATGACGTGATCGAAGGTGAGGTCCCTCCGGTCGCCGCAATATTGGCAGGTGAAGCGGTCGCGCAGAAACAGGTTGAACCGCGTGAAGGCGGGATGGCGCGCCGGCTTCACATAGGTCTTGAGTGAAACGACCGACGGAATCCGCATCTCGAAAGCAGGGCTGCGCACCACCCGGTCGTATTCCGACACGATGTTCACGCGATCGAGAAAGACCGCTTTGATGGCGTCCTGCCAGCTCCACAGCGACAGCGGATAATAGCTCAGAGGACGGTAATCCGCATTGAGCACCAATGCGGGGCAAGCCTCTGGAGATATGGTTGGATGGTGAACTCCGGCACCTTCCTCCTGTTCCATGGCCCGATAGTCTACATCTTGTGTGTCAGGCCTGTGAAGGGGCTTTTATGACACTGCCTGTGGCAGGCCTTTGAGGCTCCGGTAATGCGACCAGAGCAGCCGCGCCGCCACCGCCCGCCAGGGCCGCCAGGCCTCGGCAAGGCCGGCCATCGTCCGGGCGTCGGGGCGCTTTTCCAGGCCCAGCAGATGGGCGGCGGCGGCCTGGAGCGCCAGGTCGCCGGTCGGCCAGGCATCGGCCCGGCCCATGCAGGAGAGCACATAGATATCGGCCGTCCACGGCCCGATGCCGGGCAGCGCCACCAGGGCCGCGATCACCGCCTCGTCCGGCGCCTCATGCAGGCTTTCGACCTGGAACTCGCCTCTATGGGCCGCCCGCGCCAGAGCATGGAAGGTGCGGCTCTTGGCGCCGGAAAGCCCCAGCTTCATCAAGGTGGCATGCCGGCGACGCAGAACCGCCGGAGGGTCGAGCGGCGCCAGCTCCCGCGCCAGGCGCTGCCAGATCGCATCGGCCGCCTGCAGCGAGATCATCTGCTCGGTGACGATGCGCAGGAGGCCGGGCAGCCCGCCCTCGGCGCGCCGCAGCGGCGGCAGGCCATGGGTGTCGATCACCGCCTGGAACCGCGGCTCGCGGGCGATCAGCCAGGCGACGCCTTCGGCGATGTCGGCTTCCGTTTCGATGGTCTTGAACATGCGGGGTGTTAGAGCATGATCCGGAAAAGTGGTCACCGGTTTTCCGGAGAGATCATGCGTGAGAGAAGAGTATACAGCGGGATGGCGCTTTTGAACCATCCCGCTTTATACGCGTCTCGTCGTCTGGAACAGTCATGAGCCGCCCCGTCTTCCGATTCGCGCCCAGTCCCAATGGCCGCCTGCATCTCGGCCATGCCTATTCGGCGCTCCTCAATGAGCGGATGGCCCGCGAGTCGGGCGGCCGCTTCCTGCTGCGCATCGAGGATATCGACCGGCCGCGCTGCACCGAGGCCCTGACGCAGGCCCTGCTCGCCGATCTCGCCTGGCTCGGCCTCGCCTGGGAAGAGCCGGTGTTGCGCCAAAGCGCGTTTCTTGCCGATTATCACGATGCCCAGCGGCGCTTGCGCGATATGGGCCTGCTCTATCCGTGCTTCTGCTCGCGCCGCGATATCGCGCTGGCGGCCGGGAGGACGGTCGCGCGCGACCCCGAGGGCCAGCCGCTTTATCCCGGCACCTGCCGGCGTCTTTCCGGGGCGGAGCGCTCCCGCCGGATCGGGCAGGCTGAACCGCATGCCTGGCGCATCGCCATGGATGACGCGGTGACGCGTATCGGCGAACCCTTGTCTTTCGTAGAGGAAAGCTCGGGCATGCCGGTGCGCGAGCCGGTACATGCCGAAGCCTGGGGCGATGTCGTGCTGGCGCGCAAGGATATCGGCACCAGCTATCACATCGCCGTCATCGTGGACGATGCGCGCCAGGACGTCACGCAGGTGGTGCGCGGCCGCGATCTCTTTCACGCGACCTCGATCCATCTGGTGCTGCAGCATCTGCTGAGACTTCCGACGCCGCGCTACTTCCATCACGCGCTCGTCGACGATACCGAGGGTCGCAAATTGTCGAAGCGCCTCGGCAGCAAATCGCTCGCCGACCTGCGCGATGAAGGCGTGACCGCGGAAGATGTCCGGCGTGTATTGGGATTTCCGCCCGCCCACCGTCATCCCCGCGAAAGCCGGGATCCATAAAATTCGCGGCGGGGATACGCCGTCAAAAATCGCTGGCGATGCCCTTCACTTCCCAATCGCCGAAGCGGGTCGGCTCAGGGCCTTTGCGGCCGTCGACTTCCCTGGGCAGTTGCGGCGTCGGCGCGGATTTGCGCCGCGCTTCGGCCTCGCCCAGAGCGCGTGCCGCAGCGTCGGAAATCGTCTTTTCGGTCTTGTTCTGGACGTCGGCCATGACCATCATATAGCGCGTGTCCGGGCGGAGTGAAATTCCCTTCGCTGAAAAGGATTCGCGCCAATTCAATAACTTGGAGCGGATCCTTTTCGCCAGAGTCTTCAACTTTGGCGGGATTTGCCCTAAGAGCCCGGCTTGCCGGGCGGCCAATTGGCATGTTTTTGGCAGAAGGAGGCCGACGCGATGAATGTGATGCGCACCGCGATCCTGCTGGCGGGGCTGACGGCCCTGTTCCTGGGCGTCGGTTATGTGATCGGCGGCCAGACCGGCGTCTTGCTGGCGCTCGTCTTCTCGCTCGGCATGAACGCCTTCTCCTACTGGAATTCCGACAAGATGGTGCTGCGCATGCATGGCGCGCGCCAGGTCGACCGCGCCTCGGCGCCGGAATTCTACGACATGATCGCGCGTCTCGCCCAGAATGCCGGCCTGCCGATGCCGAAAGTCTTCATCATGGACAATCCGCAGCCCAACGCCTTCGCCACCGGCCGCAATCCCGAAAATGCCGCGGTTGCGGCAACGACCGGTTTACTGTCGTCCTTGAATTATGATGAGATCGAAGGCGTGATGGCGCATGAGCTGGCGCATATCCGCAATCGCGACACGCTCATCATGACCATCACCGCCACCATTGCCGGCGCCATATCCATGCTCGGCAATTTCGCTTTCTTCTTCGGCGGCCGCGACCGCAATTCGGGCGTGGGCCCGATCGCCACCATCGCGATGATCATCCTGGCGCCGCTCGCCGCCATGCTGGTGCAGATGGCGATCAGCCGCACCCGCGAATATTCCGCCGACCGCGCCGGCGCCGAGATCTGCGGCAAGCCGATGGCGCTCGCTTCCGCGCTCAACCGCATATCGGGCGCGGCGCACCGCATCGAGAACGACACCGCCGAGGCCAATCCCGCCACGGCTCACATGTTCATCATCAATCCTTTGTCGGGCGCGCGCATGGACAATCTGTTCTCGACCCATCCTGCCACCGAGAACCGCATCGCGGCTCTGCAACGCATCGCCCAGGAATTCGGCCAGTCATCGGCCACCGCTTCTTCTTCCCGCAACAGCCAAGGCCCCTGGTCCGGCACTGAACCGCGCCAAAAAGGCCCATGGGGTTAGGCGCTCTCAAAGCTCAAGGCGGCAAGGCGGGACTTCCGGCGCGCCGTGCGGCGCTCGCCATACTGGCCGACATTCTCGGCGAGGCGCGGCCTTTCGACGACGCGCTGATGCTCCAGCATGCCGAGGATTTCGAGCCGCGCGACCGCGCTTTCGTGACCGCGCTGGTGCAGACCTCCCTGCGCCGCAAGGGCGAATGCGAGGCGGTGCTCGACCGCTTCATGAGCAAGCGGCTGCCGCGCAAAGCCGGCAAGACCTCTTTGATCCTGCTGCTCAGCGCCGCGCAGCTTCTCTATCTCGGCGGACCGCCGCATGCCGTCATCGACCTTGCCGTCACGCTGGCGCGCGAGGATCGCGACTCGCGGCATTTCTCGGCGCTGATCAATGCGGTGCTGCGCAAGCTCGTCGGCGTCGAGCCGCTCGACAAGCCGCATCTCGACGTGCCGCAATGGCTGTGGCGGCGCTGGGTGAAGACCTATGGCAAGAAGACGGCGCATGACATTGCGCGCGCCCATCTGAAGATGGCGCCGCTCGACATCACGCCGAAATCGGATGCGGAAGGCTGGGCGCAGAAGCTCGGCGGCCTGGCGCTGCCGACAGGCTCGGTGCGGCTGATCGACCGGCAGGGAGCGGTCGAAACGCTCGCCGGTTTCGACGAGGGCGCCTGGTGGGTGCAGGATGCCGCCGCCGCGCTGCCGGTGAAGATCCTGGGCGATGTCGCGGAGAAGACGGTGCTCGATATCTGCGCCGCGCCCGGCGGCAAGACGGCGCAACTCGCCGCCGCCGGCGCCCGGGTCACGGCGATCGATCAGTCGGTGGCGCGCATGGGCCGGGTGCGGGAGAATCTCGACCGCCTCAAGCTCACGGCCGAGCTCTGCGTGACCAATGCCCTCGACTTCCCCTTGGGGCCTCTCTTCGATGCGGTGCTGCTCGATGCCCCCTGCTCGGCCACCGGCACCATCCGCCGCCATCCGGAGCTGCCTTACATCAAGTCCGACATCCAGATCGCCGAGCTCACCGACCTTCAGGCGCGGCTCCTGGCCTATGCCGCGCGTTTCGTGAAGCCGGGCGGCAGCCTGGTTTATTGCACCTGCTCGCTCGAGCCCGAGGAGGGCGAAAGTCAGATCGAAAGCTTCCTGGCCGGTCATGCCGATTTCGCCCGCCGGGCGCTGTCCCCGGCGGATGTCGGCGGCGAGGCCCGGTTCATCACCGAAGCCGGCGACCTGCGTACCTTGCCCTCGATGAATATCGGGGAAGATCAAGGGCTTGACGGCTTCTACGCGGTGCGCCTCCAACGTCAGTAGGGCGGCATTAGGCAATCCTTAACCTTACCGCTCTCCAATAGGGCTCGAGCCCCATCCATCCCAAAATCGAGCCCGCCGAACCACGCCATGCTGCGCGCCCTTGAGTCCCGTTTCGAGTTGTTCGGCGCCCTTCGCGCGGGGCTTGGTGCGACCCTTCAACCGTTTGAGAAGGCTCAGGATTTCGGCCGGAGCTTATTGCGCCGCTGGCGCCCCTCGCGGCTCGCCCGGCCGATCATTCCGCTGATCCTCGGCAATGCCGATCTCGGCCGCCAGATCTACCGCAACCGTTTCGTCCTGGCCGGCCACGCGATTTCGGGCGGCACCGCCAGCATCTTCCAGAAGCTGGTGCTCGAGCCGGCTTTCCTCATCGACCTGCATGGCTTCACCTGGCTCGCCCATCTGGAAGCGGCGGGCTCGGCGATGCACCGGGCCTATGCCCGCACCTTGATCCTCGACTGGCTCGCCCATCAGCGCAGCCTGCCGCAGGAAGCGCGCCGCTCCGATGTGGCGGCGACCCGGCTGATGGCGCTGGTGCGCCATGCGCCTTTCCTGCTGAAGGGCGCGGCCTCCACTTTCGAGGACAAGTTCCTGCGCCTCATCGCGCGCGAGACGGCGTTGATGGCGCATGAGCCCGGCCGCATCGAGCAGGCCCTGGCGCTGGCTTATGCGGTTACGGCTTTCGAGTCGACACTGTCTTTCCGCGCCCAGGCCTATGAGCGCCTCGAGCTCGCCATCGCCGAGCAGATCCTGCCCGATGGCGGCCATGTCTCGCGCAATCCGGCGACCTTGCTCAGTCTGCTGCTCGATCTCGTGCCGTTGCGTTCGGCCATCATCGCGGGGCGCGAGCCGCTGCCGCAGCGCCTCAATGCCGGCATCGAGCGCATGCTGCCGATGCTGCGTTTCTTCTGCCATGGCGATGACGGCCTCGCCGTCATCCAGGGCGTCGCCGATCCGGCGGTGCGCCAGATGCGCGCCGTCTTCGGCCAGGACACAACGCTCGGCCGGCCGGTGTCGCTCGCCGCCTATTCGGGCTACAGCCGCATGTCGCACGGCCAGGCGCTGGTCATCACCGATTTCGGCGCCGACGCCGCCTGCGCCGGCGCGCTCGCTTTCGAATTCTCCGATGGTCCGGCGCGCATCGTCGTCAATTGCGGCTATCCGGCCGACGGCTCGAAGCGCTGGATCTATGCCGCCTCGGGTCCGGCCGCGCATAATACGCTGAGCCTCGATGCGGGCGCCGCCGATCGCGCGCAGAGCGCGCTCGCCCGCTGGACCGGCGCCTTGCGCCACAAGGACAGTGAAAGGCGCGGCATCAGCGAAACGAGCGAGCACGGCAGCATCTTCCATGGCGGCAATGTGCTCGACGGCAATCTCCTGCATGAGCGCGATCTTTATCTCGGCAGCAGCGGCGATGATTTCCGCGGCGAGGACCGCTTCATCCGCGACGGCGCCAGCGACCCCGCGCTCACCGGCTTGCCTTACACATTGCGCTTCCATCTCCATCCGTCCGTCAGGGCGACCTTGTCGAAGGATGGCGGCACGGTGATGCTGGTGCTCGCCAATCGCGCCGCCTGGCGTTTCGCCGCCAAAGGCTGCGTCGTCGAATTGTCCGACAGCGTCTATCTGGCCGGCCTGCCGCAGCCGCGCCGCACCCAGCAGATCGTGCTCAAGGGCGTCGTCGGCCGGCATGACCGGGTGAACTGGGCGTTCAGGCGCCTGGCCAAGCGCGACCGGCGCGAAATTGCGCTGAACGCGGAACCGGAACTGCCTTTTTGACAATCCGGTACATCCGGCGCGTGTCGAAAAAGAGCGCCGGACTGATTTCGGGTCAGTAGCCGGCGCTCGAACGCATGATCAGGAGAGATGGGCGCCGGTTTCCCGGCCGATCACGCGCTCTGATATCGTGATCTGAAGGGCATCATGCCTGGGTGAGTTTCATGAGCTCCACCGCGCAGGCGTCGGCGACGTCGTTGTTCGGCTTGTCGCTGCCCGGCAGCGTTGCCCAGCCCTGCTTCTCGATATAGTCGCCGCGGTTATAGGAGTTCTCCTTCTGCAAGGCGGCGAGCTGTGTCGTCTGTATGTCCTGCGACTGGCTCTTGAACTGGGCGACGCAGATCGGGGTCAGAGCGGCGAGCGCCGCCTTGGCGCTTTCGGTCTTCGCCATTTTTCCCGCCGTGCCGCTGGTGACCACCCAGCCGGCGTTGAAGCTCACGATCATGATGGCGATGGCGCCGGCGACACCGCCCCAGACGGCCGGCTTGACCCATGCAGGCATATTCATGTTTCCCTCCCAATCGTTCTTTCGGCACGGCGAGAGAAGCATGTTCGGGCTTCGCGCTGAATAGGCAGCGTTACCCAGTATGACCGCGTCGGCCGCGCTACACGATCTGATCGATCGAGGCGGGGGTATCGACGGCGGCGGCGAGAAGATGCAGCGCCTGCGCCAGCTCGGCGCGGTTGCGCGCCGCGCCCAGCGACACGCGCACCGCTTGCGGCGCCGGCTGGTCGAGCGCGAAGGCGCCGCTTTCGACGACCGCCAGGCCGGCGCGGAGAATGTGGGAGGCGAAGCTCGATGCATTCCAATGGCGCGGCAGGGACAGCCACAGATGATGCGCGCTCGGCCGGCTCGCGAAGGGCACGCCCTTCAGGATCTTGCCGGCGAGGTTCTGGCGGCCCGCGGCTTCGTGGCGGATGGCGGAAATGATCTGGTCGGCGGTGCCGCTCTTCAGCCAGTGCGTGACGAGCGCCACCATGAGGCGCGCCGGCATCTGGCTCGTCGCCTGCAGCGTGCTGCGCATGGCCTGCTCGGCCGCCGCATGCGGCGCGAGGAGAAACGATACCCGCAATGCCGGTGCTATGCACTTCGACAGGCCGACGGCGAGATAGGTACGCTCGGGAATCAGCCGCGCGATCGGCGCCACGGAGGGCTCGAGCAGGCCATAGGCATCGTCCTCGATGAGGAACATCCCGGTTTCGCCGACGACATCGGCCACCACCCGGCGCCGTTCCGGACCCAGCGTCGCGGTCGTCGGATTGTGCTGGGTCGGGGTGAGATAGACGGCTTTCGGCCGGTGCCGGAGAGCCGCACTTCGCAGCGCGTCCGGCAGCACGCCTTCCTTGTCCATGTCGATGCCGACGAGGCGGACCCCGAGCTTGGCCGCCGCCGCCTTGATGCCGGGATAGGTGAGCGCCTCGGTCAGCACCACCTCGCCGGGCGAGGTGAGCGACAGGAGGGCGTTGAAGAGGATCGTCTGATTGCCGGGATAGACGATGACGCGGTCGGGCCTGGCTTCGGGCAGGCGGGCCCTGAGCCAGGCGGCGGCGACCTCGCGCTCCTCGTCGCTGCCGCCGGGGCGCTGATAGTTCAGGAAGGCCGAGAAGCTTGCGGAATTCTGTATTGAGGCGAAACCTTTGGCGATCCGCATATCGAGATTGGCCTCGACCGGCTGCGGCGGCACATTCATCGAAAGATCGATCTTGACCGGGAAGGGAATATTCGCGGCCGCGCGCGCTGTCGTTTCCGAGACGAAAGTGCCCTGCCCGACGCGCGCTTCGATCAGGCCGCGCCGCCGTGCCTCGCTATAGGCGCGGGTGACCGTCGTCAGATCGATGTCGAGGGCCTGCGCCAGGGCGCGCTGGGTCGGCAACTGCTGGCCGCGCGCCAGCCGGCCATTGGCGATATCGGCGCCGAGCGCCTCCACGACCCGCAGATAGACCGGCCCGGACCATTCGGTGAGTGTTGGGACCCAATCCATGCAATCTCGCTCAATTGATGGGGCTATCTGCGGACAAGCGGCTTATTGTATGGATTCACGAGATCGTCAAGTAAATTGAAATTATTCAGATATTTTTTGGATCGTAAGGCATCGAAGGTATATTGCATGGAAGTGGTCCATACAATATGTCGGATTCTCATTGGTTGCGGGCGCCGGGACCCAATATTGTATGGGCATGACTTGCTGATTAAAGGAGCCTTCCATGGCGCTCAATCATGAACCGGTTTCTCAGCCCGGGCCGGGCAGGGATATTTTCACCAGGCAGTCGATCACGTCGACCACCGTCATCGGCACCGTGGTCCTGTCGGTGCTGACGCTGATCGCGACATATCTCTTTGGCGGTTTCGATGGTCTTTCCGGAAGTGGTGCCGGGGCCTTGATCTTCGGCGTCATTGCTTCCTTCGCGCTCGGCGTCGGTCTGATGGTCGTGGTCTTTCACAGCAGCCGGCAATATGACGACGCCGCCCACTATGCCGCGATGGACCATTTCACCAAGGAGCAGCGCGGGTCCGACGCGTCGGAAGGCGCATCGCCTCACACGCCATCGGCGAAGTGAGAAGCAGCGGCGCCGGATCGTGACATAGATGCGCTTCGCCTTTGAAAAGGCCATGCTGCGCGACTGGTTTCGCAAGCGGTTTTCGCGCTGATCTCCATCCACAGATTTGACCCAACCCGACAATGGATTCCGGCGACGCTTGTGCTAGATCACCCCATCGGGTGATCGATGGAGCGTCATGCTGAGGCGGTCATCCGTCATGTCCCGTCGCAAGCCATAGGCTCTTTCATGTCGCCACCTGTCCGCCGCGCTCTGCTCTCCGTTTCCGACAAGACGGGCCTCATCGATTTCGCCAGGGCGCTGGCCGGGCGCGGCATCGCTCTCGTCTCGACCGGGGGCACCGCCAGGGCGCTGAAGGCGGAAGGTCTCGCGGTGACGGATGTGTCCGCGGTGACCGGGTTTCCCGAGATCATGGGCGGCCGGGTCAAGACCTTGCATCCCAAGATCCATGGCGGCCTCCTCGCCGATCGCGGCAACGGCGAGCATGTGAAGGCGCTCGAGGTCCAGGCCATCGCGCCTTTCGAGCTCCTGGTCGTCAATCTCTATCCCTTCGAGCAGGTGACGGCGAAGGGGGCGGCCTGGGACGAGGCGATCGAGAATATCGACATCGGCGGACCGGCGATGATCCGCGCCGCCGCCAAGAATCATGGCAGCCTCGCCGTCATCGTCGACCCGTCCGATTATGCAGGCGTGCTCGCCGAGCTCGATGCAAATCAGGGCGCCGTCAGCGAAGCGGCGCGCCGCCGCTACGCCGCCAAGGCCTTTGCCCGCACCGCCTCCTACGATGCCGCGATATCGCAATATTTCGCCCGCGCCCTGAAGGACGATGCGCCCGACTATGCGGCGCTCGGCGGCGGGCTCATCCAGAAACTGCGTTACGGCGAGAATCCGCATCAATCCGCCGCCTTCTACCGAAGCGCCGAAATCCGCGAAGGCGTGGCGACCGCCGACCAGCTCCAGGGCAAGGAGCTCTCCTACAACAATATCAACGACACCGACGCCGCCTTCGAATGCGTGGCGGAATTCGCACAAGGCGATGCCGCCTGCGTCATCGTCAAGCACGCCAACCCTTGTGGCGTGGCGCAAGGCGCCTCGCTCGCCGAGGCCTATCGCAAGGCGCTCGCCTGCGATCCGGTGAGCGCCTTCGGCGGCATCATCGCCTTCAACCGCCCGATCGATGCGGCAGCCGCCGAGGAGATCGTCAAGATCTTCACCGAGGTCATCATCGCGCCGGGCGCCAGCGCCGAGGCCCGCGCCATCATCGCCGACAAGAAGAATCTGCGCCTGCTCGTCACCAGGGGTCTGCCCGACCCGGCGAGCCCCGGCCTTCTCTTCAAGACGGTGGCCGGCGGCTTCCTCCTGCAATCGCGCGATGCCGGCCATGTGGCGGTGAGCGATCTCAAGACGGTGACCAGAAGGGCGCCGACGGCGGCGGAGCTCGCCGATCTGCAATTCGCCTTCACGGTGGCGAAGCATGTGAAATCGAACGCCATCGTTTATGCCAAGGGCGGCGCCACGGTCGGCATCGGCGCCGGGCAGATGTCGCGTGTCGATTCGACCCGCATCGCCGCGGCCAAGAGCGCGGAGGCCGCCAAGGCGCTGGGTCTCGCCGAACCGCTCGCCAGGGGCGCGGTGGTGGCGTCCGACGCTTTTTTCCCCTTTGCCGACGGCCTCGTCACCGCGGCGGAAGCGGGCGTCACCGCCGTCATCCAGCCCGGCGGTTCGCTGCGCGACGCCGAGGTCATCAAGGCGGCCGACGACCTGGGCCTCGCCATGGTCTTCACCGGCATGCGCCATTTCCGGCATTAGACCATCGGCCCGAGAACCGCATGCCGATGCTCTAATTCAGCTTCTTCGCGATATAGCGCTGTTCCTGGGTGAGGCCGCCATAGCCATAGGCATAGCCGTTGACGTCGTGGACATGCACATAGGATTCCTCGTGCAGCGGGCCGAGCAGCTTGGCCATGGTGGCGAAGACCTCGGCGATGAAGCGCGCCTTTTCGTCTTTCGTGTTGGTGCTCTCGACGATCTTGATGTCGAGCCAGAAGGTCGCAAGGCCGTGCTCGGACACTGATCTGTCGCCGATGAACCAGCTGTCGGCGTCGAGCTTCTCGACCGTCACCGCGGTGATCTTCGGATCCTTGTGCAGGATGTCGGCCGAAAGCCGGTTGGCGGCGGCGGCGATCTCGGGGCCGCCGGCGGCCTCTTTGCCGGGCGAGCTGTAGGCGATGCGGATGAGCGGCATGGCGGTTCTCCTGTGAATGCGTCTGAAGCGAATCTAGGAGCAATCCGTAAATTGCAAAAGCTCATCCATTTTGATATCTATGATTTTTATTTGTAATGAAAGATCATGGCGACGCTCGATATCGACGATCTCAGAGCCCTGACGCTTCTCTCCGATCTCGGCAGCTTCACCCGCGCGGCCGAGGCGCTCGGCGCCACCCAGTCGGCGGTGAGTCTCAGGCTCAAGCGGCTCGAGGAGAAGCTCGGCCGCAGGCTCGTCGAGCGCACGCCGCGCCTCGTCCAGTTCACGCCCGACGGCATCACCCTCCTCGCGCATGGCCGTTCCATCCTGCTGGCTCATGACGCCGCGCTGACGGCGCTCGACAACCAGCCCTTGCCGCCTTTGGCGATCGGCATCAGCGATCATGTGATGGGCGATCGCCTCCCCGAGGTGCTGGCGCGTCTCACGGCGGTGCTGCCGCAATTGCGCATCTCCATCAGGATCGGCCTGTCGCGTGATCTTCTCGTGCAATTCGAGGCGGGCGCCTTCGACGCCATCCTGCTGCGCGCCGAGAACTCCCGCCCCAGGGCTGCCGACGGCGAGCCTCTGCTCGCGGACGGGCTTGCCTGGTTCGCCGCCCCAACCTTCACCTGGAGCGCCGGGGAACCGCTGCCTCTGCTGGCGCTGGCCGCCCCTTGCGGCATTCGCGCTGCGGCGGTCAAGGCTCTGGAGAAGAAGCGCGTGCCCTGGGTCGAAAGCTTCACCGGCGGCGGGGTCATGGCGGTGGCGGCGGCGGCTTCGGCGGGTTTGGGCGTCGCCGCACTCGGCCGCACGCTGGCGCCGCCCGGCACGCGCGACGTGACCCAGCGTTTCGGCCTGCCGCCTCTGCCGGCGAGCGCCATCCTGCTGCGCTCGCATGTCTCCGATCCGCGCCTCGCGCGGCCTTTGCGCGAATTCGCCGCGGCCGTGAAGCATGTTCTGCGCGGGCGCTGACGCACCCGGGACACTCTGCTACAACGAGATCATGCCGACCGACCTTCCTCTCGACGATCATGACGAACGCAGTTTCCTGCCCGGCCTTGGTTTGGGCGAGCAGGGCCTGCGCCTCAAGACGCTGGTGCGCCTGCGCTGGCTCGCGGTCGCCGGCCAGACGGCGGCGGTGGTGCTGGTCCATTGGCTCCTCGGCTTCGACCTGCCGGTCGGCTGGTGTCTCGCCGCCATCGCCTTGTCGGCCTGGCTCAATATCTTTCTCACCTTGCGCTGGCGCGGCAATCTGGTCACCGACCGCAATGCGGCGCTGCTGCTCGGCTATGACATCCTGCAGCTGGCGCTTCTGCTCTATCTCACCGGCGGGCTGCAGAATCCCTTCGCCTTCCTGTTCCTCGTCCCGGTCACCGTCTCGGCGACCTCGCTGCCGATCAAATGGACCCTGTTTCTGGGCGCGCTCGCTTTCGTCTGCGCCAGCTTCCTCGCCTATGATCATCTGCCGCTGCCCTGGTTCGCCGAAGCACCGCTCGAGCTGCCGGCCATCTACATCCTCGGCATGTGGACGGCGCTGGTGAGCGGTGTCGTCTTCTCCGCCATCTATGCGCGCCGCATCGCCGAGGAAGCGCGCCAGATGTCGGCGGCGCTTTCCGCCACCGAGCTGGTGCTGGCGCGCGAGCAGCGGCTGTCGGCGCTCGACGGACTTGCCGCCGCGGCCGCCCATGAGCTCGGCACGCCGCTCGCCACCATCGCCCTCGTCGCCAAGGAATTGAAGCGCGAATTGCCGCAAGGCGGCCACACCGGCGAGGATATCGACCTGCTGATCAGCCAGGCGGCGCGCTGCCGCGAGATCCTGTCCCGTCTCGCCAATCGCGACACGCCGGCCGACGCGATCCTGGCCCAGGCCAAATTGCCGGTGATGCTCGAGGACATCGTGGCGCCCTTGCGCGGCTCCGACGTCACCATCGCGGTCGATGCCCATTCAGCCGATGACGGCAGGCCGAAGCTCGACGGCGAGCCCGTCTTCGAGCGCAATCCCGCCATCACTTACGGCCTCGGCAATCTGATCGAGAATGCCGCCGATTTCGCCGCGACGCGCGTCGATGTCGAGGCGCGCTGGTCGGCGAGCGACATCACCATCACGGTGCGCGACGACGGGCCGGGCTTCTCGCAGGACATCATCGACCGGCTGGGCGATCCGTTCGTCACCTCGCGTAAGGGCTACGGGCCGGGCGATTCCGGCGACGCGGCGGGACGCCATGAAGGCATGGGCCTCGGCTTTTTCATCGCCAAGACGCTGCTCGAGCGCTCCGGCGCCCAGGTGGCGCTCGCCAACCGCACCTATCCCGACCATGGCGCCAGCGTGCGCATTTCCTGGCCGCGCGCGAGGGTCGACGTGGCCCTGCGTAAACCCTAATGTTCCTATAGTTTGAGGTGGGACAAGTTCCCCCCTATAAGAGGGCCCGAAAGGACCGAATCTTGATGACCGAACCGAACTTGCCGCAGGATCTGACGCTGCTCCTGGTGGATGACGACAAGCCCTTTCTGACCAGGCTTGCCCGCGCCATGGAAACGCGCGGCTTTGTCGTGCGCATGGCCGAGACGGTGGCCGAGGGTATCGAGCAGGTCAGGAAAGAGCCGCCGGGTTATGCGGTGGTCGATCTGCGGCTGGGCGACGGCAACGGTCTCGACGTGATCGAGGCGCTGCACCGCTCCAGGCCCGACGCCCGCGCCGTGGTGCTGACCGGCTATGGCAATATCGCCACCGCCGTCACCGCGGTGAAGCTCGGAGCCATCGATTATCTGGCCAAGCCCGCCGATGCCGACGCCGTCTACAGCGCGCTCACCGGCTCGGGCGGGGCGCGTGCGGCATTGCCGGAAAATCCGATGTCGGCCGACCGGGTGCGCTGGGAGCACATTCAGCGTGTCTATGAATTATGCAACCGCAATGTCTCGGAGACGGCGCGCCGGCTCAACATGCACCGCCGCACCTTGCAGCGCATCCTCGCCAAGCGGGCGCCTAAATAACGTCCGCGGTCGGCCCGCGCGCCGTGCGTATGAGAACCCGTCCGCGATACTTTCTCACCTGGGCCATAGACAGGGCCGCGGCATCTACGAACGCCGCTGAAACTCTGCATCGAGCTTCGCAATGAGGCTCTTGCCCTGCTTGGGGTCGACCGCCTCAAGGATAGCGTCCAGCTTGGCTTCCTTGCGGTCGTCGCCTTCTTTCGATTGCGGCGAGCCGATATGCAGCAGGAAGGCAAGGCCGGCGACCTGCCAGATGAGTTGAAGAAACTCGGACTGCCAATTCTCCAATGTGTCCCGCATCATTTCGATGACGTAGCCGCTGACCGAAACCTCGGTGTCGTGTGCAGCTTGCTCATTCACATAGGCAAACCATCCGAAGAACCAGTGTCCCGCCAGGGATAACGCCAGAAACGCGCCAGTGAAATACAGGAACCCATAACGGCCAAATTTCAGATCCGAAAGCGCATGCTTCCGCTCGGATTTGCCTTTGGAGCGTGCCGCCATGGAGTCTACTCAACCGGCTCCGGCATCTTGGCTATCGAAATCAGCGGTCGGGCAATCTGATCCAGCAGCATGTCGGCGCTGCCTTCCTCGCCAAGGCTCAGCTGCAGCAGCTGGACAACCTCGGCATTGTGCAGCTGAAAAGCGAGGTTCCGTGCCGCCGTGTAGGCCGCGATTTCATAGTGCTCGATCTTGTGCGCGGCGCCGATCAAGGCGATGTCGGCCGCGATGTCATTGGCCTTCTTGCCCTTCGCCATTACTTCGTCGCCTTCTTCGATGAGCCCCATCATGCCCTTGCAGGGCTTGGGACGCGCCGAGACCTCGAGGAGCTCAAGAGCCTGCGTGAGCCGCTCCACATGCGTCTCCGTCTCGGCGAGATGGGTCATGAGGGCGTTCTTCAGCTGAACCGACCTTGCGGCGTCGGCCATCTTGGGAAGCGCTTTCACCAGCTGCTTCTCAGCGTGGAGCAAATCGCGGAGATTGTCGCCGAGGACTTCGGCAATGGCCTCTTCGTCGCGGGGGCTGGAGCTCTCCCGCGCAAGCTGGTCGGTCGATCCTTCGACCTCGCCGCTGCTGAATGCCGGTGCGTTGACGATTTCCCATGAATCGCCTTCGTTCCACGGGCCACGCGCGTCGAACTCTCCATGGTCGCCTTCGCCGGTCGAGTCGTTGAAATACTGGTTTATGAGGCCCTCGGTGGCGGCGATTTTTCCGATGGAGAATCTCGGCTTTTCCATGCTCTCGAGCGCCGCCGTGAATGCCTTCATATGGGTGATTTCACGGCTCATGAGAAACTGCAGGGCGTCCTTTGAGCCGGCGTCGTCGCAGAAGTTGATCAGCCGTTCATAGACGATCTTGGCGCGGGCCTCTGCCGCAATATTGCTCCTGAGATCCACATCGAGCTCGCCCGTGATCTTCAGGTAATCGGCCGTCCACGGATTGCCCATCGAGTTGAAGAGATTGACGCCGCCGCCGCCCGCGATGGCGATCAAGGGGTCGGCCTCGGCGGCATCCCTTCGGAATTTCATCGGCGCGAGATGCATGCGGGCAAGGGAGCCGACGATTTCGAGGTGGCTCAGCTCCTCCGTCCCAATATCCATGAGGAGGTCCTTGCGAGCGGCATCCTCGCAATTCAATCCCTGAATCGAGTATTGCATGGCGGCGGCAAGCTCACCATTGGCCCCGCCAAACTGTTCGAGCAGCATGTTGCCGAAATGCGGGTCAGGCTCATCGACGCGGACTGTGTACATGAGCTTCTTGACGTGATGATACATGATGCGCTCCGCCTATCTGGACTTGCCTGAAAATAGAGCGGCCCACCGAATGACCGGTGGGCCGCCAACAATCACTCCTGCTGTTCCTGCCGGCCGCCTTCCTGTTCCTGCCGGCCGCCACGCTGCTCCTGCCGGTCTCCCTGCTGCTGCTGCCGGCCGCCGCGCTGTTCCTGTTCCTGTTGCTGATCGCCGCGCTGCTGCTGTCCGCCCTGCTGCTCTTGGCCCTGCTGGCCGCGTTGCTCATTGTTCATCGAGAACTCCTCTTGCGGACCACCATGGTCCGGCGACCCAACACGAAGCGCTTACGGAAGGTTCCTATTCATATTCATACGATCCCAGCTATGAGCCCGCGCGCGAGCGCTTCTTCGGCAGATAGGTAGAGGTTCGTGCTCGCGTGCTGCTGGATTTCCTCCAAGGGCAGCGAGCTTCCGGCGACGAGATCCTTGAAACCCTGCAGCTCAAGATCGATTCCATGCTCGATTTCGCGGGTGTTTGCTGCCGCAACTTTCTGAGCCGCCTTGAGCGGCGACTGCGTCATATGATCGATGGTCAGCTTTCTTTCGTGAATCAGGAGAGTGGTGGCCTTGCCGAGATAGCGTCGTTGCGCTGGGAAGCCGCTCAGGATCGTGATGCCGGCCGAATAGACTATGGTCATTCCCAGGAAATAGAACTCTCGCGGGCTGTAGTCGCGCGCCAGCCTTATTTGCTGCGCAATGCGCGCGCCGATGTCGGCGTCGCCGCCCTGAGTCATGAGCTCAAGCAAGACCGGTCCGGCCTCGTCCTTGTTCAACGCGCTGTCGAGCTGGTTGAAGAACGATTCCATCATTTCCTTGCCTACTTCACCCGCTAGGCGGATCTGTGGTCGCAAGGGATCAAAGGGGAGAGAGTGAGCCAAAGCCGCGTGACCGAGATGATCAATGTTTCGCGGTGACGCCGGCGTCTTCGCGCTGGAGATGTTTCGCGGTCAGACTGTCGATGCGCTCGGTGATCCATCGGGCCATCTCTTCCTCCTCGTGGAGATTTTGAGCGCACACCGATGCAGTTTCGTTGTCGCCGGCCGGTTCGGCAGCCTTGACCAGCACACGGCAGGCGGCACTCTTCATCGCCTCAAAGTTGCGTCTCCCGATGCACTCCCGGACGCGCTCCGGGCGCCGCCTCGTTTCCTTGAAGTGGCTTGCTGCACGTTGCTTGGGCGCCTGATAGCGATCCAGCCGATCCGCGAAGCCGCAGAGCATCGTTGCCGCCTGTTCCTCGGCAGGGCCGTCGCGCAACCATTCCACCAGACGTTCTTCGGCCTTCGTCATTATTTTTCCTTTCCAAGCGACGAAATCGATTGAGAGGAGGAACCGGGGCCTGGAATCCGTCGCCACAGTTCATGTGCGAACAGCCAGGAGATCGGCTTTGTTCCAATGAGGGGGGCGGCTCGGGCCGGAAATATCGTTTGTCGTCCCGCTTCAATGGACGGGTCGACGGCCTCGCCAATGGGGCCTGCTGGCCGCCCGTCCGCTCAACTCTGCTGTATCCGGGGAGAGCTACAGCCTCTCCGGATCGTACAGCCCGTGCAGCCTGAGCGCCGCCGAACGGGCGAAGCTCAGCGTCATGGCCTTGCGCCGCGACGCATGCAGGAGATGCTCGGCCGGATCGCGCTGGACTTCCGCCCCCCAGGCATCGGCGATGATCAGCCCGGCCTCCGCCGGCATGATCTCAGGCGCGAGATCGGTGGTGATGGCGAAATAGAGCCGGTCGCAGAAATCGCGATATTCCGGCCATTTGAGATCGGCGCGGAAATCCTCCAGCGACGATTTGATCTCGACGATCCAGATCTGACCCGAGGGCGAGAGGCCGATGACGTCGACGCGCCGGCCTGACGCGAGGGTGAACTCGGTCAGGGTCGCGAAGCCCGCCGCGCGCAGATGCCGGCACACCCCCTTCTGGATGGCGGCGGCGGTCTGCGACTGGCGCCCGTCGGGGCGGATCTGCGGGTTAATCGAAGGTAGCATGGGCGGCGCTCAAATCAGGCTTTTGCCTCGCGGGCTTTGCCTCTAATGTTTCGCCTCAAATCACCGACCCGGTCAACCCGGGCGACAGCGGTGGACGGCACGCTGCTGACAAAAGGGCAAATCCCGTCAAAGTTGAAGACTTTGGCGACAAGGGTTTGCCCAAAGAAGGGGAAAATTACAGGATGGGCGGATTACTCGCTCTGAGCCGCGGGATCGATGCGGTCACGGCCTTTATCGGCCGTCACGTCATATGGCTGATTCTGGCTGCCATTCTCATCAGCTCCATCAACGCCATCATTCGCAAGGCTTTCGACATGAGCTCGAATGCCTGGCTCGAATTGCAATGGTATCTGTTCGGCGCCGTCTTCATGGTGGCCGCCGCCTATACGCTGCAGAAGAACGAGCATATCCGCATCGACATCATTTCCGGCCGGCTGTCGCAGAACGCCCGCAACTGGATCGACCTCGCCGGCCATGTGCTGATGCTGCTGCCTTTCACGGCGCTGATGATCTATGAGAGCACGCCCTTCGTCCTGAGCGCCATCCGCTCGGGCGAGATGTCGGGCTCGGCCGGCGGCCTCATCATCTGGCCGGCGCGTGCCTTCATCCTCGCCGGCTTCTTCCTGCTTTTCCTGCAGGGCATATCCGAGCTGATCAAGCGTATCGCTATCATGCGCGGACTGATCGCCGACCCGCATGCGGGGCAAGGCCATCACGCGCCGCTCGAATAAGGGGAAGAGATCGTCATGACCGCCTTCCTCATGCAGAACATGGCGCCGATCATGTTCGCCGCCCTCGTCATCGTCCTGCTGCTCGGCTATCCGGTCGCCTTCTCGCTGGCTTTCGTAGGGCTGGGCTTCGGCGTGCTCGGCATCTGGCTCGGCATGTTCACGCCGAGCTTCCTGCAGGCCTTGCCCGACCGCGTCTTCGGCATCATGGCGAACGAGACGCTGCTCGCCATCCCTTTCTTCACCTTCATGGGTCTCATCCTCGAACGATCGGGCATGGCCGAGGAGCTGCTCGACACCGCCGGCAAGCTGTTCGGCCCGATCCGCGGCGGCGTCGCCTATGCGGTGATCTTCGTCGGCGCCCTTCTTGCCGCCACCACCGGCGTCGTCGCCGCCTCGGTGATCGCCATGGGGCTCATCTCGCTCCCGATCATGCTGCGCTACGGCTATGACCGCCGCCTCGCCTCGGGCGTCATCACCGCATCCGGCACGCTGGCGCAGATCATCCCGCCGAGCCTCGTGCTCATCATTCTCGCCGACCAGCTCGGCCGCTCGGTCGGCGACATGTATGCCGGCGCCATCATCCCGGGCCTCGTGCTGACCGCCCTCTACATGATCTACGTCTTCATCATGACGATGATCCATCCGAAATCGGCCCCGGCGCTGCCGCCCGAGGCGCGCTCCTTCGGCGCCGGCGCCGAATACCGCCCGGTGATCACCGCCGTCGCCTTCCCGCTGATGCTGGTCCTGTGGGGCATGATCGTGCTCTTCGCGCCGAAGCTCGGCATCGATCTCATCGACGGCTTCGTGCCGGGGGTGAGCGAATGGATCGAGGCGCGCGTCGTCGACGAGGGCCCGCGCATGCTGGTCATGCTCGGTCTGTTCGCCGCGGCCTATCTCGTTTATGTCGGCTGCCTGCGCTACGTGCCGAAATTCCTGGCGACGATCGTCGGCGCCGTCTTCCTGCTGCTGGCGCTGGGCGTGTTGTGGAAGGCGGCCGACGCTTTCGTCACCGGCTTCGCCGCCCTGCCGCCCGCGTCGGGGCGCGGCCTCAATTTCCTGCTTGACCTCATCGCCTGGATCGCCGGCGAATGGGTCTATGCCGTCGCCCTTTTCGGCCTCATCGGCGGCGGCGTGTCGCTGCTCGATGCGCCGTCGCGTCCGGTGGCGGCCGCGGTGTGGAAGATCATCGCCGACCTGCTGCCGCCGCTCGTCCTCATCTTCCTGGTGCTCGGCACCATCTTCCAGGGCATCGCCACGCCGACCGAGGGCGGCGCCATGGGCGCCACCGGCGCGCTGCTCCTGGCGCTGGCCCGCCGCAAGCTCAGCTTCGATCTGATGCGCCAGGCGCTCGAGAAGACCACCAACCTCTCCTCCTTCGTGGTCTTCATCCTGATCGGCGCCCGCGTCTTCTCGCTCACCTTCTATGGCGTCGACGGCCATAAATGGGTCGAGCATCTGCTGGTCAGCCTGCCCGGCGGCCCGCTCGGCTTCCTGATCGTCGTCAACCTGCTCGTCTTCGTCCTCGCCTTCTTCCTCGACTTCTTCGAGCTCGCCTTCATCATCGTGCCGCTGCTGGTGGGGCCGGCCGAAGCCCTCGGCATCGATCTCATCTGGTTCGGCGTGCTGCTCGGCATCAACATGCAGACGAGCTTCATGCATCCGCCCTTCGGTTTCGCGCTGTTCTATCTGCGGTCGGTGGCGCCGCGAAATCCCTATAAGGACCGCATCACCGGCCAGGTGCTGCAGCCCGTCACCACCGGCCAGATCTATTGGGGCGCGGTGCCTTTCGTCGTCATCCAGCTCATCATGGTCGGGCTCGCCATCGCCTTCCCGGCGATGATCATGCACTACAAGGGCTCGGGCCCCGCGGTCGATCCCTCGACGATCGAGATCACCGTGCCGACCGACAATGGCGGCGATCTCACCGGGCCGCCGTCCTTCGATTGACCGCTTCGCGCATTGGCGCCTAACATCGCCCGGGGGTTTCAGAGCGGAGAGGCGACATGTCCGATGCCGTGAAGTCCCAGGAGCCGGCCGTTCCGCCGGCCATGCAGCTGATCCAGATGGCGAGCGCCTATTGGGTATCGCGCATCGTCTATGCCGCGGCCGAGCTCGGTCTCGCCGATCATCTGGCGCAGGGCCCGCTGAGCGCCGCCGACATCGCGGCCAAGGCGGGGCTCAACGCGCCGGCGCTGCACCGGCTGATGCGCAGCCTGGCGGGCCTCGGCATTCTCGATGAAGGCGAGGACGAGCGTTTCGGCCTGACGCCGCTCGGCGAGGCGCTGAAATCGGGCAAGGCCGCAACCGGCTCGGCCCGCGCCGCCGTCCTCACCCTGGCCGCGCCGTGGTTCGCCACCGCCATGGGCCAGCTCTCGGAAAGCGTGCGGTCGGGCGCCACCGCCTTCGAGAAGATCAACGGCATGCCGGTCTTCGACTATCTCGGGCGGCACCCGGAGGCGGCGTCGCTTTTCAGCGAGACCATGGTCGGCATCCATGGCAGCGAGCCGCCGGCCGTCGCCGCGGCCTATGATTTTTCCGGCCTCGAGACCATTGTCGATGTCGGCGGCGCCACCGGCAACATGCTGGCGACGATCCTGCTGCGCCATAAGGGCCCGCGCGGCATCCTCGCCGATCTCGCGCATGTGGTGAAGGACGCGCCGGCCCTCCTCGCCGCCAAGGGAGTGAGCGATCGCGTTTCGATCGCCCCGCATGATTTCTTCGACTCCGTGCCGGCGGGCGGCGACGCCTATATCCTCTCGCATATCCTGCATGACTGGAGCGAGGCGCAGTGCCTGACGATTCTCGGCAATCTGCACAAGGCGATGACCGCCGAGGCGCGTCTTCTCGTCGTCGAGATGGTGCTGCCCGGCCGCAACGAGCCGCATTTCGGCAAGATCCTCGACATGGTGATGCTGGCCGTTCCGGGCGGCGAGGAGCGCACCGGCGAGGAATATCGCGCCCTTCTCGCCAAGGCCGGCTTCAGGCTCACCCGCATCGTGCCCACGGCTTCCCCGGTCAGCGTGATCGAGGCGGTGAAGGTGTAGAGAGATTGAGATAACTTCTCCTTCCCTCCGCGAAGCGCAGGGAAGGAGGAGCGGGCAGGAATAGCTCCTTCGGGGCAGGGGATAAACTTACAGCGCCTTCTTGCGCTGCTGCGCCATCATGAAATTGTCGTAGGTCGCTTCCGACACCTGCTGCCAGAGGAACCCGTCGGCGCGGTAGGCCATCACCGCGTCATGGATCTTCTTGAAGGCGGCGTTGGTGGCGTTCATCTCGGCATAGGTTTCCTTGGCCGCGTTGAAGCAGGCTTCCAGGATCTCGGCCGAGAAGGGGCGCAGCTTGGCGCCGTCGGCGACCAGCTTCTTGAGCGCCCCCGGATTGAGATGGTCGTAGCGCGCCTGCATGTCGGTATTGGCAAGCGCCGCGGCGCCGGTGATGATCGCCTGATAGTTTTTCGGGAGGCCTTCCCACTTCGCCTTGTTGATGAAAAAATGCAGCATCGGGCCGCCTTCCCACCAGCCCGGATAATAATAGAACGGCGCCACCTTGTTGAAGCCGAGCTTCTGGTCGTCATAGGGCCCGACCCATTCGGCCGCGTCGATCGTGCCTTTTTCGAGAGCGGGATAGATGTCGCCGCCGGCGATCTGCTGCGGCACCACGCCGAGCTTGGCGATCACCTTGCCGCCGAAGCCGCCGATGCGCATCTTGACGCCCTTGAGATCGGCGACCGTCTTGATCTCCTTCCTGAACCAGCCGCCCATCTGGGCGCCGGTATTGCCGCCCGGCAGCGCATGGATGTTGTAGGCGGCATAGAACTCGTTCATCAGGCCGATGCCGCCGCCTTCATACATCCAGGCATTCTGCTGGCGCGAATTGAGGCCGAAGGGCACTGCGGTGGCGAAGGCGAAGGTCGGGTCCTTGCCCCAGTAATAATAGGACGCGGTATGCGCCATTTCGAGCGTGCCGTCGGTCACCTTGTCGGCGGCCTGGAGGCCCGGCACGATCTCGCCCGCCGGAAACACCTGGATCTGGAACCTGTTGTCGGTCGCTTCGGCGACATTCTTGGCGAAGACCTCGGCCGCCCCGAAGATGGTGTCGAGGCTCTTGGGGAAGCTCGAGGTCAGGCGCCATTTGAGCTCCGGCGTCGATTGGGCGATGGCCGGGGTGGCAAGCGCGGCGGTTGCGGCGGCCGCGGTCCCGGCCGACGCGAAAAATTTACGGCGATCCATTCCGGTAGTCCTCCCTTGGGCGCATCGACTTTTCGGATCGGCTGATGCGCGATGAATGCGTTTCCTCACAAAGCGGCGCGCTCTTGTGCCGGCGCGTCCGTCATCGCTTTTATAAAACAGCCCATTGCATATTCAATGGGACTTTGCCTCCATAAGGAAAAGCCCCGGAGGCGGGACCTCCGGGGCTGATCAGGAAAATTTGCCGAAATTCTTACAGCTGCTTCTTGCGCTGCTGGTTCATCATGAAGGTGTCGAAGGTGTTTTCCGACACCTGCTGCCACAGATAGGCGTCGTTGCGCTGCGCCTTCATCGCGTCATAGAGCTTCTTGAAGGCGGCGTTCTTGGCCGAGATCTCGTCATAGGTCTCGTTCGCGGCCTTGAAGCAGGCTTCCATCACTTCTTGCGGATAGGGCCGCAATTTGGCGCCGTCGGCGACGAGCTTCTTGATCGCCGCCGGATTGACCTGGTCGTATTTGGCCTGCGCATCGACATTGGCCGCCATGGCCGCGGCGGTGATGACCGCCTGGTAGGTCTTCGGCAGCTCGTCCCATTTGCCCTTGTTGATGAAGAAGTGCAGGGCCGCACCGCCTTCCCACCAGCCCGGATAATAATAGAACGGCGCCACCTTGTTGAAGCCGAGCTTCTGGTCGTCATAGGGGCCGACCCATTCGGCGGCGTCGATCGTGCCTTTTTCGAGCGAGGGATAGATGTCGCCGCCGGCGATCTGCTGCGGCACCACGCCGAGCTTCTGCATCACGGCGCCGGCGAAACCGGCGATGCGCATCTTGACGCCCTTGAGGTCCTCGACGGTCTTGATCTCCTTGCGGAACCAGCCGCCCATCTGCGCGCCGGTATTGCCGCCCGGCATGCCGATGAAATTGTACGGCGCATAGAATTCGTTCAGCAGCTCATTGCCGCCGCCGTGATAGAACCAGGCATTCTGCTGGCGCGAATTGAGGCCGAAGGGCACCGCGGTGCCGAAGGCGAAAGTCGGGTCCTTGCCCCAGTAATAATAGGAACAGGTATGGGCCATCTCGACGGTGCCGTCGGACACCTTGTCGGCGGCCTGCAGGCCCGGCACGATTTCGCCCGCCGGGAAGCACTGGATCTGGAACTTGTTGTCGGTCGCCTCGGCGACGAATTTGGCGAACACCTCGGCGGCGCCATAGATCGTATCGAGGCTCTTGGGGAAGCTCGAGGTGAGCCGCCATTTGATCTCAGGTGCTGACTGCGCGATGGCGGGCGCGGCGAGGGTCGTCGCGGCGGCGGCAAGGGTTCCGGAACGGGTGATGAAACGACGGCGATCCATGAGGCTTCCTCTCGTTTGGCCCCGGGAGAGGGCCAGATGACGATGATTGCGGGCGAGGCCCGGAAGAGCCCTTATAGAGGGCGCCTCGGCGTCCGACCAATAAGCCAAAAGACGCAAAGCGCGGGTGCAATGGAACCCGGCCTCTGGCAATATGGGCGGCCTTCTCTGGTATGCCCGGAGCAGGGCTGAAAAAGGCGATCCGCCGGTGGCAGCCGGCGGATCGTCGTCACCACTATTTCTTGAGCGTGATGGTGCCGGGGAAACTCAGATCTCCGGAAGCGACCTTGTGCACGCCGGTCACGCACAGAAGCGGCGCCTTGCCTTCACTATTGACCTGCAATTCGGCGGTGACCGCGTCGAACCTGGCGTTCTCGGCGCCTTTCAGCGGCACCGTGATCCTGACGGTGGAGCCCTTGAGCAAGGCCGACATGCCGGGACTGTCGAGCGCGATCGGCAGGCCGGGCGCGGTCACCGGCAGCACGTCCTGGCCGGGCGACACGTCCTTCACCTTGAGCCCGGCGCCGCAGGCCTTGTCCTCGCCCAGCACCACCCAATGCGAATGCCAGCCCGCGCCGTCATTGGCGGGATCGCCGTCATTGTTCTCGTCGAAGAGCGGCGTGTCGTCGAAATCGGGATGGGCGGTGATGGCGAGCGCCAGGAGGCCCGTGCCCTTGCCGAAGCCAACCGCATCGGGATCGAGCTTGGTCGGCCAAACATAGGCTTCGACCTTGGCGCCCGGGAGCTTGCCGGCGGCTTTCGGTTTGACGCTGCCGGCCTCGCCCGTCACTTCCATGGCGAATTCGGCGAGCCGGCCGTCGGTCGTGGCGGACGCTTTCGCGATGTCGAAAGCGGGGTCGACCTTGCCGTCCGATTTCGCGGTGATGTCATGCGCCGCCGCGGCGGCCGTCATGAAGGTGAGCAAAGCGGCGCTCAAAGTGAGGCTTGAGCTTTTCATTCGATCTTCTCCTGTTGAGGTGGATGCCCGGAGCCCGGCGCCGCCGCGATGAAGTTCCGCCAGGTGGCAGCCAGGCGGTCGGGAGGCGCCGCATCATGTTCGCCGCAATCGATCCGCAGATCCTGGGAGCTGAAGGCGGCGCGCACGAAGTCGCAGAAATGCGGAGTGTCGGTTCCGGGCGACACCTGCGGACGGAAATGCCGGCAGGTGACGCACATGCGCTGCATCGGCATCTGGCCGTCGTCGAGCAGCGTCCGGATCATCTTGATGAGCAGCTGGAGAAGGTCGGCTTGTTCCTCGGAACTCAGGCCGGAAAGCGCCTTGCCGGTCAGCGCCAGGTCGCCGCGCAGGCTGGCGAGCGTCTCGCGCCCCTGCTCGGTCAGCCGGTTGCGCACCGCGCGGCGGTCCTGCGTGTCGCTCTGGCGCGCCACCAGGCCCTTGCGCGCCAGCGCGGTGAGCGAATCGGTGACGGTCGGCTGGCTGAGGCCCAATTCGCGGGCGATGTCCTGGACCCGGAGATCCTCGAGGCCCGGCCGGCTCAGGAGATGGAGCAGCATGAGCTGCGTCGGATTGAGTCCCTGGGCGCTGGCGGTGCGCCATTGCTCGACCCGGTTGAGGCTCGCGAGCCGCTCGAGCCCTTCCTGAAGCCGGTCGGGCAAGGGTGTCCGTGGGAAAGTGGTCATGGATTCATAGTAAATAGGAGTCCTATATTGTCAAGCGAGAAGCCGGAACCTTTCTCTGGGGACCGCGTTGTTGGCATGCGCTTCGCCAAGCTCATCGAGCTGAGGCTGAAGCCCGGCCCGCCCCTGAAGCTCCGTGGTTTTCCCGGGCGGGCCGACGGCAAAAAATTCTGAAGCTCTGGACGAACGATTATCCAGCAGGAGGAGTCTATGACTCTGTCGGCTCACAAGGTTTTGTTTTCACTGATCACTTTCGCCGCCCTTCTGGGCTTCGGCTGGATTCTGATCGTTTATGTGCTGTCCTTCCGCGCCGCCCAATGGGCCGTCGACCGCATCGAGGACGGCATGACGCCGCGCCGACCGGCTTTGCGCCCGGCGCGCCAGCGCGCCTATCGGCCGGCCCCTTATTATCGCAATTCCTATATGCGCTAAGCCTAAGGGCTGGCATTCTTCTGTAGCAATAGTCCCACAATGAACAGCACCGTCGCCGCCAGCGGCGCGGCGGCGCGCACATGGTTCCAGAAGGTCCATTCGCCGAGATAGCGCGTCCATAGCGCCGCGCCCTCGGGGCTCGCCGGCGGGACGGCGGCGAGAGCGTCGTTGAGCGGCACGTTGAAGATCATCGTCACCAGGAAGGATCCCGCCACATAAAGCAGGGCGGCGATGAGGATCGTGGCGCTGCCGGGCGTGCTCCAATTGAGCACAGCGAGGAGGGCGGCGGCGATGCACAGAAGCGGCGTGCCCATGAACACCGCCATGAACCACGGATTGATCACCGTCACATTGATCGCATTCATCGCGGCGATGCCCTCGGGCGGCGGCAGGCGGGCGAGGGCGGCCATCACGAAGGTCGAAAAGGCATAGAAGATCCCGGCGGTGAGGCCGGCGCCGAGGGCGCACAGAACGGTGACGACGGTGAACAGGCTCATGGCGGAACTCCGTTCTCAGCTTGAATATCGCCTAATCGCCGTGACAGGGCGATGTCAGGACTTCTCGATCATTCTCTTGAGGCCGCGATAGATCGTCTCGAGGCGCTCGAAGCCGCCTTCGGTCAGGGTGATCGGCGCCGCATTGTCGGCGATGGCGGCGAGGATCAGGGCGGCGTCGCCGGGCTGCGCATTGGGCGCCAGCTCGCCGCGCTCCGCCGCGGTCGACAGCGCCGAGGCGAAGATCGCCAAGAGCTCGCTGCCGAAATGATCGAGCATCTGCCGGCCCTTGGCGCTCAGGAGATCGGCATCCTGGCGCAGGCGCGAGATCAGGCTCCAGGGCTGGCCGCTTTCGCCCGCCGCGTTGAAATGCTGGAAGCGCTTGCGGCTCACCCCGATCATCGCCTCGATCTTGTCGCCGAGGCTCGAATTCTCCCTCGCCCAGACTTCCCTGAGCGCCGCCAGGGTCACCCGCACATAATCGTCCAGCACCTCCTCGACCAGCGCCTGCTTGCCCCCGAAATGATAATGGATATTGGCGCGGGTGATGCCGAGCTCCTCGGCGATGTCGCCGAAACTGGCGCCGCGATAGCCGTTGCGGACGAGGAGCTCGAGGGCGATATCCTTGATGGCCTGGCGGGTGTCGGTTTCGCTCATGGCTACTTCTTAGAGCATGATCCGGAAAAGGGGATACCGGTTTCCGTTCGATCGCACGCTAAAATGGAGCGATTTCGGTGATTTGGCGAGAGGACAGGAAATTTGACAAATTACTTACTTACATGTAAGTAAATGAACCAAAGGGGAGGTCGCCAGTGTATCTCGAGTTCTTTCCCGCCAGGGACGGCGGCACGCCCGAGGTCGTGCGGGCCGGCAATCTGGTCTTCGTCGGCGGGCTCTATGCCGGACGCGGCACGCCGGATGTCAGAACGGAGGCCCGCACGATCTTCGCGCGGCTCGAGGCCGCTCTGGCGTCGGCCGGCGCGACGCTCGCCGATGTCGTGAAGCACAATGTCTATTTCTCCTGTCCGCCCGGCGACGCCACGGTCGGGCCTTTCCTCGCCGCGCTCGACGAGGTCCGCCACGCTTGTTTCAGTTATCCGGGCCCGACCTCGACCGAGATCAATTGCGGCCTCGAGCGCGCCGACGCCCGTCTCATGGTCGATGCCTGGGCCGTCATCGGCGGCGCCCGCGAATTGCTTGACCCGCCGGGCCATTGGCGCCGCGCCGAGGCCTCGCCTTTCGTCCAGGGTTGGAAAGTCGGCGATATGCTGTTCATCGGCGGCCAGCGGTCGCTCGACCGCGACGGCAAGCTCCTGGGCCTTGATGATATCGAGATCCAGACCGATGAAGCCTTCCGCAATCTCGACACGATGCTCAAGGCCGGCGGCGGCGACCGCAGCAATCTGATGCGCCAGAACACCTATTTCCGCTTCTTCGGTGAGGGCCGCGCCGTCACCGACTATTGGGAGAAGATGACGGCGGTGCGCCGCCGCTACATGTCGATCCCGTCGGCGGCGGGCGCCGGCTTGCGCATCAGAAGTCTGGGCCTTGCCGACGAGCTCATCCAGGTCGAGGGTATCGGCGTCCTGGGGGACGTGAAGCAGCGCCTGCAGCCCGCCGATCACTGGGACTGGAGCATTCCCGGCAATCAGTTCACGCAAGGCTGGAAGATCGGCCGGCTCGCTTTCATCGGCGGCCAGATCTCGGCCGACGCCAAGGCGCGCGCCGTCGGCCACGACATGGAGACGCAGACGCGCAATGTCTTCACCTTCATCCGCCGCACGCTGGCCGAGGCGGGGCTCGATGAGAGCCATGTCGCGAAACTCTATATCTATTATCACGCCGAAGGCGGCTGGGCCGATATCGCGGCCGAGCGCGAGACGATCGCGCGCGTGCAGCGCGAATTCTATCCCGAGCCCGGTCCGGTGGTGACGGCGGTCCGGGTCGCGGGTTTCGCCTTCGAGAATCTCCTGATCGAGATCGAGGCCCTGGCGGTGGCGCGCGACTGATGGCGAAAGAGGATTTCACCCGCGCCGAATTCGCCGCCCGTCTCGCAACGGTCCGCGGCGTGATGGCCGCGCGCGGCCTCGACTGGCTCATCGCCATTCATCCCGCCTCCATCCACTGGCTCACCGGAAGCGACGCCAAGAGCTACCAGGAATTCCAGTGCCTGCTGATCGGCGCCGAAAGCCAGCCGCTGATCGTGCTGACCCGCCAGGGCGAGGTGAACGAGTTCGAAGCCTGCTCGATCGCCGATGAGGTGGTGGGCTTCGGCGGCGGCGAAACCGAGGATCCCATCGCCGCTTTCGCCGGGCTGGCGCGCAAGCACAAGCTGATCGGCGAGCGCATCGGCCTCGAAGTGCCGGCCTTCTATCTCCATCCCTATCACTATCTCGCGCTGCGCGATCTCCTGGGGCCTGATCGCGTCATCGATGCGAGCGATCTCATCGCCGATCTCAAGCTCGTCAAGTCGCCGGCCGAGATCGCCTATATCCGCGCCGCCGCGCGCCTCTGCGACAAAGGGCTCGAGCGTTTCATCGCCGATCTGGCGCCTGGAAAATCCGAGCTGGCGCTCGCCGGCGCCGTCTATGAAACGCTGATGGCCGCCGACAGCGGCATCGCCGCGAGCCCGATCAATCTCGTCTCCGGCCCGCGCTCGGCCTTCAGCCATGGCGCGCCGAGCGAGCGCCGTCTGGCCGCGGGTGATTTCGGCAATATCGAATTCGGCGCCACCTGGAAACGCTACACCGCCACCATCGGCCGGCAATTCGCGCTCGGGCGGCCGGGCCCGCGCATGCGCGAGCTTTATGACACGGTGCGCCGCGCGTCCGATGCGATGATCGCCGGGATCCGCGCCGGCGTGCCGGCCACCGTTCCGCACGAGGCCGCGAAACGCATCATCGGCGAGGCCGGGCTCGAACCTTACCGTGTGCATCTTTCCGGCTACAGCCTGGGTCCCGGTTTTCCGCCGAGCTGGGCCGAGAGTCTCGCCCTCATCGGCAAAAGCCCGCATCGTCTCGAAGCCGGCATGGTGGTCACCGTCGAGCCGCCGGTCTTCATCGGAGAGGAGGGACTGGGGGCGCGCATCATCGACAATGTCCTGGTGACGGAAACCGGAGCCGAGCTCCTGAGCGGTGTGTCGCGTGATCTCATCATCGTGTAGAACCCTCCTTTACTCTGCCGCGCCGCAGAAAGGGGCTCTGCGCCGATGAACTACAATTTCCGTTTCGAGATCCTGCTGCGCTACCAGGCCGAGATCCTGCAGGGCGTTCTGCTGACGATCCAGCTGTCCGTGCTCACCATGGTCCTCGGCCTCGTCATCGGCCTCGCCGTGGCGATCGCCGCCGGCTCGCCTTCCAAGTGGCTGAGCGTTCCGGCCCGCCTTTATGTCGAGGCGATCCGCAACACGCCGCTTCTGGTCCAGCTCTTCATCGTCTTTTTCGGCCTGCCGTCGCTCGGCCTGCGCCTCACCGCCGACATCGCCGCGGTGATCGCGCTCTCCATCAATATGGGCGCCTATGGCGCCGAGATCCTGCGCGCCGGTTTCGAATCGGTGCGCCGCAGCCAGATCGAGGCCGGCCGCTCCCTGGGGCTGACCGCGGCGCAGACTTTCCGTCACGTCGTTCTGTTCCAGGCGATGAAGGCGATCTATCCGGCGCTCGCCAGCCAGTTCGTGCTCATCATGCTCGCCACCTGCGTCGTCTCCTCGATCGGCGTCACCGAGCTCTTCCACCAGGCGGCCTTCATCGATTCGCGCACCTATCGCTCCTTCGAGGCCTATACGCTGATCACGCTGTCCTATCTCATCCTCACTCTCGCCTTCCGCGCGCTGTTCTCCGCCATCTACTGGGCGGTCTTCGTCCGGAGGCCGGCCCGATGATCCGCGAATTCGCCGGCGCCGATGTCGTCTATCTGCTGCTCGCGGCGCGCTGGACCGTGGCGCTGGCGCTCGTCGCCATGCTGGGCGGCGGGCTTCTCGGCCTCGTCATCGCCGCCTTGCGCATCGTGCCTTTCAAGCCCGCCAACTGGCTCGCCATTCTCTACATCAACCTCATCCAGGGAACACCGCTGCTCGGCCAGCTCTTCGTCTTCTTCTTCGGGCTGCCGCTCATCGGCATAAGGGTCGATGCCTGGACGGCGGCGGCGCTGTCGCTGTCGATCTATGCCGCGGCCTTCTTCGGCGAGATCTGGCGCGGCGCGCTGCAATCGGTGTCGGTCCGGCAATGGGAGGCGGGCGCCTCGCTCGGCCTTCGCTACGGCCAGCGCCTGTTCTACGTCGTCCTGCCGCAGGCCCTGCGCGTCGCCGTCGCGCCGACCGTCGGCTTCCTGGTGCAGCTCGTCAAGAACACCTCGCTCACCGCGCTCATCGGCTTCGTCGAACTGACACGCGCCGGCCAGATCATCTCGGGCGCCACTTTCGCGCCCTTGCGCGTCTATCTCGTCGTCGCCGTCGTCTATTTCGTCATCTGCTTCTCGCTGTCGCAAATGAGCCGTCGGCTCGAAAGGAAACTTCATGTCGCTCGTTGAGCTCGCCGACATCCGCAAATCCTTCGGCCCGGTCGAGGTGCTGAAGGGCGTGTCGCTGAAAGTGGAGAAGGGCGAGATCGTCGCCATCATCGGCCGCTCCGGCTCCGGCAAGTCGACGCTGCTGCGCTGCATCAACGGGCTGGAGCAGGTCCAGGCCGGCCGGATCCTGGTGGCCGGCATCGATGTCACCGCCAGGGATGCCGATCTCAACGTGCTGCGCGAGCGCGCCGGCATGGTCTTCCAGAGCTACAACCTGTTTCCCCATCTCGATGTCGAGCGCAACGTCACGCTCGCGCTGAAGCTCGTGAAGAAGCTCGACCGCGGCGCCGCGCGGGACATCGCGCGCGATGTGGTGACGAAGGTCGGCCTCGCCGAGAAGCTCCATGCCTATCCCGATGAATTGTCGGGCGGCCAGCAGCAGCGCGTCGCCATCGCCCGCTCGCTCGCCATGCAGCCGGCCCTGATGCTGTTCGACGAGATCACGTCCGCGCTCGACCCGGAGCTCGTCGGCGAGGTGCTGCGCGTGCTCGAGGGCGTCGCCAGGGAGGGCATGACCATGATGCTCGTCACCCATGAGATGAATTTTGCCAAGAACGTCGCCGACCGCGTGATCTTCATGCATGAGGGCCGCATCCACGAGGATGGGCCGTCGCGCGAGATCCTGCAGACGCCGCGTACGCCGGAGCTCAGGAGTTTCTTGAGCGCCGTGCTGCATTGATTTCGGACGGAGTGTTTAATCAAGCCTAGGGAGACTGAAATGAAAAATCTGATCAGACTGGTCTTTGCTCTTCTATTGACGGGCCTCTTCGCCGCGCTGCCGGCCAGGGCCGCCGACCTCCAGCAGATCATCAAGAACGGCGTGGTGCGCATCGGCGTGCCGATCGACGTGCCGCCTTTCGGCTCCGTCGACAAGAACAACGAGGCGGTCGGCCTCGATGTCGACATGGCGAAGAAGATCGCCGAGGCGCTGGGCGTCAAGCTCGAGCTGCAGCAGATCACCGGCGCCAACCGCGTGCCCTATCTCGCCACCGACAAGCTCGACATCGTCATCGCCGCCATGGGCGCCACGCCCGAGCGCGCCTTGCAGATCGCCTTCACCTCGCCCTATGCGGCGCTCTCCATCGGCGTCTTCGGGCCGGACAGCATCAAGGTCGACAAGCCGTCGGATCTCACCGACCAGACCATCGCGGTCGCGCGCGGCACGACGCAGGATCTCGAGCTCACCAAGGCGGCCCCCAACGCCAAGATCATCCGCTTCGACGATGACGCGACCGCGGCGGCCGCCTTCACTTCCGGCCAGGCCCAGCTTCTCGCCACGGCGGATGTCGTCGCCAAGGACATGATGGACAAGGACTCCAAGATTCAGCTGAAGCCCAAATTCATCCTGCAGTTCTCGCCCTGCTATATCGGCATCCAGCAGGCGAGCCCCGAATTGCTGCGCTGGCTCGACACCTATATCCATCTGGGCCTGCTCGACGGCTCGCTCTCGGCCTTGTCGGAGAAGTGGATCGGCACGCCGCTGCCGGCCAATTTCCCGAATATCTGAGATCGGTTCTTCCGATGACGTCCCCTCTTCCGTCCGCCGGATGGAAGAGGGGAGTTTAAAGGCGCCATCCTCACCTGTATGCTCGTCCCATGATGAACGAGCGGGGCATCCTGCGCCTATCCATCGCCGTGACTTTTCTGGTCGCGGGTTTCGGCATCCTCTTCGGTCTTCTGTCCGGGTCCTTCGCCATCGTCTTCGACGGCGTCTATTCCCTGGCCGATGCCGGCATGACCGTCGTGGCGCTGCTCGTCGCCAATCTCATCGCATCGTCGGCCGCTTCCGGCCGGGCGCGCTCGCATCTCGTTGACCGCTTCACCATGGGCTTCTGGCATCTCGAGCCCATCGTGCTCCTGCTCAATGGCACGCTGCTGATCGGCGCCGCCGTCTATGCGCTGATCAACGCCGTCGGCAGCCTGATGACCGGCGGCCGGCCGCTCGATTTCGACCTCGCCATCCTCTATGCGGTGGTGACGCTCGCCGCCTGCTTCGCCATGGCGGTGTTCGGGCGTTATGCCAATCAACGTATTGGCTCCGACTTCCTGGCGCTCGACGCCAAGGGCTGGCTGATGTCGGGCGCCATCACGGCGGCGCTCCTCATCGCTTTCGTCATCGGCTACCTCATCCAGGGTACTCCCTATGAACATCTCTCGCCCTATATCGATCCGCTGGTGCTGGCGCTGGTCTGCCTCGTCATCATCCCGATCCCCATCGGCACGGTCAGGCGGGCGCTCGCCGATGTGCTTCTGGTGACGCCCGCCGATCTCAAGCAGGAGGTCGACCGCGTGGCGCAGGCGACCGTCGCGCGTTACGGCTTCCTGGCGCACCGCGCCTATGTCGCGCGCGTCGGCCGCGGCCGCCAGATCGAGCTCTATTTCATCGCGCCCAAAGGCTGGCCGCCGAAGCGGCTCGAGGACTGGGACCGCATCCGCGACGAGATCGGCCTCGCCATCGGCGGCGAGGGCCCCGACCGCTGGCTCACCATCGCTTTCACCACCGACCACGAATGGGCGGACTGAGTTCCTTCCGATACCCTCATGCTGAGGTGGCCGCGAAGCGGCCCTCGAAGCATCCCTCAGGATAAGGCGAGCTTGTTGAAGCAGACCCTTCGAGGCCCGGCTTCGCCGGGCGCCTCAGGGTGAGGGTTGAAGCAAGATCACACCCTTGCCAGCGTGATGGCCGCCTGGCGCGCCGCCGCCAGCGGGTCGTCGACGCCCTTGATATAGGCCTCGGTCACCGCGCCATCGAGCAGGATGGTGATCTGGTCGGCGAGCAGCCCGCGGTTGCGCCGTTTCGCGTCGAGCATGGCGAAGATGCGCTGGCGCAGCGCTTTCTTATAGGCGGTGACGATCGCCTGCAGCTTGCCGGCGGGGTCGGCCTCCTGCAGGCTCGCATGGATGAAGGTGCAGCCGCGATAATCGGGATGTCCGGCATTGCGGCCGAAATGGCCGAACAGGCTTGAGATGCGTTTCTCCTCCGTTTTTTCCGCCGCGATCACCTCATCGAGCCGCGCGAGCGCCTTTTCCGCCATCTCGCGATAGACCGCCTCGGTGAGCGCCTCCTTGGACGGGAAGTTGTTGTAGAGCGTCATCCGCGCCACGCCCGCTTCTTCGGTCACTTCATTGATGCCGACATGGGCGACGCCGCGCGCCGTGAACAGCCGGCGCGCCGTGTCGATGAGCTTGCGCCGTCCTTCGCCCACGATTTTCGCCTTGCCTTGCGCCATGGCCGAATCATAGGTAGACTGGTCTACCTAGTCAAATTGCCCGATGAGGATGTCCACAATGCCCAGCGTAAGACTTTGGTATTCGCCGGGCGCCTGCTCGCTGGCGCCTCATATCCTGCTGAACGAGATCGGCCGGGATTTCGAGCCGATCCGGGTGCCGATCCGCGAAGGCGCCCATCTGACCGGGGACTTCATCCGCCTCAACCCGAAGAAGCGCCTGCCGGTCCTGGCGCTCGACGACGAGGTGATCACCGAGCTGCCCGCCATCGCGCTGGCGATTTCGCATCTGGCGCCGGAGCATCATCTGATGGGCGGGACGCCGCTGGCTGAGGCGCGCGTGCTCGAATGGCTGAACTGGCTGTCGGGCACCGTGCATGGCCAGGCTTATGGCGGCCTGTGGCGGCCGCAGCGTTTCGCCGATGACGAGGCGCTGCACCCGGCGATCTCCGCCAGGGGCCGCAAAACGGTGGCCGAAAGCTATGCGGTGATCGACGACAAGCTCACCGGTCCCCATGCGGTGGGCGGCGGGCTGACCGCGGCCGATGCCTATCTCTACGTGCTCTATCGCTGGGGCGTCGGCATCGGTCTCGACATGCGCAATACCTATGCGCGTTACACGAGATTTGCCGAAACTCTGACGGAGCGCCCGTCGGTGAAGGCGGCGCTCGCCACGGAGGGGCTGCCGCCGCTCGCGACATAGCGCGGGATGCGAAAAAGTGGACACCGGTTTTTCGCAAGAATCCCGCGCTGAATATTGAAATAGATCACGATGAGTTTGGATCGTGACGATCCAAATTCATCGTGATCTGGTCTATGAAGCGGCATGACCGATCTCGATCTGCTGCATCTCGAAGCCCGCACCCTTTACGTCCTGACGCCGGACGGCCGCATCGCGCGCGAAAATGATCCCGACCGGTCGGCGGGCCCGCGCTTCTGGCTCGCCGGCTGCGGCGGCGGCAATGTCGCGCGGCTGCACCGGAGCGTGGCGTCCGACATCGCCGCCGAGATCGAAGCGCTCGTCCGGCGGGAGCCGCCCTTTGCGGAGCCGGACGCGCTGCCCCGCTTCATCGCGGACTATCGGAGGCTGCTCCCCGGCGCGGAGCTCAGCCGCGACGTCGTCCATGCGCTGCCGCACGGCCTCGCGGTGGAGACAGGCGCCGAGCTCATCGCCTCGGACAGTACGGCCGGCGCCCGCTTCGTGAAGACCGTCGCGACGGACGGCATGCCGCACAATCTCGTCGATCTGCGCATGCGCAAGGTGGAGGACCTCTGGGCGCCCTGGGTGATCCTGATGGCGGAAGGCGAGGTGGCGTCCATGGCTTTCGCCGCGCGCCTCGGCCGCGACGGCGCCGAGCTCGGCCTCGTCACCGCGCCGAAATTCCGCGGCCGCGGCTTCGCCCGCCTTGTCACCGCCGCCTGGAGCGGCCTGCCCGAGCTCCGGTCGCGCCGGCTCTTCTATGGCGCCGATCAGGATAATCTCGCTTCGCAGCGGGTCATCGCGCAGCTGGGCCTGAGACGGATCGGCGTCAGCCTCAGGCTGACGTGAGCCGCCGGCCCATACCGGGGCGGTCGTGACCGGTCGCCCCTTGTGGCCGGCGGACATCCTGCATTATCGTGCCGTCATGGACTGACGGGTCCTCGGGGGCGACGGGGTTCCTTCATGACGAATGCAGCCGCGGCTTCGGCCGGTGAGGCTGGCCATGCCGACCGCAGGCGCGTGGTCTGGGCCGGCATCGTCGGCAATGTGATGGAATGGTACGACTTCGCCATTTACGGCTTTTTCGCCCGCACCATCGGCAGCCTCTATTTCCCAGCCGAGGACGCGCGCACCTCGCTCCTCGCCGCCTATGCGGTCTTCGCCGTCGGCTTCTTCATGCGGCCCTTGGGCGCCATTCTCTTCGGCCATATCGGCGACCGGGTCGGCCGCGGCCCGGCTTTGCTGTGGTCGGTGGTGGCGATGGCGGTGCCCACTCTGTTCATGGGCCTGCTGCCGACCTATGCCGATATCGGCATCTGGGCGTCGATCCTGATGCTCGCCTGCCGCATGATGCAGGGCCTGGCGGTGGGCGGCGAGTTCACCAGCTCCGCCGTGTTCCTGGCTGAAACCGCGCAACCCGGACGGCGCGGCGCGGCGGCGGCCTGGGCGGCCTTCGGCGCCACCGGCGGCATTCTGCTCGGTTCCGCCGTCGGCGCGCTCGTTCTCAACATCCTGCCACTCGAGGACGTGGTGGCCTGGGGCTGGCGCGTGCCGTTCCTGTTCGGCGTGCTGGTCGGCGTCGCCGGATTCCTGCTGCGCCGGCGCATGGAATTCGACAAGCCGGCGGCCCGCGAAGGCTCGCCGCTGCTGCAGGCGCTGCGCGAGCATCCGGTGGCGATGCTGCAGGCGGTGTGCATCAGCCTCGTCAACGCCGTCGCGTTTTATCTGATCTTCGTTTATCTCGTCACCTGGCTGAAGCTCGCCGCCGATATGGGGGCGCGCACCGCGCTGCAGATCAACTCGCTCAATATGGTGATCCTGCTCGGCGTGGTGCTGTCCGCGGCGCGCCTGTCGGACCGCATCGGCCGCAAGCCGATCCTCGCCGGCGCCTCGATCGGCCTTCTCATCTTCGCCTGGCCGCTGTTCGCGCTGATGCAGACCGGGCAGGTTCTCTATGTCTTCCTCGGCCAGATGGGCTTCACCTTGCTCATCGGCGCCTACGGCGCGGTCAACGCCATCGCGCTCTGCGAAGTGTTTCCGCGTCCTGTGCGCTGCTCGGCGGTGTCGGCGGCCTATAATCTCGCTTTCGGCCTCGCCGGCGGCACCGCGCCCGCGGTCGCCACCTGGCTCATCGACACGACCGGCGATTTCACCATGCCGGCCTTCTACATCATGGCCTGCGCCGCCATCTCCGCCGCCGCCGCTCTCTCGCTGCGCGAGACGCGCACCGGAATGCTGAAGGACGAGGCGATCGCGTAAAACTCTCTCCACCGTCATCCCGGCGAAAGCCGGGATCCATTGAATTCCTGCGAAGCGGGCAGCGCTGCCCGCGTTTCACGAATTTAATAGGCCCCGACTTTCGTCGGGGTGACGGGAGATAAAATCACTACCGCCACCCGAGCTCCGGCGCCACATGCTTCAAGATCGACTCGATGACATGCGCATTGTAGTCGACGCCGAGCTGGTTCGGCACCGTGAGCAGCAGCGTGTCGGCCTCGGCGATGGCCTCGTCCCGGACCAGCTCCTTCACCAGCACATCGGGCTCGGCGGCGTAATTGCGCCCGAAGATGGCGCGCGTATCGGCCTCGATGAAGCCGATCTGGTCGCTCGACTGGTTGCCCTGGCCGAAATAGGCGCGGTCGCGGTCGTCCATCAGCGCGAAGATGCTGCGGCTGACCGACACGCGGGGCTCGCGGGTGTGGCCGGCGGCTTTCCAGGCCGCCCGATAGGCGCGAATCTGCTCGGCCTGCTGGATATGGAAGGGCTTGCCGCCCTCGTCGAACTTGAGGGTCGAGCTCTGCAGATTCATGCCGAGCTTCGCCGCCCATTCGGCGGTGGCGTTGGTGGCCGCGCCCCACCAGATGCGCGGTAAGAGGCCGTCCGAATGCGGCTCGAGGCGCAACAGCCCCGGCGGGTTGGGGAACATCGGCCGCGGATTGGGCTGAGCGAAGCCTTTGCCCTGCAGGAGCTCGAGGAACACTTGCGCGTGCTGGCGCGCCATGTCGGCGTCGCTTTTGCCGTCCGGCGGCGCGAAGCCGAAATAGCGCCAGCCGTCGATGACCTGCTCGGGCGACCCGCGGCTCAGGCCCAGCTGCAGCCGGCCGCCGGCGATGAGGTCGGCCGAACCCGCATCCTCGGCCATGTAGAACGGGTTCTCGTAGCGCATGTCGATGACCGCGGTGCCGATCTCGATGCGCTTCGTCCGGGCGCCCACGGCGGCGAGCAGCGGAAAGGGCGAGGCGAGCTGGCGGGCGAAATGATGGACGCGGAAATAAGCGCCGTCGGCGCCGAGCTCTTCCGCCGCCACCGCGAGGTCGATCGACTGCAGCAGCGCGTCCTGAGCCGAGCGGGTCTGCGAATGGGGCGAGGGCGTCCAATGCCCGAAGGAGAGGAATCCGATTTTCTTCATGGGGAGACCGGTCTGATTGAGCTGACCCTAGGTGGGACCGGCGGCCCCGATCCGCAAGGGCGCCGGATGAAGGGCTGGATTGCGTCGCCGGCAGGCGAGATGCCGGTCCGTCACGATACAGGTTCCCGCGGAACGCGCCGCTTTGTGGCAATTACCACGTGACATCGGCGCAAATCCTGTTATCAAGCCCCGCCGTCGCGATATTGGACAGCGGCGCGGGGCCGGGGAACACCTTATCGAAAGCGATGGGACGGCCGGTGTGGCGCGGGCATGGATGCTCGCCCTGTTAAAATTCTGAGACTATGTAACGGTGGGCATCGGCGCATGACGTATATCCGTTTCAATGCAGTTCTCGCGGCGGGCATCCTGGCCGCTGTGGCCTTCGGCGCGAGTCCCGCCCTTCAGGCCCGCGACGCGTCTCTCTGCGCCGGGAGCGGCGCGCCCGCCGGCAAGGCGGCGGCCGGCGCCGGGTCTTGCATCGAACCCGCCGGCAAGGCCGCCGCTGCCGCCGTCCCGGAAAATCCGGGCAAGCCGGTTCTCGACCGCAACAAGCAGGCGACGGGCTCCGCCATTCCGGGCCCGGTCACCCGCGCCCGCGATTTCGTCTTTCGCTGGCTGCGTCCTGAATCACCCTCCGGCGAGACGATCGTGCTGCTGCATGGCTCGGGTGGCGACGAGGCGAGCATGTTCAAGCTCGCCGCGCGCATCGCCCCCGACGCGACATTGCTGGGCGTGCGCGGCCGCGTCGTTCAGAAGGGCATCAAGCGCTGGTATGCGCGGGTGACGCCGACCCGCTTCGACCAGGCCGATATCCGCAACGAGGCGCGCGCTTTCGCAAAGTTCCTGACCGAGCGGATGGCGGCCGAGAAGCTCGACCTCGATCGCGCCGTCTTCATCGGTTACTCCAACGGCGCCAATCTGATCGCCGCGCTGACGCTGCTGCAGCCCGATCTGGTCCATCGCGCCGTGCTGCTGCGCGCCATGCCGGTCCTCGACACGGCGCCCGCCGCCGATCTCAAGGGAACGCGGTTTCTCTCCGTCGCCGGCGAGCGCGACAAGATCTACGGCCCCTTCGCGCCCGAGCTCGCCGAGCTGCTGCGCCAGCACGGCGCCGTCGTCGACACCGCCGTGGTCGCCCGCGGCCATCTCCTCGGCGATGAGGACGTGAAGGTGGTCAGCGACTGGCTGAAGGCGGCCAATGCGGTGGCGGGTGGGACGGCGCAATAGCTGACCGAAGACGGGAGAGCGCCGGCGACAGCATCAGCCCAACGCCGGCGATGCCGCTCGCGGTTGCAAGACCATTCTCGGTAAGACTTGGTCATCCAGCCCTCCTCATCTGCTGGTAACCACTTACGCCAGCGTGCGTATTGGCACAGCGCTTCTCCGATCATAGCTCTCTTGCGAACGACAAGCCGTCTCATGAGGAGAAGAATCGTGACAAGAGCAAAACCGGATACAATGCAGGCCGCGGCCATCGACCGCTTCGGGGGCGCCGAGCTGATTACTGTGCGCGCCGTTCCGGTGCCGCAGGTCGGGCCGCGCGATGTCCTGATCCAGGTCGAAATAGCGGGCGTAGCCTCGTGGGACGCGGTCGAGCGTGAGGGGCATTATGACGGGGCTTTTGGAATGCCGTCGACATTCCCTATGTGCTCGGCTGGGACTGCGCGGGCACGGTCGCCGCCGTTGGTGGAAGGCGACCGGGTATACGCGGCCACCATGCCGCTGCCCAAGGGAGGAACCTACGCCACCTACGCGGCAACGAATGCGGACAACGTGTCGCTCATCCCCGCCAGGCTTACGATCGAGCAGGCGGGCGTCATGGGCTGTGATGCGTTGACCGCGCTCAGCGGCCTGGAGGAGATCGGCCTGAAGCAGGGCGATACGATAATGATCTTCGGTGCCAGCGGCGGTATCGGGCACATGGCCGTCCAGCTCGCAAAATAAAGGGGCGCCCGCATAGTCGCGGTGGATTCGGGCGATGACGGCGTGGCGCTGACGCGGCGGCTGGGCGCCGACGCCGTCGTCGACGGGCGCAAGGACGACGTGGTGGCGGCCGCCCGCGAATTCGCCCCCGGCGGCCTCGACGCGGCCCTTGTCACCGCCGGCGGCAAGGCGGCCAACCTCGCATTGTCGGCCGTGCGCGACGGCGGGCGGGTCGCCTGCCCCCATGGCGTGACGCCCGATCCAATTGTCCGGCCCGGCGTGGCGCTCATTCGCTACAACGGCGCCCGCGGCCAGAATGCCACCGACAAGCTCAATCGCCTGATCGACTCTGGCCCGTTCGATGTCCATGTCGCCCGCACATTCCCATTCGACCAGGTTGTCGACGCGCACAGGATGCTTGCAATCCACTATCTCGGCAAGCTCGCTTTACGAGTGAGGTGAGCATGTGGTGGAGTCTATACGGCATCCCCAAGGGGTGCAGTCCGAAATCCCCACATCGCAGCCCAAGCTCCACCGTCTTACAGGCCGACCTGAGGCGGAAGTACAAGCTCATGTGCTGCACGGCAGACCTTAAGCGACGCAAGGTGCTTGACTACATATTGTTCGCGGTGCACTACAGATCAAACGGTGGCAAACGCATGTGGAATGGGTCGTGCTTATGGGTATCCTCGTAGACCGCCTACGCGAGCGTGCGAAGCAGCTTGGCATCTCGAATGCCGAGGCGGCTCGGCGAGCAGGATTGGATGAACGAAGATATGCCCACTATGTGTCTGGGAGGAGGGAACCTAACCTTCAGACGCTGCTAACAATATCGAACTCGCTTGGGACCACACCGAACTGGTTGCTGGGAGTAGTTAGTAGTGATGAGAATGATGCAGCCAAGGCAGAATTGTTCGAGCGCTTCAGAAATGCAGCGTGTGCAATGACGGCGGAACAGCTGGAAATATTCATCATACAGGCTGAAGCCATAGCAATTTCCAACAGATGAAATAGGTGACAGCCGACACGAGTGCACAGGGGATTTTTCTTGGATACTGAGGCTGATACATGCCGGAAAGAGGTGATACCGAAGCTTGTTGAAGCCGGTTGGGATAGCCTGCCCTATGCTATCAATGAGCAGCGATCATTCACGGACGGACGAATTGTGTTTGTCGGCGGAAAGGCGCGTCGGGGGCGGCAAAAACGAGCCGACTTCATCCTGCGTTATCGGCCGGACTTTCCCATTGCCGTGGTCGAGGCGAAATCCAAATACAAACACGCTGCCGATGGCCTTCAACAGGCCAAGGAGTATGCGGAAATTCTTGGTCTCAAATTTGCTTTCGCCACAAATGGCCGGGAAATCGTCGAGATGGACTACACTACCGGCGTTGAATGCGAGCTGGCCACGTTTCCGTCACCCGAAGAGCTATGGGAGCGTCTGTCCCAATCCGAGAAGCTTGACGACGATATCAAGGGACACCTCCTTTCGCCCACTTTTCCCGACAAGGACAAACCGCTTCGTTACTATCAGGAAATTGCGGTCAATCGCGCAGTGCGGTCCATCCTCCAGCAGCGCAAGCGCGTTCTGCTCACCCTTTGCACCGGTGCAGGCAAAACGGCTGTTGCATTCCAAATTTGCTGGAAGCTCTGGAACGGCAGTTGGAACCCGAAGGGCAAGAACCGGAAACCGAAAATCCTGTTCTTGGCCGACCGGAACGTTCTGGTAGACGATCCCAAAGACAAAGATTTTAGCGCCTTTGGTGATGCCCGCTTCAAAATCAGCGGTGGGGAAATCAGCAAAGGACGCGACATCTATTTCGCGATCTACCAAGCTATTGCGGGTGATGAATCCCGCGACGGCCTATTCAAGGAATATGCGAAGGATTTCTTCGACCTAATCATTGTTGATGAATGCCACCGTGGCAGCGCCCGAGATGACAGCAATTGGCGTGAAATTCTGGAATGGTTTGAACCAGCCTACCAGATCGGCATGACCGCTACGCCAAAGCGGGAAGACAACGCAGATACCTACAATTACTTCGGTGATCCAGTTTACGAATACAGCCTTGCCCAAGGCATCGCCGATGGCTTCTTGGCACCCTATCGCGTACACCGGGTGATTTCCGATTTCGATGCGGCTGGCTGGCGTCCGTCTCAAGGAGAACTCGACCGCTACGGACGTGAAATCCCTGACGCACAATACGGAACGCGCGATTTTGAACGTGTCGTTGCTCTACGTGCGAGAACCGAGGCATTCGCAACGCACCTGACAAGCTTCCTCAAGCAAACAGATCGTTTCGCGAAAACCATCATCTTTTGCGTCAACCAAGAGCATGCCCTTGAGATGCGCAATGCGCTTGCGCGCCTCAGCGCTGACCTCGTGAAAGAGCACCCCGACTATGTGTGTCGCGTGACTTCCGATGAAGGCGATATCGGCTCCGCACACCGCGCCAACTTTCAGGATATCGACAAGGCCACGCCCGTTATCCTCACAACGTCACAACTGCTGACAACGGGTGTCGACGCGCCAACGTGCAAGAATGTGGTGCTAGCGCGTGTCGTCGGTTCAATGCCGGAATTTAAGCAGATCATCGGGCGTGGAACACGTCTGCGGCCCGACTACGGTAAATTGGCCTTCAACATCATTGACTACACCGGCACGGCCACTGAGAAGTTCGCCGATCCGGCTTTTGACGGTGATCCGGTCAGAGAGCGTGAACAGTTCATCGATGAAGACGGCGATGTTGTTGACGAAACTGAAATCACCGAAGAGGCCGATACGCCCAGCGACACCGACGCAACCGATATTGAGGACTTAACCGGCGGATTACCCGACGACAAGGAACTGGGCATGCCACGAAAATTCTACTATGACGGTGGTAGCGTCGAAATTATCCGTCAACTGGTCTACGAACTCGATTCCGAGGGCAAGCAACTCACCGTCCGTCAGCTGACCGATTACACTGGCGAGAAGGTGCGGACGCTCTATCCAAACGCTTCCGAACTCAGGAAGGATTGGCTGGACCCGGGACGTCGAGCCGACATCATCGAGCAGCTTGAAGAAAAGGGCATCGACACGCAAACGCTTGGTGAGGCTGTGGGCAAGCCCGATGCCGATCCGTTCGACCTGCTTTGCCATCTTGCCTACAACACCCCACTGCGAACGCGCCGCGAGCGTGCCGAACGTTTGAAGCGCGAAGAATTGGCGTTCTTCGAACAGCACGGAGAAAAAGCCCGCGAGGTGCTCGACGCCCTCATTGAGAAATATGCGGAGCACGGAACCGCACAATTCAAAATGCCGGACGTACTCGAAATCCCGCCTTTCAACGATTGGGGAAACGTCGTGGAAATCGCTGCGCGCTTTGGCGGTGGCAAGGCCATGCGCGAAGCCGTCAACGAACTATAAAAACGCCTCTACGGCGCATAAGAAAGAGAATTACCCTTGGCCCGGCAACCGAAGAAGAACCAGCCACAGACAGCCGCCCAACGCCTTGACAGCATCATCAAGTCGGCACGCAAGATCATGCGCAAGGACAAGGGGCTGAGCGGCGATCTTGACCGTCTGCCAATGCTCACTTGGATTATGTTCCTGAAGTTCTTGGACGACATGGAGCGTATTGAAGAAGAGCGTGCGGAAATCGCGGGCAAGGCATATCGCGGTGCTATCGAAGCTCCCTATCGTTGGCGCGATTGGGCCGCTGACGAAGGTGGTATCGCCGGCTCCGACTTGATCGACTTCTTAACGTTGGACAAAACCGAACGCCCGGACGGCACCAGGGGGGCGGGCTTGTTCGCTTATCTGCGAAACCTTCGCGGAAACAGCAGTGCGCGCGGGCGCAAGGACGTAATCGCAACGGTATTCCGTGGTCTGTCTAACCGTATGGAAAGCGGTTATCTGCTTCGCGATGTCATCAATCTCATTGACGGCATCCATTTCGATTCCTCTGACGAAATTCATACGCTCGGTAGGCTATATGAAACTCTACTACGAGAAATGCGTGATGCTGCCGGGGATTCCGGCGAATTCTACACGCCGCGCCCCATTGTGCGTTTCATGGTCGAAGTCATCAACCCACAGCTTGGCGAAACGGTCCTTGATCCGGCATGTGGTACGGGCGGCTTTTTGACCGAAGCTTATGAGCACATGGCCAAACAAGCCAATACGGTCGGAAAGCGCGAAATCCTCCAATCATCGAGTATATTTGGAGGCGAAGCGAAGCCGCTCCCCTTCCTTCTCGTTCAGATGAACCTACTGCTGCATGGTTTGGAAGCGCCTAGAATCACACCGGACAACTCTTTGAAGGTTCGCCTGTCGGAAATTGGTGAAGCCGACCGCGTAGACGTCATTCTGACGAACCCACCTTTCGGCGGAGAGGAGGAAACAGGCATCCTGAACAACTTCCCCGAAGACCGGCGTACGACGGAAACGGCCTTGCTGTTTTTGCAACTCATCATGCGGCGCCTAAAGCGCGGCGGCAAAGGCCGTGCCGCTGTCGTCGTTCCGCATGGTGTCTTGTTTGGTGATGGTATCGCAGCTCGCATCAAAGCGGATATGTTGAGGAAATTCAACCTGCATACTGTCGTTCGCCTTCCAGAAGGGGTTTTTGAGCCTTACACGCCGATACCTACAAACGTTCTCTTCCTCGACACGACGAAGGCAACCGAAGATATCTGGTTTTACGAACAGCCAAAGCCGGAGGGACGTCGAAAGTACTCAAAAACAGCACCGCTACTTTTCGAGGAAATGAAGCCCTGTTTAGATTGGTGGAACGCACGCGAAGAAAACGAACAGGCATGGAAAGTTCACGGCCCCGAACTTATCGTAGCCGACAAAGCAGGCCGGATTGTTGCCTGCAATCTTGACCTGAAGAACCCGAATGCAGGCGGTGTGGTCGATCATCGCACCCCCCTCGAAATCGTCGAAAGCATTGAGACAAAAGAACGGCGCATTCTTTCCATCATGGACGATATCAAGCGCACATTGTCGGAGATGCCATAGTGGTTTGGAAGCAGTTCAAACTCGGCGAAACTTGCGACATTATCAAAGGGACTGCGTCGGCGGCTAATGAGGTTCCCGGTGAATTCCCTTTGGTGGTCACAGCCGCAGAAAGAAAAACAGCGCAGCATTTTCAATTCGAAGGGGAAGCGGTATGCATTCCTCTTGTGTCTTCAACGGGACATGGGAATGCAGCAATCAATCGATTGCACTATGAAACCGGAAAGTTCTCGGTAGCGAGTATCCTCGCGGCCGTACTTCCCAAGACGCACGAAATCTCGTGCAAGTTCCTATTTTATTATCTCACAGCACTGAAAGAGGAAATTCTAGTACCGCTAATGAAGGGAACTTCAAATGTGTCCCTAACAGTCAAGAAACTTGAGAGTGTTGAAATTTCAGCGCCATCTCTCGATGAGCAGAGGAAGATCGTCTTTCGAATAGACGATGTACATTCAAAGCTAAGAGAAAGGCAGATCGAGCTTGCGGCGGTTGAATGCGAGGCCAACGCTATGTTGTTCAACGCGTTCCAAGACATAACCGACGGCGTAGAGTACATGCCACTTTCCAAAGTCGCACCGCTCGTGCGGCGTCCCATCGAAGTTCAATTTAATGGAAAATATCCAGAGTTAGGAGTTCGATCATTTGGAAAGGGAACATTTCACAAGCCAATGCTTACCGGTGCCGATGTAGGCAATAAGCGCCTGTTCGAAATTCACGCGGGCGATTTGCTTTTCAATATCGTGTTCGCGTGGGAGGGCGCTATTGCTGTCCCCGGCGCTGAAGATCATGGTCGCGTGGGATCGCATCGCTTTTTGACATGCGTTCCCCAACCCGGACTCGCCCTAGCTGAATTCTTGCGCTTCTATCTTCTTACCCCTGAAGGTCTACAAAAGGTTGGAGAGGCTTCGCCCGGCGGGGCCGGACGGAACCGGACGTTGGGAATCAAGAAGGCGGAAAACATTCACGTCCCTATTCCGGAAATGAGCATTCAGCGGCGTTTTGGGGAGCTATGTGCTCAAATCGATCAGGTGCGAGCCATTCGCGCTTCAACGGCTAAAGATACGGAAGCCCTTATCCCCGCGATGCTGCACGAGATTTTCGGGTCGCAAACTAACAAACCTGAAGCGGCTTCCAGAGGAAACATCCTTCAGCTTCCGGCCAAGCAAAAAATTGTAATCGACACGCCGTTCAAGGAAGCCGTTCTCGTTGGGGCCATCGTCAAAGCGTTTCACGAAGATAATGGCCAGCCAATAGGCAATTTCCGTCTGCAAAAAGCAGTCTATTTCGCGCGCCGCCAAATGGGGGAAAGTGCGCTCAACAAGGACTACCTGCGAAAGGCCGCAGGTCCTTACAATCCCAAAATGCGCTATTCGGGAGGCATCAAGATTGCCGCAGACAAGGACTGGATCAAGCGCGCGAGCGGTAAGTATGGAGAAAGCAATGCGCTGGGCAACACCATTGCCGAAATGGACGAATGGGTTGATCGCTACCAGTTCGCCCCTGCCGCCGCATGGGTGCGCGACCGTTTCAAATACAAATCTAACGACCTATGGGAAGCGCTTGCAACCGTCGACTACGCTATGCTAGCGCTGGAGCATGACGGCGTGCGCCCAACCCCGATGGCGATCCTTTCCTACATCGAAGCCGACAACGAGTGGCGTCCCAAGATTGAGAAGTTAAGTCTCACCAAAGCATCGATTCAAAACATCATGGTCGAACTTGAGTCCCTGTTCGCGGTCACAGGAGGTACACGTGACGCCTGCGTCGAGTATAAAACCGCCAAACGACCGTAAGTGATTCGAACTTTTTTCACCGCAGAACATCGCCGTTTCTATGCTCTGCCATGCCGAAGCTGTCCTTGTTTGATGCGCAGGCGGACGATCGGCGACTATAGAGTATGTATGTATTATAGAGGGCAATCGGCGGTATTTGGCGCACCCGACAGGATTCGAACCTGTGACCTCTGCCTTCGGAGGGCAGCACTCTATCCAGCTGAGCTACGGGTGCTTCTGAAAAGCGCGAGCGACATATAGCCGAAGCCTTGGGCGCGCCGCAACCTGTACCGGCGGGAATTCGGCGCGGGCGCGAACCGGCCGTCTCTCGACCGCCGTCATCATCGCCGTCTTGCATCCGTGGTCGCGGCGGGCGGATACCGGCTTCGTCGCAACCGCGCCGGAGATCCATCATGGCCCATTGCCCCTCGCAGATTCCCAGCCTGACCCGCTCTCCGGGAACTAACCCGTTGATTTCGCTCAGGCAGCCTCCGTTTCTCCGAAATTTGCCTGCAATACGCTGCAATTCCCTGCATCCACCCTGCATTGCCGGCTTCCGTCCGGCCAGACTCCCGCCTTACACCTTATTCATATTCCTGAATGAGGGTTCATCTTGCCCCGACTGATGCTACTTTGGCCGCATCGGAAGTGGGGAACTCGATGGCGGTGAGACCATCAAAACCGGGGCCGGCCGCCCAGAAGCGGGCGGGCAAGGCGGATTTGACCTCTGCGGGCGAACGCCGGCAGGTCACCGCTCTGTGCTACGACCTGGTCCAGTCCACCGACCTCATGCGCCGCCTCGACCTCGAGGACTATCAGGACCTGATGACCGCCTTCCACGCCGCCGCGGCCGAGGCCGTCACCCGCAACCGCGGCGTCATCGCCGACACCTATGGCGATGGCGGCATGGCGATCTTCGCCTCGCCGACCGACCCCAAGGACACCGCCTCGCTCGCCGTCGAGGCCGGCCTCGCCCTCATCGAAGCCTGCCAGAAGCGCGGGGCTGGAGGCGTTCGCTCCAGCGTCCCCCTCGAGGTGCGCGTCGGCATCGCCACCTCCATGGCCATCATCGCGCAGGCGCCCGGCGGCCAGGGCAGCCTGACGCCGGAAAAGGTGACGGGCGTCGCCCCGGCGCTCGCCGCCAGGCTCCAGACCGTGGCGCGGCCCAACAGCGTCGTCGTCTCGCAGCTCACCCGCCAGCTCGCCGGGCGCGCCTTCTCCTTCCGCTTCCTCGGCAAGCAGACGCTGAAAGGCTTTGAGCCGGAAAGCGCCTGGCAGGCGCTGCGCCACAAATTGCAGCTCGACCGCTTCTTCGCCTTCGGCAAGCTGCGCGCCCGCATCGTCGGGCGCGACCGCGAATTCGCCCATGGCCTCGCCTGCTGGGAACGCGCCGTCTCGGGGCAGGGCAATGTCCTCCTCATCGAGGGCGAGGCCGGCATCGGCAAGTCGCGCCTCCTGCATGAGCTGCGCAAGGCGGCGCGCCCCACCCGCCGCCGCCTGCTGCTGTTCCAATGCGCGCCGGGCGGCGTGCACGAGACCTTGCACCCGCTCCTCCAGGCCCTGTCCCAGAATGCCGGCCAGGCCGGGCGCAAGGTGACCACCGCCCGCGTCGAGGCCCTGTTCCGCCGCCAGGGCATCGCCGAGCCCGAGGTGACGGGCCTGTTCTCCTTCCTGCTGGGCGCCGAGGATGCCGACGAGACGGGCCTCAAGGGCGCCTCCCCCGAGGCGCTGCGCGAAAAGGTGGTGCAGGCGGCCGAGCAGTGCCTCAGCCGGCTCGCCGCCGAAGGCCCGCTCCTCATCGCCATCGAGGACGCCCATTGGATCGACCCGACATCCTATATGATCCTCGCCGCGCTGGCCCGCCGGGTGCAGAAATATCCCGTGCTCCTCATCGTCACCTCGCGCCGCTTCGACCCGCAGGCGCGTCCCGGCAATGGCGCCACCAGCCACATTCCGCTCGCCGCCCTGGACCGTGAATCGACCCGCATCGCCCTCGAGCAGAGCTGGCCGGAAGCGGCCCAGCGCCTGCCCGACGACCTCATCGAGCCGATCCATGACCTGACCAACGGCAACCCGCTCTTCGTCGAGGAGCTCAGCCAGTGGATGAGCGAGAACCAGGGCGCCGTCGAAACGCTGACCCGCGGCGCCACCCTCGCCCGCGGCGAGGCGCTGGAGAACATCCTCACCGCCAGGCTCGCCAATCTCGGCCCCGCCCAGGACATCGCGCGCTACGCCGCCGTCGCCGGCCGCGACGTCGATTATTCGCTCCTGTGCAGCATCCTGCCCGACATGGACGCCGTCACCATCCTCGAATCGCTGAAGGCGCTCGGTGACGCCGGCATCCTGGTGCGCAACCGCATCCCCGGCTACCCGTCCTACTCCTTCCGCCACGCGCTCATCCAGGAGACGATCTACAACAGCCTCCTGCGCAAGACGCGCCAGGTCGTGCATGGCCGCATCTTCCACATCGTCACCGAGAACCGCGACCTCGCTTCCTGGATCGGCTCCTCGGCGCTCGCCGACCATGCCGAACGCGCCGGCCTCGTCGACGAGGCGATCGATGCCTATGTCGAGGCCGGCAAGGAAAGCTCGGCCCATTCGGCGCTGGCGGAAGCCAAGCAGCTGCTCGACCGCGCCCTCACGCTGGTCGAGACGGCCGATCCCCATGAGCATGACCGGCTCAAGCTCGCGGTCATCGCGGCGCTCTGCCCGGTGCTGACCGGCCTCGAAGGCAAGCGGTCGCCGCGCGCCACGGAGCTTTACGAGGAAGGCGTGGCGCTGGCCCGCCGCCAGCGCCCGGAAGACCAGCCGAAACTGTTCCCGGTCTATTGGGGCTGGTGGTTCACCGCCCCCGACTTCGCCGCCTGGCTCGGCCGCACCCGCACCATCTTCGCCGATCTGAAGGATGTCGACGACGCCGAGGTCCAGTTGCAGACGCGCCACTGCGTCTGGGCCATCGATTTCAATGTCGGCCGCCATGTGACCTGCATCGAGGCGGTCGATGCCGGCATGGCGATCTATGAGGAGGGCCGCGGCAGCGAGAATTTCACGCTGTATGGCGGCCATGACGCCAAGGTCTGCGGATTGGGCCAGCGCGGCCTGTCGCTGTGGATGACGGGCCAGGGCACCCGCGCCGTCGCCTCGGTCACGCAGTCGGTCGCCTGGGCCGAGGAGATCAGCCATCTCGGCAGCATGGCGCATGCCTATGACATCGCCGCCATGCTGCATCGCTACCGGCGCGATTTCGAGGCGCTGCGGATGGTCACGGCGCGCATGCGCGATCTCGCCGGGCGCCACAATCTGCCGGCCCTGACGGCCAAGACCATGATCTTCGACGGCTGGAGCCTCGGCCTTTTGTCGGACCCCGTCGCGGGGCGCGCCATGATGGAGGAGGGGCTCGCCATCCAGGCCCGCGTCGACACGCCCGAGGACGTGCCCGTCTATCAGGAAATGCTGGCCGAATTGCTCAGCCTCGCCGGCGATGCCGAAGCCGGCCTCCGGCTCATCGCCGCCGCCATCGCCGCCGTCCAGGCGAGCGGGCACACCTACTGGCTGGCGCAGCTGCATCATCGCCGCCTGCGGCTCCTGGCGCAGAGCAAGGCCAGCCCGGAGCTTCTCACGCAGGCGGCCGAGGAGGCCTTGCGCATCGCGCTCGAGCAGAAGGCCGTCACCTTGCTCATCAGCATCTATCGCACCGTCGAGGCTTTGGGCTTCTCGCCCGAGCTTCTCGCCCGCTACCGTTCGCAGGTGGAGGACGCCGAAAAGACGGTCGAGCCCGGCAGCCTCCTGTTCGCCCACCCGGAACCGCTGCCCCGTGGCTGACACGTCACGATTCCTCGCGCCTGCCGGCGGAACCATTGCTCATCTCTTCTCCGCGGCAGGCAAGACCACTGTGATTTCCCCCCTCTCCCGTCCGAAGGATGGGAGAGGGTGCCCGACAGGGCGGGTGAGGGCTCTTCCTAGGCAGAGGCGTCGAGAAAGAGCCCTCATCCGCGCTTCGCGCACCTTCTCCCATTGCTTCGCAACGGGAGAAGGGGAATTGGGGGAGCAGCCTTTATGCGTGAGGCAGCATGGCTGACCTCCCGCGCGATGGCCGCACCGGTCCTCCGCCGCCGGATTTGCTGCGCCGTCTCCTGCCGCGCCTCGCCGATTTCGGCATCACCCGCCTGGGCGACGTCACCGGCCTCGACCGGCTCGGCATTCCGGTCATGCAGGCGGCGCGGCCCTTGTCGCTGTCCAACTCCGTCGCCCAGGGCAAGGGCGCCACGCCCGAGACGGCGGCGCTGTCGGCCATTCTCGAAACCGCCGAATGTTTCTTCGCCGAGCGGCTCTCGCATTTCGATGTGACCGTCGCCTCGGCGGCGGGCCTCTCTGTCGATCCGCGATCGCTGGCGCCGCACATGACGGAAGATTGTCCGGCAAACTGGGCCGAAGAAGACATCGCCTGGGTCGCGGCGGAGGAGCTTCGGTCCGCCTCCCGCTGCGTCTTGCCGCTCGCCCTCGTCCACACCGCCTATGTCCATCCATCTGCGGCGCCCGCGGACGCCTGGTTCCAGGCCTCGACCAGCGGCCTCGCCGTGGCGGCCACCCGGCACGACGCGCTCCTTCATGGCCTGCTCGAATGTATCGAGCGCGATGCGCTGGCGCGCGCCATGCGCGTCCATGGCTTCTTTCAGCGCTGCCGCATCGATCTGGCGTCGATCGGTGATCCGCGGCTCAACGATCTCATCGAAAGCTTGCGGGCCGCGGGGCTTCTGGTCGGCCTGTGGCGGGCGCAGGGGCTCGCCGGCGTGCCGGTCGTCTGGTGCCATTTGCTGGAAGAGGATTCGCATACCGGCACGCTCATTCCCCACCCTTCCGAAGGCTCGGCTGCCGGGCTCGACGCGGCGGATGCGGCGGCGCGCGCCATCAGGGAGGCGGCGCAATCGCGCCTCGCCGCCATTTCCGGCGCCCGCGAGGACATCACCCGGCTCTCCTATCCGCGCTACCCCGACTGGGACAGGATCGAGGCGCATCGCAAATTGCTGCGCGACGGCCCGCGCTCCGTCCATTTCGATGAGCTGGCGGCAGAAACCTCCGGCGACTGGCTCGCCGATCTTCTGGCGCGCGGCGACAAGGCCGGGCTCTCTTCCATCCTGGCTGTCGATCTCGACACGCGGCCCTTCGCCGGCCTGTCGGCGGTCAAGGTCGTCGTTCCGGATCTGAAACCGCTGGGCGAGGGGTGAGCCATGGCGGAGCCGCCGTCCGTCGTCTTTCTCGGGCCTACGCTGCGGCGGGAGGCGGCGCGGCAGATCGCCGACGCCCTCTATCTGCCGCCCGCCGCGCAGGGCTCGATCGTCCAGGCGGTGCGCCGCCACGCGCCGCGCCGCCTGCTGATCATCGACGGCCTGTTCCAGTCCGAGCCGGCGGTGCGCCACAAGGAAATCCTGTGGGCGCTCGACCAGGGCGTCGCGGTTCTGGGCGCGGCGAGCATGGGCGCGCTCCGCGCCGCCGAGCTCTATCCCTTCGGCATGGAAGGCGTCGGTCTCATCTATCGCTGGTACCGGCGCTGGATCGGAGCGCCCGATGATGCGGTTGCGGTTGTGCACACGCCGGCCGAGGTCGGCGCCGAGGCCTTGACCCTTTCGCTCATCGATCTGCTGCGGACCATCAGGCGGGCCGCCCGGCGCGGCGCGCTCACGCCGGCGCAGACGAGGCATCTCGAAGCGGCGGCGCGCCGGCTCAATTTTCGCGAGCGCCTCTGGGAGAATGTCCTCGACGGAACCGGAATCGAGGCCGGCCGGCTCGCGCGGTTTCTCGTCGAGCAGAAGAAGCAGGACGCCATCGCCGCGCTCCGCCATCTCGACAAGGTTAATCCGCCGGCCCGCAAGGGCGGCTTCGTCTGGACTACTAATTTTGTACGCGATCTCGATCACGCAAAAATTGCGCTGGCGGACGAAACTTCGTTCCCAATCGCCTTACGTGATGGTAGATTTGCGTCATGAGGGGTTTGGGCCGAGACGTCGCAACCATGGAAGAGGGCCGTGAGTCCTCCGGTCTTGGCTGCCGCTTTCTCCTTTATCCGCAGGCGCCTTATCTGTCGGGTTACGACAAGCCCGAGCCGGTGTGGATCTCGACGCCGCCCGGCCAGCTGCAGCCCGGCCCCGCCAACCGGCGCATGTATGTGCGCGATCCGCTCCTCGAAAAGGAGCCCTATGAGTTTCCCTATCTGCCGCCCTTCGTCGGCGCCACCCATCCGCCGGCCGAAGCCGGGCTCGACGGCAATTTCGATCACTTGGCGCCGGGCAGCCGGCAGTTCATCGCCGCCCATGCCTTCGCCTCGGCCCAGCGTGTCCTCGACATCTTCGAAAGCTATCTCGGCCGCGAGATCCCCTGGTATTTCGCCGAGACCTATGAGCGGCTCGAGATCATTCCCTGGGTCGAATGGCGCAATGCCCAGTCGGGCTACGGCTATCTCGAGCTCGGCGTCGACCGCGAGAGCGACCGCGACGTGGCGCCTTTCGCGCTCAATTTCGACGTCATCGCCCATGAGGTCGGCCATGCCATCCTGTTCTCGCTCATCGGGGTGCCGGAAAGCGGTCCGACCGGGGGTGATTTTGGCGCCTTCCATGAAGCGAACTCCGATCTGATCTCGCTTCTCTCCTTCATGCATTTCGATACCGGGCTGGACCGGCTGTTGCGCCATTGCGAGGGCAATCTTCTCGTTCTCAACGAGCTCAACCGCATCGCCGAGCTGACCGGCGACCGGCAGATCCGCCTCGCCGGCAATGCGCGGCGCATGAGCGAGGTGACGGCCGAGATCCACGACCGGTCGCGGCCTTTCACCGGCGCCGTCTTCGACACCATCGTCGATGGCTTCCATGCGCGCCTCGTCGCACGCGATCTCGCCGATGAGGGCCTGCTCGACATCGACATCCGCGAGGTCGGCGCGGCGCAGATGCGGAACCTGTCGGATTTCACCGCCAAGGCCTTCCGGGCGCGGCCCTATCTGTTCAAGACGGCGCTCATCGAGGCGCGCGACGAGGTGGCGCTGGCGCTGATGCGGACCTGGACGCGTCTCGATCCCGAAACACTGAGCTTCGGAGCGGCAGCGGACATCATATGCGGCGTGGCGCAGTCGGATGCGCTGGCCGGGCGCTTCGAGACCAATTTCCGGTGGCGCGAGATTCTTTAGAGGGCGATTTCAGGAGACGACCATGAGTGACGACTATCACAGACCGACCTATACCTCGGCCAATGCCGAGAACGAGCCGACGAACAAGGATGGGCTCTACAACCCGACGCAGGTGCGCCTTTATGGCATCCCCGGCAAGGCCGCCTCTCTCCTCGCCGGACCGAAGGCGTCCATTTCGGCTTTCGAAGGCGCCGCCCAGATCAGGCTCGATCTGAGCGACAAGGCGCAGGCGCAGAAGAATATCGATCATGTGATCAAGGTGCTGCAGGCATTGCGGGACAAGCCGACGCAGCAGACCCTTTTGGCCGAGGCGCGCTTTGCCGGCGGCTCGGAGGGCAAAAGCTATCAGCTCGGCCTGATCACCAATCAGCTCGGCACCGTCTTCCTGGACACGCTCGACTTCGACGGGAAAGCCAACAGCAAGCTGTCGGCCGGCGTCATGTTCGGCTATGCCTATGAAGGGCATACCTATGACTTCGCCAAGCCGAAGCTCATGCTGGTGCCGTCGCAGCCGCTGAAGGGCCGCATCCCCAAGGATGATTCCGGCTATGCCGACAAATACGACGAAGGCTACCGGGTCTGGCTGGTCGACAAGCTCGACCAATGCATCGAGGTCGAGGTCAATCAGGGCTTCGTCGACGAGATCGTTCTCGAGGCCAACACGCCCGGCAAGCGCTCGCCGACCGCCTATCGGGCGGCCATGACGCTGTCACACCGCGGCGGCCGGCTCAGCGAATAACGCACAGGCCTCGTCACCCCCGCATGGCCGCCCTCGAGGCGGCCATTCTTCGTTAATCGTCCTCCGGCATACGCCTTGCGTGACCGGGCCAAAGTCCGTGCCGCTATGGCACAGGGAGAGAGGCGACATGTCGGCTGGGGTTAATGCGGCGGAAAAGCGGGTCGACTGGGTCGACTACGCCAAGGGCATCTGTATCATTCTGGTCGTCATGATGCATTCGACGCTGGGCGTCGAAAAGGCGGCCGGCGAGCTCTCCTGGCTCAACGGCTTCATCGAATGGGCGCGGCCCTTCCGCATGCCGGACTTCTTCCTCATCTCCGGCCTGTTCCTCGCCGCCCGCATCGACCGCCCCTGGCGCGCTTATCTCGACACCAAGCTCCTGCATTTCGCCTACTTTTACATCCTGTGGATGACCATCCAGTTCGGCATGAAGAGCTTAGGGGTGATTCAGGCCGAAGGCGTCGCCGCGGCGCTGCAGGCCTATGGTCTGGGCTTCATCCAGCCCTTCGGCACCTTGTGGTTCATCTATCTGCTCGCCATCTTCTTCGTCGCCGCCAAGGCGCTGCGCCGCTTCCCGCCGCTCCTCGTCTTCATCGCCGCCGCCCTCCTCGAAATGGCGCCGATCGAAACCGGCTGGCTGGTCATCGACGAATTCGCCGGCCGCTTCGTCTATTTCTTCGCCGGCTATTGGCTGGCCCCCCGGGTCTTCGCCTTCGCCCGCGAGGTCGGGGACCTCAACCCGCTCGCCATCCTGGCCGGCCTCGTCGCCTGGGGCACCATCAACGCCATTCTGGTCGACAAGGGCTGGTCGCATCTGCCCGGCATCGGCCTGGCGCTCGGCTTCATCGGGGCCGGCGCCGTCATCTCGGCCGGCGTCTTCCTGTCGCGCTTCCGGATCGCCGAGCCGATCCGCTATTGCGGCCAGAATTCCATCGTCATCTATCTCGCCTTCTTCATGTTCATGGCCGCCACCCGCACCGTGCTCCTGAAAGTGGGCGTCGTCGACGATCTGGCCGTCATTTCCCTGGTCGTCACCTTGGCGGGCGTCATCGGGCCGGTGCTGCTCTTCTGGGCGGTGCGCAAGACACCTCTGAGCTTCCTCTTCATCCGCCCGCAATGGGCCAAATTGCCTGCGACATCACGTAAACAAGAACTTGTCAGCAGCGTGCCGGGGAGGCTGGAAGCCTGATCTCCGGGGTGGCATTATGGGGCCATGTCCCAACATCGCCCCCTTAAGTCCGGCGATCATGTCTATCTGATCGACGGGTCCGGTTATATTTTCCGTGCGTATCACGCACTCCCGCCTCTGACGCGCAAAAGCGACGGTCTGCCCGTCGGCGCCGTCCAGGGCTTCTGCAACATGTTGTGGAAGCTCCTGAAGGACATGAAGGCGGGTGAGAAGCCCACCCATCTCGCCGTCATCTTCGACAAGTCGGAACAGACCTTCCGCAAGCGCATCTATCCCGATTACAAGGCCCACCGGCCCGACCCGCCGGCCGATCTCATCCCGCAATTCGGCCTCATCCGGCAGGCCACCCGCGCCTTCAACGTCGCCTGCGTCGAGCAGGATGATTTCGAGGCCGACGATCTCATCGCCACCTATGCCCGCGAGGCCGCCGAAGTCGGCGCCACGGTGCGCATCGTCTCCTCCGACAAGGACCTCATGCAGCTCGTCCGCAAGGGCGTCGCGCTCTACGACACGATGAAGGACAAGGAGGTCGGCGAGGCGGAGGTGCTGGAGAAATTCGGCGTGGCGCCCGACAAGGTCGTCGACGTCCAGGCGCTCGCCGGCGATTCGGTCGACAACGTGCCGGGCGTGCCGGGCATCGGCGTCAAGACCGGCGCCCAGCTCATCACCGAATATGGCTCGCTCGAGGACCTGCTGGCGCGCGCCGCCGAGATCAAGCAGCCGAAGCGGCGCGAAAGCCTCATCCAATATGCCGAGCAGGCCCGCATCTCGAAGCAGCTGGTGACGCTCGACCAGAATGTCCCGGTCGATCACAAGCTCGTTTCCTTCCTGGTGGACGAGCCGCGCGCCTCCGACCTCATCGGCTTCTGCAAGACGATGGAATTCTCCTCGCTGATGCGCCGCGTCGCTGCCGATCTCGAGGCCGACGCCGCCGCGATCGACGCGATCCCGGTCGAGATCAAGGGCTGGCCGCCGGAAGGCGGCGTGGCCGCGCCGGCGCCGATCGCGGAGAAGCCCGCCGCCAAGGCGGAGAAGGCCAAGCCCGCCGCTGCTCCGGTTGAAGCAAAGCCGCAAGGCGTCACCTCCGAACGCCTGCGCGCCGTCGCCGTCAAATATGACGACTATGAAACGGTGGTGGACAAGGACGCGCTCGAGCGCTGGGTGGAGCGCATCTGGGCGCAGGGCTTCGTGGCGCTCGACACCGAGACGACCTCGCTCGATCCGATGCAGGCGAATGTCGCCGGCATCTCGCTCGCCACCGATGCGGGCCAGGCCTGCTATATTCCGGTCGGCCATCGCGCCGGCGATGGGCTCGATTTCTCCGGCGCCGAGATCCGGCAACTGCCGCTGGCCGACGTCATCTCGCTGCTGAAGCCCGTTCTCGAGGACCCGTCCATCCTCAAGATCGGCCAGAATCTCAAATACGATCTCCTGATCTTCCGCCGCCTCGGCATCGAGGTGGCGCCGATCGAGGACACGATGCTGATGTCCTATGCCTTGGAAAGCGGCCTCAACGGCCATGGCATGGACGAGCTCTCGGAGAAGCATCTCGGCCACAAGCCCATCGCCTATAAGGATGTCGCCGGCACCGGCAAGACGGCGGTGAGCTTCGACAAGGTGCCGCTCGACCGCGCCACCCATTACGCCGCCGAGGACGCCGACATCACGCTGAGACTCTGGATGCTGTTCAAGGAGCGCCTGGCGCGCGAGCACAAGACCACCGTCTATCAGACGCTGGAGCGGCCGCTCGTGCCGGTGCTCGCCAATATGGAGCGCGAAGGCATCCTGGTCGACCGCGCCGTGCTGGCGAGACTTTCGGGCGAGTTCGCCGCCTCGGGCGCCGAGATCGAGAAGCAGGCCTATGAGCTGGCCGGCGAGCGGTTCAATATCGGCTCGCCCAAGCAGCTGGGTGACATATTGTTCGGCCGCATGGGATTGCCCGGCGGCCGCAAGACCGCGACCGGGGCCTGGAGTACCGATTCCGATGTGCTCGAGGATCTCGCCAATCAGGGCATCGAATTCGCCCGCAAGGTGCTCGACTGGCGCCAGCTCGCCAAATTGCGCTCGACCTATACGGATGCGCTGCCGACTTTCATCAATCCCGATACGGGGCGCGTCCACACGTCCTATTCGATGGCCTCGACATCGACCGGGCGACTGGCTTCGACCGATCCGAACCTGCAGAACATCCCGGTCAGGACCGAAGAGGGAAGGCGCATCCGCACCGCCTTCATCGCGCCCAAGGGCTCGAAGCTGATCAGCGCCGATTACAGCCAGATCGAGCTGCGCGTGCTGGCGCATGTCGCCGACATTCCGCAATTGCGCAAGGCTTTCGCCGACGGCCTCGACATTCACGCGATGACGGCGTCGGAAATGTTCGGCGTGCCGGTGAAGGGCATGGATCCGCTGATCCGCCGCCAGGCCAAGGCCATCAATTTCGGCATCATCTACGGCATCTCGGCCTTCGGCCTCGCCAATCAGCTCTCGATCTCGCGCGAGGAGGCGGGCAGCTACATCAAGACCTATTTCCAGCGTTTCCCGGGCATCCGCGATTATATGGAGACGACGAAGAAGACGGCGCGCGAGACGGGGTATGTCGAGACCATCTTCGGCCGGCGCTGCCATTTTCCGCGCATCACCTCGCCCAACGCGTCCGAGCGCGCCTTCATGGAGCGGGCCTCGATCAACGCGCCGATCCAGGGTGCGGCGGCCGACATCATCCGCCGCGCCATGACCCGCATGCCGGCGGCGCTCGCCAAAGCCGGCCTTGGCGCCCGCATGCTGCTGCAGGTGCATGACGAGCTCATCTTCGAGGCGGTCGATGCCGAGATCGAGGCGGTGAAGCAGCTGGTCCGCGAGGTGATGGAAAAAGCCCCCGAGCCCGCCGTCAAGCTCGCCGTGCCCTTGCAGGTCGACGCCCGCGCCGCCGACAACTGGGAAGCCGCGCATTGATTTCCCGCGTGAGCGGGTATAGGGATGCGCATCTTCTGTTCAATTATCGTCATCCCGGCGAAAGCCGGGATCCATTGAATAGAATCAAGCGGGCGGTGCTTGCCGCCTGTCACCAGTTTAGGGGATCCCGACTTTCGTCGGGATGACGGTTGAAGGCTAAACCACCATCTCCTTCAACCCCGGCAGGCCGATGAAGTCGGTCACGCCGACATCCTCGCCCACCTGGGTGAGGAGAGTCGTGATCTGGCCGCGATGATGCGTCTGGTGGTTGAAGAAATGCATCACCAGCACCGAGGCCGGATAGGTATAGCTGGCGGGGGTCAGGACGCTGGTGAAAGTGAAGGGCCGCGCTAGCCAGTCTTCGTCGACGCCCGCCGCCCAGTCGGCGATTTCCGCATCGATCGCGAGGCGCTCGGCGCGCAACGGCTCGAATGTCCGATGGCGCAGGGATCTGAGGTCGGTGAAGCGCAAGGGCCGGCTTTTGAACCGGTCTATCCATACCATGTCGGCGGCGAGGAGATGGTTGAGCGTGCCGAGGATCGACTTGAAGAAGGCGCCGCGGTCGCGCGCGATCTCCTCCGCCGGCAGCCGCGCCGCCGTCTCGTAGATCTTGCCGTTCATCCAGCTGTTGTACTGGGCCATGCTCTGCAGATAGGCGCGTGTGATCGGCGTCCGGCTCATGTCGTTTCTCCGTCTGATGAGCCTTGCCATAGCAGCGGCTTTCGCTGTAACCAACAGGCCTGATCAAACATCATACAATTTGGAGCGAGGCATGACAGCGGCCATCTATCCGAGCCTCAGGGGCAAGACGGTGTTCATCACGGGCGGCGCCATGGGCATCGGCGAATCCTTCGTCGAGGAATTCGCGCGCCAGGGCTCCAAGGTCGCCTTCATCGATATCGCCGGGGAGGCGGGCGAGAAGCTGAAAAGCCGGCTCACCGGCGATGTCTGGTTCGGCCGATGCGACGTCACCGACATCAAGGCGCTGCAATCGGCCATCGCCGAGGCCGCCAAAGCGCTGGGGCCGATCACCGTCCTCGTCAACAACGCCGCCCATGACGAGCGCCACAGCTGGGACAAGATGACGCCCGACTACTGGGACCAGCGCGTCGCCATCAACATCAAGCATCAGTTCTTCGCCGCCCAGGCGGTCATCCCGATGATGCAGAAGGCGGGCGGCGGCTCGATCATCAATCTCGGCTCCTGCTCCTGGAAGATCGGCCAGGGCGGCATGGCCGCCTATACCGCGTCGAAATCGGGCGTCACCGGCCTGACGCGCTCGCTGGCGCGCGACCTCGGTCCCGACAATATCCGCGTCAACACCATCTCGCCCGGCTGGATCATGACCGAGCGCCAGCTGAAGCTCTGGGTCACGCCGGAAGGCGAGAAGAAGATCATGGAACACCAGTGCCTGAAGCGGAAGCTCTACCCGATCGACATCGCCCGCATGGCGCTGTTCCTCGCGTCGGACGAAGCGTCCGGCTGCACCAATCAGGATTTCACCGTGGATGGTGGGTGGGTCTAACCGTCATCCCGGCGAAAGCCGCTTTCGGATTCACACATCTTGCGAGGTGCCTGCGATTTATCTCTCCCCGCTTCGGTGCAGGACTGTCGGGGGAAAACGATGAGACCTCAGAAAAAGCGGCGTATAGCAAGCGGATAGAGTGTGTCTTCGATGGGACAGGACTCAGAATTCTCAAGCAGATTTTCCCCTTCTCCCGCTTGCGGGAGAAGGTGCCCGACAGGGCGGATGAGGGTG
>JBMOOM010000063.1:0-76278 GCA_049323275.1 Pseudomonadota bacterium
ATTGAAGCTTCGCTTTTGTTCTCTTGAAGCGCCGTCGTGAACTGAACCAACACCCTCATCCGCCCTGTCGGGCACCTTCTCCCGCAAGCGGGAGAAGGGGAAAATCTGGATTGAATTCTGAGTCTCGACGATTGAAGATGAGTTCCACCTACGTGATTTACGCCGCTTTCTCCAACATCCCATAATTTTTCCCGGACAGTCCTGCCCGCGTGCGGGAGAAGGGGAATGCAGGTGAGGGCGAAGGGTTACTTCAATCCACAGGCGCGCAGGAAGAGGGTCGAGACCTCGTCGACGACATGATCCATGTCGATCTCTTCGCCGTCCTTCAACTGCAGCATGAAGCGGATCTGCGCGTCGTAATCGGCGTAGTGCTGGGTGACCGCCCAGATATGCATCTGGAAGAGCCAGGGATCGACGGGCTTGATCAGCTTCCTGTCGACCCAGGACTGGATGATCTCGGCGGCGGCGCGGGTCGCGTCGCGCGCGCTGTGCCAGTGCTTCTGCAGATAATGCCCGCCGGCGGCGACCTCGTTGGAGAAGACGCGCGAGGCATTGGGATGCCGACGGCCGAATTCGAGCTTGTTGCGCACATAGTCGCGGATCACCTTGGCGGGATCCTTGCTGTCGCCGGAAGAGGCGATAAAGATGTCGCGCCACAGCTCGTTGATGTGGACGAGAACTTCCTCGTAAAGCTCTTCCTTGCTCGAAATATAATAATGCAGCTGCGGCTTGGTGAGCCCGGCGCGCTGCGCGATGGATTGGGTGGAGGCGCCCGCGAGTCCCTTCTGGGCGAATTCGTCGATGGCCGCCTGGCGGATGGCTTCGCGGATCTTCTTGCGGCGGTCGAGCATGCGCTCGCGGCCATTCATCTTTTCAGGCGCCGCCATTTTCCCCCTTGCTGCAGATTTGAATCGCGACCGCATAGTATTCCTAGCATATGAGATGCTCAAATTTCAGCCAGAAGCGAGGATTTCACGCAAGCCGGCCGCATCTTTCATCCCTCTAGCAAAAAACCTGAGAAAATCCAAACAAACAGTTTGACCGATTGCTCAGATTGCTTATCATCAACTTCGGCGCCATGAATCCCGCGCTCCGGCTCACGCGCCGGAAAGCGGACCCTAACAAGCAGCGCCATTAGAACATATCGGTCAGAGCATCCTGGGGAGGAGCAAAATGACGGACAATTCTGCACAGTCACGTACTGTCGGCGGAGGCGGGGGCGTCTCTATCGGCGGGGCGCCGGTTTCGTACACGGCCATTCTCGCAGCCCTGGTGGCCGTCATGGCCCTGGTGCCGGCCTCGATCGTGGTCGGCGGCATGGCGGGCGGCTGGCCGCTCCACGACGTGATCCATCCGGTGGTGGGCCTGCTTCTCGGACCGATCGCAGGTCCAATCGCCTCGCTGATCGGCACGGTCATCGGCAATGTCATCGCGCCCTATACCAATCTCGGGCCCTGGGGCGTCCTCATCGGCAGCATGTGCGCCTTCACGGTCGGCATGGTCATGTATCCGGGCCGCTCCTACTGGTTCATACCGTGGATCATCACGCTCGTCGCGCATGTGGTCTATCTCTACCAGTCGCTCACCTTCGGCATCAGCTTCCCGCTGTGGCTGAGCAACGTATTCACCGTCGATCTGGGTCTCATCCTCATCGCCATTCCGCAGATCCGCAATTGGGCGATCGCGACGATCCGCGCCGGCGTCAGGAGCTGGAAGCTCTATGTGGCGCTGTACGTGGTGTTCTTCTTCGGGTCCACGGCGGGTATTCAGCTCAACTGGGTGCCGGCTTTCGCCACCAATCCGTGGCCGGCGGAAGTCTGGCCGGCGCTGATCTTCATCATCGCGGTCGAACGCATCGCCTTCTCGGCGGTGGGCGCGCTCATCGGCTTCGGCCTGCTGGCCGCCATCCGCCGCTCGCCGATCGCCAAGGCAAAGCTCGCGGGCTACTGAGTTGAACATGCATATGGGTCATCTGGCGGCCGCACCCGGTCTGGCCGACGCGCCTCTCATCCGCTTCGAGAAGGTCAGCTACGCCTATCCGGGCAGCGACCGCCAGGTGCTCAAGGACATCGATCTCACCATCGATCGCGGCGAGATCATCGGCGTCATCGGGCCGACCGGGGCCGGCAAGTCGACTTTCTGCCTGGCGCTCAACGGCATCGTGCCGCAATTCTTCAGCGGCACCTTCTTCGGCACCGTGGCGGTGGCCGGCCTCGACACGATCGAAACGCCGACCAGCCGGCTGGCGCATCTGGTCGGCATGGTGTTCGAGGATCCCGAGACCCAGATCACCGCGACGACGGTCGAAAGCGAAGTGGCCTTCGCGCTCGAAAATCTGAAAGTCCCGACGCCGGAGATCAGCCGACGCGTGCGCGACGCGCTCGCGATGGTGGGACTGACGGGATTTGAAACCAAGCATCCGGCCAACTTGTCGGGTGGCCAGAAACAGCGCCTTTCCATCGCATCGGCCCTGGCGCTGGCCCCCGACATCATCGTGCTCGACGAGCCGACCTCGCAGCTCGATCCGGCTGCCTCGGCGGACATATTCGCCATCCTGCTCAGGCTCAAACGGGAGAGCCGCACCACCGTCGTCATCGCCACCCATGCCAGCGAGGAACTGGCGCAGATCGCCGACCGCATCCTGCTCGTCTCCGACGGACGGATCGCCGCCGAAGGGCCGCCGGACGAGGTCTTTTCCGCTTCCGCGCTGCTGCGGGAGCACCGGGTGCGGCCGCCTGACATCACCCAGAGCTTCGCGGTGCTGCGCCGCCATGCCGGCGCGAATGACAAGGAGGCGCTGCCCGTCACCCTGCCGGCCGCCGTCGCGGCGGCCGCGGCATTGCCGCCCTTCGCGGCGCCCGGCAGAACACCCGGGGAGGAGCCCGAAAGACCGACCCGGACAGCGGCGCTCTCCGTCGACAAGCTGACCTATACCTATCCCGACGGCACCCAGGCCCTGCGCGGCATCGACCTCGCCATCGGCCGGGGCGAATTCGTCGGCATCCTGGGACGCAACGGCAGCGGCAAGACGACCCTGGTGCGGCATTTCCTGAAGCTCATGGCGCCGACCACCGGAACAGTGCGGGTGGTGGGCGAGGATATCGCGCCCATGAAGGTCAGCGACATGGCGCGCCGCATCGGTTACGTTTCGCAGAACGCGCATCAGCAGATCTTCTCCGATACGGTCGCGGGCGAGGTGGGCTTCGCGCTGTCGATGATGAAGCGCCCGAAGCGTGAGATCGACGCGGCGGTCGAGAAATCGCTGGCGCTCATGGATCTGGCCTGGGCGGCGGATCGCCATCCGATTTCGCTGAGCCGGGGCGATCGCCTGCGCGTCGCCATCGCCGCCGTCCTGGCGCTCGAGCCGCAGATCCTCATCTTCGACGAGCCGACGACCGGCCAGGACTGGCGCGGCTCGCTCGCCATTCTCGACACGCTGAAGGCCCTGAATGATCTCGGCAAGACGGTCGTGCTGGTGACCCATCATCTCCATCTGCTGCCCGGCTTCACCGAGCGCCTGGTGATCATGAATGGCGGCAAGGTCGTGCTCGATGGTCCCTTGCGCCAGGTCTTTTATGAAAGCGGCCGGTTGAAGGAGGCGGCGATCATCCCGCCACAGACGGTGCGTTTCGCGGAAGCGCTGCCGGCCTTGCGGGATCTCCATCCGCTGGGTCCGCGCGATCTCGCGGAGCGGCTCGGTCTTGCGCCGGAGGCGTCGACATGACGACAGCCTTCCTGCAGCGCGTCTCGAACGATACGGCGGTCGCGCATCTCGACATGCGGGTGAAGTTCGCGCTGCTCGTCATGGCGAGCACCATCATCTTCATCTGGAACAACCTGCTGCTCCAGGCGCTGGTCCTCGTCCTCATGCTGGCGCTGATGCTGGCCGCGCGCGTGCCCGCCGCCACCATCCGCAGGCTCATCCTCATCCTGTCGCCCGCCTTGATCATGATCGCGGTGATCCAGGGCCTGTGGAGTCCGTTCGGCAAGACACCGGTCTTCACCGTGCCGGACGGCGTGCCATGGGTGGGCGGCTGGCATATCTTCTATGTCGAGGGGCTGCTGTTCGGCCTAGCGGTCTGCTGCCGGCTGCTGATCCCGATGCTCGCCTTCCAGCTCGTCTTCATGACCAGCGATCCGCGCGACATCGTGCTCGGCCTGGCGCGCATCGGCGTGCCGTATCGCGTCGCCTTCCTGTTCTCCACCACCTTCCGCTTCGTGCCGCTGCTGTTCGAGGAGATGGAGGGCATCAAGGAGGCGCAGCGCCTGCGCGGAGTCGATATCGACGGCATCGGCTTGGTGCGCAAGCTCATCGCCATGGCGCGCATGCTGGTGCCCTTGGTCATGATCTGCCTCAACAAGGCGCAGCTCATGGAGATTGCGCTCCAGGCCAAGGCCTTCACCGGCTCTGGCGACCGCACCTATCTTCACCCGACGCGCGAACGGCTCTCGCTGTCCGAGAAACTGTTGACCGCCGTCTTTCTTCTGGCGCCCGTGGTCGCTCTGGCGCTGCGGCTTTTCTATGGATTTGGAGGTTCCGTTCTATGATCATCGTCACCGATCAGGCCAAGGCCGGCTGCGACGCCGCGACGCTCGCGATGCTGGGGCGCCAGGGCGAGGCCTGGCTCACCGGCGATTTCTCGCCGGCGGCCGCGGCCGACTGGCATGAGGAGGGCGTGTTGACGGCGCCCGGCAACCGGATACCGAAGCCCGAGCTGGCCCGCACCATCGAGAATTTCCACCGCGAATATGGCGATCTCGTCCTGACCGTCACCAACGCCTTCCGCTCACCCGACGGGCGGCGCCTGGCGCTCGAATGGCTGTGGGAAATCTCGCGGCGCGAGGATGGCCAGCGAAGCCGCACCGAGGACGCGATCATCGTCGATTTCGATGCGGATGGACTTATCCTGTCCTGGCGGGAATATTTCGACACGGTCGGCTCGGTCGAGGATCATCACCACACCAAGACCAAGGCGGCCGCCAAGGGGTGAGCCATGCGCGTCCTCATCATCTATTGCCATCCGAACCCTGAGAGCTTCAATGCGGCGATCCGCGATACCGTGCTCGAGGCCTTGCGCGAGAACGGGCATGAGGCGCGGCTCATCGATCTCTATGGCCGCGGCTTCAACCCGGTGATGAGCGCCGCCGATCTCCAGGCGTATAATGACGAGGGCAAGAATCTCGACCCGTTCCGCGACCAGGCAGATGATCTGCGCTGGGCCGAGACGGTGATCTTCATCTATCCGACCTGGTGGTTCAATGTTCCCGCCATGCTGAAAGGCTGGCTCGAGAGAGTTCTGGTGCCGGGCTTCGCCTTCGAGATGCCGACGGCGCAGCGCGACCACCTGCCGAAGCTCACCAATATCCGCCGCATCGTCGCGCTCACCACCTGCGGCGCCACGCCCTGGCTGTCGTGGATCGTCGGGCAGCCGGGGCGGCGTACCCTGCTGCGCGGTTTCCGGGCCGTCTGCCATCCCTTGAGCAAGACGAAATATGTCGCGATCTACCGGATGGACAGCACATCACCCGATCAGCGCCGCCATCACCTGCAGCGGGTGAAGGAGACGGTGCGGAGGTTGGCTTAGAGAGGGGCGAGCTCGGAGAAGGCCGCTACCCCCAACTCGTCATGGCCGCCCTTGAGGCACGGCTGTCCGGTTTAGCATTGGGCAAGTTGGAAACTCATCTGATTTGGACATTTGATCGGGGGAGGCTGTGGCCTGTCGAGGCTGTTGATAGGCCGCCTGTGCATTATGTTTGTGCGGATCAAGCGGGCGAAAGCGATGGGGCTTTTAATCGCGTTCTGAGTTTGTTGCGCCAATCTCAGTATGAGGAAGGCGATGAGGGCGACGGCGATCTGGATACGGACGGCGTTTTCGCTGCGGCCAAGGAAGGTGCGGATTTTGAGCCTCTGCTTGATCCAGCGGAAAAACAGCTCGATCTGCCATCGACGCTTGTAAAGACCGGCTATCTCGTCGGCCGAAGCGTCGAGATCATTGGAGAGAATACGGAGGATCTTGCCGGTCGTGATGCGGATACATATCTCGCGCACAGGATCGTTGAACGGATTCTTGCGGCTGGCGGCGAGGCGGCGTGGGAGCAGGCCGATGCGATCCGATAGAATGGAACCACCTTCGACAACAGGGTTTTGCGCTGTGATGATGAGAGGCGTATTGGATTTGAGCCTTGTTACGATGCGGCAGCCAGCGGCATCGAGCTTGGCCCACCAGCTGTAATCATAATAGCCCAAATCAAATACATAGGTCGCCATCGGATCAATCGGCATGGCCTTGGCAGGAGTGATGTCGTTTACATTGGCTGGCGTAATGGCGGCATACAGCGGGCAGTTGGCATCGGGATCGAAGATGACATGCAATTTGGCGCCGCAGGCGTCGGCGGAGAAGGCAGCCCAATCAGCGGATAAGGAACTAAGCGGTAAGCTCGTCGCGTCGATCAGATGCACGGCCTCGCCCACGCTTTTGCGCAGGCCAGGAAGCGCCCGCGCAACCAAATGTGAGAACAGGTCACAGAATACTTCCGGTGCGCGCAGGTTATTGGCGTCCGATAAGGTAGAGCGGGTCACCTTAGCCGCCCCGAGATGGTAGAGCCGGGCCGCATGACTATCGAAAGCATGGACGATCTCGCGCAGGCTCTCGGCTCCCGCCAACTGGCCATAAAGAAGAGCCAGAAACTGCTGCTTCGTCGATAGCCGGCGAATGCGAAAATCTGCTTTGTACTTGTCCACAAGACGATCGAAAGCTGACCACGGAATATGCTTCGTCAATGCATGAAATACACTATTGTGGTGTCGCACGGCTTTGGTTCCTTCTGTGTCCGAATACGTCGCCAAACGCTTCGAACCCAACAGAATCAATGCCGTGCGCTTTGTCCACATAATTTAAACCGGACACCCGTGCCTCAAGGGCGGCCATGACGAGTGAAGAGATGGTCGATCTTGGCAATATATCAAAGGCTTATAGACAACGTCTGAGGCATTGATCGAATTGGTCGTTCTGCAAAAGCAAATGGCCCGCTCCAATCTCTCGGAGCGGGCCTTTAACTGCAAAGCGGTTAATTCAGCTTTTCTTTCTTTTTCGGCGTCTTGCGCGGCTTGGAGCCGGACGCCTTGGGCAGCGCCTTGCGGTCCGGCGGCTTGGGCAGCGCCTTCTCCTCGTCGCGGCCGAGATAGTCGAAATGCAGCTTGCTTTCGCCGTCCTCGACCTTTTCGAGCAGGATGCGCACCGTGCCGCCCTTGGCGAGCTTGCCGAACAGCACCTCGTCCGCCAGCGGCTTCTTCACATATTCCTGGATGATGCGCGCCAGAGGCCGGGCGCCCATCTGCTGATCGTAGCCCTTCTCCGCGAGCCAGTTCGCCGCCTCTTCCGAGAGCTCGATATTGACCTGACGCTCGGAGAGCTGCGCCTCGAGCTGGAGCACGAACTTCTCGACCACCTTGCGCACCACTTCGGCCGGCAGATGGTCGAAGGGAATGATCGCGTCGAGGCGGTTGCGGAACTCCGGCGAGAACATCCGGCTGATCGCTTCCTGATCGTCGCCTTCGCGCACGCTGCGGGTGAAGCCGAATGCCGCCTTGGCGAGATCCTGCGCGCCGGCATTGGTGGTCATGATCAGCACGGTGTTGCGGAACTCGACCGTCTTGCCGTTGTGGTCGGTCAGCTTGCCGTGGTCCATCACCTGCAGCAGGATGTTGAACAGGTCGGGATGCGCCTTTTCGATCTCGTCGAGCAGCAGCACGCAATAGGGATTCTGATCGACGCCGTCGGTCAGGAGGCCGCCCTGGTCGAAGCCGACATAGCCGGGAGGCGCGCCGATGAGGCGCGACACCGAATGGCGCTCCATATATTCCGACATGTCGAAGCGCAGGAGCTTGACGCCCAGCACCTCGGCCAGCCGCTTGGCGACTTCCGTCTTGCCGACGCCGGTGGGCCCTGAGAACAGATAGCAGCCGATCGGCTTTTCCGGTTCCCTGAGGCCGGCGCGGGCGAGCTTGATGGCGCCGGCCAGCGCGCCGATCGCCTTGTCCTGGCCGAAGACCATGCGCTTGAGCTCGGTATCGAGCTCCTTCAGCACGGTCGCGTCGTCCTTCGACACGGTCTTCTGCGGGATGCGGGCCATGGTGGCGACGGTTTCCTCGATCTCGGGAACCCCGATCACCGCCTTGCGCTTGTTCTCCGGCAGAAGCATCAGCGAGGCGCCGGTCTCGTCGATCACGTCGATCGCCTTGTCGGGCAGCTTGCGGTCGCTCATATAGCGCGCCGACAGCTGCACCGCCGTCTCGATGGCGTCGTCCGTATAACGGACCTTGTGGAACTCCTCGAAATAAGGCTTGAGGCCCTTGAGGATCTTGATCGCATCGTCGACCGACGGCTCGTTGACGTCGATCTTCTGGAAACGGCGCACCAAAGCGCGGTCCTTCTCGAAATGCTGGCGGTACTCCTTGTAGGTGGTCGAGCCGATGCAGCGCAAATTGCCGCCGGCCAGCGCCGGCTTCAGCAGGTTCGACGCATCCATCGCGCCGCCCGACGTCGCGCCGGCGCCGATCACCGTGTGGATCTCGTCGATGAACATGATGGCGCCAGGCTGGCGCTCGATCTCCTTGATCACCGCCTTGAGGCGCTCCTCGAAATCGCCGCGATAGCGGGTGCCGGCCAGCAGCGCGCCCATGTCGAGCTGATAGATGGTGCAGTCCTTCAGGACCTCGGGAACTTCGCCGTTGATGATGCGGCGCGCCAGACCTTCGGCGATGGCGGTCTTGCCGACGCCCGGGTCGCCGACGAAAAGCGGATTGTTCTTCTGGCGCCGGCAGAGGATCTGGATGGTCCGGTTGACCTCCTGCTCGCGCCCGATCAGGGGGTCGATATGGCCTTCGGCCGCCTTCTTGTTGAGATCGACGCAATAGGCCTCGAGGGCATCCGCCTCGTTCTTCTTCTTGCCTTCGCCGGTCTCGCCGTCGCCATTCTGCTGATCCTGCTCGACGCCGCGGGCGGGCCTTGAATCCGACAGGCCGGCGCGCTTGGCGATGCCGTGCGAGATGTAGTTGACCGCGTCATAGCGGGTCATGTCCTGCTCCTGCAGGAAATAGGCGGCATGGCTCTCGCGCTCGGCGAAGATGGCGACGAGCACATTGGCGCCGGTCACCTCGTCGCGGCCGGAAGACTGGACATGGATCACGGCGCGCTGGATGACGCGCTGGAACCCGGCGGTCGGCTTGGATTCCTTGACATTGTCGACAATGAGATTGGCGAGCTCGTTGTCGATATAGCTCTCGAGATTGCGGCGCAAAATATTGATGTCGACGCTGCAGGCGCGCATGACGGCGGCGGCGTCCTTGTCGTCGGTCAAAGCGAGAAGCAGATGCTCCAGGGTCGCATATTCGTGACTGCGCTCATTGGCGATCGCGAGCGCGCGGTGGAGAGCCTTCTCTAGACTGCGGGAGAATGTGGGCACCCTCGTTGGTCTCCTATTCCTTTTCCATCGTGCATTGTAGCGGATGTTGGTGCTTGCGCGCAAAGTCCATGACTTGCGTCACCTTCGTCTCCGCTATCTCGAACGTGTAGACCCCGCAGATGCCGACACCCTTCTGGTGCACATGCAGCATGATCCGGGTCGCCTCGTCCCTGCCCTTGTTGAAGAAGCGTTCCAGCACGACGATGACGAACTCCATGGGCGTGTAGTCGTCATTCAGCAGAAGCACCTTGTACAGCGACGGCTTCTTCGTCTTGGGAGCCGTCCGGGTAATGACGCCCGTCTGTCCATTGTCCTGTTTCGAGTCTCGCTGGCTCATGTGTCTGATTATATATGCGCTATGGGGAGGAATGGGAGAGGTTAAAGGCGGCGATTTTGCGTCACGCCTTCACCCGAGCCGCATGGCTTGCCCGAGCGGCGCCAATTCGCCGCGTTTTTGAGCAAATATGGCGACGGTCGCCAGGGATCTGAAGGTGCCCTGATGACAAAAAGAAAACCCGGAGACGGAAGTCCCCGGGCTCAAAAAGCCTGAAAGTGAAATTCAGACTTACTTTGTCACTTTCGGCGTCAGGGCGGCAAGCTTCGCCTCGAAGGGCTTGTAGGCTTCCTTCGCGGTGGCGACATAGAGCTCGCCGAACTTGTTCATCTGGCCGAGGAACGCCTCATAGGCTTCCTTGGCATAGCCCTGCTGGACTTCGAGAGCCTTGTCGAAGGACTTGGCCGAAGAGGCCTTCTCGAAAGCCTGGGTGCCGCGCTCGAAGGACTTGCGCGAGAAATCGACGGCCTCGGCCGTGATCGTCTGGAGGCCCTTGCTGAAGGCGGTGGCGGAAGCGACATAGGCGTCAACGCTGTCTTTGCCGAGCGCCTGGAAATCTTCGAACGACTTGATCATTGAGGAATTCTCCTGCTGGAATGGGGTATGCAACGCGACTGTTGATGCAGGGCAATATATGCGGTGCACAATGATAGTCAAGGATTATTTTGCGGTGCACAATTTTTCTGCCTCTGCGGAAAATTCCAATTTACAAAATAGTAAGTGCGTCTGAGCGAAATTGCCGGCTGATGGACGGCTGGCGGTCGCGACAGGATTAAATGACTGGACAGGGCTTCGGCCAGATTTAATCCGATTTCGGTCGCCGGATGGCGTTAGAATGAGTAAAGGAAGCGGGATTCGTTCCGCATCAGGGGAATTCGATGATGGTATGGACGGCGCTTCGCCGCGTGATGGTCAGCCTGGCGTTGCTTTTCGTGGTCGGCGTCGTCGCCGTTTCACCCGCCGCGGCCCAGAAGTTCTCGGCGCTCGCCGTCGATGCCCGCACCGGCGAAATCCTGTATTCGAATAATCCAGATGGCGCCCGCTACCCGGCCTCGCTCACCAAGGTGATGACGCTCTATATCCTGTTCCAGGAGATGAAAGCCGGCCGCCTTACGCTCAACAGCCGTATCACCGTGTCGCGCTATGCCGCCGGTCGGCCGCCGACCAAGCTCGGCGTCAAGGCCGGCCAGACGGTCAGCGTCGAGGAAGCGATCAAGTCGCTGATCACGCTCTCCGCCAATGATATCGCGGTCGCGATCGGCGAGCATATCGAAGGCAGCGAGGCGGCCTTCGCCCAGCGCATGACCAGGACGGCCAAGGCGCTCGGCATGTCGCGCACATTGTTCCGCAACGCCTCCGGCCTGCCGGACCCGCGTCAGGTGACGACGGCGCGTGACATGGCCACGCTGAGCCTGCGCGTGCAGCGCGATTTCCCGCAATACTATCCCTATTTCCGCACCACCTCCTTCCAGTTCGGCAAGCGCACCATCCGCAGCCACAACCGCCTGCTCGGCCGCTTCGAAGGCACCGACGGCATCAAGACCGGCTATGTCCGCGCCTCGGGCTTCAACCTCACCACCTCGGCCCGGCGCGGCGACAAGCGCATCATCGGCGTGGTGATGGGCGGCAAGACCGGCCGTGCGCGCGACAATTACATGATCGCCATGCTCAACAAGGCGTTCCCCAAATGCCGGAGCGGCACCCAGCTTGCCGCCGCCATCGAGGGCACCAAGCCGCGCTCGAGCGAGGAGATTCAGGTCGCCTCGATCGCCAATCCGCCGCTCGCCGAGACGGTGAGCAAGCCCGAGAAAAAGAAGCGGCGCGCCGGCCGCAATGACGATCAGATGCCCGAGGCCGAAGGCGACATCGGCGGCCTCGACAAGGCCGAGCTCGCGGCACAGGCCGAGAGCGCCTCGAACCTGCCCGGTACCACTTTCGCCGCCGTCTCCGCCGACCAGGCCGATCTCGCGCGCGTGACCGGTGAGGTCGCGAGCCCCGATGCGGTGCCGCAGACGTCGCAGACCGCTCCCGCAGCACCGGTGACGGCGTCGATGTCGACCAGCCTGCCCTTCAAGGTGAAGAAGCCGGCCGACACGCAGGGCGGCCAGATCATCGTCGCCTCCGTCGATTCCACCTGGAACATCCAGCTCGGCGCCTATGGCACCAAGAAGGAGGCGCAGGACGCTCTTTATGCGGCGCGCAATGTCAGTCCCAAGCTGTTCGGCAGCAAGCAGGCCTTCACGGTCGAAGTGAAGACGGGTGAGGCAACCGTCTTCCGCGCCCGCATGTCGGGCTTCACCGCCAAGAGCGCCAAGACCGCCTGCCGCACCCTGTCGCGCAAGGGCGTCGACTGCTCGACGATCGCGCCGCAGTCCTAAGCTGATTTGATGAGCTCGGCCAATCGTCGGGCCCAGCGCTCCGCAGTGACGAGCCCGAATTCCGTCGGAGGCTGGCATGGCTGACGGTCATGGACGGCCATGCCGGCCTGGATGGCGAATATCCGCTTGCCGTAAGTGACGAGGTGCTCGAGCGACTGCATGACGAAGGTCGCCGCCGGCAGCGTCGCGGCATAAAGCGCATCGGCCTCCGCGGTCCGTCCCGCTTTCCAGTGGTCGTAGATGCGCGCCGCCACCGGCGCGATGTCCGGCGCCAGCACGAAGCCCGAGCAGCCGGCACGCAGGCAGTCGGTCATTTCGAGCCCTCCCCGGCCGCCGAGCACGGCGAGCTTCCCGCCGGCAATGTCGATGATGCGCCGGATTCCCAGCGCCGCATCCTCGCTTTTCACCGCCGCCAGATTGGGACATTGGGTCGACAGCCGGACGAGATCCTCGCCGGACAAAGCGCGGCCCAGATATTGCGGCGCATTCTGCACGGCCACCGGCAAAGTCGTCGCGCGCGCCACGCGGGTGAAGAAATCGAGATAGATGTCGGCGCCATAGCTGCCGACCATGGGCGGCTGCAGGATCAGCCAGTCGGCCCCGGCATTGGCGGCGTGGCGGCTCAAAGCAATCTGCTCGGCGACACTGTTGCCGGCGATCGTCACCGAAAACGGCAGGCGCCCGGCATTGGCGCGGCCGACCGTCGCGATCAGGCCGGCGCGCTCCTCGAAAGTCAGCTTCAGCACTTCGGTGGCAAGCCCGAGCACGGTGATGCCGTGGCAGCCTTGCGCCACGCAGTAATCGACCTCGGCCGCCATGGCGCCATGATCGATGGCCTCACTCTGGTCGAAGAGCGCATAGAGCACCGCATGGATGCCGGCATGGAGATCGCGTGTCATGGTGCTATCAGCAAGCCCGCGTGGAAAATGGCCGGTTTCCGCCTTAACAGCTCACGACATGCGCCGTCCCTGGCGTATCGGTCCCGCACCATTCGTTCAGGTTTCTGACATATGCCGACTTGAAGGCGGTCTCAATCTTTTTAAGCGCCTCTTTCGCTTTGGCCTCCGAATTGAACTCGAGCACGCCCCGATAGCGCCCCTTGTTCTGATAGAGTTTTGCGTCCCCGCCCCCCAGCTGCTTCGCTTTCGTCAGCTCAGCGTCGGTGTTCGCAGTATTGGGATAGGAGCTGAATATTACACCCCACTTCTCCGAATTCGTACCGCCCGGTTCAGGGCTTGAGGCACCAGGCGAGACTTCGATCTGCGCTTTCTGAACCTGGGCTACGGCTTCCTGGTTTTGCATCTGCAGCTTTTCCAGTTCGGCGAGAACTTTTGATCTGTCGGCCGTGGGGTCATCGCGGAGGCGCCCGATCAGATTGGCAATGATCTGATTTGAATCAGAGGCGGCCTCTTCCGTCTTCTCCAGCGTGAGCTTGACGACTCCCAAATTGATCTCGGACACCTTTCTATCCTTCAGGTACTCAATGATCTGGGTTGGATATCGGATCGCTATATAGGTCGCCGCAATCACAACCATCCCGATCGCGACCACAATGAGCAATTGTTTGATCAGCTCGACCAGGGTTTTGAGTACGTTCAGGCGGTCCGTCAACATTGCCACCTCCTCTTCCGTAGGGGAATGTTAGCAGACTGAAACGAGATCGTCATGTGGGATGACCAGTGGGCTCCCGAAAACTAAAGCAGCACGTCCTTGGCCTGGTTGATCTTGGCGGCGAGATAGTCGGACCCGCCGCGGTCGGGATGGAACTCCTTCATCAGCCGGCGATGAGCGGCGCGGACGTCATCGGCGCTGGCGCCCTCCTTGAGCCCCAGCACGGCCAGCGCTTCGGCGCGGGACATCATGGCGGATGCCGCGCCGCCACCGCCGCGCGGGCCTGCCTGCCACGCCTCGCGCCAACCGGCCTTGCTGCGGTCGAGCCAGGCCTCGAACAGCGCCCGGCTCTGGTCGTTGACGGCGGTGCATTGGCGATGGAAGGCCTTCAGCTCCTCGTCCTTCAGCGCCGACAGCAGGCGGCCCTTGAGCGGTCCGGCGAGGATCTGGCCCTCCATGCGGCCGGAATCATGGTCGAGCTCCATGGCGAGCAGGCTGGTGGCGACGCGCGAGCGCTGACCGGCCGATTTCTGGCCCCAGGGAAAACCGCCGCCGAACAGGCCCGATTGCCCCATCAGGCCCAGTCCGAAGACGAAGATCGGGATGGCGGCGTTTATGCTGCCGCGCATGGCCAGCAGACCGGCCACCCCGATGAGAGCCATGCCTCCGGCATTGCGCATGAACTTGGCCGCCTGGCTCGCCGGCGTCGCCACGAATTGCCGCAACAGCCAATAGCCGCCAAAGGCGATTGCCAGCGCATAGACGAGATTCAACATATCAGGGCCTTATCACCTGAGCTGTTCGAGGAGAAGGCGGGCGGTGCCGCCCTTCTCGCGGCTCAAATCGGCCAGCGCCTGGCGCCCGCCCGCCGCATAGACGGCGACCGCCGCCAGAAGCTCGCGCAACTGCCGGGCCGATGAGGCATCGAGGCGGAAATAGGCGCCGCGAGTCAATTTGGCGATCTCGCGGAAGGCCCGCTCGGCCACCATGTCGCGGCCCTCCTGGAACATGAAGATCGGCACATTCAGGAGCCCGATCTCGCCCGCCGTTTGGCACAGGCGGTCGACATTCTCCTCCATCGCGTCGCCGACATAGACGGCGGCGCTGATCTTGCTCTCGCTCGCGGCGCGCCGGATATGGGTCAGGACCCGGCCGATCTGGGTGTTGCCGCCCCGGCAGTCGACGCCGGTCATCAGCTGCGCCAGGGTCGAAGGCTCGCTCGCCCATTTCGAGGCGCGGCATTCGTTGAAGCCGCGGAAATAGACGAGCTGGACATCGAGGCCGCCGATCTTCTCGGTCTCGACGAACATTTCGCTCTGGATCTGCAAGGCGCGGTCCCAGGTCGGCTGGCGGCTCATGGTGGCGTCCATGGCGAAGATCAGGCGGCCGCGCGCGCCGGCGCCGCGCGCCACCGGCGGCATGCGTTTCACCTGCTCGAGGAAGGATGAAATATCCTCAGCCTGCGAAAGCTCAGTCTGGGTCGTGCCGGTTTTCGCCGGCGCGTTGGATTTGCCCGTGGCCATATCCGCCGCCCTCCTCACAAAACGAGGCTACAGATAGGAAAGCCTAGCATGATTCAAAGGATTATTTCGCGGGCCGCGGCTTCTCCGGCAAGGATGGCGCCCTCGAACCAGCCGGCGGCTGCGGGGGCAAAATCGGAGGTGGCGAAGGCCAGGCCCGGTTCCGGGCGCCAGACCTCGGGATCGCAGATCCAGCTTTCCGCCGCCGGCAGCGCCACCCAGGTGCCCCGGGCGAAGGGATCGCCCACCCAGTCATGCCAGTCCCAGGCGAGGAGCTCCGCCTCGGGAAAAAAGCGCGCGAGCGAGCGCGCGACCGAATTGCGGTCGCGGGGATCGAGCGTGCCGTCCGCCAGGGCGAAGCCGACGATCAGCGTCGCGCCGTCTTCGGCCCCGCGCTCGGCAAAGAGCCAGCGCAGGCCGCCCGGACCGCCGCTCGCCAGGATGCCGGGTCGAACGCCCCTGACCTTCAGCCACAATTTGACCGACCGCCCGCCATGGCCGATCTCGATTGCCCGCCGCTTCGGCGCCGAAAGCTCCGGCGTGAAGCGAAGCGACGCGAGCGCATTCAGCGGCAGACAGGCGATCACCGCGCGCGCGGCTATGGTCCGGCCATCCGCGCAGGTGACGGTGCCGCGCGCGACGGACGTGACCACGGCATTCAGATGCAATGTCGCGCCGGATGAGGCGATCATCCGCTCGGCCAGAATTCCGGCGCCCGGCGCCAGCGTGTGGGCCAGCGCCGTCATCATGCTTTCGGGCCGGCCATCCCCATAGGCGCAGCTCGACAGGAACTCGCTCGCCGCGATCAGGTCGGGGTCTCCGTTGCCCGAGATCGTCCACCAGGCGAGCACGTGAGCGCGGTCCTCGGGCGTCGCCGCGATACGGTCGAGATATTGCGTCAGCGACAGCGGTCCTTGCCACGGAAAGGGTTTGCCGGCTTTGTAGAGCAAGGCATCGGCCCTGATCGTCGCGAGCGCCGGCGAGGCAGGCAAATCCGCACCGTCATAAACTCGATGCTCCGTGATCGGATGAGTTGGCCGCAGCGTGATGCCGTTGCGCGCGGCATGGTGGCGGATGCGGTCATGCCAGGGCGCCACCCACCCGCCGCCGAATTCGAGGAGATCCTTCGTGCCATTGAAGTGGCGCGTGAAGCCGCGGCCGCCGGCGCGGTCGCGCGCTTCGAGGATAAAGGTCGTGAGGCCGCGTTCGGCGCAGATGCAAGCCGCCGCGGCGCCCGCCAGTCCCGCTCCCAGGATGACGACGTCGCAGCGGGCCTCCGTCATTCGGCGCCGCCGCTGCCCATGCTCATCAGCGCGGCATTGCCGCCCGAGGCCGTGGTGTCGATCGAGCAGACGCGCTCGGTGGCGAAGCGATTGAGATAATGCGGGCCGCCGGCCTTGGGGCCGGTGCCGGACAAGCCTTCGCCGCCGAAAGGCTGGGCGCCGACGACGGCGCCGATCTGGTTGCGGTTCACATACATATTGCCGACCCGGGCGCGCGCGCGCACTTCCGCCACCGTCGTCTCGATGCGGGTATGAAGGCCGAGGGTGAGCCCGAAGCCCGTCGCATTGAGCGCATCGCAGACTTCCGCCAGGCGATCGCCGGCAAAGCGCACCACATGCAGGACCGGTCCGAAGACCTCGCGCTTGAGCAGCGACAGGGACGGAAGCTCATAAGCCGCCGGCGACACGAAGGTGCCGGCCTTGGTGGCGGCGGGCAGCTGCATGTCGAGAATGGTCCTGGCCTCTTTCGCCATGCGTTTCTTGTGATCGTTGAGCATGGCGCGCGCATCCTCGTCGATCACCGGGCCGACATCGGTCGCGAAGTCGAGCGGATCGCCGATGGTGAGCTCGGCCATGGCGCCTTCCAGCATCGGGATCATGCGGCCGGCAATGTCCTCCTGGACGAAGAGAACGCGCGCCGCCGAGCAGCGCTGGCCGGCGCTGTCGAAGGCGGAGGCGAGCACGTCGCGCACCGCCTGCTCCGGCAGCGCGGAGGAATCGACGATCATCGCATTCATGCCGCCCGTCTCGGCGATCAACGGCAATATGGCGCCGTCGCGCGCGGCCAGCGACCGGTTGATGATCGAGGCCGTGTCGTTTGAGCCGGTGAAGGCGATGCCCGAGAGGGCGGGATGGGCGAGCAGGATCTTGCCGATGCGGGCGCCGTCACCGGGAAGGAAATGCAGGACGTCCTGGGGGACGCCCGCCTCATGCAGCAGCTTCACCGCCTCATAGGCGATGAGCGGTGTCTGCTCGGCGGGCTTGGCGATCACCGCGTTGCCGGCGGCGAGCGCCGCCGCGACCTGGCCCGTAAAGATCGCCAGCGGGAAGTTCCACGGGCTGATACAGGCAAAGACGCCGCGGCCATTGAGCGAGATCTCGTTCAATTCGCCGGTCGGTCCGGGCAGGCGCTGCGGCGCCTCGAAGTCCTTGCGGGCCCGCTCGGCATAGTAGCGCAGGAAGTCGACCGCCTCGCGCAGATCGGCCTGCGCATTGTCGAGCGTCTTGCCGGCCTCGCGGATGAGCAGCGCCATGAAGCGCGCCGTATTGGCCTCATAGAGATCGGCCGCTTTTTCGAGTATCCGGGCGCGGGCGTCGCCGCCTCTGGAGCTCCAGCTCTGATTGGCCTTGGCGGCATCGGTCATCGCCTGGGCGATCGCCTTGTCGTCGGCCTCGGCCACCTCGCCCACCTGGACGGAACGGTCATGCGGCGAGGTGATGGCGCGGACGGGACCGCCCTTGCCGGCCTTGCCGCTCACCAGCGCCGTCGCTTTCACCGGCTTCAGCAGCACCTTGCCGATATCGGCGAGCATCGTCTCGCGGGTCTGATCATCCCACAGGGGATAGCCCTTGGAATTGATGCGCGGCGCGAAGATGTCGCGCGGCAGCGGAATGCGCGGATGGGGAATCGAATTGAGACCGGCCACCTGCTCCACCGGATCGGCGATGATCTCGCCGATCGGCGCCTCGTCATCGGCAAGCCGGTTGACGAAGGAGGTGTTGGCGCCGTTCTCGAGCAGCCGGCGCACCAGATAAGCGAGCAGATCCTCATGGCTGCCGACCGGGGCATAGATGCGGCAGGGCTGGCGCATCTTCGGGATGCGCGCCACTTCCTCGTAAAGCGCCTGGCCCATGCCGTGGAGGCGCTGGAACTCATAGGAGCGATCCTCGCCCGCCATCACCGCGATGGCCGCCAGCGAATGGGCGTTGTGGGTGGCGAATTGCGGATAGAAGACATCGCGGCGGGACAGCAGATATTTGGCGCAGGCGAGATAGGACAGATCCGTCGACACCTTGCGGGTGAAGAGCGAATAACCCTGGAGCCCGGCCTCCTGGGCGCGCTTCACCTCGGTGTCCCAATAGGCGCCCTTGACGAGGCGTACCGGCAATTTGCGCCCCGTCTGGCTGGCGAGATCGGCGAGCCATTGCAGCAGCGGCTTGGCGCGCTTGCCATAGGCCTGGACGGCGAGGCCCAGGCCGTTCCACCCCTTCAGCGAGGGCTCATGGGCCAGCCGGCCGAACAATTCGAGCGACAGATCGAGGCGGTTCACCTCCTCGGCATCGATGGTGAGGCCGACATCGAGCGCCTTGGCCTGGCGGGCGAGCTCGACCACGCGCGGCAGGAGCTCGGCCATGGTGCGCTGCTCCTGCTTCTCCTCATAGCGCGGATGCAACGCCGACAATTTCACCGAGATCGACGGCTTGCCGAAGATGCCGTCGGCGCCGCCGGAGCCGGCGCGCGATCCGACCACCTTGAGCGCGTTCTCGTAAGCCTTCAGATAGCGGCGCGCATCCTCCGCCGTGAAGGCGGCCTCGCCCAGCATGTCGAAGGAGAAGCGGTAGTTCTGCGCTTCCAGCGGCTTGGCGATATCGAGCGCTTCCTCGATGGTGCGGCCGAGCACGAACTGCTTGCCCATGATGCGCATCGCATGTTTCATCGCATTGCGGATGAAAGGTTCGCCCGAGCGCGAGACGAAACGCTTCAGATAGCTGCCGATGTCGGTGGTGGTGCCCTGCCCCAGCTGCACGAAGCGGCCGGTGAGCATGAGGCCCCAGGCCGAGGCGTTGACGAAAAGCGATTCCGACTGGCCGATATGGCGGTCCCATTGCTTGCCGCCGATCTTGTCGGCGATGAGCTTGTCGGCCGTCTCGCCGTCGGGGATGCGCAGCAGCGCTTCGGCGAGGCACATCAGCACAACGCCTTCCTCGGAAGACAGCGAATATTCCTGCATGAAGGCATCGATGCCGCCCTGCTGGCGGCGCCCGGCGCGGACCGCCGCGACGAGCTGGCGGGCGAGCTCGGCCACCTGGCGGGACTGCTCGGGCGTCAACCTTGCGTCATCGCTCAACGACTTGACGAGCGCGGTTTCGTCCGCAAAGAGAAGTTTCGAGATCGGGGCGCGGCTGGGAAGGACTGGAATAGAGGTCATGATGCCGAATGATGCTGTGCGGGGGCCACTGGTTAGCATCTCCCGGGCAAAACCGAAATGACTCTGAACATCGTCCGTAACATTCTAGATCTGCGCAAGGAAACGGCCGGCTGGCGCGCCGAAGGGCTCACTTACGCCGTGGTCCCGACCATGGGGGCGCTGCATGAGGGCCATCTCACCCTGGTGCAGGAAGGCCTCAAACATGCCGACCGGGTACTGACGACGATCTTCGTCAATCCGAAGCAATTCGCGGCCCATGAGGATCTGGGCCGCTATCCGCGCACCGAAGCGGCGGATGTGGCCAAGCTCGCGGAAGCGGGCGCCCATCTCGTCTTCGCTCCGGCTCCCGAAGAGATCTATCCGCCGGGCTTTTCGACCAGCGTCGTGATGGCGGGTCCGGCCAAGGTCGGCCTCGAGGACAAATACCGGCCGCAGTTCTTCGACGGCGTCGCCACCGTCGTCGCCAAGCTCTTCACCCAGTCCGGGGCCGATTTCGCCATGTTCGGCGAGAAGGACTATCAGCAGCTGATGGTGGTGACGCGCATGGCCCGTGACCTCGATCTGCCGATCAAGGTGATCGGTGTCCCGACGGTCCGCGAGGAAAGCGGTCTCGCTCTGTCCTCGCGCAATGCCTATCTGAGCAAAGCCGAGCATCACCAGGCGGCGGCCCTCCATGACAAGCTGGTCAATGCCGCCCGCAAGATCAAGGCCGGCCAGAAGCCGACGCGAGCCACGGCGGCGGCCCGGCGCTCGCTGGCGCTGCTCGGCTTCCGGGTCGATTATGTGGCGGCCCGTAATGCCGAGACCCTGGCCCTGCCCAAAAGCCCCGACGAGCCGCTCCGCCTCCTCGCCGCGGCCTGGCTCGGGACCACGCGGCTGATCGACAATATCGCGGTCTGACCGTCCGTCATCGACTCCGGGAGCGTTCCTAGCGTAAATTGTCGCCCGGGGGCGCCATTCGGTCCGGAGGTGATCGGGCGTGGTGTCTGAATCCCAGGCAGGACCCGGCCCTGAACAGGCAGCGGACGAGCTTGCCCGCTTGCGGCAGGAAATCGGCGCGCGCGATCGCGAGCTCGCGGAAGCGCGCCAGCAGCAGAGCGCCATGGCCGAGGTCCTGAAGGCGATCAGCAGCTCGGATTTCGACCTGCAGGCGGTGCTGAACGCCGTGGTCGAGTCTGCCGCCCGTCTGTGCGGCGCCAGTTTCGGGCAGCTGTATCGATGGGACGGCACACTCCTGCATTGGGCGGCCGGCTATGCCCTGACGCCTGAATTCTTCGAGACGCAGCGCCACCGGACCTATCAGCTCGGCCGCGACTCGCTCTCCGGCCGCACCGCCCTCAACCGGCGGGTGACCGTGATCGACGATGCCTGGGAAGATCCGGAATATGGTTACAAGGAGCACGCCCGGATCGGCAATTTCCGGACGATGCTGGGCGTCCCCCTGCTCCGGTCGGGAGACCTCATCGGCGTCCTGGGGCTCGTTCACCAGCATGTCGAACCCTTCACCGAGCGCCAGATCGAGCTGGTGACCGCCTTCGCCGACCAGGCGGTGATCGCCATCGGGAACGCCCGGCTGGTCGAGACCCTGCAGAGCCGCAACCAGGAGCTCACCGAAGCGCTGGAGCAGCAGACGGCGACCGGCACGATCCTGCGCGCCATCGCGGCATCGCCGACCGACATCGGGCCGGTGCTCGATATCGTGGCGGAACGCGCGGCAAAGCTCTGCGAGGCCTATGATGCGGCCATCCTCCTGGCCGAGGGTGACGCGCTTGCCTTGCGCGCCCATCATGGCCCGATCCCGATCGACTTCCAGACATGGCCGCCGGGACGCGACTGGGTCACCGGGCGTGCCTATGTCGACCGCAAGCCCGTTCATGTGCATGACCTTTCACAGGAAGAAGCCGAATTCCCCGCGGGCCACGCCATGGCGATGCGCCTCGGCCACCGCACCATTTTCGCCGTGCCTCTGTTGCGCGAAGACAAGGCGATCGGCGCCCTCGTCATCCGACGCCGCGAAGTGCGGCCGTTCAGCCGCAAGCAGATCGACCTTCTGATCCTTTTTGCCGATCAGGCCGCCATCGCCATCGAGAATGCACGGCTTTTCGAGGAGCTGCAGGGGCGTAACCGCGAACTCACCGAAGCGATGGAGCGGGAGATGGCGACGGGTGCGATCCTGCGCGCCATCGCCGCTTCGCCGACCGATGTCGGGCCGGTCCTCGACACTGTCGCGGAAAGTGCGGCGCGGCTCTGCGATGCCCGTGATGCGGCAATCGTGCTCGCGGAAGGTGATGCGCTCGTTCTGCGTGCCCATCATGGTCCGATACCGATAGATTTCAGCAAATGGCCGATCGGGCGCGACTGGGTGACCGGGCGGGCCTATATCGACCGCAAGCCGATCCACGTGCACGACATCATGCAGGAAGGCGATGATTTCCTCGCCAGTCGGGAAGCGGCGGAGCGCCTCGGCTTTCGCACCATACTCGGTGTGCCGATGCTGCGCGAAGGCAAGGCTATCGGCGCGGTGCTCATACGCCGTGATGAAGTGCGGCCATTCAGCCAGAAGCAAATCGACCTCCTCATCATCTTCGCCGACCAGGCGGCGATCGCCATCGAGAATGTGCGGCTGTTCGAGGAGGTCAAGGCGCGCACCGGCGAGCTTTCGGAATCCCTGCAGCAGCAGATCGCGACCGCCGACGTCCTCAAGGCGATCAGCCGGTCGACCTTCGATCTCAACGCGGTGCTGAACACGCTGGTGGAATCGGCCGCCCGCCTGTGCGGCGCCAATATCGCGCAGATCTTCCGATGGGACGGCGCCTGCCTGCGCTGGGCGGCCGGCTATGCGCTGGGCCCTGAATATCTCGAGATCCAGCGCGAGCGGACCTATCGGTTGGGACGGGGTTCGCTCGTCGGCCGCACCGCCCTCGACAAGCGGAACACGATCATCCGTGACGTGCTGGAGGATCCGGAATACGCCTACAAGGATCATGCGAAGATCGGCGAGATCAGGACGCTTCTGGGCGTGCCGCTGCTGCGCTCGGGCGAGCTGATCGGCGTCATCGCGCTCGCTCATCAGCGGGTCGAGCCCTTCACCGAAAAGCAGATCGAGCTGGTGACCACCTTCGCCGACCAGGCCGTCATCGCCATCGAGAATGTGCGCCTGTTCGAGGAAGTGCAGGCGCGCACGCGCGAATTGCAGGAGACCTTGGACTACCAGACCGCCATCGGCGAGGTGCTCAATGTCATCAGCCGGTCGCCCTCCGACGTGCAGCCGGTGCTCGATGTCATCCTGCAGACCGCCGTAAGGCTGTGCGATGCGGATGGCGGGACGATCGCGCGTGAACGCGGCGGCGTCTTCTTCCGCTCCGGCCAGATCGGGTTCTCGCCGGAATTCACGGAGCTGATGCTGCGCGAACCGGTCGCGCCGACGCGCAGCACCATCACCGGGCGCACCCTCGTCGAGGGCAGGGTCGTTCAGATCGACGATGCCGAGACCGATCCGGAATATACCTGGAAGGAGGCGCAGAAGCTCGGCGGCCTGCGCACGCTCCTCGGCGTGCCGCTGCTGCGCGACAAGACCACCATCGGCGTGATCGCCCTGATCCGCCGCACCGTCCGCCCGTTCACCGAAAAGCAGATCGAGCTCGTCACGACCTTCGCCGATCAGGCGGTGATCGCGATCGAGAACGCACGGCTCTTCGAGGAGGTGCAGGCGAGGACCGCCGATCTCGCCCGCTCGGTCGATGAGCTCCAGGCGCTCGGCGAGGTGAGCCGGTCGGTCAATTCGACGCTCGATCTCAAGACCGTGCTCGAGACCATCGTCGCCAAGGCGGTGCAATTGTCGGGGACCGAGGCCGGGGCCATCTATGTCTATAGCGCCGGCGCCGATCGTTTCCGCCTCAGGGCGACCTATGGCATGAGCGCCGAACTCATTGCCGCGATTTCCGACCAGGCAATCCGGCTGAACGATCCCGGCATGGGCGATGCCGCCCGCTCGCGCCAGCCGGTGCAGACCGAGGATCTGGCCGGAAACATCCCCACCGAAGTCCACCGCATCGTGCTCGAAGCGGGATTCCGCAGCGTGCTGGTCGTTCCCCTGCTCCGGCCCAACAAGGTCGTCGGTGCCCTCGTCGTCCGGCGCCGCGCCCCCGGGCGCTTCTCCGACTCGACCGTGCGGCTCATGGAGACTTTCGCCGCCCAGTCGGTGCTCGCGATCCAGAATGCGCGCATGTTCAGCGAGATTGAGGAGAAAGGCCGCCAGCTCGAAATCGCCAGCCGGCACAAGTCGCAATTCCTCGCCAATATGAGCCACGAGCTGCGCACGCCGCTCAATTCCGTCCTCGGCTTCAGCGAGATGCTGGCCGACGGTCTCTATGGCGAATTGCCGGAGAAGGCCAAGGCGACATTGGGCCGGGTCCAGGCCAATGGCCGGCATCTGCTCGGTCTCATCAATGACGTGCTCGATCTCTCCAAGATCGAGGCCGGACAGCTCACGCTGAGCATCGAGGACTATGCCATCGGCCAGGTCGTCAGGACGGTCGCCGCCACCACCGAGCCGCTCGCCCGCGCCAAAGGCCTGACCCTCCGGACGACGATCGCGGAAGGCCTGCCGCTCGGCCGCGGCGACGAGCGGCGCCTGAGCCAGGTTCTCCTCAATCTCGCCGGCAATGCGGTCAAGTTCACCGAAAGCGGTGCGGTCGAGATCGCCGCGACGTCGCAGGACGGCTGCTTCGAGATCCTGGTGCGCGATACGGGGCCCGGCATAGCTCCCGAGCATCAGGCCCGCATCTTCGAGGAGTTCCAGCAGGTCGACGACAGTAGCACGCGCAGCAAGGGCGGCACCGGGCTGGGGCTCGCCATCTCGAAGCGCATCGTCGAAATGCATGGTGGAACGATCACCGTCGACTCCGTGTTGGGCGCCGGCTCGACCTTCCGCGTGAGCATTCCGATGAAAGCCGATGAGGGACTGGCGGCAGCATGAGCAAACGCATCCTGATGATCGAGGACACCGAGGACAATCGCCAGATCCTGCGCGATCTCTTCGCCGCCACCGGCTATGAGCTTCTCGAAGCCGCCGACGGCGCCACCGGCCTCGCGATGGCGCAGACGCACCGTCCCGATCTCATCCTGATGGATATCCAGCTGCCGGTGCTCGACGGCTACGAAACGACGCGGCGCCTCAAGGCCGATCCGGCGCTCAGCGCCATTCCGGTGATCGCCGTCACTTCCTATGCCCTGTCCGACGACGAGCGGAAGGCGCGCGCCGCGGGCTGCGACGCCTATATCGCCAAGCCCTTCAGCCCCAGGCTGCTCCTCGCCAAGGTCCGTGAGTTTCTGAGCTAGGAGCGCGCCGCTTGCACGAACCTCCCCTGATCCTTGCCGTCGACGACATGCCGGAAAATCTCGAGATCCTGCGGGTGCGTCTCGAGGCCAACGGTTATGAGGTCGTCACCGCCGCCGATGGCGAGGAAGGCCTGGCGGCGGCGCGCCGGCTCGGCCCAGACCTGATCCTGCTCGACATCATGATGCCCAGGCGCGACGGCATCAGCGTGGTGCGGGATTTGAAGGCGGATCCGGTCCTGCGCGGCGTCCCCGTCATCCTCGTGACGGCGAAGTCGGATACGCGCGATATCGTCGAGGGCCTCGATGCCGGCGGCGACGACTTCCTGTCGAAGCCCTTCGAGCATTCCGCTTTGCTCGCCCGGGTGCGCTCGATGCTGCGGCAGAAACAGCTGCATGACCAGGTTCAGGCGCTCGCCGACAATCTCGCCGCCCTGAACCGGTCGCTGGAGCAGAAGGTCGCCACCCAGGTCGCCGAGATCGAGCGGATCAGCCGGCTCCGCCGCTTCCTGCCCGAGCAGGTCGCCAATCTGATCGTTGCCTCGGATGCGGCCCGGGATCCTCTGGCGAGCCATCGCCGCGAGGTGACGGTGGTGTTCTGCGACCTGCGCGGCTTCACCGCCTTCGCCGAAATCGCCGAGCCCGAGGAGGTGATGGCGGTGCTCGCCGAATACCACGCCGCTCTCGGCCGGATTATCGACAGGCACGAAGGAACGCTCGAGAGATTCATCGCGATGGCCTGCTCGTCGTCTTCAATGATCCGCTTGCCTGCGCCGATCATACCGAGCGGGCGGTGCGCATGGCGGTCGCCATGCGGGACGCCGTCGGCGATCTGTCGGCGAAGTGGCAGCGCGACGGGCATGAGCTGGGCTTCGGCATCGGCATCGCGCGCGGCCATGCCACGATCGGGCGCATCGGCTTCGAGCGCCGCTCCGACTATGCGGTTATCGGCAGCGTCGCCAATCTCGCGGCCCGCCTCTGCGATGAAGCGAAGACGGGCCAGATATTGGCGAGCCAGCGCGCCTTCGGCCCCATCGAGCCGTATGTCGAGGCGCAGGCGCTGGGTGAGATGAGGCTCAAGGGCTTCCGCCGGCCGATGGCGGCCTTCGACATCATCGGCTGGCGGGCCGTCTGAGTTCTACAGCATCTTCGCCAGGATCAGCCGGCCTTCGCTGCCGAAGCCCAGGCCTTCATAAAACTTGCCGAGATCATGGGCGTCACGTGCATAGGGCGTGACCGTCACCTGGTAGAAGCTGGCGCCGCGCTCCTTCAGGAATTGCTCGATCGCCTCGACGAGCCGGCGCGACAGACCTTTGCCGCGCCATTCGGGCAGCACATAGAGATCGCCCATCTCGCCGCCCCAGCCGAATTCGACGCCGAATTCGAGCGACACGGTGGCGACGCCGACCGTCCGGCCGCCGGCCTCGGCGATGAACAGGCCGCAGGTGTCGAGGCCCGCGAGCGTGGCGGTGTTCCGCCGGATCGTCTCGTCCGGCGTGTCGAACTGCTCCTCGCGGAAGAAGCGGATCAGAAGCGCCGTCGCGGCGGCGAGGTCATCGCCGGCCGACAGGCGGCGGATTTCGACCGCGCTCACAGGAGACCCAGCTCGAGAAGCTCCTTGCGCATCTTCGGCGGAATGTCCTTGGCCCGGTCGCCCTTAGGCAAATCGCGCGGCGCGTCCTCTTCCTTGAAATAGCGCCAGCCCTGGAAGGCGCGGCGCGGAATCGGCTGGACCGGAAAAATCTGGTGCTTGAGCTCGATGCGGCAGCGCTCGATGCCGTCCTTGCCGGTCACCGGCACCAGGTCGGCGATCGGCGTGCGGCAGAGCACGACGCCGCGGATCACCCAATAGAGCGAGCCGCCGGGGATGATCTCGTCCTTCCGGCGCGGAAACATGCGGGTCGTGTGGCTGAACTCGTCGCGGCCGGCCTTGGAGTCCTTGAGCCATCTATACATGTCGTCGATGTCTTCGCTGCCGACGGAAAGCTTGATGATGTGGAGAGGCATGATCCGGTCAAATTCTTTGAAAGGGCGGATATTATGCTACGATCCGCCCCAGCGGACAAACGCCGGCCGCGGGGTTTTCCGCAAGGTTGTGAATAACCGGGAGATTGACCATGAGCGTCGCCAAAGTCATCGAACTCACCAGCGCCTCCTCGAAAAGCATCGAAGACGCCATCGAACAGGGCATCAAGCGCGCCGATCAGACGCTCGACCAGGTCGAAGGCGTGTGGGTCCAGGACATCAAGGCGACGGTCAAGAACGGCAAGATCGCCGAATGGCGCATCAATATGAAGGTGACGTTCCTGCTGAAGAACTAATCGATCTCCTCGCTCGCCAGGACCCATTTTTCCTGAAGCGCCGCCTTCTTCCACGTCTGGAAGGCGGGCGTCGCGAGGACGGCATCCATATAGGCGCGGCTCTCGGGCGACACCTTGATGTCATAGGTGTCGAAGCGCGTCACCACCGGGGCGAACATGGCGTCGGCATTGCCGAAGGCGCCGAACAGGAAGCGGCCCTTCCGGCCGTAGGACTTCCGGCAATCGCGCCACAGCGCATCGATGCGCGCAACATCGGCCTTGACCTCCTCGCCGAGGGGAATGGCCTTGCGCGGCCGCCGCAGATTCATCGGACAGGCGTTGCGCAAGGCAGCGAAGCCGCAATGCATCTCGCTCGCCGCCGAACGCGCGGCCGCCCGCGCCGCCTTGCCGTCGGGCCACAGCTTCCGGTCCGGGAAGATCTCGGCCAGATATTCGAGGATGGCGATCGATTCCCAGACGGTGAGCTTGCCATGCGTCAGCACCGGCACCTTGCCCGCCCCCGAATGCTCGCGGATGCGCCGCTTCGTGTCAGGGCGGTAAAGCGGGATGAGGGTCTCCTCGAAGGGGATGTGCGCCATGCTGAGCGCCATGAACGGCCTGAGCGACCAGGACGAGTAGTTCTTGTTGCCGATGACGAGATGGAGCTGCGGCATGAGGGACCTTTGGAAGGCGGCTACACTCGCGCTTCCGATGGGTCCCGGTCAAGCGGGAAGAAAATCAGATATGACTGACGCGGCTCAGCACGACGAGCCCCATGGCAAGAACGGCCGCGACATAGAGATAGAAGATCGCCGGGATCCGGGCGCGGGCGTGACGCATACGCAACATGACACACACTCCTGAGACCGCCCTTATCTCACGAGAATGTTAAGCAGAAGTTCAGAGCCGCTTAACCGCCCGTTCACCATGTCACATGGAGCGCGGCAGATAACGCCAGGCGACGAAGCCGACCACCGCCATCAGCGCCCCCAGAATGTAGAAGACGGTGCCGAGGGGAAAATAGAGCAGCACGAAGGAAAAGGTGAGCGACGGCAAGAGGTCGGAGAGGTCGACATAGCTGCGATAGACGCCGGTCATCTGCGGGCGCTCATGCGCGCGCACCGAGCGCAGATAGGGAATGCCCCCTACCCCGTCGAGGGCCGAATTGGCGATGGCGCCGACGAGCAGGAAGGCGCCGGCCGCGATCGGCGCGCCGGTTCCGGCGTAGCCCGCGGCGATGGCGGCGACGGCCGCGACGGCGAAAGACAGCGCGATGACCTTGCGCACGCCGGTGCGCTCGGAGATCTTGCCGAACAGATAGGCGGTGCCGAGCACGAGCTGGCTCGCCGAGATCAATATGCCGCTCGCCTCCTTGCCGAGGCCGCCCTCGATCATGAGCAACGCGCCATAGATGAAGAAGGTGGACCAGAAGCAGGAGCGCCCGAAAGCGATGAACCAGGCCAGCCTGAGGCGCGGCTGGCTGACGAAGCGGCCGACATTGGCGAGCGGATTCTGCGGCGCCGAGGTGGCCGCCCGGATGACCGGATGGGCATTGAGCCTCAGATACCAGAAGAAGGTGATCACCAGGATGCTGCTGGCGATGCTCAGGGCCTGCGGCGCCCAGGCCCCATAGGTCTCATAAAGCCAGACGCCGAGAAACGGACCGATGGTCCAGGACGCCGCCGAGAAGGTGAGCCGCATCGGCTCGGAGCGGACGAGATCGACCTTGCGGATGTGATCGAGGATATAAAGGGACAGCGAGATGTTGAGCGTCGCGGTGCCGATATTGCGCAGATACATGCCGACCACCTGGCCGGCGAGAGTGTGCAGCGCGAAGGCGAGCGAGGCGAGGATGAGGCCGACGGCGCCGATCGTATAGATCCAGCGGCGCGGCACGTGGCGGAACAGGATGGGCAGGCTCAGCGTCGAGAAGAGAACCGCGATGCTCACGCAGGTGAACAGCACGCTCACCTTCTGGCTGCTCATCAGGAGGTCATGCGCCTGGACCGAAACCACGGTCGCGACCAGCGCCCGGGCGAAGGATTCCATCGCAAAGAGCGAAGCGAAGGCGAAGGCCCCTCGTCTCGGGGGCGCGGCGGTCCAGATGGCGGGAGAGGCTTCGGAAGCCATAAAACGGGAACTCGAATGAGGACCCGAGACAAGCCCGGCTCAGCCGGATTCGCAAGGAAATTCAGGGCAGGTCATGCATGCGTGGCCTTCATGGCTGGACCGGTCCCACGATCTCCAGCCGGCCCTGGGCGAACGCTCCCTCGACCCTGTAGGTTTCGGCGAGGCTGCGCCGGTTCAGCACCGCGCCGATCTCGCCCTGCCCGACCAGCCGGCCGCGGTCGAGCAGCAACACCTCGTCGCAATAGCGGGCAGCCAGCGCGATGTCGTGGAACGAGGCGAGCACGGTGCGCCGGCGCCGCCTGACGATGTCGAGGAGCTTGACCTGGAAATGCAGGTCGAGATGGTTATGCGGTTCGTCGAGCAGATAGACTTCCGGATCGAGCGCCAGCAACTGGGCGAAGAACAGGCGCTGCTGCTCGCCGCCCGACAGATGCGCGGCATCCTCACCGGCGCGATGGCCGAGGCCGATGGTCAGCAGGACCTCTTCGGCCCGCGCCCGGCTCTGGCGCGCCGGCAGGCCGAGCGGCAGGAGGCCGAGCTCCACCACTTCGAGCAGGCTCAGGCCCGACAGCGATACTTTCTCCTGCACCAGGGCGCCGACCCGCGCCGCATAGGCCCGCCGGCCCAGAGTCTGGACCGGCCGCCCGTCGATCCGGACCGTGCCGGCGCTCGCCGTCTCGGCGCGGTAGAGGATCTTGAGCAGGCTCGATTTGCCGGCGCCGTTGGGGCCGAGCAGCCCGTAGAAACGCCCGCGCGCCAGATCGAAGGAGACATCGTCGAGGAGGATCGCCCCGCCCTTCCTCAGACAGATGCCGGACAGCCGGAGAATGGGCTCAGACGCCACGGCGCATCCTCCTCAGGATGATGATGAAGGGCGGCGCGGCGAACAGCGCCAGGAGAACGCCGAGCGGCAGTTCCTCCGGCGCCAGCACGGTGCGGCACAGGAGATCGACCAGCACCAGCACGATGGCGCCGAGGAGCAGCGCCAGCGGGATGAGCCGGCGATGCGCCGCGCCGATCAGGAGGCGCGCCAGATGCGGCACGATCAGCCCGACGAAGCTCACGATGCCGGCGGCGGCGACCGACAGCCCGGTGAGCAAGGCTGCGGCCGAGAAGAAGCCGATGCGCAGCACCCCGACCGGCACGCCCAATGCCGTCGCGCGCTCATCGCCGAGCAGCACCGCATCGAGCATCGGGGCGGCCAGGAAGGCGGCGACGGCCAGAAGCGGCAAGGTCACGGCGAGCGGCAGCAGGTCCGGCCATTTGGTGCCCGCCGCCGAGCCCATGAGCCACTGCAGCGCCTGCTGGGTCACCTGCGGCTCGGCGATATGGAGGAAGAAGGCGGTGATCGACTGGAAGAACAGCGACACCGCGGTGCCCGACAGAATGAGCATCAGCCGGTCGAGATTGCGGCCCGGCGACAAGGACAGGCCGAGAGCCACGAGGAAGGCGAGCATGGCGCCGCCGAAAGCCAGCACCGGGAGGCCGATCGCCGACACGAACACACCCGGCAGCCAGATGATCGCCGCGGCGGCGGCCGCCGAGGCGCCGGACGACAGGCCGAGCAGATAGGGATCGGCGAGCGGATTGCGCAGCAGCGCCTGCATCAGAAGGCCGGCGAGCGTCAGCGCCGCGCCGACCAGCGCCACCAGGAGGACGCGCGGCAGCCGCCATTCCCACACGATGAGCTGCAAAGCCGGCTTCGCCGCCGGCAGCCGGAACAGCGCCGTGAAGCGCTCGTCCCAGGTAAGATCGGCGGTGCCCCAGAAGACCCCGGCCAAGCCCGAGAGCAGCAGCGCGGCGATGACGAGCGCGAACAGGCCGGGATTTCTGAGCGGGGCGGCGGTCACCTTATTTCAGGCCTGAGAGATCGGCGCCGAGCTTCTCGACGCCTTCGACGAAGCGCACGCCCAGCAAGGTCTGGGAGAACGGGATCACGATGAAGCGCTCCGCTTTCACGGCGTCCAGTTGCGACAGCACCGGATCGTTCCTGAGGTGCTCGATCTTCTCTTCCGCCGTCGACCATTCCGCCTCGATCAGGACGATCACCTGTGGATCGGCGGTGACGACCTTCTCCCAGGCGAGATCGGCCCAGCGGCCTTTGACATCGGCGGCGATGTTCTTCAGCCCGACCGCCTCGAGCAGCAGGGCCGGCGTGCCGCAGCAGCCCGCTGAGAACGCCGTCTCGGTGCCGGAATCGAACAGGAAGGCGGTGCGGCCGCCGCCGGGATTCTTCCCGGCGACCGCGGCCAGCCTGGCCTTGATGTCGTCCGCCAGCGTTTTCGCCCGGTCCTCGGCGCCGAACAGCGCGCCGATGCGCTCGATATCGGTATAAAGCGGCGCCGTGGTAATCTTCACATCGTCGGGATGCTGATTGCGGCATTCGGCATTGACCACATAGGTGCCGATGCCGAGCGCGTTCCATTCCGCCTCGGCGCCGAGCCGCTTCTCGCCGAAGGCCGAGGCGAAGCCGGCGAAGAGGAAATCGGGGCTTTCGGCCATCACCACCTCGCGCGCCGGATATTGCTTGGCGATCACCGGCACCTGCTTGTAGGCGGCAAGCCAGCGCTCGGGGATGGCGTCGTCGAGATAAGCGGTGCCGATCAGATGGCGCTCGAGGCCGAGCGCCAGCATGATCTCGGTCGCCTGCTGGTTGAGGGTGATGACGCGGCTCGGCGCCTGCTTGAATGTCGATGTCGCGGCGCAGCTTTCGATGGCGCGCTCCTGCGCCGAAGCTGGTGGAGCGGCGAACGCCAGGAGGCCCGCGATGAACAAACTAAGCAGTCTCATGATGTCTGACCTCGTGGATGATGAGTTCGGGAACGGAAGTGCCGGCGGCGAGCGCGGCGGCGAAACGGGCGACGTCCTCCGACGTGGCGAGCCGGTACCAGTGGCCGGCCGGATAGACGACGACCAGCGGTCCCTGATTGCAGGGAAAGAGGCAGCCTGTCAGCGCGATGAGGCAGTCGTCATAGACGCCCGCGCGCCGCAAGGCCTCGACGAGCGCGTCCTTGACCGAGCCCGCCGCGCGGAAGCTGCAGCGCGGGCCTGAGCAGATCAGCAGGTGATGACGGAAGGGCGGCGGGTCCTGCCAGCCGGGATTGTCGAGCTTCGCCTCATCGGGCGAGACGGGCCGCGCCTTGCCGGCCTGCACCAGCGCCGCCCTGGCGACCGCGGCCAGAACGTCATCGGCCGCGACCTGATCCGGCGCCAGCGCCACCGCGATCGTCGGATTCATCCGCAGCCAATGGCCGATGGCGCCGGCGAGCCAGGCGCCGAGACTGTCGGAAAACGGCAGGCCGACGGGCTGCACCAATATGGCGCGCGCACCATTGCGCACCAATTCATCGAGCGCCGACATCGGGCCCGCTTCGGCGCCTTCCATGCGCGCGACACGCGCCGGCAAGGCCGTCGCCTGGATCAGTCCCGCCTTGAGCGCGCGCAGACGCCGCGCGCTCACATAGGCCTGGCTCACCAGATAGAGAATGGCATCAGGCGACATCGCCCGGCTTCGCGTGGAGAATCATGTCCTGCCCCTGCCGGCGCACCTCGTCCGGCGATTGGTTGGTTGCTACGGCAGGTCTCCTGGCTCGCGGCTCTGGCGCGCTTCGCTCCTTCCCAGCCCGAAGGCCAGTGGTGTTGGCAAAGCGCTTGCCGCTTACAGTTGCGAGGGCAGCCACGGTCTTGGCCCCTGATGGGTAGTCCGCACCGTGTTCCCTTTTAATCCGCCATGGTTGGGCGGAACCGTGAGCCGTTACTACGGAACGGCGCTTCGCGGGTCAAGACTTGTTGCGGAAGACGAAAATAATCCGGGTTCACCTTTGGCCGTCCCGGGACTAGGAAGCGCTTATGGCCCAGTCCGAAAAACAATCCGTCGCCTTGATCTCCATGGCGGCGAGCGCCGGTCTCGCCATCGCCAAGCTGGTGGCGGGGCTCCTGACCGGATCGCTCGGCATCCTGTCGGAGGCGGTGCACAGCTTCACCGACTTCTGCGCGACGGTGATCACCTTCTTCGCCGTGCGCGTGAGCGACAAGCCGCCCGACGACCAGCATCATTACGGCCACGCCAAATTCGAAAGCATCGCGGCGCTCGCCGAGACCGGCCTGCTGCTCGGCACCACTGCCTGGATCGCCTACGAGGCCATCCACCGGCTCATCTCCGGCAACACCGAGATTCTGCTGACCTGGTGGGCGGCGGCGATCATCGTCGTCTCGATCATCGTCGACTTCTTCCGCGCCCGCGCCCTGACCCGCGTCGCCAAGGCGACATCGAGCGAGGCGCTGGCCGCCGATGCGCTCAACTTCACCTCCGACATGTGGAGCTCGATGGCGGTGCTCGCCGGCCTCGCCGCGGTCTGGTTCGGCTTCCCCGCCGCCGACTCGATCGCCGCGCTCCTCGTCGCCGGCGTCATGACGGTGATCGCGCTGCGTCTCGGCAAGCGCACCCTCGACACGCTGCTCGACGCGGCGCCCGGCACTGCCACGAGTGAGATCCGCGAGATCGTCGAGGCGACGCCCGGCGTCCTGGCGCTCGAGCGCCTGCGCATCCGCCCGGCCGGCGCCACCCTCTTCACCGGCGTCGTCGTCAGCGTGCCGCGCACCATGCCGGTCGACGACATGATCGCGCTTCGGGAGCAGGTCAGCGACAATATCCGCGCCACCTATCCCAATGCCGACGTGACCGTCACCACCGATCCCGTCGCGCTCGACGACGAGACCATCGCGCAGCGCGTCCGGCTCATCGCCCACCGGCTGAATCTCGCCATCCATCATCTGACCATCCAGCGGGTCGGCATCCGCACCGCCGTCAGCTTCGATCTCGAGGTCGACGGGCACATGTCGCTGCTCGACGCGCATGAGAAGGCGACGGCGCTCGAAGTCGCCATCCGCGGCGAGCTCGGCCAGGATGTCGAGGTCGAAAGCCATATCGAGCCCCTGCCCGAGAAGGTCCTGCCCGGCGAGGACCTGCCCGAGGCCCGCCAGGAGGTCGAGGAGCTCCTGCGCCGGCTTGCTCTGACCGAAACGCGGGTGAGCGACATCCACAATGTGCGGGTGCGGCGCAACAGCGAAGGCGTGTTCGTGCATTATCACTGCCGCTTCGTTCCCGAGGAGGCGGTCGAAACGGTGCATGAGGTCATCGACCGTCTCGAGCTCGCCTTGCAGCATATCAAGCCCGAGGTCCGGCGCGTGATCGCCCATGCCGAGCCCATCGGCTACGCATTGCACTGATGAGAGGACGTCCATGAAGATCCTGCGGCGCGACGACTACAAGATGATGCCCTGGAAGAACGGCGGCGGCATCACGACCGAGATCGCGGTCGACCCGCCCGAGGGCGGTTTTGGCGGCTCGGGCTTCATCTGGCGCGTCAGCATCGCCGATGTCGCCTCGGACGGCCCGTTCTCGAAGTTCGCCGGCTACGACCGCCATATCATGCTGCTCGAAGGCAAGGGCATGCGGCTCGAAACCGAGGAAGGCGGCCCGCTCGATCTGGCTCTGCCCTATCGACCCGTCGCTTTTTCCGGTGACTGGACGGTCTCCGGCCAGCTCATCGACGGTCCGGTGCGCGATTTCAATCTGATGGTCGCGCGGGCGTCCGGCAAGGGATCGCTCACCTGCCAGAAGCTGTCGGCACCGCTGCCGCTGACGGCCATCGGCGCCACCCATCTCGTTCACTGCATCGACGGCGAATTCTCCGCCGGCGGACATTTACTCGGACCGGGCGAGACGGTCATTCTCACCAGCAATGAGAGTGCGGTCCTCTCGCCCCTATCCGAAGATGCACTCATCGCTCATTGCGTCATCACCACGGCCACGGCGCCCGCATGAAGCGCACATAGGGCGTGCGGATGGCGTGGCGCTCATAGAAGCGTTGCAGCTTCTCATCCGTCTCGTCGACCATCCAATAGACCTGCGCCACGCCGCGCGCATCGGCATCGGCATAGATCGCCTTGAGCAAGGCCTCGCCCGCCCCCTGCCCGCGCGCGCTTTCGCTCACGAACAGATCCTGCAGGAAGGCGACATCCGATCCGGTCCAGGCGAAGGGCGCGAAGCTCACCGTGGCGAAGCCCAGGGCCCCGCCGTCGCCGCGGCGGGCGAGAAAGATGACGAGCCGGCTTTCCGGAGCGAGCGCCTGTCGCCAGCTGCGTCCGGTCACCTCGGCGGGGACCGTGCCCTTCATATGGCGCTGCCAGTCGCCCCATAACCTCTTCCAGTCGGTTTCGTCCTCAGCTCTGGCCCGCGTGACGCGAATAGTGTCCATGTTCCTGCCGGATTTGCGTTGCGCCTCTCTCCCATGGCACAGTTTCAAAAGATCCGGACAAGGGCAAGCGCCATAACAGGATGAAGACCGAGACACTTGCCAAGCTGGCCTGCGCCTATTCGGGCCTCGTCTGGGGGCTGTTCTGGATTCCCGTCCGCGGCCTCGGCGAGGCCGGCATCGGCGGCCTCTGGGCGACCTTCTTCTTCTACACGGTGCCCTTCGTCCTCGGCCTGCCGCTGCTCCTGTTGCGCTGGCGCAAGGCCGTGCAAGGCGGCTGGTGGCTGCAGCTCCTGGGCTTCGTCCCGGCGCTCAGCCTCGTCCTCTATTCGATCTCCATCCTCTATACGGATGTCGTCCGCGCCACGCTGCTCTTCTATCTCACGCCGCTGTGGAGCACGCTTCTCGCGCGCTTCCTGCTCGGCGAGCCGATCACGCCCTTGCGCTGGCTCGCCATGGCGATCGCCATTCTCGGGATGCTCGTCATCTTCCGCGCCGATACCGGCATTCCCCTGCCGGAGCAGCCTGGCGACTGGATCGCGCTCGCCTCCGGCTTCCTGTGGTCGGTCGCCTCGATCCTCCTCCGGCTCGACCGGAAGAACCATGCGTTGGATCTTCTGGTCCAGAACTTCGTCTGGTCGGCCATCGTCGCGGCCGGCCTGCTGCTCGTCCTCGGGCCTGGCCTCGCCGGCTCGCCGCCGCTCGCCACCTATCTGGCCCAACTGCCCTGGCTGGTGCCGACCGTCATCATCGTGGTGATGACCGGCGTCTATGCCTCCATGTGGGGCACGCCCAAGCTCAATCCCGGCCTGGTCGGGCTCTTGTTCATGACCGAGATCAGCGTCGGCGCCACGACGGCCGCCATCTGGTCGGGCGATCCGTTCGGCTGGCGCGAAGTGATCGGCATCGTGCTGATCTCGAGCGCCGGCATGCTCGAAAGCCTGTGGGACATCTGGCGCGATCGCTCGCAACCGGCCTGATTGGCTGTTGACCTTCCAAGGAAGGGAAGCCCTACAGCCGGTTCTCGAAAAAGGAGAACCGCCGCCCATGAAATATTTGACTCTCCCCCAGATCGAACGGCGCCTCATCGTCGCCGAAGGACAGACGATCCTGGAGGCGGCGCTGGCGGCCGGCATCCCCTATCCCCATAGCTGCACGGCCGGGCGCTGCGCGGCCTGCAAGTCGAAGCTTCATTCGGGCCAGGTGACGCTGAATCCCCATACGCGCTTCGCGCTCACCGACGAGGAGAAGGCGCAAGGCCTGATCCTCGCCTGCCGGGCGCTGCCCGAAGGCGATGTGAGCGCCAGCTGGCTCGGCGAGGCGCCGGCCGATGCGGCAGGCCCGCCGCAGGGCGCCACTGTCGTCGCCCTCGAGCAGATGACCCATGACATCCGCCGCCTCGTGATCGCGCTCGACGAGCGCGCGCGCTTCCGCTTCACCGCCGGCCAGTATCTCAAGCTCACCGTCGACGGCGCCCCGGCGCGGCCTTATTCGATGGCGAGCCGGCCCGACGAGGAGCTGATCGAGCTTCACGTCCGCGCCGTGCCGGGCGGTCGCACCAGCTCGCTCATCATGTCGACGCTCGCCGCCGGTGACCGCGTCAGCGTCGAAGGCGCCTTCGGCTCGGCCTTCTATCGTGACGCGCATGAGGGGCCGATGATCGCGGTGGCGGGCGGCAGCGGCCTGGCGCCGATCAAATCCATTGTCGAGACCGCGCTGGCGGCCGGGAAAACTGCTCCGATCACGATCTATTTCGGCGCCCGGGCGGCGCGCGATCTCTATCTGGTCGAGCATTTCCGCGACCTCGCGGCGCGGCACGCGCATGTCGCCTATCACGCGGCCTTGTCGGAGGAGCCCGCGTCGGCCTGGCGGAGCGGCTTCGTTTCCGAAGCGATTGCCGCCGATCATGCGATTCTCGCCGGCGCCAAAGCCTATGTCGCCGGCCCGCCCGCCATGGTTGATGCGGTGCAGGCCGTGCTTTCGGCACAGGGCGTGGCGCCGGACGACATCCATGCCGACAGCTTCTTCACGCCCGAGAACGCCTGACCCCGCAAATGAAAAGAGGCCGAAGCCTTGCCGCCTCGGCCTCGTAGATCACGATCAATTCAGGTCGACTCGACCTGAATTGATAAACGTGATCGGAATCTTAAGTTTAGCGCGTGATCGGACGGAAAACCGGAATCCACTTTTCCTGATCACGCGCTATTCAACGACTGTGCGTCTCAGGAGACGACGGTCGAGGCGTAGCCCGCTTCGGCAATGATGCCGCCAACGGCCTTGGCGTCTTTCGCGCCGTCGACATAAACGATGCGGCTCGCGGTATCGGCATGCACCGAAACACCCGGGAAGGTCTTGGTCAGGGCGGAAGTGATCACGCCGGCGCAATGGCCGCAGGTCATTTCCTGGACATGGAAGGCGAGGTCGGCTTTATGGCTGGCCGCCTTCGGGGCATCGGCGTGACGATGTGCTTCGCACATTGAATCTCTCCTTGTCGATTTTGCGGCTGGTCCGCTTTGCCCTTTCTGCAAGCTTCCAGCTTGGCAAGGTCAAGCCTCTTTTTGCCGGTTCGGAAGCGATAGGCTCTTACAATACGTCTTCCGCCTCGCCCGATATCTGCAGGCTTCGCTGATTAAAGTGGAGCACGAGATGTTCGAGAGCTGGGACTACGATCCCGATGCGGTTCCCGTCCGGTCCGGACATTTCATCGCCGGCGGCCTCGTCGAGGACAGGCCCGCCATCGAAGTGCGCAGGCCCTCCGACGGCGTCGTCTACGCCGCCATTCCGGAAGCTGGCGAGGAAGGCGTCGACCGCGCCGTGGCCGCGGCCCGCAAGGCGTTCCAGGATTGCGACTGGGCCCGGATCGAACCCCGCCGGCGGGCGCGGATCCTGCGCCGCTGGGCCGATCTTCTCGAAAAACAGGCGGACGAGCTGGCGGTTCTCGAAAGCCTCGGCTCGACGCGCCCGGTCGCCGACGCACGCGCCTGGGACGTCCCGTTCGCCGCCGAATCCTTGCGCTTCTTCGCCGAATATGCCGACAAGCTCGGCGGCGATGTGGCGGCGACGCGTGGTGATCACCTGGGCCTCGTCGCCAGCGAGCCCTATGGCGTCGTCGCCGCCATCGCGCCATGGAACCTGCCGCTGGTGATGGCGGCCTGGAAATGCGGGCCTGCGCTTGCCGCCGGCAATGCCGTGGTGCTGAAACCGTCTGAGCTCACCCCCTTCTCCGCCTTGCGCTTCGCCGAGCTCGCGCTCGAGGCCGGCCTTCCTCCAGGCATCCTCAATGTGGTGAACGGCTCGGGAGCGCGGACCGGCGACGCCCTGGTGCGCCATGCCGATATCGGCAAGATCACCTTCACCGGCTCGACCCGAAGCGGCGCCGCCGTGATGACCGCCGCGGCGCAGACCGGGCTCAAGCCGGTGACGCTCGAGCTCGGCGGCAAATGCCCGCAGATCGTCTTCGCCGACGCGCCCGGCATCGAGCGCGTGGCGGCGATCGTATCGCGCGCCATTCTCCTCAATGCTGGCCAGGTCTGCGTCGCCGGATCACGTCTTCTCGTTCATCATTCCATCCGCGATGAGCTGGTGGCACGTATCATCGAGCTGCTCCGCAAGCCCGAACCCGGCGCCACCTGGGAGAAACGCGCCATGCTGCCGCCGATCGTGTCGCAGCGCCAGGCGATGCGCATCGACGGCATCGTGAAGACCAGCCTCGCGGAAGGCGCCGAAGCTTTATGCGGCGGCGGCTGGGACTCCTCCGCGCCGCATTACCGGCCGACCGTGCTCGGCGGGGTTACCAGCGAAACGACGGCGGTGCGTGAGGAAATCTTCGGTCCGGTCCTGACCGTCCAATCCTTCGCCGACGAGGAGGAGGCCTGGACGCTCGCCGCGCACGGCGCCTATGGCCTCGCCGCCGGGGTGCATACGGCCGATGTCAGCCGCGCCCTGCGTGCGGTCCGCAAGCTCGAGGCCGGCACGGTGTGGGTCAACCGCTACGGCCGCAGCGAGGACTTCGTCATCCCGACCGGCGGCTTCAAGTCGTCCGGCGAAAAAGCCGGCCTCGTCATCAAGGGCACCTTCCGCATCAGCGTCGACAATACCGAGACGCTCATCGAGGAAGGCGACAGCTTCCAGTTCGACAGCGAGCTGCCGCATTGGGTGAAGAACGAGCGCGACGAAGTCTCAGTGCTGATGTGGATCATGGTGCGCAGTAATCCACTGCATCAGATCTAGGGCCCGGGCAGCATCGTCTGTGACCCGCGCTGTTAGTCGCGCCCTACGGGGGTACGCCACATTGATCTTCTGGCAATTTCGGGCGTTTTCGCCTATATTGATACTTATGAACATGCTCGAAACCATCAGCATCGACGTCTATCCGTGGGCTGCTCCTACACAGGAACAGCGCGACTGGTTCGACGCGCTGTCGCCTGATGAAAAGCGCAAGGTCATACAGGCGGCGATTGACGAAGGCTTCAAGAGCCCACTTTCCAGCAAGTCCATTGAGGACATCATCAACGAGGCGCGCGTGGAAAGCTGACGCATGCGCCATCGTATCACGGCGCGGGCAGAACGCGATCTCAAGGATATATACCGCTATACTGTCCTGACGTTCGGCCCTGCCCAAGCGGAGAAATATCTCCGCGAGCTTGATACAGTATTTGAAATCCTCGGCGACTACCCGAAGATGGGCAGGGTCTACGAAGGCAGCACTCATCAGTTCGTCCACGGCAGACACATCATCCTGTACCGGATCGGAGCTAACGAGATCGTCATTGGCCGCATCTTTCACGGCGCAGAGCGGCGATCCTAGTATTGATGGAGCGTTGGCCGACCTGTGCTGATGTGGATCATGGTGAGCAGCAATCCACTGCATCAGATCTGAAACACATCCGCCTACCCCGTCATCCCGACGAAAGTCGGGATCCACTAGATAAGAGCAACCATGCCCACTCTTGCTTTTGCCGCGCTCCTCGCCGCGCTTGCCTCGTGAACCTTCGCGAAGTCACCTGAAGAAGGAGAAGACCGGATGGTGAAGACCCAGGAATTTGCCAGCGTGTGCGATGCGCTCTATGACGATCCCCATCCAGGCCCGCGCCATGGAACGGCGTTCTCTGCTCATGTTCGAGGTCCAGGACTGGATTGAAAGGGGCAAGTGGAGCCAAGCGGAAGTTGCCAAGAAACTCGGTATCACCCAGCCGCGGGCGTCCGAGCTCATCAACAGCAAGGTTGACAAGTTCTCCCTGGAAGCCCTCCTCGGCTTCCTCGACAAGATCGGCGCCGATGTTCACATCAAGGTGAACAAACCGAAGAAGGCCGCCTGAAGGATTCTTCTGTTCTTTTCCTGAGAAGATGGTCCAGAAGTTCAGGCGCAATCCTCCAATCAGGCGTCATGTGAGTCTCCTCGTAAAGGTCAACTCACAGAAATCTCCTTGCACATCGTTCCGGACACCCTCCTGACAAATGCGCCATCGTTAGGCCTGCTCCAGCTTGCGCGCCTTGGCCCTGCTGTGCTTGGGAAACGTCAACTCTACGGGCTGACCAAGCTTCTCCAGGAAATCGATCAGCATCTCCATTGAGAACTGGCTGATCTTGCCCTGTTGCAAGTCGGATACTCGGGACTGCCCGACACCCAGATGGCGAGCGGCCTCAACCTGAGTCCACTTCTTAGCTTTCAATCGCTCCTGCACCTTCATCAGAAGCATGGACTTCCTTTCCATCCTCCGCGCTTCGACCGAATCCTCAACAAGAGCGCTCCACACGCTACCGGTTGTAATACGACCCACATCAAACCTCATTCTTCCTTCGACGACCCTTCGTCGTCTTTTTCGTCACGCGAGCGGCTGCAATAGCAGCTTCAACCTCACGATAAGCCGTCCGTCCTTTATCAATGTCCCGCTGCGACGTCTGTTCCGTCGTCTTGTGAAAGCAGTGCAGTACATGAACCAGCCCCTTGATCTTAACGACATATAAGACCCGGTAAGCACCGGTTCGCTCAAAGATCCTTATCTCTCGCACTCCTGGACCGACACTCGCTATCGGCTTCCAGTCATCCGGCTCCTTGTCTTGCTGCACCTTTCCCAGTTGATATCCGGCATCCTGAATTGCATCAGCCGGAAAATCCATCAGATCCTCATACGAGGACCCAGCCCAATACAGATCTCGTTCGCTCATATTTCCTGTCCGCGTTCCTGATCATGGCAATGTCCTTTGATTGTCTCTGTGGTAGAGGAAATACCATATCTAAGTTTTTGGATATTCGCAAGTCAGTCGACGACTGCGTCCGTGCAAGGCGCATCAGATCCCTTAATGCTCACCGGCTGGCATCCAGCGCCGCACCGGCTCGTCCCTGCCCTCCACCTGCGCCTCGAAGACCGGCGACGCCAGCACCGCGTGAATGTGAAGCATGTCCGCGCCGGTGTTGCGGAAGCCGTGCTTGCGCAAGGCCGGAACGACGAGCGCCTGTCCGGCGGTGAGTGTGGCGCGCTGGTCGTCGAGCCACATTTCCGCTTGGCCTGAAAGCACTGTCAGGACTTCCTCGACCGGATGCGCATGGGTCGGCGTGCCGGCGCCGGGCGCCACCCATTGCTCAAACAGGCACAATTCCCTGGCGCCGGTCAGCGCCGAGCTCAGCATGCGCGTCTCGACGCCGGGGCGCCATTCCTCGCGCGGGTGGCCGGTGTGGTTGATGACCATCATGGCGGCAGCTTTCCTGCTGCGCCCCCGCTTGCGAGCATGGCGCATCCGCCGCGGCGCGCAACCCCGAAGTTGACTATACGGTAGCTCGAGGGCTACGCCTTGGCGGCCATGTCCTCTCGCGCAATCGCCGCATTGGCCTTCCTTTGCCTGGCGGGCATCGCCCAGGCTCAGGACAGTGCGCCATCACCGGACGAGAGCCAGGATCCATCCTGCGATCCCAACTATGCCGGCAAATGCGTTCCTATCGCCTCGGATGTCGATTGCGCTGGGGGCGGCGGCAACGGCCCGGCCTATGTGCGCGGTCCCGTGCGCGTGGTCGGCGAGGACATCTACAAGCTCGACCGTGACGGTGACGGGATCGCCTGCGACAAATAGAAAAGCGCCCCGCGGGGCGCTCTCAAATTCCTTCAGTACTGAAATTCACCCGATTGAAATTCTTGGGTTAATTTGGTGCGGCCGAGAGGACTCGAACCTCCACGATGTTACTCGCTAGCACCTCAAGCTAGTGCGTCTACCAATTCCGCCACGGCCGCAAACCGTTGGAAGCGCGCGGTGTGTAACAGGCGGGTTTGGCGAAATCAACCCCCGCGAACAATCCTTTTCGCGGGGCCTGGCAAAGACTATCTAGAAGCCATGAAGCCCCGTGCCAGCATCGCTTTTTCATTGAAATCAGTGCCTTCAGCCCGCTGGGAGGTTTCGCCCGGCCTCACGCCCTATGCCGATGCCCTGGCCCGGATGGAGCATGAGACGCTGGCCATCGCCCGGGGCGATTCTCCCGAGTTGATCTGGCTCCTGGAGCATCCGCCGCTTTATACCGCCGGCACCAGCGCCCGGGACGCCGATCTGGTGGCTCCCGACCGCTTTCCCGTCCACAAGACCGGGCGCGGTGGGCAATATACCTATCACGGCCCCGGCCAGCGCGTCGCTTATGTGATGCTGGACCTGCGCAAACGCGGCCAGGATGTGCGCGCCTTCGTGGCCGGGCTCGAGGCCTGGCTGATCGACACGCTCGCCGCCTTCAATGTCGCGGGCGAGCGGCGCGAGGACCGTGTCGGTGTCTGGGTCAGGCGACCCGACAAGGGCCCGGGCGTCGAGGAGAAGATCGCCGCCATCGGCATCCGCGTGCGCCACAGCGTGACCTTCCATGGCATCAGCCTCAATGTCGAGCCGGACCTCACCCATTTCTCCGGTATCGTGCCCTGCGGCGTCGCCGAGCATGGGGTGACGAGCCTGGTCGATCTCGGTTTGCCGGTGACCATGGAAGATGCGGATGTCGCGCTCGAAGCCGCCTATCGTCCGATCTTCGGATAGGGCCACTTGCAATCCCGGGCACGGCCGTGCGACTCCGGTGTCAAAAAAAGCAGAGCGGCCCGCCCCGTAACGATTTCGGGATTCCCTGGCCTGAATTGCCAAGTCCTTGAGATTGCTCAGACGACGCCGATTTTCCTGAGTTTTCCCTGCAAATCCCTGCAAATGCCTGTACCCGGCCTGTAACGGCGAATTTGCCTATGCCGTCGGGCGCACCGAGAAATCCGGCCAGTTCTCATCCACGACCGCGGTCGCGACGACCTCCGTTACCACCGCGCTCCGCGGTCCCCGCCAGCAGTCCTCGAGCATCCGGACGACCTTGTCCTCCTCGCCCTTGAATACCGCCTCGACCGACCCGTCGCGGCGGTTGCGCACCCAGCCGCGGAGACCGAGCTCGCGGGCGCGCCCCTCGGTCCAGGCGCGGTAGCCGACGCCCTGCACGCGGCCCTTGATGGCGACGTGCAGGATCTTCGTCATGCGAATTCCATGATGACGGCGTCGACCGCCAGGCTGTCGCCCTTCTTGACATGGACCTTCTTGACGACGGCGTCGCGCTCGGCCCGCAGGATGTTCTCCATCTTCATCGCCTCGACGATGGCGAGCGGCTCGCCGGCCTTGATCTCCTGGCCCTCCACCACCGCGATCGAGACGACGAGGCCCGGCATCGGGCAGAGTAGCTTCTTCGACGTGTCGGCCGCCTTCTTGGCCGGCATCAGCCGGGCGAACTCGGCCTCACGGCCCGAGAACACATGGGCGTCGATGCTGACGCCCCTATGCGACAGCCGGTAGCCGTTGAGGATCTTGCGCAGCAGGACCGAGACCGGCCTGCCGTCGATCTCGCCGCGCCACACTTCCTGCCCCGGCGCCCAGTCGCTTTTGACGAAGCACTCCTCGCCGTTGTCGAGGGTGAGAACGCGCTCGCCCTCGCTGACGATAGCGACCGGCAGCCAGTCACTGGCGCCGAGCCGCACAACCCGGTTGGTGTCGTATTTCACCTTGCGGCCGTTCATCTGGCCGCCGATGCGGCGCTTGCGGCGGTTCTCGACATGATCGGCCATCACCGCGACGGCGGAAAGGCGCGCTTTGAGCTCAGGGGTCAGCTCGTTGCCGGTGAAGCCGCCGGGAAACTCCTCGGCGATGAAGCCGGTCGACAGCTGCCCCGATTTCCAGCGCTCGTTCTCCATGATCGCCGAGAGGAATGGAATATTGTGCTGGATGCCGTCGACATAGAACTCGTCGAGCGCCGTCCCCATCGCGGCGATCGCCGCGGCGCGGTCCTGCGCATGGGTGCAGAGCTTGGCGATCATCGGATCGTAATAGATCGAGATCTCGCCGCCCTCGAACACGCCGGTGTCGTTGCGCACCGTGATGCCTTCCCCGGAACTCTCCGTAGGCGGACGATATTTGATGAGGCGGCCGGTCGAAGGCAGGAAGTTGCGATAGGGATCTTCGGCGTAGACCCGGGATTCGACAGCCCAGCCCTTCAGCTTCACGTCCTTCTGCTGGAGCGCCAGCTTCTCGCCGGCGGCGACGCGGATCATCTGCTCGACGAGATCGATGCCGGTGATGAGCTCGGTCACCGGGTGCTCGACCTGGAGGCGCGTATTCATCTCGAGGAAATAGAAGGAGCGGTCCTGGCCGGCGACGAACTCGACGGTGCCGGCGGAATCGTAATTCACCGCCTTGGCGAGCGCCACCGCCTGCTCGCCCATCGCCTTGCGCGTCTTCTCGTCGAGCAGCGGCGACGGCGCCTCCTCGATGACCTTCTGGTTGCGGCGCTGGATCGAGCATTCGCGCTCGCCCAGATAGATGACATTGCCGTGCTTGTCGCCCAGCACCTGGATCTCGACATGGCGCGGATTGACGATGAACTTCTCGATGAAGACGCGGTCGTCGCCGAAGGACGACTTGGCCTCCGAGCGGGCGCGGGCGAAGCCGTCCGTCACTTCGGCATCGGAATGGGCGATGCGCATGCCTTTGCCGCCGCCGCCGGCCGACGCCTTGATCATCACTGGATAGCCGATCTTGCGGGCGATCTTTACCGCTTCCGCCTCGTCCTCGATGATGCCGAGATGGCCCGGCACCGTCGACACCTTGGCGGCGGCGGCGGCTTTCTTGGATTCGATCTTGTCGCCCATCGCGTCGATGGCGCCCGGATTCGGTCCGATGAAGGTGATGCCGGCTTCGGCCAGCGCCCGCGGGAAGGCCGAGCGCTCAGACAGGAAGCCGTAGCCCGGATGGACCGCCTCGGCGCCGGTCTTCCTGCAGGCGTCGATGATCTTCTCGATGACGAGATAGGATTGCGCGGCCGGGGCGGCGCCGATGGCCACCGCCTCATCCGCCATCTCGACATGGAGGGACGCTGCGTCAGCTTCGGAATAGACGGCGACGGTCTTGATGCCCATGCGGCGCGCCGTCTTGATGACTCGGCAAGCAATTTCGCCCCGGTTGGCGATCAGGATCTTCTTGAACATTATTCCTCCCACAGACCAAACCGTCTTAGCGGCTCAGGACGTGCACGTAAACGCCAAGCTGACCGGTGTGGCGAAACATGCTAGGCTTGGTGTTGGTATTCCCAGGCCCGGCATGTTAGGTCCCCGGCCATGACACTGAAACCCATTCATATCATCGGCGGCGGCCTCGCCGGCAGCGAAGCGGCATGGCAGGCGGCGGAAGCCGGCGTGCCGGTCATCCTTCATGAAATGCGCCCCGAGCGCATGACCGACGCCCACAAGACGCAGGGCCTCGCCGAGCTCGTCTGCTCGAATTCCTTCCGCTCCGACGACGCGCAGAGTAACGCCGTGGGCCTGCTCCATGAGGAAATGCGCCGCGCCGGCTCGCTCATCATGCGCATGGGCGACCGCCACAAGGTGCCGGCGGGCGGCGCGCTCGCCGTCGACCGCGACGGATTTTCGGAGGGCGTCTCCGAAGCGCTCGAGGCGCATCCGCTCGTCACCATCGCGCGCGGCGAGGTCCAGGGCCTGCCGCCGGAAGAGTGGGACAATGTCATCGTGGCGACCGGCCCCCTCACCTCGCCGGCGCTCGCCGAGGCGGTCCAGGCGCTGACCGGCGAACAGGGCCTCGCCTTCTTCGACGCCATCGCGCCCATCGTGCATCGCGACACGATCGACATGAATGTCGCCTGGTTCCAGTCGCGCTACGACAAGCAGGGGCCGGGCGGCACCGGCAAGGACTACATCAACTGCCCGATGACGCGCGAGCAGTATGAGGGCTTCATCGCGGCGCTCATCGCCGGCGACAAGGCCGACTTCAAGGAATGGGAGAAGTCGACGCCCTATTTCGACGGCTGCCTGCCGATCGAGGTGATGGCCGAGCGCGGGCCTGAGACCCTGCGTCACGGCCCGATGAAGCCGCGCGGCCTCACCAATGCGCATCAGCCCGACACCAAGCCCTATGCCGTTGTCCAGCTGCGCCAGGACAACAAGCTTGGCACGCTCTACAACATGGTCGGCTTCCAGACCAAGCTGAAGCATGGCGAGCAGCTGCGCGTCTTCAAGACCATTCCCGGCCTCGAGAATGCCGACTTCGCGCGGCTCGGCGGGCTTCACCGCAACACCTTCCTCGACAGCCCCAAGGTGCTCGACGAGCGCCTGCGCCTGCGCGCCTCACCGCGCTTGCGTTTCGCCGGCCAGATCACCGGCGTCGAGGGTTATGTGGAAAGCGCCGCGATGGGCCTGATGGCGGGTCGCATGGCGGCGGCCGAACGCTTGGGGCTGGACTTCACGCCGCCGCCCGCCACCACCGGCCATGGCGCGCTCATCAACCACATCACCGGCGGCCATATCGAGACGACCGACAACAACACCGGCTCGTTCCAGCCGATGAATGTCAATTTCGGCCTCTTCCCGCCGGTCGAGATTCCGAAGGGTCCGGACGGCAGGAAGCCGCGCGGCAAGGACAAGCAGGTCGCCCGCAAGCACGCCTATACGGCGCGGGCGCTCAGCGACTTTGACCAGTGGCTGGGACCGAAGCCGGCTATTGCCGCAGAATGAGCCAGAAGCCCAGATTGAGATAACCCGGCTTGTCGCGGATTTCGCCCGACGCATTGATGATGATCAGCGTCACGCCGGGCTCCGCTTCGTAGATGATGGGGCGCTGCTGTGCGAGCTGGGTCTGCGACGTCGTCTCGGCCTTGACCTTCTCCATCAGGGGCTTCACCGGGAGTGACCATTTCTCAGCGCCGATCGTGATGTCGAGGGTCTGGCCATCGGTCTTGGCCCACACCTGATCCGGCTTGTCGGCCGCATTCATGTGAACCTGGATCGGGCCGACGAGACGCCCCTGCCCGCTGATGTCCTGGATGAAGGGCAAGCCGGCGCCGAAGCTCACCTGGTCGGGCGCCGGCGTGAAGATATCGACGCCGAGAATCTTGCGGATGGCGGTGAAGGCGCTCCATCTGTCCGTCGCGCCGGCGAAAGGATCATCCTTGCGGCCGGCAAAATAGGGCTTGAGCTTGTCGAGGCCGCCCATGCTGTTCAATGACCACAGGAGGGTGTCGATCTCGCGGCGGCCCTCGGGGCTCAGCGTCGGCGGCTGATCGACGATCTTGCCTTCCGGCGTCAGGAGCTTCTCCGACTCGAAGTAGCCGACGAGACGGCCGAACTGGCTTTCGATCGAGAGATTGTTGGCGCCCCAGGGGCCGGCCGATCCGATCAGCACCAGCACCGCGAAACTGCCGAGCAAGGCGCGCATGTCGGCGCGATTGCGCCTGATCGCCAGATAGAGCGTCACCAGAGCGAGCCACACGGCGATGACGGCGATGCCGTAGCGGTCGGGCGTCACGCCATAGGTGGAAATGCGCTCCCAGATGGCGATGACCAGCAGGATGACGGGCACGATGGTGAACCAGAACCAGTAGCGCATGAAGAAGCGCAACAGCACGGTGCCCTTCTCGCGCCAGGGCCAGGCGATCAGCCAGGTCGCCGTGCCGCCCACCGCGAAGATCGACACCATCAGGCCGATCTGGCCCTTGGGAAGCGCGCCGTCGAGGATGATCTTCACCGCATAGGCATGCAGGATCAGCGTATAGACGACGGCGATCGGCACCATGATGTAGCTGACGAGCACCGAGACGCCGCGTTCGATCAGCGTGTCGCGCCCGCCGGTGAGCTCGACCTCCTCGTCGAGCCAGCCCGGCAGGAGCGAGAGGCCGTAGACCGGCGCGATCAGGCTCGCGGCAGTGACCCAGACATGCTCATGGGCGCGCCAGGGCAGATCGACATTGAACAGGAATTCGAGGCTCGCCAGGATGGCCGAGATGCCGCCCGCGAAGATGAGCCCGACGATCATCGCCAGCACCACCGCAAGGCCGAGGCGCAGATTGAACAGCCAGAGCGCGCCCTGCTTCGCATCGGGCTTGAGGAAGCCGGCGATCATCAGGAGCGGCAGAAGCCCGGCGAAAAGGAAAAGGTGGGAGGACCTGAAATAGACATCCCAGAAAGCCAGGCCGCCGGCGACGAGAGCCGCCGCGAGCGCCAGAAGCAGCTCGGCGAGCCGTGACATGCCGCGGCTCCGCGCGAAGTAATGCGCCGTTCCCGCCGCCATGAAGGCCGCCGCGCCGCCCAGATAGACCTGATTGTCGGATATCGCGCCGTTGCTGACCAGCGTGGCGACGTCGAGATTGGCGTAGACGCAAAGCAGGACGGAGAGGAGAGCCGGAACGGGAAATCGCGCCAGGGCGGCGGAAAGATCGGGGACCAGGCGATGCAGGCGGTCGGCGAGGCTCATGCGCACTCCGTGGCGTTGTCACAACGACTGTGGCTGTCCGATTGTGGCGTTACAATGTCCGGGCCTTCGCCCGCCTGTAGAGCGTCCACTGGCGTCGCCATTGGGCCACCTCGGCGACTTCGGTCAAGGCCCTTGCCCCGATGCTCGCAAGACGATTGAGATAGAGATCGGTGAGGCTCGCCGGCAGATAGGCCGGGAAGACCCGCGCGTCGAGCGAACCCGCCAGGGCGCGGGCCTCGTCCAGGCGCTTCGCCGCATGCCCGCGCAGCTCCGCCAGCACTTTGGCGATGGCGTCGGGTTCGCGCCCCGCCAGGAGATGCGCCGGTGTCAGGCCGTGTTTCGCCAGCAGCTCGGCAGGCACGTAGCATTGGCCGCGCCTGCGCTGCAGCGGCAGCGCGCGCAGCAGCCCGGTGAGGCCCATGGCGACGCCGGCGAGGCCGGAAATATCGCCGAGGCTGCGCGCCTTCTCCTGGTCCAGGATCATCGCCGCCAGCTGGATCAGCATCGAGGAGGTTTCGCCCAGATAGCCTTCGAGCTGGCCGAGCGAAGGCATCGGATCGTCATAGAGATCGAACTGCCGGGCCTCGATCATGTTGAGCAGCGCCGGCTTGGGCAGTCCCGCTTCGGCAATGACCGGCGCCAGAGCCGCGATCACCGGATGGCCCTGGGGCTCGCCGGCATAGACGGCCTCGATGGCGTCGGTCCACCATCTGAGCCTGATCTCGCCGAGCGTCGCCTCGCTCACCGTCTCGCGGATGCGGGCGATCTCGATATTGAAGGCATAGAGCGCCAGGAGCTGCGGGCGCTTGGCATCGGGCGCCAGGAGCGTCGACAGATAGCGGTCCCGGTCGCCCTGGCGCACCAGCTCATGGCAATAATCGGAGCTCATCGCACCTGATCGACGGCGATCAGCGCCGCCCAGATGTCGCGGTTCTCGCCGAGCAGGATATTATAGGTGCGGACCGCGGCGCCGGTGGTCATGAGCTGGAGGCCGATGCCGGCTTTGTCGAAGGCCTCGAGCAGCGGCCGCGATGGCGCCGGCGCGGCGATGCCGGTGCCGAGTATGAAGGAGTAAGGCCGTTTCGGTGCGTCCAGGATCCCGGCGAAGTCGGCCGGCGAGACATCGGAGAAACGCGCCGCTGGCCAGGCATGCATGCCGTCGCCCAGGATCATCAGCGATCCCTGATGCGACATGCCGGCGAAACGGAAACCGCCATTCCCATAGGATTCGATGGGCGCCCGTTGGGGCAGGAAGCGGTTGTCCTCGGCCATGATGCTCAGTCAGGACCTGAGCGCCGGCTCACGAACGTGCCGGAGCCGGCTTGCTGCCGCTCGCCTTTTTCGCCGCCGGCTTCTCGCCCCCCTTGGGCTTGAGCCTGGCATTCGTCTCCTCGGGGGCGTTGTCGATCTGGATGGCGTCACGGTTGACGCCGAGGAGCGCCAGAAGCGACGCGGCCGAGAAGATCGACGAGTAGGTCGCGACGCACACGCCCCAGATCATCGCCAGGGTGAAGCCCTTCAGCACCTCGCCGCCGAAAAGATAGAGGGCGAACAGCGCCAGGAGCGTCGTCACCGCGGTGAGCAATGTGCGCGGCAGAACGCTGTTGACCGAGAAGTCGATCAGGTCGGCCAGCGGCATCTGCTTATACCTGCGCAGATACTCGCGCACGCGGTCGAACACGACGACGGTGTCGTTGAGCGAATAGCCGACGATGGTGAGGAGTGCTGCAATGATCTGCAGATTGAACTCGATGCGGATCAGGATGAAGAAGCCGATGGACAGCAACACGTCATGCAACAGCGACATCACCGTCGCTATGGCGAACTGCCATTCGAATCGGAACCATATGTAGATCAGGATGCCTATGATGGCGATCAGAACGGCGAAGATACTCCATTCCGCCAGCTCGCCCGACACCTTCGGCCCGACGACCTCGATGGAAAGATATTCGATCCCCGGCCCCAGGATCTCCTTGACCTTGGCCTGAACGTCGCGCTGCACATCCTCGCCGCCTTCGATGGTGGGCAAGCGGATGAGCACCTCGCGGCCGGTGCTGCCGAAGTCCTGCAATTCCGCCTCGCCGAAGCCGAGGCTGTTCACTTTGGCGCGCAGCTCGTCGAGATTGGCCGTCTGCTCGGTGCGGATCACGAAGACGGTGCCGCCCTTGAAGTCGACGCCGTAATTGAGACCGACCAGCACGAACAGCAGGATCGACGCGAGACAGGCGAGGCCGGAGGCGAAGTAGCCGTACCGGCTCCACAGCATGAACCGGATCTTGGTGTCGTCCTTGATAAAGCGGATAGGCTTGTACATGTGACTTCCCGCTTACAGCGGAACCTCTTTGGGCTTGGCCGTCCTGACCCACCAGAACACGATGAGCCGGGTGACGGTGTAAGCCGTGAACACGGTGGTGATGATGCCGATTGCATGCGCGATGGCGAAGCCGCGCACCGGGCCCGAGCCCACGCCGAAGAGCACCACGGCGGCGATGAAGGAGGTGATGTTCGAATCGAGCACCGTCGCGAGCGCCGCCTTGAAGCCGGTCTCGATCGAATTGAGCGCGCTTCGCCCGTGCCGCCATTCCTCGCGTATGCGCTCATAGACGAGCACGTTGGAGTCGACCGCGATGCCCATGGTGAGCACGATGCCGGCGATGCCCGGCAAGGTCAGCGTGAAGCCCGCCACCGACATGATGCCGATCAGCAGGATGAGGTTCACGACGAGCGCGATATTGGCGAAGATGCCGAACAGCCCGTAGGCGATCAGCATGAAGCACATGACGGCGATGAGCGCGATGATCGAGGCGATGGCGCCGGCCCGGATCGAGTCGGAGCCGAGGCTGGGGCCGACGGTGCGCTGCTCGACCGCGACGAGGCGCGCCGGCAGAGCGCCCGAGCGCAGCACGATCGCCAGGCTGTTGGCTTCCTCGACGGTGAAGTTGCCGGAGATCTGCCCGGTGCCGCCCAGAATGGGCTCGTTGATGCGCGGCGCGCTGATCACTTCCTGGTCGAGGATGATGGCGAAAGGCTTGCCGACATTGTCGGCGGTGAGCTTGCCGAAGCGCAGCGCGCCCTTCTGGTTGAACTTGAAGGAGACGATCGGCTCGTTGGTGCGCGAATCGAAACCTGACGAGGCATTGCTCAGATCGGCGCCGTCGACGGTCGCAGCGCTCGAGGTCTGCACCCAGATGATCTGGGGCTGCCCCTGCTGGGCCCGCGGCTGGTCCGGCCGCATCGGATAGGCGGCGCATTCCTGGGGCGGGTTGTCGGTCGCGCTGGCCGGCTGGCTTTCGCAGACGAGCTGGAAGGTGAGTTTGGCCGTCTGGCCGATCATCTTGACGACCTGATCGGGATCGCCGACGCCGGGCAGCTGCACGACGATCCGGTCCTTGCCCTGGCGCTGAACCGAGGCTTCCGCGATGCCGGTTCCGTTGATGCGCTTGTCGATGATGCTCAGCGACTGATCGACCGCCTGGCCGACGCGGCTCTCGAGCCCCGCATCGTTGAAGCTGAAGGTGAATTGCTGGCCGGAACGGTCGAGATTGAAGATGCGGCTGGCGACGCCGGTGCCGAAAAGACCGGTATCGACCGGCTGGGTCAGGTTGCGCAGCGCCTCATAGGCCTTGTCGGCGTCGGCCGCGTCGGTGATCTGCACCGTGACGCCGGTCGGCGTGCGGTTGAGCTTGTAGCCGATGCGCGCCTCGCGCAGGACGGCGCGGACATCGCCCATCTGCTGGACGATCAGCGTGTTGACCAGCTCCTTGCGGTCGATCTCCATGAGGACATAGGAGCCGCCCTGGAGGTCGAGGCCGAGCGTCACCGGCCTCAGAATGGTGCTTTGCCGCAAGCTATCCTGCATCTCCTTGGGCAGGACATTGGGGAGCGCCGCAAGCATGCCGGCCACGATCACAGCCAGGATGGCGAGGACTTTCCAGCGGGAGAAATACAGCATCTTAGAGGTCCGACCCTTTCGCCTGGCCACCGCCGGCGGATTCGTTTTCCGCGTCTATATAGACCAATCGTCCGCCAGGATGGCGAGGACTTTCCAGCGGGGAAATTGCAGCATCGGCTTCGACTTATTTCTTGGCGGTATCGTCCTTGATGGGCTCACCCTTGGCGCGGACCTCGGCGATGGCGCTGCGCACCACCCTGACCTTCACATTCTCGCCCACCTCGACCAGGAGCTCGCGCTCATCCACCACCTTGGATACCCGGCCAATGAGGCCGCCCGACGTCACGATCGTGTCGCCGCGGGCCACCTTGCCGATCAGCTCCTGATGCTCCTTCTGACGCTTCTGCTGCGGGCGGATCAGGAGGAACCAGAAAACCACCATGATCATCACCAGGGGCAGAATCATGCCGATGAAGTCACCGGTGCCGGGGCTCCCCGTGGCCTGGGCAAAAGCGGGGGTAATGAACATTCAGGGCGTCTCCTCTGAGCGGCGAAAAAGGCGGGGATTGAGGCCGCCGGGTTTGAGTTCAGGGGTATATAGCGCCGAAACCGGCCATTGCAACCGGCTGGAACCGCCTATGCGCCCCGGCTTCTTGTCCCCGGGAACCCGGGAGGCTATGGACCTGCGCCATGTCCAAAGACCCCGCCAATGACGATTTCGTGACCCTTCTCAGCCGGATCGCCGTCGCCCTCGAAAGGCTGGCCCCGGCCCAGCCGCCGCCCTCCGATCTGGGCGCCGCCGCGGCCTTCGTCTGGAACGCCCAGCAGCGCCGGCTGGAGCCCGTGGCCAAGGTCAACCGGGTCGACATCGATCTCCTGCGCGGCATCGACCAGACCCGCGACATTCTCATCGACAATACCCGCCGCTTCGCCAAGGGGCTGCCGGCCAACAACGCGCTCCTCTGGGGCGCCCGCGGCATGGGCAAGAGCTCGCTGGTCAAGGCCTCGCACCATCTGGTCAACGAGGAGTCAGGCGGCAAGCTCAAGCTGGTCGAGATCCATCGCGAGGACATCGAAAGCCTGCCGCAGCTGATGACGCTGGTCCGCGCCAATCCGGCGCTCTACTTCATCGTCTTCTGCGACGACCTCTCCTTCGACGCCAATGACACCTCCTACAAGTCGCTCAAGGCGGCGCTCGAGGGCGGCATCGAGGGGCGCCCCCACAATATGATCTTCTACGCCACCTCCAACCGCCGGCACCTGCTGCCGCGCGACATGATGGAGAATGAGCGCTCGACCGCCATCAACCCGTCGGAAGCGGTCCAGGAGAAGGTCTCGCTCTCCGACCGGTTCGGCCTGTGGCTCGGCTTCCATAATTGCTCGCAGGATGAATTCCTAAGCATGATCGAGGGTTACGTGAAACGACTCAATCTCGAGGTCAAGCCGGAGGAGGTTCGCGCGCAGGCGATCGAATGGACGGCCACGCGCGGCAGCCGCTCGGGCCGCGTCGCCTGGCAGTTCGTCCAGGACCTCGCCGGACGGCTGGGCGTCCGGATCGAGGAATGAGCGGGCCCTCTTGCTGCCTCACAGGAGCAAGAGCGCCTAACTCCTTGAAACCTCTAATTTCTATGCGAGCGCCTTTTCATTCGCATTCCACTCTTCGATGGAATTGCCGACCGCCACCATCACCCATTTGCGATAGGCCGGCCGCTGCTGCAGCGCCTCGAACCAGCGCTTGATATTGGGCGTGCCGGGGCGGTTGCAATCGAGCTGGGAATAGCGCCAGTAGAGTACGCCGAGCACGATATCGCCATAGGAGAATTCATCACCGGCGAACCAGGGCGCGGCGGCGAGCCGCTTGTCGGCAATGGCGAGGATATTGGCCAGCTTGGTGCCGGCATCGGCGACCGCCTTGTCGTTGCGGTCCTCAGGCTTCACCCGCACCAGATTCCAGAAGATCGCCGAGATATGGGGCACGACATTGAGCTGCTGCCATTCCATCCATTGCTCGGCCGCGGCGAGCGCCTGGGGCGCCTGGGGACGCAGGCGGCCCTCGCCGTAGCGCGCCGCCAGGTAGCGGACGATGGCGTTCGATTCGAACATGATGATGTCGCCGTCGCGCAGGACCGGCACCAGCGCATTGGGGTTCATCTCGAGATAGGCGGGCTCGCGCGTGCCGCCAAAACCTCCGCCCACCGTGTGACGCTTGAACTCCAGGCCGAGCTCGTCGAGGGCCCAGACAACCTTCTGCACATTGCTCGAACTGCGGCGTCCCCAAACCTCGATCATTTCCGGCTCCTCTTGTCAGTCGGAGCGTCTTTTGCGGCTATTCTTGAAGCCGCGCAAGCAAAAGCCCGGCACGTGGCCGGGCTTTCGTAGTCCTCGAAAGGTGCTTGCTGTCAGTTGGAGGCGGTCGAGGCGTTGAGGAAGCGCATGGGATCCATCGCCGTGGCGCCTTTGCGGACCTCGAAGTGAACCTGCGGGCTCGACACCGAGCCGGTCTGGCCGGCCTTGGCGATGACGTCGCCGCGCTTCACGGTGTCGCCGCGCTTCACGAACAGGTCCTTGTTGTGGGCATAGGCCGTCACCCAGCCGCCCTCATGGCGGATGAGGACGAGATTGCCGTAGCCCTTGAGCTCGTTGCCGGCATAGGCGACGACGCCGGCCTCGGCCGAGCGCACATCGGTGCCTTCCGGAACCGCGATATTGATGCCTTCATTGCGCAGCCCGCCCGGCTTCGAGCCGTAGCCCGAAATCACCCGGCCCTTGACCGGCCAGCGGAAGGTCAGACTGCCTGCTTCCTGGGCCGTCTGATTGTCCGACACGACCTGCTGCGACTGCTGCTGGATCGGCTTCGGCGCCGCCGAGGCGACGTCCGCGTCGGCATCATCGGCCGGCTCATTGGCGGCGACATTGGTCGAAGGCTGGGCCACGCTCGGCGCGGTGGCCGGCTGCTTGGCGGCGATCGCCGGGCCTGCGCCCGAGCCGCCCTTCGGAATGCGGATCATCTGCCCCTGACGGAGCGACGTGTTGTTGTCGAGGCCGTTCAGCTTGGCGATGGCGAAGGGATGCACGCCATAGCTGCGGCCCAGCGAATAGAGGGTTTCGCCGGCGCGCACCGTATGCTCGCCGCCGCCGGCCATCAGCGTGCTGCCCGGCTTGGCATTGGCCGGCTGCGGCGCCATTGCGGCATTGCTGCCCGGGATGCGCAGGGTCTGGCCGACGGCCACCGAATAAGGTGCGGCGAGATTGTTGGCGCGGGCAAGCTCGCCCACGGTCGTGTTGTTGGCCCGGGCGATCGAATAGAGCGTCATGCCCGGCTCGACCCGGACCGTGCCGGACTTGGCTTCCATGGCCGGCTGCGGGTCGTTGTAGGAAGGCTCCGTCTGCGCCGACTGGTAGTCCTTGGGCTGCAGGCTCGGCTGCTTGTAAACCGGCTTGTAGGTCTGCTGGTAGTTGTAGCCGTTGCTGGCGTAATTGCTCTCGGCGGCCTTGCTGCCGGAGGCGCCCAGCGGACGGCGCGAGACCGTGTCGCGGTCGGACGCCGATGAGGCCACGTCCGTATCGCCACCGCCGCTCTGCACCTTCTTGGGCACCGAGGCGGTGTAGATCGAGTCATCCGATGAGGAGGAGGAATCAGCGAAACGGTCTACCGAGCCGGAACAGGCCGAAAGCAGAATGGCGGCCGCTACACTGAGAAGGAGCGACGCTTTCGACGGAAACCCGACGGCGCGCACGGAAGAGGAACGCATACCTAAACTCCAGAAACCAACTGACAGGGCAACAATGCCTTGTTTAGGTTAAAGGAGGGTTTACTGGGTCAAATACGGGAAAAGTTTTAGGTTTTTCCCGTGCGGACCAGCCGCTTCAGATGCAGCCGAGGTCCCGCCTCTCGCTGTGGATCTCGCGGCGCTCGGCGCGCGCCCGCTCGAGCTCGGCCTCGACCTCGGGTCCCGGATGGTGCTTCTTGCGGTATTGCAGGGTGGTGTCGATATATTTGATGACCTGGCCTTCCTGGCGCGCCAGACGCACACATTGCTGGTAGCTCTGCTCGTCATTGCCGTAACGCCCAGCACACGCAGCCAACAGCATCGCCGCCGAAAGAAGGATCAGTGTCTTCTGCATTGGTCCCGAAACCCCGCCAGTTTTCGCCGGAGCCTAGCGCATTTTCTGGTGTCGTGCGACAAAACTCTCGGCTAAAGAGCGGCAATCCCCAACTTCAACGGAGTGCTTGCATAAAATGACCCTCTGGCCACAACACGCGACCTGGAACGGCCCCATTGTAATGATCGGACTCGGCTCGATCGGGCGGGGCACCCTCCCCCTCATCTTGCGCCATATCGCCTGTGATCGGAGCAAGTTCACGATCATCGATCCCGATGATCACAACAAGCACATCGCCGACAATGAGCGCATCACCTTCATCAAGAAGGGCCTCACGCCGAAAAACTACAAGTCGGTGCTGACACCGCTGCTGACGACGGGCGAGCAGGCCTTCATCGTCAATCTCTCGGTCGACGTTTCCTCCATCGAAATCCAGAAGCTGGCGCAACAGACGGGCTCGCTCTATATCGACACGGTCGTCGAGCCGTGGCCCGGTTTCTACTACAACAGCAAGCTCGACAATTCGGCGCGCACCAATTACGCGATGCGCGAGCACGTGCTGGCGCTCAAGGAAAAATACAAAGGCGGCCACACCTCGGTCTCCTGCTGCGGCGCCAATCCCGGCATGGTGTCCTGGTATGTCAAGCAGGCGCTGCTCGATATCGCCGCGGCCACCAAGGTGAAGGTCAAGGAGCCGAAGACGCGCGAGGAATGGGGCAAGCTCATGAAGCGTCTCGGCGTCAAGGGCATCCATATCGCCGAGCGCGACACGCAGCGCGCCAAGAAGCCGAAGCCGCTCGACACCTTCGTCAACACCTGGTCGGTCGAAGGCTTCATCTCGGAAGGCCTGCAGCCGGCCGAGCTCGGCTGGGGCACGCATGAGAAGAAGCTGCCGCCCGGCGGCAAGAAGCACAAAACGGGCTGCGGTGCCGCGATCTACATCACGCGCCCGGGCGCCGAGACCAAGGTGCGCTCCTGGACGCCGACGCCCGGTCCGCAATATGGCTTTCTCGTCACCCATAATGAAGCGATCTCGATCGCCGACTATTTCACGGTGCGCGAGGGCCGCAAGGTCACCTACCGGCCGACCTGCCACTATGCCTATCATCCCTCCAACGACGCGGTGCTGTCGCTGCATGAGATGTTCGGCAATGGCGGCAAGAAGCAGTCGGCGATCCACATCCTCGAAGCCGACGAGATCCTCGACGGCCGCGACGAATTGGGCGTCCTCATCTATGGCCACAAAAAGAACGCCTATTGGTACGGCTCGCAGCTGACCATCGAGGAAGCCAAGAAGCTGGCGCCCTATCAGAACGCGACCGGCCTCCAGGTGACGAGCGCGGTGCTGGCCGGCATGGTCTGGGCGATCGAGAATCCGAAGGCCGGCGTCGTCGAGACCGACGAGATGGACTTCCGCCGCTGCCTCGACGTGCAGATGCCCTATCTCGGCCAGATGACGGGCGCCTATACCGACTGGAACCCGCTCCAGGATCGCCAGACGCTGTTCGCCGAGGACATCGACAAGCGCGATCCCTGGCAGTTCACCAACATCCTGGTGAAGTGAACGAACAGAAAGGGCCGCTAGACGCGGCCCTTTCCTTTATAGAACCAGTCTTGCGGATAGGGATACCACCAGTCCTGGACGGTCGGCTCATGATCGATGACCACCATCTTCGAGCGCCGGAAGGCATCGAGGCCCTGGCGCCCGAGCTCGCGCCCCAATCCTGACATCTTCCAGCCCCCGAAGGGCAGCGCGTCGTTGTCGATGAGCGGGTTGTTGACCCAGACCATGCCGGCTTCGAGCATTTCCGCCGCCTGCATCGCTTCCTTCAGATCGGTGGTGAACACGGAGGCGCCGAGACCGAAGTCGCTGTCATTGGCGAAGGCGAGCGCCTCTTCGAAGGACGACACTTTGCAGATCGCCGCCACCGGCCCGAAGATCTCGTCGCGCATGACGGTCATCTTCGGCGTGCAGCCGGTGAGGATGGTCGGCTCATAGAACCAGCCGACATTGCGCCCGGGCGGCACGCGGCCGCCACAGACGATCTCCGCGCCCTGCTCCTGCGCCTCGCCGACCAGGCGGCTCACCTTGGCGCGCGCCGCTTCCGAAACGAGCGGCCCGATCTCGGTTTCTTCCAGGCCGTGGCCGATACGGAGTTTGCGCGCCATGCCGGCCAGCCGGTCGACGAATTCGTCATGCACCTTCTCATGCACGAAGAAGCGCTCGGACGACGTGCAGATCTGCCCAGAAAGATGGAAGGCCGCCATGGCGGCGCCCGGCACGGCGACATCGAGCGGGGCATGTTCCGAGATGATCATCGGATCATTGCCGCCCGCCTCGATGATACAGGGCTTGAACCGCTCGGCGCAGGCCACCGCCACGGCTCGTCCGCTTGCTACGCTGCCGGTGAAGGCGACCGCATGGGTGCTGCGTGAACGGATGAGGGCCTGGGCGACATCGGCGCCGCCGGTGAGACAGGAGACGAGGCCCGGCGGCAGGACTTTGCGGAAATGCTCCATGAAGGCCAGCGTGCACAGGCTCGTCGCTTCCGCCGGCTTGATGATGCAGGCATTGCCGGCCGCGAGCGACGCCGCCACCGTCCAGCACATCAGAAGGATGGGGAAGTTGAACGGCATGATATGGACAGAGACGCCGTAAGGTTCGTTGCGCGAGAACTGGAACGAGCCCGCCTGCGTCGTGCCCGCCACCTTGCCCGCATCGTCGCGCGCCATCTCGGCGAAATAGCGGAAGGCCGGCGCCACATTGAGAAGCTCGCCCACCGCCTCCGGATAGGGCTTGCCCATCTCCAGCACCATGAGACGCGCGATGTCATGCATGTCGGCCCTGGCGATGGAATCCGCAATCTCATGCAGCAACCGGGCCCGCGTCTTGGCGTCGACACGTTTCCAGACGCGCTGCGCATCGAGGGCCTCGCGCGCCACGTTCTCGGCGAGCGCAGGCGTCAACAGCGCAATGCGTCCGGCGATGCTGAGATCGGCCGGGTTGACGATGTCACGGAATTCGACGCCCGCCGGGACCGCCCAGCCATTGGCGCGGAAGACTTGGCCGGCATCCGGATCGAAGGCCATGCTAGCGGATCATGTAGACTTTGCGGATCGTCTCATGCACCCGGCAGGTGCCCTCCCAGTCCTGCGGGAAGAAGGCCGTCGTATCGGGGCCGATCTCGATCACGTCGCCGCTTTCATGCGTATAGGTGCAGCGGCCGGTGAGGAAGTGGCAGAACTCGTCCTTGGTGACATGGCAGTTCCAGTAGCCCGGCGTGCAAATCCATATGCCGGTCTCGCTCTGCCCTTCCGGTCCCTTATGAAGGACGATGCCGGAAGTGCGCGATTCCCCTTCGATCATGGTGGGGATGACGCCCCAGTCCTTGAACGGGCCCGGATAATTCGCCGGATCGACGATATGCGGCGCGGATGAATTCAGGTTGGTCGGCATTCTATCTCCTATTGAATAGCCTCCCCAAATTCGTCATCCCGGCGAAAGCCGGGATCCATTGCGGTCGTGCCGAACGAGCAGCGCCGCCCGGCTCACTCTATTCAATAGGCCCCGGCTTTCGCCGGGGTGACGGTTGAGGAGCATGATGTTCCTAACTCAACATATACACATTGCGCATGGTCTCGTGGACCACGCAGATTCCAGTCCAGCCGGCGGGGAACAGCACCACCGTTCCCGGCACGATCTCGATCTTGTCACCCGATTCATGCGTGTAGGTCGCGCGCCCTGAGACGAAGTAGCATAGTTCATCGCGCGGGATCGACAGCGGCCAGGCGCCGGGCGTGCATTGCCACAGGCCCGATTCCGGCTGGCCGTTCGGCCCCTTATGAAGCAGCACACCGTCGCTCTTGGAATTGCCGGCGATCGGATCGGGCTGATGTCCCCAGTCCTTCAGCGGCCCCGCATAATTGGCGGGGTCCACAATGTGCGGCGCGCTCGACTGCAGTCCTTTCGACATCAGGCGGCCTTCTTGCGGCGCAGGAGACCGTCGATGACTTTCGCCGCCTTCGCCGGCCCCTTCTGCTTGCGCATGTCCTTCGACGTCTTCCTGAGCTTCGCCTTCATCTTCTTGTCGGTGAGCATCCGCGTGATGCGGTCGGCCATGACCTCGTCCGTCCATTCATAACGGTCGAGCTTGAAACCGTGGCCGGTCTCCTCGACGCGCGTGGCATTGTCATGTCCGTCCCAGACATAAGGCATGATGATCGCGGGCTTGCCGAAATAGAGGCACTCGGTGAAGGAGTTGTTGCCGCCATGATGGATCACGGCATCGACCTGCGGGATCACCGAAGGCTGCGGATACCATTTGTCGATGATCACATTGCCCGGAACCTCCGTATACTGATCCATATAGTCGCCGACATTGACCAGCGCCCGGACCGGCAGCTTGCCGATGGTGGCGATCAACCGCTTCAGGAGATCGACATCGCCCGAGCCGAGCGAGCCGAAGCTCACATAGAGCAAGGGCTTGTCATTGTTCTTCCTGAATTTCGGCACCTTGTAAGCCGCGTCCTTGCGCACGCAGCCTTCCAGATACTGGAACCGCTTGGGCGAAAGCTTGTGACGGCGCTTGAACTTCACCGCGGAAGGGTAAAGCAGCAGGTTCATATGCGGCGACGCCTCGAAGAACTGTCCGATCGGATAGGGCTTCTCGCCGACGCTCTTGAGGAACTTATTGAAGTTCTCGTGGATCGGCTTGATCACCTCATTGAAGCGCTTGCGATAGGCGGCAAAACCCTTCTTGTCCTTCTCGCCGCAGCCCGACAGATGCGGCGGGATATCCGGGTCCTCGATCTCGTTTTCCGAGCAGGAGATGATGCGCACCCAGGGTTTCTTGTTGTCGCGGGCATAATGCTTGATCGCAGGGAAGAGGATCACGTTGTCGACGCAGACGACGTCCGGCTTGATCGTGTCGAGCACGCCCGGCAGGTCCTTCTCGGCCCATTTCGCCGTCTCGACGATCATCTCCCAGCAACCCTTCACGTAATTGTCGATCTGGTCATAGGGCGTCTTGCGGAAATTCGGGATGTGGCCGTTGATGAAATCGACCCAGAACTTGGCCATCTCCTCGGGCGGCAGCGGCTCCGACAGATTGACCGGATGGGCCTCGAAGCCATAGCCCTTATAGACATCGAGGAAGCCCGGATCGGACAGGAACACCACCTTGTGGCCGAGCTTTTCCAGCGCCTGGCCAATGCCGACCGAATTGAGCGCCGGCCCAAAGGCCGCTTCCGGGAAAAGCGCGATGACTTTCTTCGGTTTCTTTGCCGCCTTGCGCGCCGGCTTCCTGGCGACGACTTTTTTCGCTGTCTTCTTCTTCAGTGCCTTCTTCGCCATGATGAAATCCCTTTCCCCTCCACTCTAACAGTTGCCCGGCACACTGCCGCGGTTGAAACGCTGCGCCGCCAGCACCAGGATGAAGCTGACCAGCAATATGATCGTCGCCATCGCGTTGATCTCGGGCGTCACGCCGAAACGGATCATCGCATAGATCTGCATCGGCAAGGTTGTCGAGCCCTGCCCGGCGCCGGCGGTGAAATAGGCGATGATGAATTCATCGACCGAAAGGGTGAAGGACAACAAAGCGGCCGCGACGACCGCCGGCCAGATCAGCGGAAAAGTGATCTTGCGGAAAGTCGTGAGCGCCCCGGCGCCGAGGTCGCGTGAAGCTTCCGTCAGCGACCAGTCGAAGCTTTTCAGCCTGGCGCGCACCACGGCACAGACAAAGGCGATATTGAAGACGACATGCGCCAGAATGATTGAATGAAGGCCAAGCGAGAACTTCACCAGGGTGAAGAAAGAGAGCAGCGCGATGGCGAGCACGATATCGGGGATGATCATCGGCATGAACAGCAGGGCATCCAGGCCCGACGAGGTTTTGCGGCGCTCGACGCCGAGCGCCAGCAAGGTACCGATGCCGGTGGCGATGAGCGTCGAGGCGATGGCGACGACCAGCGAATTCCGGGCGGCGGCGATGATCTTGGGGCTTTCAAGGAGCTTGCCATACCAGTCGGTCGAAAAGCCGGTCCAGGCGGTCGGCATGCCGGCCTTGTTGAAGGACAGGATCATCAGCACGACGATCGGCGTGTAGAGGAAGATATAAACGAGACCGAGCCAGGCCTTACGCATTGGCCCGCCCTTCACCGCGCGCCCTATTGGCGGCGATCGCCTGGGCGAACAGCAGGAGCAGCATCACGGCGATGAGGATGACCGACAGAGCCGACCCGAAGGGCCAGTCGCGCGCGGTCAGGAACTGGTCATAGATGAGATTGCCGACCATCTGCAGCTTGCCGCCACCGAGGAGATCGGGCGTCACGAAATTGCCGATGGACAGCACGAAGACGAAGACCGCGCCCGCCGCGACGCCGGGCGCCGTCAGGGGCAGCGTGATGCGCCAGAAGGTGGTGAGCGCCCCCGCCCCCAGATCACGCGAAGCCTCGGCATAGGACGGGTCGAGCCGCTGCAATGCAGAATAGATGGCGAGGATGACGAAGGGCACGTAATTGTAGACGAGGCCCAGTATGACCGCGAACTCATTGTAGAGCAGCGGCAAGGGCCCGCTGGTCAGTCCGATCCCCTGCAGAAAGTTGTTGGCGAGACCGGTCGGATTGAGCAGCACGATCCAGGCATAGGTGCGGATCAGGTAGTTGGTCCAGAAGGGCAGCATCGCCAGGAACAGCAGCGCGGTCTGATGGCGGGGCGCCGATTTGGCGATGGCATAGGCGGCCGGATAGCCGACCAGCAGCGCGAAAAAAGCGGCGAGCCCGGCGATGCGCGCCGAATCGAGAAAGATCGACAGATAGAGCCATTCGCCGGCGCGGGTGAAGTTGGCGAAGGTCGCGACCGACCAGTCGACGCCGCCATAGATGCCGCGCTCGTAGAAAGCGGTCACGAGAATGATGGCGCAGGGCACCACCATCAGGATACCCAGCCACAACAGGCCGGGAAGCATCAAAAGCCAGGAAGCCAGTCTTTGCGGCATGACACCGTCTTGGGGAGCGGAATTGGGTTCCGCTCCCTTTGGGTTTCGCGCTTATTTCGAAGAGGTGATTTCGGTGACGACCTTGGAGAAGGTCTTCATGCCGTCGCCCAGATCGCGCAACTGCTCATGTTTCAGAAGATCGGCGGGCGCGATCGCCATGTTCGGATATTTCTCCAGCATGGATTTGTCGATCGCTTCCATGCCGGCCTTGTTCGGCGTCTTGTACATGATGTTCTCGACCACCCATTTGCCGGTGTCGGCCTTCAGGATATAATCGAGGAACTTGTAGGCGGCGTCCTTGTTCTTCGAGCCTTCGATCATCACCATCGTGTCGACCCAGAGATCGGAGCCTTCCTTGGGCACCACATATTTGATCTCGGGCTTCTCGGCGATGCCGTAATTGCACCAGCCGTCCCAGGCCTGGACGAGCGAGGCCTCGCCCGAGACGAGCTTCGAATAGAAGGTCGTGTCGTCATAAGCGAGCAAGGTCTTCTTCGTCTCGATGAGGAGCGCCTTGACCTGGTCGAGCTTGGCCGGATCGACCTCATTGACCGAGATGCCGAGCGCCAGTTCACCCGCCGCCATCAGCCAGCGGTCGGTCTGCAGCATGGTGGTCTTGCCCTTGAGATCATCGGCGGGCTTCAACAGATCGTTCCAGCTGGTCGGCGCCGTCTTCACCACATCGGAGCGGTAGCAGAGGCCGGTCGTGCCCCAGCTATAGGGAATGGAGAAGGTGTTGCCCGGATCATGCTTGAGCTGGGCGGCCTCCGTATAGAGATTGGCGAGATTGGGAATCTTGCCGTGATCGAGCTTCGCCGCGATGCCGAGCTTGTTGAGCGCCTCGGCGAAGGGCGATGAGACGAAGATCACGTCATAGCCTTCGCCCTTCGAGGCGACGACCTTGCCCATGATCTCCTCATTGGTGGCATGGACGGCGATCTCGACCTCGATGCCGGTCTCCGCCTTGAATTTCTCCGCCAGGTCCTTCGGCATATAGCCGTCCCAGTTGGAGATCACGAGCTTCTCGGCGGCCTGAGCCAGTCCCGCCGCCAGCAGCATGGCGGCTCCCGCCACACAGGCGGCGGACATGATTTTACGCAGTTTCACGGTACCCTCCCTATGGATTCTTGTTGCCGGGACTGTGCCATGCCCGGCTTTGAACCCGCAAGGGGGATGGCTCAGCTCCGGCTGGCGAGCAGAGTCTGGTTGATCGTCTCGACCTGGCCCTTGGCCGGCTCGGTCGTCTTCGCCGCGACGGGGATCGTGGCGCGCAAAGTGTCGTGATAGTCGCGCACGCCCGCCTCGAGATCGGACAGGATCATGCTCGAGAAGCCCGAGGACTGCATGGATTCCCACGACCACTTGATCAGCTGGGCATCCTCCTCGCCGGTGACGCGGTCGATGCGGTAGGCCAGATAGCGCGCCACCTTCGCCGCGCGGCCTTCTGTCGGCGGCGCGTAATAAGCGAGCCGCTGCTCCGTCTTGCCGACCTCGACCGGCAGCTCCTGATAGAAGCCGATGAGATCGGGATAGAGCATGATCACCAGATTGGGGAACATGCCGAGATAGACCCAGCGGCCCTTCGACGCTTCCGGCAGATGCGCCATGTCGGGGCGGTGCTTCACGTAGTTGCGCACGCTCCACAGCCGCGGCGATACGCCGGTGATGCGGCCTTCGGAACGCGACACGCCGGCGACCAGCCGGTCGTCCTTATATTGCTGGCCATAGAGATCATGCAGCGCCGGATGGGCGATCGGCACGTGATAGCCCTCATTGTCGACGTCGCGCACGGCCTTCCAGTTCACCTCGAGCATGTCGCGGGACTGCGGCAGGTAGGGCTTCACCGCGCCGAGCGCGTAGCCGGCGACTTCCGCCTCATGCGGCGCCATGATGCCGGCGACCGAGCCTTGCGGGCCGGCCTTGAAGCGCACGAAGACGAAACCCTGCCAGATCTCGTGCTCGAGCGGCACCAGGCCGTGGGTCACGGGATCGAGCTTGGGGAAGGTCTTGGCCTTGGGCACGGCGCGCAGCGTGCCGTCGAGATTGTAGGACCAGCCATGGAACGGGCAGACCATGGCGCTCTTGCAGCGGCCGCTCTCGCCCGCCACGACGCGCGAGCCACGGTGCCGGCAAACATTGTGGAAGGCGCGCACCACTTTGTCCTTGCCGCGTACGATGAGGGCGCGCTCGCCGGCGATGTCGAAAGTCGTCCAGTCGCCCTCCTCGGGCACGTCGCTCACATGGCAGGCGAGCTGCCAATGGCGGCGGAACAGCTCCTCCTGCTCGATCAGGAAGAGCTCCTTGTTGAAATAGGTCCAGGGAGGCAGGCCCGCACGCTCTTCATCGCTGAGACGGGTCGGCGCCAGGGGATTGAGCGCATCCATTTCTGCCTCCTTTCTAATTGAACGTTCAATCAATATACCGTCTCGGAGGTCCGGGATGCAATAGGAACAGACTGCGGTCCCGGGGCGCGAAAAAGCCGAAGCTTGACGGCCGGTTATGGCCGTGGCACCCATGCGTAACGCGGTGTTTCGATGCCATACGGCTAGAAACCGAACAGGGAACACGGTGCGGATGACCCAATCGGGGCCAAAACCGTGACTGCCCCCGCAACTGTGAGCGGTGAGGACGCATGCAGACTTGGCCACTGGGCAACCGGGAAGGCCGCGTGCTTCCGCCCGAACCGCAAGTCAGGAGACCTGCCGCGGCCACCGAGGGCCCTGCCCTCATTTTGACTTTTGAGCACACGGAGGGTGTTTCGCTCATGACGACGGACCGTATTTCCACAGTTTCCCTGACGATGTCGCAGCGCGTGGCCGCCGGCCTCAGCGCGCTGGCTTTCGGCGCCCTGCTGCTTTTCGGCGTGGGCCTCGCCCAGGCCGACCAGCTGCACAATGCGGCGCATGACACGCGCCACTCCATCGGCTTTCCCTGCCACTAAGCAGACTTCGACATGATAGGGCGAGTTTTGCTCGCCGCGCTCCTGGCAGGGATCGCGGCAGGGCTGTTCTATGGCGCGATCCAGCATGTGCGGCTCACGCCATTGATTCTCGAAGCCGAGAAATATGAATCCGCGGGCGATGGTCATTCGCATGACCATGGCGCCGCCGCGACGAGCCCAACGACGACGGAGCAGGCCCCTGCTCCCGCCGCCGAGGCGGAACATGAGAGCTGGGCGCCGGCGGACGGCGCCGAACGGACCACCTATACGTTCCTCGCCAGCATCGTCGCCGCCGCCGGCTTTGCCGCGGCATTGGCGGGCGTCAGCCTGCTTGCCGGCATCCGCATCACACCACGCAATGGTGTGCTCTGGGGGCTGGCCGGGTTCCTCGCCGTGCATCTGGCGCCGGCCGCGAGCCTGCCGCCGGAGCTTCCGGGCATGCCGGCCGGCGACCTGTTCGGCCGTCAGGTCTGGTGGGTCGGCACGATCATCGCGACCGGCCTGGCCATCTGGCTCTTCACCCAGCGCCATGAGTTCTGGGCGAAAGTGGCGGCCGTGGTTCTCGTCGCACTTCCGCACATCATCGGCGCGCCGCTGCCGCCCAGCCATGAAAGCGCCGTGCCGGCGGTCATCTCGGCGGCTTTCGCCGCCAACACGCTGGCGGTCGCGGCCCTGATGTGGCTGGCGATCGGCGGCTTCCTCGGTCTCGCCATGGACCGTTTCGTCAAAGAGGCTTGAAGAATGTCGCTTCAGAAAATACCCACCACCGTCATCACCGGCTTTCTCGGCGCCGGCAAGACGACGCTGATCCGTCACCTGCTGCAGAATGCCAAGGGACGGCGGATCGCCCTCATCATAAATGAGTTCGGCGATATAGGCGTCGATGGCGAGATACTGAAAGGCTGCGGCGACGAAGTCTGCCGCGAGGAGGATGTCGTCGAGCTCGCCAATGGCTGCATCTGCTGCACTGTGGCCGATGACTTCGTGCCGACGATGAAGAAGCTGCTCGAGCGGGACCGCCCGCCCGAGCATATCGTCATCGAGACCTCGGGCCTCGCTCTGCCGCAGCCTCTGGTGCGCGCCTTCAACTGGCCGGAGATCAAGTCGCGGGTCACGGTCGACGGCGTCGTCACGGTGGTCGACGCCAAGGCGCTCGCCGAGGGCCGCTTCGCCGATGACGAGGAAGCGGTCGCCGCCCAGCGCGCCGCCGATCCCAATCTCGATCACGAGAATCCGATCGAGGAACTGTTCGAGGACCAGCTCAACTGCGCCGACATGATCGTGCTCAACAAGACCGATCTCCTCCAGGCGCATGAGACGGAGAAACTCTCGGGCGATCTCAAGGGACAGATCCGCAAGGGCACCAAGCTGGTGCCGGCGCAGCATGGCGCGCTCGACGCCGCGGCTTTGCTCGGCATCGCGTCGGCGGCGGAAGACGACATGCATAACCGCCTCTCGCATCACGAGATGGAGGGCGAGGTGCAGCATGATCACGACGATTTCGTCACCTTCTCGGTGTCGCTCGGCCAGGTCACGGATCGCGACAAGCTCCTGAAGCGCGTCGAGGACCTCATCGGCGAGCACGACATTCTGCGGTTGAAAGGCTTCGCGGCGATCGAGGGCGCGCCGGGTCGCCTCCTGATCCAGGCGGTGGGCCCGAGGCTCAACAGCTATTTCGACCGGCCCTGGCGGGCTGACGAGAAGCGCCAGAGCGAGATCGTCGTGATCGGTCTCAAGGGACTGGACCAGGCCGAGATCGCGGCCCGACTGAAGGGGTGATGCTGCCGACGGGAGTCGACTGATGCATCTGCTCGCTGCCCAGACCGGCGTCATCGACGGCGCCGCCGAAGCTGTCGACCTCGCCCAGGAGCCGGGCGAGATCGTCGTGCTGTCGGCGGCCGACAGCGAACTCGCCGTCCTGGCCCGCGCCTGGCAGGCGATGGAATCGTCCGGCACCACGCTGCGTCTCGCCAATCTGCTCACGCTGCAGCATAATCTCTCGGTCGATCTCTATCTCGAAAAGACGCTGCGCCATGCCAGGCTGATCGTGCTCCGGCTGCTCGGCGGTGCGCAATACTGGCCCTATGGCCTGGCTGAGATCGAAGCACTCGCCCGCGCGCGGAACATCACGCTCGCTGTGCTCCCGGGCGATGCCCATCCCAATCCCGCCCTCAACGCCCATTCGACGGCGAGCCCTGCCGATTGCGAGCGACTCAGGCAATATCTGGTCTCAGGCGGCGAGCAGAACGCGCAGGGTTTCCTGCGCCTCTGCCTCCATCTGCTGCAGCGCGGCGAAGCTCCAGCGCCCGCCGCCCCTCTCACCAAAGCCGGTCTCTACCGATCACGCGAAGACTGGATCGCCGGCGCCCCGGTGGCGGCGCTCGTCTTCTACCGCTCGGTGCTCGAAGGCGCCCAGACCGCGCCCGCCGACGCTCTGATCGACGCCCTGAGGATACGCGGCATTAATAGCCTCCCCGTCTATGTCACGAGCCTCAAGGATGCGGCAAGCGCGCAGTTCATCTCCCAGACCTTCGATGCCGCGCCGCCCGACATCATCCTCAACGCCACCGCCTTCGCCGTCTCCTCCGGAAGCGGCGCGGCGGACACGCCCTTCACCCCCTATGACTGTCCGGTGCTGCAGGTCGTCTTCGCGGGCTCGGGCGAGAAAGGCTGGCGTGACAGCGCACAGGGCCTGAGCGCCCGCGACCTCGCCATGAATGTGGTCCTGCCCGAGCTCGACGGAAGGGTCTTCACCCGCGCCGTCTCCTTCAAGGCGGATGATCATTGGGATGCGGCGACGCAATGCCGGATCGTCACCTACCGGCCGGTCGGAGACCGTATTGCTTTCACTGCCGATCTCGCCGCGGCCTGGATCGATCTGAAGCGCACGCGACCGGCCGAGCGGCGACTTGCAATCATTCTCGCGAACTATCCTAACAAGGATGGCCGCATCGCCAATGGCGTCGGCTATGACACGCCGGCGAGCAGCATCGCGATCCTCCGTGCGCTGAAGGACGAAGGCTATGATGTCGGCGAGATCCCGGCCGACGGCAATGCGCTCGTCGAGGCGCTGCAGCGCGGCCGGACCAATGCGCATCGACATGACAGTGCGGCGAAACTCGCCGCCGCCGATTATCGCCGGCATTTCGAGGCCCTGCCGGCGGAGGTGAAGGCCGGGATCGCCGCGCGCTGGGGCGCGCCGGAGCAGGATCCCTTCTTCTCGAGCGACGCCTTCGATCTGCCCGTCCTCGTGCATGGCAATGTCGCGGTCGCGATCCAGCCGGCGCGCGGCTACAATATCGATCCCAAGGCGACCTATCACGACCCGGCGCTGGCGCCGCCGCATGGCTATCTCGCCACCTATTTCTGGCTGCGCCATCATTTCGGCGTCCAGGCGGTGATCCACAATGGCAAGCACGGCAATCTCGAATGGCTGCCCGGCAAGGCGACGTCGCTGTCGGCCAGCTGCTATCCGGAGATCGCCTTCGGCCCCCTGCCGCATCTCTATCCTTTCATCGTGAATGATCCGGGCGAAGGCACGCAGGCCAAGCGCCGGGCGGCCGCCGTCATCATCGATCACCTGACACCGCCCCTGACGCGCGCCGAGACCTATGGGCCGCTCAAGGATCTCGAAGCGCTGGTCGATGAGTATTATCTGGCTTCCGGCCTCGACCGCCGCCGGCTCGCGGCGCTGAAGCGCGACATCCTCGACCTCACCCGCAGCCAGAGGCTCGACATCGATGCCGGCTTCACCGGTGATGACGATGGCGACCTGCAGAAGCTCGACTCCTATCTCTGCGACCTGAAGGAGGCGCAGATCCGGGACGGGCTCCATATTCTAGGCACGTCGCCCGAAGGGCGGCTCGAGACCGATCTGCTCGTGGCGCTCACCCGCGTGCCGCGCGGCCTCGGCGAGGATGCCGACCAGTCGCTCCTCCGGGCGCTCGCCGCCGATCTCGGCTTCGCCGATTTCGATCCCCTCACCTGCGACATGGGCCTCGCCTGGGCCGGTCTCCGTCCGGCGGATCTCGCCGCGCTCTCCGATGACCCGTGGCGCAGCCAGGGTGACACGGTCGAGCGGCTCGAGCTTCTCGCCCAACGCTGTGTCGAGAGCGGCGCCGGTATCGGCGCGCAATCGGACAAGGTCATCGCCGGCATCGCCTGCAGCATCGCGCCGCGCCTGCGCGCTTCGGGCGCCGGCGAGATCGCCGCCGTGCTCAAGGGGCTCGACGGCCGCTTCGTCCGGCCCGGACCCTCGGGTGCTCCGACGCGCGGGCGGCTGGACGTGCTGCCGACGGGACGCAATTTCTATTCGCTCGACAACCGCACCGTGCCGACACCGACCGCCTGGACGCTCGGCCAGAAATCGGCGGAGGACCTGCTCGCCCGCCATTTCCAGGATTTCGGGCGCTATCCCAAGGCGCTCGGCCTCTCTGCCTGGGGCACGTCCAACATGCGCACCGGCGGCGACGACATCGCCCAGGCCCTGGCGCTTATCGGCGTGAAACCCGTCTGGGAGCCGTCGAGCTGGCGGGTGACCGGCTATGAGATCATTCCGCTGCCACGGCTCGGCCGGCCGCGTATCGACGTCACCTTGCGCATATCCGGCTTCTTCCGCGACGCCTTCCCGGCCCAGATCGAACTCCTCGACAAGGCCATCCGCGCCGTGGGCCAGCTCAATGAGCCGGAGGACGACAATCCGACCGCGGCGCGCATGACGAGCGAGGCGAGGACGCTCGAGGCGACCGGCATCGCCGGCGCCGAGGCGAAACATGTCGCGGGCTATCGCATCTTCGGCTCGAAGCCCGGCGCCTATGGCGCGGGGCTCCAGGCGCTCATCGATGAGCGGCTGTGGGCCGGGCGCGGCGATCTCGCCCGCGCCTATATCACCTGGGGCGCCTATGCCTATGGCGCGCGCGATGAGGGCGCCAATAACGAGAGCGCCTTCGGCGAGCGCCTCAAGCGTATTGAGGCGGTCGTCCACAACCAGGACAATCGTGAGCACGACCTTCTCGATTCCGACGACTACTATCAGTTCGAGGGCGGCATGAGCGCCGCGGTCGAGGAAATGTCGGGGCAGCGGCCGCGTGTCTATCACAACGATCACTCGCGCCCCGAGCGGCCCGTGATCCGCACGCTCGAAGAGGAAGTGGGCCGCGTGGTGCGCTCGCGCGTCGTCAATCCGAAATGGATCAACGGCGTCAAGCGTCATGGCTACAAGGGCGCCTTCGAGATCGCGGCGACGATCGACTACATGTTCGCCTTTGCGGCGACGACGGGCGCCGTGGCGAGCCATCATTTCGACCTCGCTTATGATGCTTTCCTCGGCGACGAGGCTACGCGCGATTTCATCGCCCGCAACAATCCGGCCGCGCTCAAGGAAATCTCCGAGCGGCTCGAGGAAGCCATCGCCCGCGGCCTGTGGACGCCGCGTTCCAATTCCGCCTATGCCCAGCTCAAATTGTTCAAGGAAGGACATCTCCCATGAGCGAAGACGAAAATGCCCGCCATCACGACAAGATGCAGAAGAAGAAAGCGGCGCGCGACAAGATCATGGCCGGCAAGACGATCGAGAAAGGTCTGCTGATCGTTCATACCGGCAAGGGCAAGGGAAAGTCGACGGCCGCCTTCGGGATGGTGTTCCGCTGCATCGGCCATGGCATGAAGGCCGGCGTCGTTCAGTTCGTCAAAGGCGCCTGGGCGACCGGCGAGCGGACCGTGCTCGAGAAATTCCCCGAGCTTGTGACGATCAAGGCGATGGGTGAAGGTTTCACCTGGGAAACGCAGGACCGCGAGCGCGACATCACCCATGCGCGAGCCGGCTGGGAAGAGGCCAAGCGCATGATCGCCGACCCCGATTACAAGCTCGTGCTGCTGGACGAGCTCAACATCGTGCTGCGCTACGACTATCTCCCTGTTGAGGAAGTGCTCGAGACCTTGCGCAACAAGCCGGCGGACAAGCATGTGATCGTCACCGGCCGCAATGCCAAGGAAGAGCTGATCGAGATCGCCGACCTCGTCACCGAAATGGAGCAGGTGAAGCACCCGTTCCGGTCGGGCGTGAAGGCGCAAGTGGGAATCGAGTATTAACCCCGAGGAATGAGTGGCTTGTCCGATTACCTCACCCTGAGGTGCGAGCGAAGCGAGCCTCGAAGGGTGTGTATCCGCTCTCTCGCTCTATCCTGATGGACGCTTCGAGGCCCGGCTGCGCCGGGCACCTCAGCGTGAGGGTATTCATCGGCAGCATCGCTAGCACTGCCAGCCCTTCTCGGAGCGCAGTGACTTCGTCACATGACTGACGATCGCGTCGAACGCCGCCTTGCGGCTGGCCGGATATTCGAGCCTGACATGATTGGCGATCTGGCCGTCACAGGCCTGGATGAGCTTCTCGAAGACGATCTGGTCACCCTTGGTGCCAGAGAAGGCGTACCAGTCCTGCTTGCCGGCCGTATAGGAAATCTCCCAGCCGTCCTCCTTGTCATAACCGATGAGCTGCTCGGCATATTGCTGGAAGCTCTCCCCTTCGAGCGAAGCCAGGGAGCCCCAGACCGCGATGGTCGCGTCGCCTTCGGGCGAGGTGAAGCGGCGGCCGTCATCATTGGTGGGCGCTTCGCCCTCCCGGTAGTCCGCCGGGATGTCGGCGGCGGCGCCGAAGCGCTCGTTCACATAGGTCCGCCATTCGGCCGCCATGGCGCTGCCGGTCAGCACCGCGGTCAACACCAACGCGGCATACCAACGTCTCATCTTCAATCCCTTCCGGTCTGGCTCTGCTTCAGGCTGCGGATGATATTGCTCAAATCCTGCTGAGTCTGCTGCGGCACGCCGGTCGAGGGCTTGGCCGCCTGACGAGGCTGCGCCGAAGGCTGGCCGCTTTGGCTGCGCGTCTGCGGCTGCGGGCCGCCGAAATTGGTCACATAGACGGGCGATGGCGCGACGGCGCGGATCGGCGCCATGGCGATGTTGAGGGTGTGGACATCCTCGCGGCCGGCGGCCAGGCCGGCGCTGCCGCCCAGCTCATATTCCCCGATCCGGATGATGTTGTAGCCCGGATCGAGCCCCGCCCCCGCCTCGATGCCGAACTCGATGATGTAGCCCATGCCGTCGGTCTGCTGGGCGATGCCCGCCGCCTCGATCGCCTCGGCGGCGCGCGTGATCCAGGTCTTCAGGCCGAGATGGCCTCTGAGCAGCGGCTCGGGCCCGCGCTCCGGCCGGTAGCCTGAGCATTCGGCCTGGTTCAGGCTGGCGAGCGTGGTCGAGAAGGTCACCGAGGAGACGCTCTGCGCCTTGGCGGCACGGCGGGCATTGGCGCCCATATGAAAGGCGTCTGTCACCTGGATCGGCACCAGAATCTGCGCCGTGACGCCGCCGCTCCTGGCCTCGGTGACGTCGAGGGTGAGTTCGATGCCGGCCGCCCAGTCCTTGAGCCAGGCGTGACGGCCGACATTCTCGGCGTAAGCCGCCGCCAGCTCGCATTTCACATTGCGCAATATGTCGGCGACGCCGACGCCCCGCTCATAGGGGAGGCTCGGCACCGAGGCGCAGGCCGCCAGAACCGTCAGAAAGCCCAAAGCCGATAGTCTGCGAATCGCCAGAATCCAAGTCCTCACCTGACGTAGAGCTACCGCCCTCGCCGCTGTCGCTCAATCCCTGTGAGAGGTCGCGGCGGCGATTGACCCGGGAACCCGCCCCCGCTAGGTGTTCGGACACGCAAGACGAGCAGCGTTCCAATCAAGGAACTGAAAGCGAGTCCGGTGCGGCCGACCCAAATCGGGGGCCAATGCCGGAAGCTGCAGCGAAAGCCCGGCACGATCGTGCCTGGAACCCTGTCCTTTCTTGCGCAGTGAAGAGGCAGGACCCATGCAGACGAAAACCGGTGTGATGTTGTGCGGCCATGGCAGCCGCGATGAGGATGCCGTCCAGGAATTCGCCGTCCTGGCCCGGCATCTGAAGAACCGGTTTCCCGATACGCCGGTCGAATTCGGTTATCTCGAATTCGCGACACCGATCATCCGCGACGGCCTCGACAAGCTCCGCGCCGAAGGCGTCGACAAGGTGCTGGCGGTTCCCGGCATGCTCTTCGCCGCCGGCCACGCCAAGAACGACATTCCCTCGGTGCTCAACACCTATGCCGTCAAGAACGGGCTCAAGATCGACTACGGCAAGGAACTCGGCATCGATCCCAAGATGATGCGCGCCGCCGCCGACCGTATCGAGGAAGCCCTGCGGGACGCGCCGGGCGATATCGGCCGGCATGAGACCTTGCTGGTCGTGGTGGGGCGCGGCGCCTCCGATCCCGATGCCAATTCCAACGTGTCCAAAGTGACCCGCCTCCTCTGGGAGGGCTTCGGCTTCGGCTGGGCCGAGACCGCCTATTCGGGCGTTACTTTCCCGCTGGTCGAGCCGGCGCTCGAACATGCCGCCCGGCTCAATTACCGGCGCATCATCGTCTTCCCTTATTTCCTCTTCACCGGCATCCTGGTGCAGCGCATCTATGACGCGACCGACGCGGTGGCGAAGCGCTATCCCGGCATCCAGTTCATCAAGGCGCCCTATCTCAACGACCACCCGGCGGTGATCGACACTTTCGTCGAGCGCGTCGAGCAGATCGTCATCGGCGAGACGGCGATGAATTGCCAGATGTGCAAATTCCGTACCCAGGTGCTGGGCTTCGAGGCGGAAGTCGGCGCGCCGCAGGAAAGCCACCACCATCATGTCGAGGGCATCGGCACCGGCAAGGCGGATGACCGTCACGATCATGACCATGACCATGACCATGGTCACCACCATCATCACGACCATGATCATCATCACGGTCATGGGCACTATCACC
>JBMOOM010000064.1:0-30035 GCA_049323275.1 Pseudomonadota bacterium
AGATGAGTTCCACCTACGTGATTTACGCCGCTTTCTCCAACATCCCATAATTTTTCCCGGACAGTCCTGCCCGCTTGCGGGAGAAGGTGGCCGAAGGCCGGATGAGGGTTTCTCTCTCAGCCGTTGTAAAGCCGCAAATGCAGGAAGTATTGAAGCTTCGCTTTTGTTCTCTTGATGAGCTGTCGTAATCTGAACCAACACCCTCATCCGCCCTATCGGGCACCTTCTTCTCCCGCAGGCGGGAGAAGGGGGAATTCTGGATGAAATTCTGCGTCTCACCCATCGAAGATGAGTTCTATCCACGTGTCTTACGCCGCTTTCTCCAACATCCCATAATTTTTCCCGAATAGTCCTGCCCCAACGGGGGAGAGGGAGCGGTCCATCGCGAAGCAATGGAGGGTCGAAGGGGAGCTGACAGCGGAGCCTTCTCAACATCATAAACCCCTCTGCCGGTTCTCCCTCACCCCTGCATGTGAGGTTCCTGTTAAAAAATCGAGGTCTTCCCGCACTTCGCGCATACCCTCCCTGCCAGCCACCTTGATCTTCCCTGCCCCGGACATTGGCCCGGCGACGCGCAAATCGGCGCCATTGCAGGGCCGATGCCGAGGACCGGAGTCCGTTGAGAACTCCTTTTGCGAAATTTCCTTGTATCTACACTGTATCCTGCAATGAGGCTCTCCGGCTCGGTCGCGCGTCGAAGGCCCTGTCCGCAAGGGACAGGGACATCGTCACGCAGCCTTGAACCCATGGAAGATCGGATTGCCATTGGGCATCAGCGCCGGCTCGATCCTGTCGCTGGTGCACACGCCCACCGCGCCATGGGTAAGGAACACATAGGCGCCCGATTCATCCATCAGGTCCTGCATGCGCACATACATCTCGTTGCGCTTCTGGGTGTCGAGCTCGATCTTCGCCTTCTTGTTGAGCTCGCCGAATTCCGGGCTGTTCCAGCGCTCCCAGTTCCACACGCCGATCTGCTCGGGCGTGAACCAGTCGGTGGCGAAGGACGGATCGGGCTGCATCGAGAAGCGGTTGATGATGAGCTGCACCTTCTTCCAGCTGTCGCCGGATTTCTGGTCCCCGAGGCTCCAGAAGGTGCCGGAATCATATTGCTGGATCGTCACCGTGATGCCGATCTCGGCGAGATTGGCCTGCACCGCCTGCGCCGCGCTGGTGAATTCCGTGGTGTTCAGGATCGACAGCGTGCATTCGAAGCCCGAGTCCATACCCGCCTTCTTCAGAAGCTCGCGCGCCGCGTCGGGATTGTAGCTGTAGAGCGTCTTCTCGCGATGGCCGATGAGACCCGGCGCGATGATGCCGGTCGCCGGTTCCGCCGCGCCGAAATAGGCGGCGTCCAGCACGCTCGGCACATCGATCGCCTGCTGCACGGCCTGGCGCACTTCGAGCTTGTCGAAGGGCGCCACCTCGACATTCATGCCGAGCCATACATAAGCGAGCGACGGCTTGACGGCGAGCTTGCCGCCCTTGGGCGGCGTCTTCTTGAAGCGCGGGATCGAGCTCGCCTCGACCCAGGTATAATCGATATCGCCGGCTTCCAGCCCGAGCTCGGCGGTTTTCGCATCCTCGATCGGAATGACATGGATCTCGTCGAAATAGGGCGCCTCGCCCTTCCAGTCGGGATTGCGCGCCAGCACGAGCTTTTGCTTCGGCTGCCATTCCTTCAGGAGATAACGTCCGCTCTGCGCCGGCGGCTTGGTGTCGAAGCGCCCGCCCATGGCCTCGACCGCCTTGCGCGACACGATTTTCCCCGAACCGAAGACGAGGCCGACATTCCACAAGGGCGGGAACGGCGCCTTGAGCACGATGGTGCCGGATTTCTCGTCCTTCACCTCGACATGATCGAGCACTTCCCAGTCGCCCTTGTAAGGCGAGTCGAGCTTGGGATCGGCCATGCGCTCGAAGGAGAATTTGACGTCGTCGGCGGTCACCGGCCCATGGCCATCGCTCCAGACGAGCCCGTCCATGAGCGTGAAGTCGATATGGGTCGGATCGGTCTGCTCGAGCTTGGTCGCGGCATCCAGCCGCCATTTCCAGGTGTCGCCGGGCGTCATGTCGGCGAGACCGACGAAGATGTTGCGCATCACATCGTCTTCCGGCGCTCCTTTGCGGAAGGCCGGATCGAGATTCTGGATGTCGGCATAGGATCTGACTTTGAGAACCTTGCCGCCCTGCGCCAAGGCGGCGCTGCGATAGAGGGCCGGCGAGAGACCCGCGGCGGCGAGCGCGGCAAGCATCTGACGGCGTGATAGGCTGATCCCATTCATGGTCCGCTCCCTGTGCTTTATGCTTATGCGACGCACAGGATGCGCCCAGGAATGCGGATTTGGCAACCCTGGAATAGGGCTAGGATTCCTGTCGCGCCATCCGGATGAAGCCGGCGAAACCGGCCATGAAGGCTTTCAGTTGTTCCTCCGTCGCCGGATTGGCGAGCTTGCCGTTTTCGTCGAAAGCGCCTTGTGCCCGCGAGACGAGCAGCCTGCCGCCGCTCCAGAAATTCACCTTCAAGGTGCGCAGCACAGGCAGCCAGGCGTTCTGGCTCAGGATCGTGCCGAAGCCGCCCGGCGAGGCACCCATCAGTGCGGTCGGTCGGCCGCCGAAGACGCGTTTGATATCGGCGTCCGGCCGCGACAGCCAGTCGATGGCATTCTTGAAAACGCCGGGAATGGAGTTGTTGTATTCGGGAGTCACCAGCAGGAGGCCATCCGCCGTCATGATGGCGTTCTTCAGCTCGGAGACACGCTCGGGCAGCCCGTCATGGGCTTCGATATCGGCGTCATAGAGCGGAATGCCATGAATGGTTTCCACCGTGATCTGCATGCCTGCTGGCGCCAGCCGAGCCGCCTCGCGCGCCAGCCTCGTATTGAAAGACAGTTGCCGCAAGCTGCCGGAGAGAGCGATCAGTTTCATGTCAAACCTCCCTCAGAGATGATCGCGTGGGATCCGATAGGACCATTCGCGCGCAAAGGCGCTCGCCTCGCCCTCGTGCGCGATGAGCTTGCCGGTGAGGACCAGCTCGGTTTGGGTCACGCTCATCGTCGTATGCGTCTCGATCGCGATATGGAAGTCGCCGCGCTGATATTCTTTCCGCCAGCGCGTTTCCGCCGTGGCCGACAGAGGATCGTTGGGATGGATGCGGTAGCGGCGCTCGGCCCTGACCCCATAGGTCCAGTTGAAATCGTCGATCTGGTTGAGGCCGTCATCCTGCAGCCTGTACATCTCGACGTCGCCGGTCTTGAGGTCGCGCGTGATGGTGAAGGCGCTGGCGCCCTGGCGCAGCGAGGTCTTGCGCAAGGAGGGCGCGCTTTCGGCCGGCTGGAAGTCGCGCAACCGGTCGTCTTCCGGACACGCCCGGCGCACCGGCAGGTCGAGCCGGCTGATCGTGGTGGCGACCGAAAGCGTCGCTTTCTCGGGCGATGGCCAGACGATCGGCCAGTAAGCAGTCGAAAGCGCGAGCCTCAGGCGGTTGCCGACGCCGATGCGCTGGCCCAATTCATTGAAACGGATCGTCACCTGATAGCGCTCGCCGGGCACAAGCGGCTTCAGATCGACATGGCCGTCGCGATGGGTGAGGTTGAGCAGCCCGTAGGAGAGCCGCGTGGCGGCGCCGTCGGGCAGGACTTCCGAAAGCGTCGCGGCGATAAAGGCATTCGGCCGGTCGGCGGCGACATCGAGATGGAGAATGGGCGCGCCCAGAAGCTCGAGCGGCGCGGTCATCGGCGTGCTGTCGAAAACGAGCGAACCGCCCGCTTCCTCGCGCTGGTCGCCCGGCTCGTCCGCTTCGACGCCATAGGGGCACCATTTGCCTGCGGCGAGGCCAACGGTCTCAGGCGAGGAAATGGTCAGGTGGCGCTCGGGCGCCGTCGCCTGCTCGGCTAGGACATGCTCGCCGAGCCGCAAGACGAGAGGCTCGGCCCCGCTGATCGGCCAGCGCGTCTCGGCCACCCAGCGGCCGGGCCGCTCCTTGTAATGCGTCCGCGGCGGCACCGGATCCTGGATCCAGGCGCGCAAGGGCGGCTCGTCCATGATGCCGGTTTCGATGCCCTTCAGCCATTTGTCCCACCAGCGCAAGGATTCCTGCAGGAAGCCGATGCGCGGCCCGGGCTCGGCGAAGTTCGGATATTTATGCGCCCACGGCCCGATCAGCGCCTTCTTCGGGCAGGTGAGATGCTCCATCATGCGGAAGATCGGGTTGGAATAGCCGTCCATCCAGCCGCCGACCAGGTAGACCGGACATTCGATCGCGCCGTAATCCTCGCAGATCGAGCCGTGACTATAGAGATCGTCGCGGCGCTGATGGCGGTGCCATTCCTCGAGCCAGAAGCCCGATTCATTGAGCCGGCTCATCCACAGGTCGCGCCACTTGTCGCCGACGAGCAGGGGATCGGGCGGCGTCGCATTGATGCTGAACATCGTCGAGCCCCAGGCGAATTTGTCGACCAGCAGGCAGCCGCCCATGAAATGCACGTCATCGGCATAGCGGTCGTCGGTCGAGCACAGCGAGATCACCGCCTTGAGCTCGGGCGGCCGGCGCGCCGCTATCTGCAGGCCGTTGAAACCGCCCCAGGAGATGCCGATCATGCCGATTGATCCGGTGCACCACGACTGTGCCGCGATCCATTTCAGCACCTCGAGCGCGTCATCCTGCTCCTGCTTGAGATATTCGCCCTTCAGCACGCCTTCCGAATCGCCGGCGCCGCGCATGTCGACGCGGATCGCGGCATAGCCATGGCCGGCGAAATAAGGATGGTTCAGCGCGTCGCGCTCGGTGGTGCCGTCGCGCTTGCGATAGGGCAGATATTCGAGGATGGCGGGCACCGGCTTCTGCCCGGCATCCTTCGGCAGCCAGATCATCGCCGACAATCTGACCCCGTCGGAGAGCGGGATCTCGACATGCTCGATGAGACGGATGGCGTTGGGAAACTCGGCGCGTGTCTTCATTCCTCGATGATGGCCTCCGCTTCGATCTCGACATCATATTTGCCGACCAGCGCCCCGATTTCGAGCAGTGTATTCGCAGGCCTGATATGACCGAAGACGCGGCCATGGACCTTCGAGACCTCCTCCCAGGAGGACTGGTCGCGCAGATAGACGCGCGTGCGCACCACATCCTCGAGCGTGCCGCCCAGGGCTTCGATGCTGGCGCGGATCTTGTCGAGAATATAGACGGCCTGGCTCGCCGGGCTTCCGGGCGCGATGAGCTCGCCCGCGCCATGCGTCGCGGTGGTGCCGCTCACCATGATGCGGTCCCTGACGCGCACCGCGCGGCTGTAGCCTGCGAGCGGTTCCCAGATGCTGCCGGTATCGATACGCAGCCGCGACGGACGGTCCGGCACCGGCTGCGCCTCATAGACTTTCGGGAAGCTCGCCAGATGGTGGCTGAGATCGCCCGAGGCGGTGAGGAAGGGCGGTCTTCTATATTCATCGCCGCAATCGCCGCCGATCGGTTTGGTCTGCGCCAGCGCCGCATCGAGAAGCCCGTGGTCTTCCGCGTCGAGCGCAAAATCGAAGATCTTCAGATTGTCGGCGCGATGCTCGCGTTCGCCGAGCCTGGCGCCGATGATGATGCCGGCCACCGCCTTCTGCTCCAGCACCCAACGTGTCGCCACATTGCCGATCGAGACCTTGTGCTTGCGCGCGATCCTGTCGGCGGTGGTGAGGATGCCTTGCAGGACGTCCCAGCCGCCGATCGCTTCGACGAAGCGCTGATATTTCATCAGGCTCCAGTTCTGGCTGTCCTTGGGCTGCGTCCTGCCGAGCCATTTTTCGGTGAGTAGCCCGCCGGCCAGCGTGCCATAGGCGAGAAGCTTTATGCCGGATCTGGCGCAGAATGCGCTCATCTGCCCCGCGGCGCGCCGGTCGAGCAGCGAGAAGCACACCTGGTTGGTCACCAGGGGAATGCCGTGGTCATGCAGCAGACGCAGATGATCGGTGTCGAAATTGGTCGTGCCGAGATGGCCGATGAGGCCTTGGCTCTTGAGCCTGGTGAGCTCCTTCATCGCATCGATCCAGCCCGGATGCTGGAACATCCACCAATGGAGCTGCAGGAGATCGATCTTCTCGGATTTGAGGCGATCGCGGGCTTTGTCCACCGCGGCGCGCACCACATCGGCCGTCATGGCGCCGGGTGACGGGCACCATTTGGTGGCGACCACGCCCGAGCGGTCGAGCTCACGGTACTGGCCGGCGATGATCTCCGCGCTGCCATAGTGATCGGCCATGTCGAACGTGTCGAAGCCCGCCTCCGCATAGGCTTTCATCTCGCGCGCGAGAGCGGGATGATCGAGCTGGCGCCCGTCCTTCTCCATATCGGCGATCTGCCACAGCCCGACCAGCAGGCGGCTGATCTCGAGATCGGGAGCGAGGGTGAAGCGGTCGGGACGGCGGGTCATGGCACTCGATTCTGTAAGGTCTGAAAGTACTTCTCCCTCCCCGGCCCGAGGGCGCGTGGGAGGGAGAAGGAAGGGCTAAAAAGTGTGGGTCAGATCAGTTCCCGATCTTGGCCTTGATCGCGTCGACATCGGCGGTGGTCATCTCGCCGACCGTCGTGACTTCGCCCTTCTGGATGCGCCACAGACGGAAGGGGCCGGTGATGTCGCCATACTGGTCGAAGCTCACCGGACCGATGACGCCTTCATATTTGATCGGCTTGCCGTCCTTGATGAGCTTCAGCGCCTTGGCGAACTCGTCCTTGCCGGCATGGATCACCTCGCCCTTGGGGTCGAGCACCTTGTTGATCGCGTCCTTGATCGCCGCCGGCTCGGCCTTGCCGGCCTGCGCGATGGCGAGCCCGACGATGGCGCCCGCGTCATAGGAGCGGTCGGCCGCCGGATTGGACGGCTCGATGCCGGAGAATTCCTTGTAGTTCTTCATGAAATAGTCGGTCGACGGCGTCGGATTGGTGCCCGACGACGTGCCGAAGGCGTCGTCGAGATATTTGGCGCCGACATTGGCGATGAATTCCGGGCTGTTCATGCCGTCATTGAGCAGGAACTTGGGCGTGCCGCCCTGCGAGATCCATTGCCTTGCGATGGTGGCGCCGTCGACCGGATAGGAGATGAGATAGAGCGCATCGGGCGAGCCCGGCATCGCGGCGGTGACTTCCGCCTGATAGCTCGGCTGCTTCTCATTGTAAGGCGTGACCGAGACGATCTCGCCGCCGAGCGCTTTATAGGCCTTCGAGAACTCGTTCACCATGTTGACGCCGAAGTCGTTGTTCACATGGATGACGCTGAGCTTCTTGAAGCCCTGGTCGAGCGCATATTTGGCCGCCGCCACGCCTTGCAGCGCGTCGGACGTGATGGTGCGGAAGAACACCCCATTGGTCTTGCCTTCGCGCCCGAGCGCGGTCAGCGTCGGCGAGGACGAGGCGGGCGACACCTGCACGACTTTTGCCGGGCCGGTCACCGAAGTGAGGATCGGGATCGACACCGAGGAGATGATGCCGCCGATCAGCGCCGGCACCTTCTTGACTTGAACGAGCTGGGCCGCGACATCGACCGCCACATTGCCCTGGCTCTGGCTGTCGCGCGTGTCGGTCAGAAGCTTGCAGCCGTCGATCACGCCACCCGCGTCGTTGATGTCGCGGAAGGCCATTTCGACTGACTTGGCGCCGGCCTGGCCATATTGGCCGGCGGGGCCGGTCAGTTCCATCACCAGCCCGACGGTGATGTCGCACTCGGCGGCCTTGCCGGCGGCCGAGGTGAAAGCCAGTCCCGCCAGGGCGGTCATGGCCAATAATGTGTATCTCATCTTCTCCTCCCTAAAGGGCAGGCCATCCTGCCTCTTGTCAGTGTGCAATCCAGGTTTCCTGCAAATAGCGCCAGATGACGCCGCACGGCGCATCGGGGGCGGCCTCGAACAGAGCCACCGATACGCGTTTCGACGTCTCGCCGTCACGATACTGTTCCTCGATATAGTGGAGCAAGACGCTGTGGGAGGTCTCGCTGACCGGCCATATGTCGTGAATGGTGATGCGGAAATCGGGTTGCGCCCGGGCTTTCGCCAGCGCGTCCAGGATCTGTGCCCGGTTCACGCGCCGGCCTTCCGGCGTCACCATGACGAAGTCCGGCGAAAAGGCCTGCTCGGCGCGGCGGAAATCACGCTTGCGGCCGGTAAAGGCGTCGACGAAGAAGGCATGGAGCTCGACCACCTCGCGGGCGGCGGCGTCGGCGAGGGGCGTCATGAGGCCTCCCGGTTGAGATTGTATTTCATGATCGAGCCATGCCGTCCGTGGCGATCGCGCTCGAGTCCAAAAGTGTCGCCTTCCGGCCCCCGCCGCTGGGCGAGCACCGCCGTGATGGCCGCGTGATCCTGCGGCGACAATTTCAGATCGAAGATGGCGCGGTTGGCGGCGAGGTGATGGCGGTTGCGCGCGCCGACGATGACGGCGCCCACTTGCGGACGCTCCAGCATGGCGCGGCTCGCGACCGTCGCGATATCGCTTCGATGTGCATCGGCGATGTGGCGCAGGGTCGCGAGCAAAGTCTGAAAGAGGTCCCAGCCGCCGAAATCATCGATGATCAGCTTGTACTTGGTGAGCGACCGATTCTCGAAAGGCGGCTTTGGTTCAGCCTTGCCGAGCCATCGGTCGCTCAGGAAGCCGCCGGCGACCGAACCGTAGCAAAGGAGATGCACATTGTGCTTCCGGCACAGCGCGACGAGGCCGTTTTCCGGCCGGGCATCGAGCAGCGAATACTGCACCTGCATGCTGGCGAGCGGGAAGCCGGCCTCGATCAGCTCGGCCGAGCGCGGCGTGTCGAAATTGGTGCCGCCGAGCAGGTCGATCTTGCCCGCCTGCTGCAGCTCCTCGAGCCAAAGAGCCGTCCCGACATATCCCGGCGCCGTGTAATCCCACCAATGGAACTGCACGAGGTCGAGGCGCTCCATGCGCAGACGCCGCAGCGACTGGTCGATGATCGCCTGCACGTCGCTCTTGCGGAGCTTCGGCAGGAGCTCGAGATCGGGCACGCATTTGGTGTGGACCTTGATGTGCTTCAGCGCCTCCGCCCCATGCTTGTCCCCATATTGAGACCTGAAGGCGCCGATCAGCTCCTCGACGCCGGTATAGATGTCGGCGCAGTCGAAAGTGGTGATGCCGGCCTCACAGAAGAGCGCCAGGTCGGCGACCGCTTCCCTTGCGTCGACGGCGCCATGGCCGCCGGCGAGCTGCCAGCCGCCGCGGATGACCCGGGATATCCGGTAGCCGGGGCGCAGGTCGAAGAATTCAGTCTGGGTCAATCGTCTCAGTCCTTGTCGAGCTTGACCGCCGTCGTTTCGGAATGGCGGAAGCGCCGCTTGGGCCCTCTTATGATGCGCAGGCGGCTCGGGCAATTGGGATCGGGGCAGGCGATCTCGGCGTCGGTCGACATCCAGTCATGGGCATGCGTCTCGCGCTGCTTGGCGGCGAGCAGCGGCAGCACCGCGGCCAGTGAATAGATGGAAATGCCCTGGCCCGGCGGCAGATAGAGCATTTCCCCCTTGAGCTCGAAATAGTCGCCCACCTTGGCGCCGCAGTAGATCCTGGCGCCTTCCGGGGCGATGACCTCCACGCGCAGGTCGTAAAGCTCGAAACTGTCGTCCGCGACAGCGGCCATGGCAAAAAGCTTCCTGTGGGCTGGTGATGGGGCGGGAGGAATGATAACAGCTGGGGATTGTGTAAAGGAAGGGGTATGCTGGACGTAAGGTCGGTCTCGAAACGCTTCGGTGGTGCGGAGGTGGTTTCGAATGTGTCGCTTGGGGTCGGGCAGGGTGCGATCGCCGGGCTCATCGGCCCCAATGGCGCCGGCAAGACCACGCTCTTCAACCTCATCGCCGGCAGCTTCGAGCCCTCTTCTGGCGACATCTTTCTCGAGGGTGCCGCCATCACCCGGGAAGCGGCGCATCGCCGCCTGAAGCGCGGCCTTGGCCGCACCTTCCAGATCCCGAAGCCTTTCGCCGAGATGACGCTCATCGAGAACATGCTGGCGGCGGCGCAGGGCCAGCGTGGCGAGAGCCTGTTCGCCAACTGGCTCACCCCGCGCCGCGTGGCGGCGGAGGAACGCGCCAATGCCGAGAAGGCCATGGCGCATCTGGAATTTTTGGGGCTGGCGCGGCTGGCGCGCGAGCCGGCGCGCGTCCTGTCGGGCGGCCAGCGCAAGCTGCTCGAGCTCGGTCGCGTGCTGATGGCCGATCCGCGCATCATCCTGCTCGACGAGCCGGGGGCGGGCGTCAACCCGGCCCTCCTCGACACGATCATCGACCGGGTCATCGAGATCAACCGGCGCGGCATCACCTTCCTCATCATCGAGCACAATATGGATCTGGTGGCCAGGCTCTGTGGCCATGTCTTCGTTCTGGCGGCGGGCCGCATGCTGTTCGAAGGGACGCCGGCGGACGTCGTCAGGAATCCGCAGGTCATCGACGCCTATCTCGGCACCGGCAGCGCATGACGAAGCCGATCCTCGCCATCGACGGACTGGCCGCCGGCTATGAGCCGGGGGCGCCCATCGTGCGCGGCGTCAGCCTTGCTGTCGCCGAGGGCGAGATCGTCACCATTCTGGGGCCAAACGGTGCCGGCAAATCGACTTTCATCAAGGCGATTGCCGGCCTGGTGCCGAAGTTCTCCGGCAGCGTGGCGCTCGACGGCCGCGACATCACCAGGAGCCCGGCGCATCAACTGGCGCGCCAGGGCCTCGGCTTCGTGCCGCAGACCGAGAATGTCTTCACGCTGATGTCGATCACCGACAATCTGCGCCTCGCCGCCGATATCCTGCCCAAGGCCGAACGGGCGGAGAAGATCGAGGCGATGCTGACGCTGTTCCCCGATCTGGCGCGCCAGCATCAATTGGCGGCCGGGCGCCTGTCGGGCGGCCAGCGCCAGATGCTCGCCGTGGCGCGCGCCTTGATCGCCGGGCCTCGCATCCTGATGCTGGATGAGGCATCGGCCGGCCTTTCGCCCAAGCTCGTCGGCCAGGTCTTCGCCAAGCTCGCCGAGATCCGCCATACCGGCATCACCATCCTGATGGTCGAGCAGAATGCCAAGGCGGCGCTGGCGCTCGCCGACCGCGCCGTCATTCTGGTGGAAGGCCGCGCCGCGCATGAAGGCAAGTCCGCCGACATCGCTTCCGACCCGGTGATCCGTCAGCTTTATCTGGGCGTCGCCCCGGCCAAGGGGGCGGCATGAATCTGCAATTCATCGCCGATGGCCTCATCATGGGCGCCCTCGTCGGGCTTGGCGCCGTCGGCGTCACGCTGACCTATTCGATCCTGCGCTTCGCCAATTTCGCCCATGGCGAATTCCTCGCCTGGGGCACTTATTTCACGCTGGCCCTGGCGTCGGGTTTCGGCGCCATGTTCGGCGGCTCGGGAACCATCGGCGCCCTGTCCTTCGGCTGGCCGGTGCTTCTCGCCGGTATTCTCGCCGCGCTGCTGACGGGCCTGCTGGCGCTTCTCCTCGACCGCATCCTCTTCGCCAAATTGCGCGAGCGCGGCAATGCCATCGTCATGGTGATGGCGAGCTTCGGCGCCTCGATGGCGTTGCGCAGCCTGCTCGAATTTCTCTTCACCTCGGAGCCCGCTTATTTCTCGCGCGAGATCCAGATCGCTTCGCCCTTGGGTCTGGGCATCAGGCTGACGCCCGATCAGCTGTTTCTCTTGGGGATCACGCTGGTGATCGTCATCGTCATGGAGCGTTTCATGGCGCTGAGCGCCACCGGCCGCGCCATGCGCGCGGTATCGGAAAATCCGGTGCTCGCCCGTGTCGCCGGCGTCGATGTCGATCGCGTCATCCGCGCCACGTGGATGATCGGGGCTGCGCTCGCCTGCGCGGCGGGCGTCATGCTCGGCATCACCGTGCAGATCAGGCCGTTCATGGGTTTCGACCTGCTGCTGCCGCTCTTCGCCGCGGCGATATTGGGCGGCATCGGCAGCGTGCCGGGCGCCGTGATCGGCGGCCTGATCGTCGGTGTCGCCGAGGCCTCCGCCGTGCAGGTGGTCGGCGCCGACTATCGCGCGGCCATCGCCTTTCTCATTCTGATCGCGGTGCTGCTGGTCAAGCCCTCCGGTCTTTTCGGAGGACGTGCCTGATGCTCGATATTCTCAGCTATGCGGCGTTCTTTCTGGTGACGGCGCTCACTTACGGCATCATCTGTCTCGGCCTCAATGTGCAATGGGGACAGACCGGCCTCTTCAATGTCGGTGTCGCCGGCTTCGTCGCCATCGGCGCCTATGTCTCGGCGCTGCTGACCACGCCTGAAACCGCCGGCCGCTTCGGCGGCTTCGGCCTGCCGGTATGGCTCGGCTGGCTCGCCGCCATGCTGGTGTCCGGCGCCGCCGCCGCGCTCATCGGCGCCATCACCTTGCGCCTGCGCGCCGATTATCTCGCCATCACCACCTTCGGCATCGCCATCGCCATCCAGCTCGTCGCCCTCAATGCCGAGACGGTGACCGGCGGCCCCTTCGGCATCGGCTTCATCCCGCGCGCTTTTGGCGGCCTCGAGGACCGGCCGGTCGTCTTCAATCTCGCCAATCTCGTTCTGGTCGGCGCCGTCACGGCGCTGCTCTATTATGCGCTGGAGCGGCTGGTGCGCAGTCCCTGGGGCCGCGTGCTGCGCGCCATCCGCGAGGATGAGGCGGCCGCGCTGTCGCTCGGCAAGAACGCCAATCTCTTCCGCATCCAGGCTTTCGCGCTGGGCAGCGCCATCATGGGGCTGGCGGGAGCGGTGCAGGCGCATTTCATCGGCTTCATCGCGCCCGAGAATTACGTCTCGACCCTGACCTTCCAGGTCTGGGCCATGCTGATCATCGGCGGCTCGGGCAACAACCGCGGCGCGCTTCTCGGCGCCGTGCTGGTCTGGGGCCTGTGGAGCGTCACCGGCGCTTTGCTTGCCGCTTTCGTGCCGGGCGAATATCAGGCGCGCGCCGCCGCTTTGCAGATCGTGCTCATCGGCGTGGCGCTTGCCGCCCTGCTGGTTGTCCGGCCGCGCGGCCTTCTCGGCGAGGAGAAGATGATCTCCCGCTTTCTGAAGGGGTGAAGACGCCATTCGCGGAGAGCTTGCCGGCTTCTTCCGTTCTTTGTATGGGGAGGAGGACACGGTTCAGTGCGCAAGCGAGGGGTAATGTTACCGAAGATTGTGGCCGTCCTCGGCCTGACGCTCTTGGCGGCTTTGGGCTTTTCAGGCTCGATTCGCGCCCAGGCGACAGACGAGATCAGTGCGGCCATCACCGAATATGCCGCGATGTACAATGTGCCGGAAACCTTGGTGCACAGGGTGGTCAAGCGCGAGAGCAAATACAATCCGGACGCCTATCACCGCGGCAACTGGGGGCTCATGCAGATCAAATACGCGACCGCCCGCACCATGGGCTATCGCGGCCCGGCCAAGGGCCTGCTCGATACCCACACCAATCTCAGATATGGCGTGAAATATCTGGCCGGCGCCTATCTCGTCGCCGACGGCAACGAGAAGAAGGCGCTGCGTTTTTATTCGAGCGGCTATTATTATGTCGCCAAGCGCAAGGGCTTGCTCGTGGAGACCGGATTGAAGTCGAAGCGGTAGACCCCGACTTTCACCGATGCAGGCCGATGACCTCGCTGGCGCGGTCCATGTCCAGCCGGGTGCGGTACTCAGGCGGCAGGTTCAGATCGCTCAGATCGTGATTGCTCAGCCTCAGCGAGTCGAGCCGGGGAATGACGGCACGGCCCGAGGCGGAACCGGTCTGAACCAGCGAAAACAGGCGGGAAAAGCGGGTCGCGAGTGTCATTTTGGGCCTCGTGGAATGCTGTAAGCCATCGAACTGATGGTGAATATGAGCCGCATTTCCCTTCGTTTCCAACGCGAAATCTGCTATGAGGCATCAACTGAATTGATGGCTCGGATATGGCTGAATCCCCTCCCTTGCAGGCCGTGAAGGTCTTTGACGCGGTGGCGCGGCATCTGAATTTCACCAAGGCCGCCAATGAATTGAACATGACCCAGTCGGCGGTCAGCTATCAGGTCAAGCTGCTCGAGGACTTCATCGGCACGGCCTTGTTCCGGCGCGAGGCGCGAGGTGTCGCCTTGAGCGAGCATGGCCGCACCGTGGCGCCATTGGTGCGCCGGGCGCTGGGCGATCTGACCCAGGCCTTTCGGTCAGCCAAGGCCGAGACCGCCAATCTCCTGGTGATCTCGACGCTCCATACTTTCGCGACCAATTGGCTGGCGCCGCGCCTGGGCTCCTTTCAGATGGAGAATCCGGATATTGCGGTGCGCCTCGATATCTCGCAGCATCTCGTCAACTTCCACGATGACGGCGTCGATATCGCCATCCGCACCGGCAAGGGGAACTGGCCAGGCCTCACCAGCCATTGCATCGGCGGCGGCAATTTCACCGTTGTCTGCCATCCGGCCTATTATGAGCGCATCGGCCGCCCGAAAACGCCCGCCGATCTTGCCGACTGCATCTTCATCGGCCCGACCGACGACTGGTGGCCGATGTGGTTCGCCGCCGCCGGGATCGAACAACCGGCTGCCTTCAAGCGGCCCGGCATCGATGTCGAGACCCAGCAGATGGCGGCGGTCCTGGCGAGCGCCGGCCATGGCCTGGCACTGGTGCATCTGAGCTTCGTCGCCGAGGAGTTCAAGGCCGGCAAGCTCATCCAGCCCTTCGACGTCATGGCGAATTCGGGGACGAATTTCTACCTTGTCTATCCGGAAGGCCATCGCCTGCCCAACAAGACACGGCTGTTCCGCGACTGGATCCTCAAGGAAGTGGGGCAGAAGCTGTGAGCCTCATTCGCCGGGGACGAGCTTCTTGTCCTCAGGCGCTGTGTCTCCCGCGCCAAGCGTCTCCGCGGTCGGCAGATTCTGCAGCTTCGACCAGGCGATGAGCCGTTCGGCCACTGCCTGCTTGAGCTTCGGATCGTAGCGCATGAGATTGAAGCTCTCGGCGAACCACAGCCCGTCATTGGCCATGCGGATGATGGTGGCGAAGACCGGGTCGAGCCCGTCGGCCTCGATCGCCGCCTGATGGCGCTGACCCTGCTGGCGCACCGGTTCGACGCGATCTGGAAAATTGGTCAGGGCCGCGGTGATCGCGCCATTGACCTTGTCGAAGGTCTTGCCGGTGATCGCCTCGCCATTGAAGGTCGCCGTCACATAGGCGCGGATCTTGCGCCCGAGCGTCTCCCTGTCCTCATGGATGGCGTCGGCCCAGGCGGTGTCGAAGCGGGCCACGAAACGCTCGATCATCGCGGAGGTCAGGGCCTCCTTGCAGTCGAAATGATAGAGCGTGGTGCCTTTGCTGACCCCGGCCTCGGCGGCGAGCGCATCGAAGGTGAGTGAATTCACGCCATCCCGATCGACGATAATCTCGGCCGCATCGAGAATGAGATCGCGAGTATTCCGCTTGGTCTTGCCTTTCCCCATTTGTTTATTGTACTGTCCGGTCAGTTCAAAATCAAGAGCCTTCAACAGAGCGGAGACCCATGGCCTATAAATCCTCGCCGCGCCCGACTTTCAGCGGCGCCACCCACATTCCCTATTCGGGGGTGACGCGTTTTCTTTGGGGCGATGAGGAGGCGGGTTTCGTCGACGATTGGATCTATGCCTCGACCGACAAGATCCATCAGCTCGTTTTCGGCCTGCCGCCGCGCGGCGCCTTCCGCCATTCGAAGGACCGCCCCACCGTCTTTGGCGCCGATGAGGTGCTTTATGTCCTGGAGGGCACCTTGGGCTCGGCCAATCCCGAGACCGGCGAGGTCCATGTGGCGAAAGCGGGCGAAGCCATCTTCTTCCGCAAGAACACCTGGCATCACGGTTTCAGCCTCTCCGACGAGCCTTTGCGGGTGCTCGAATATTTCGCGCCGCCGCCCTCGACCGGCACGTCGGGTCCCTATGCGCGCACCAGGCCTTATGTCGAGCAGTCGAAATACCGTCAGAGCGAATTCATCGGCCGCTGGCCGATGGCGGCCGAGGAGCGCCGCCAGGCGGCCACCATGCGGGTGATGCGCGATGCCGATCTCCTGTGGGAGCTCGACGGCAAGGAGCAGGGTGTGCTCACCGGCCTCTATGCCGCGACCGAGCATCTCACCGCCGGCCGCACCAGCGTGGCGCCGGGTCGCGCTTCGTCGTTCGAGATCCACGGCGGCGATGAATGCCTCTATCTGCTCTCCGGCACGCTCAATGTGCTGGTGCCGGAGCAGGACGGCCAGACCTGGTTCGAGATCCATCCCAAGGATGGTTTCTTCGTCCCGGCCGGCGTGAAGCATCAATATTGGAACATGGGCAAGGAGCCAGCCGAATTCGTCTTCGGCGTCGCTCCGCATTATCAGGTGAAGCCATGACGCGCGCTATCGGCATCGACATCGGCGGCAGCAAGACGGCGGTCGGTCTCATCGACCTGACGAAAGGCGAGGCGCTTGCCGAGCAGATCTTCGACACGCCGACGCTCGCCGAGACGGGCTCAACCTACTTGGCGCAGTTGAAGTCTATCGTTGCGAAACTGCGCGCCGGTATGGAGGTCTCGAAGATCGGCATCGGTATCTGCGAGCTCGTCGACAATGAGGGACGGATCGTCAGCGCCCATCGCGTGCGCGTCTGCGAAAGGGAACTGCGCCAGGCCTTCAGCGACTTCGAGACGATCGTGATCGAATCGGATGTGCATGCGGCGGCTCTGGCCGAAGCCCGTTTCGGCGCCGGCCGCGACGCCGCGCAATGGGTCTATGTCAATGCCGGCACGGGCATATCGAGCGTCCTGATGAAGGGCGAGGATTGCTACAACGGCGCGCATGGCTGGGCGATCTGTCTGGGCATGAGTCCGGTCGACCTCGCCAATGGCCATGACGGCGTCGATGTCATCGAGGACAGCGCCGGCGGCGCCGGCCTTCTGCGCCGGGCGCGCGAATCGGGGCTTGCGGTCGACAGCGCGCGTGATCTCCTGTCTGCTGCCGAAAGAGGTGAGCCCGGCGCGGTCCGGCTTCTGCATCGCGGAGGCCATATTCTCGGCAATGCCATCGCGCTTCTGGTCAACATGCTCGACCCGCAGCGTGTGGTCGTGGGCGGCGGGCTGGCGAGCCTCGACGGGCCTTATTGGCGGGCGCTCGGCGAGGCGGCGCGCCTCGGCATCTGGCATCAGCCGGCCAAGGACGTGCAGATCGCGCAGTCATCTCTCAAGGGCAGGGCCGGCATGATCGGTGCGGCGCTGGCCAATGGCCGCTTGTAGGTCTATAGGCCGATCACGCTAATTAGAGAGAGTGTGATCACGATGAAGGCGCGCGTTCAGTGGCTGGAAGGCCGGACATTCGTAGGTGAATCGGGCAGCGGCCATGCCGTGGTGATGGATGGCGCGCCGGAAGCCGGGGGGCGCAATCTCGGCATCCGGCCGATGGAGATGCTGCTCATCGGCCTCGCCGGCTGCACCGCTTTCGACGTCGTGCATATTCTTGAGAAGGGCCGCGAGGCGGTGACGAGCTGCGATGTCGAGGCGACGGCCGAGCGCGAGCCGACCGACCCCAAGATCTTCACCGCCATTCACCTCACCTACAAGCTGAAGGGCCGCAATCTGAAGGAAGCGGCGGTGAAGCGCGCCATCGACCTGTCGGCCGAGAAATATTGCTCGGCCTCGATCATGCTCGCCAAGACGGCGAAGATCACGCATTCCTGGACGGTGGAGGAAGAGGCCTAGCTCTTCACCCCATATAGACGCCGCCGGTCACATTGATGCCTTGGCCGGTCATGAAGCGGGCGGCATCGGAGCAGAGGAAGGTGGCGAGCCCCGCGACGTCTTCCGGCGTCTCGAGCCGGCCGAGCGGCGTCTGTCCGACATATTCCTTGATCACCTGTTCCGGCGTGAGGCCGCGCAACTGCGCTTCCCAGACGACTTCGCGATCCTGCATCGATGTCTTGACGAAACCGGGGCACACGGCATTGACGCGGATGCCGTTCGGCGCGACTTCGCGGGCGAGCGCCTGCGTCCAGCCCAGCACCGCGAATTTGCTCGCCGAATAATGCGCGAGCAAGGGGGCACCGACCTTGGCCGCGAGCGAAGCGGTGTTGACGATCACGCCCTTGCGCGCCGTCTTCAGGAAATAGCGCACCGCCGCCTGGTTGGTGAGGAAGACGCCCTTGATGTTGACGGCGAAGTTGAAGTCCCACTCCTCGTCGGTGATGTCGATGGCGCGGTTCATCGTCGACACGCCGGCATTGGCGATCAGGATGTCGTAATTCTCGACCGTCTTTTCGATGAGCGCGAAGCTCCTCTCGACCTCGGCGCGCTTGCTGACATCGAGACCGAAAGCGAGGGCGTCGGGACCGAGCTCCGCCGCCGCCTTCTTGGCTGCATCCAGATTGAGGTCGGCCAGCACGATCCGCACCCCATGCGCCGCGAGCGCGTTGGCGATGGCCCGGCCGATGCCGGTGGCGCCCCCAGTGACGATGGCCGTCTTGCCGTTGAGGTCGGATCCGAGAAGAGGGATTGGATTTGGCATTTCGGTCGTGCTTCCCCGCAATTTGTTCGGAAATACACATAGCGTGACAGAATTATGGTGTAAACTATGTTCGAATATGTTTGATCTCTCTCTTGTATGTGCTATCTCTCACGTGAACTCACGCAAAACGGGGATTCGGATGGTGCCGCCATCGGAAACGCCTGACTCCAACGTCATAGAAACGCGTAGCGAGACTGGTCGGCGTCTGCCGGTCGAATTGCGCCAGGCTCATATTATCGAGCAGCTGCGCAAGACCGGCTTCGTTTCCGTCGCCGAAGTCGCGTCGGCGCTGGCGGTTTCGGAAATGACCATCCGCCGTGATCTCATCGATCTCGAGACCGAGGGGCGGCTGGTGCGCACCCATGGCGGCGCCATTGCCCCCGAAGGCACCGCGGCCCTCGCTTTCGACCGCGAGGAGCCCGCCTTCGAGCAGCGCCTGCGCCAGAACAATGCCGCGAAAGAGGCCATGGCCACCGTCGCGGTGAGCCTGCTCGGCACCCGCCAGTCGGTGGCGATCGATGTCGGCTCGAGCGCCTTCGTGCTCGCGGCCCGCCTGCGTTCGCTTCCGTCCGTCAAGATCTTCACCAATTCGCTGCGTGTCGCGAGCCTGCTGGGCCGCGAAAGGCGCGACGTCTATTTGCCGGGCGGCGAGGTGCGCGGCGATGAGATGTCGATGTGCGGCCCGACCGCCGTCGCCCAGTTCGAGCAGCTCTGGTTCGATATCGCCTTCATCGGCGCCGCCGGGCTCACCGAAGCCGGCTTCTTCGATTATTCGCTTGAGGACAGCGAGCTGAAGCGCGTCTATTTGCGCCGCTCCAGCCGCAAGGTGCTGCTGTGCGACGCCGCCAAGTTCAATCGCCTGTCGCTCGTCCAGGTCGCCGCCCTGGACAGCATCGACATGCTGATCACCGATGCCGCCCCCACGGGCGAGCTTGCCGAGGCGCTCGCCACGGCCAATGTCGAGATCCGTCTCGCCAATCCCGCCACCATCACGTCTTGAACGATCAGAACACCACCAGGAGACAGACTATCATGCCGTTCGATTTCTTTGGCGCCAAGAAGAAGCCCGTCATCGCCATGGCCCATATCGGGGCCTTGCCGGGCGCGCCGCTTTATGATGCCGCCGGCGGGGTTGAGAAGCTCATCGCGGATGTGTTGAAGGACGTGGAGAAGCTGCAGGCCGGCGGCGTCGACGCGATCATGTTCGGCAACGAGAATGACCGGCCTTATGTTTTCGCCGCCCCGCATGAGGGCATCGCCGCCATGACGGCGGTGGTCCAGGCGGTGAAGCCGGCGCTGAAGGTTCCCTTCGGCGTCAATTATCTGTGGGATCCGAAAGCCAGCGTGGCGATCGGCGCCGTCACCGGCGCGAACTTCGTGCGCGAGATCTTCACCGGCGTCTTTGCCTCCGACATGGGCATCTGGGAGCCCGATTGCGCCGGCGCCGCGCGCCTGCGGAAGAATCTCGGCCGCCCCGACATGAAGCTGCTGTTCAACATCAATGCCGAATTCGCCCATTCGCTCGACCAGCGCTCGATCGAGCTGCGCGCCAAGAGCGCCGTCTTCTCCTCGCTCGCCGATGCCATCCTGGTGTCGGGCCCGCTCACCGGCGAGCCGGCGGTGCAGTCCGACCTGCGCAAGGTGAAGGACACGGTGAAGACCGTGCCGGTCTTCGCCAATACCGGCGTCAATATCGACAATGTCACCGACGTGCTCTCGGTCGCCGACGGCGTCGTCATCGGTACCCATTTCAAGGTCGATGGCAATACCTGGAACGCGGTCGACGGCGCCCGCGTCAAGCGCTTCATGGACAAGGTCGCGACCCTGCGCTGACGGATCACGCACCCATGTCCTATGTCATCGGCCTCGATATCGGCACGACATCGACGATCGGCATCCTGATCGGATTGCCGGACCGCATCGTTCATATCGCTTCGCGGCCGGTGACGCTGACCGCGCCGCATCCGGCCTGGGCCGAGGAGAATCCCGAGCAGTGGTGGGCGAATGTCTGCGAGATCACCCGTGAACTGCTCGAGGTCGGCGGCCTCAAGCCCGAGGACATCAAGGCGATCGGCACCGCCGGCATGCTGCCGGCGGTCGTGCTGCTCGACGACGAGGGCCGCCTGCTGCGGCCCAGCATCCAGCAGAGCGATGCGCGCTGCGCCGCCGAAGTGGCCGAGCTGCGCCGGCAGGTCGACGAGGAGGCCTTCACGCGCAAGACCGGCAATGGCGTCAATCAGCAGCTCGTCATCGCCAAGCTCCTGTGGATCAGGAAGCACGAGCCCGAGATCTTCGCCCGCATCGGCACGGTCTTCGGCTCTTACGACTATATCAACTGGCGGCTGACCGGCGAGCGCGCCGTCGAGCAGAACTGGGCGCTGGAGGGCGGCTTCGTCAATCTCGCTACCCATGCGATCGACGACGAATTGGTGAAGCTGGCCGGCATTCCGCGCCCGGCGCTGCCGCGCAAGACGCTCTCGCATGAAAGACTGGGAAGCCTCACCGCCGAGGCGGCGAAGGCAACCGGCCTCCTGGAAGGAACACCGGTCACCGCCGGCGCCGCCGATCACATCGCCTCCGCGCTCGCCGCCGGCATCGCCAAGCCTGGCGACGTGCTGCTCAAATTCGGCGGCTCGGTCGATGTGCTGATCGCCACCGACCGCGTCGCGCCCGATCCGCGCATGTATCTCGACTATCATCTGGTGCCCGGCCTCTATGTGCCCAATGGCTGCATGGCGACCGGCGGCTCCGGTCTCAACTGGTTCGTCGCCAATTTCGCCGGCGGCGAGCGCGACAAGGCGGAAGGCGCCGGCCTCACGCTGCATCAATGGCTCGATCGTCTGGCCGAAACCGTGCCGCCATGTGCGCAGGGCGTGCAGATCCTGCCTTACTTCCTCGGCGAGAAGACACCGGTCCATGACGCCGATGTCCGCGGCGCGGTGGTCGGCCTGAGCCTCGCCCATGGGACGAAGCATCTCTGGCGCGCTTTGCTCGAGGCCTATGCCTATGGCATCGCGCATCATATCGAGGTGCTGAACGACATGGGACACAGGACCGAGAACTATCTCGCCTCCGACGGCGGCTCGAAGAGCGCGGTATGGATGCAGATCGTCGCCGATGTGCTGCAGAAACCGGTGCAGCGCCTCGCCGGCCATCCGGGCTCCTGCCTCGGCGCCGCCTATACGGCGGCTATGGGGCTGGGCCTCGCCACCGACTGGTCGGCCATTTCCCGTTTCGTCAGCTTTGCCGACCGGCTCGAGCCCGATCCCGGCAAGGCGGATGCCTATGCCAAGGGCTACGCATCCTTCCGCAAGCTTTATCCGCCGATCGCGGCGCTCGATATCAAGGAGACCTGATGACTATTCGCGCTGTTGCGTGGGATGTGGACGGTACGCTGGTGGACAGCGAGCCCTTGCATCACCATGCCTTGCTGGCCGCCTGCGCCAACTGGAATGTCGATATTTCCGATATTCAGGAGGACCATTTCCGCGGCGTGCATATGGGAGATGTGTGGAAGGTGGTTCAGCCGCGCATGCCGGCTTCGGCGAGCGAGGCCGAGTGGAACCGCGCCAATGACGATTATTATGTGCGCCATCGCAAGACCTTGAAGCCGATCCCGCTGGCGCTCGAGACCATCAAGGCGCTGGACGAGGCGGGCATCACGCAGATCTGCGTGTCGAATGCCGGTCGCGTGATCCTCGATGCCAATATCGACGCGCTCGGCCTTGCTGATGTCATGCGGTTCACCCTGAGCCTCGACGACGTGACCAAAGGCAAGCCTGATCCCGAGCCTTATGCGAAGGGGGCGGCGCGCCTCAAGCTGCGCCCCGATCAGGTGGCGGCGGTCGAGGACAGCGCCACCGGCCGCCGTGCGGCGCGCGCCGCCGGCCTCGTGGTGATCGCCTATGATCTCGGCTGCGCCAAGCTCGCCGATGCGGACTATGTGACAAACGATCTGTCGCGGATATTATCCGTGCTCGCGGCCCACCAGCCGCCGGAGAGGAAACGCGGAGCAGTCGGGGTCTGACCATGGTGTACAAGATCGATGCGGAACGTGACCGGCAGTATATCGAAGAGTTTCGTTCCCAGCCGATCGGCCATCACAGTCCGGGCCTGCAGCGCATCCTCAACACGATCCGTCATGATCCGACCGGCTATCAGGTCATCCTGATCTGCAAGGTCCCGTTCGCCGAATGGGTGCTGGGCACCATGCCGCCCAATCGCCTCGACGGTCCGATCGTCATCGAGGAGGATCGGATCTTCACCAGCCGCGAGGAGGCGGAATGGGAAGTCTTCCGCCGCCGCTGGCGCCAGCATACCGGCGAGGACATCAACTTGCCCTTTCGCGATTGACGGGAAAACGGGAACATCATGCTCAAGATCGTCGGCTATCCGGATCGCTACAGCGTGGCGCCAGGCGAGAAGATCGCCTTCAAGGTCTCGCTCGAGGAAGGCGCGCATTTCGATGCCCGCCTGGTGCGCGTCATCCATGGCGACTGCAACCCCGAGGGCCCCGGCCTCAAATTCACGCATATTCCTTCCGCGGCCGACGGCCGCTACCCCGGCAAGCCGCAGCGCATCGATGCCGGCTCCTACATGGTGGCCGAGAATTTCCCGGCGCTCGCCTCGGGTCCCTTCACTTTCTATGCGATGATCTGGCCGACCCTGCTGCGCCGGCGTGAGCAGACCTTGCTGGCGCAATGGGACGCCCGGAATGCGAGCGGCTTCCGCGTCGAGATGCTCGATGGCGGCGAGCTCGCCGTCACTGTCGGCGACGAATCGGGCAAGCTCGCCACGCTCAAGAGCGGCAGGAAGATGCTCGAACGGCAATGGTATGCCGTCGCCGTCTCGATCGACCCGGCATCCGGCGCGGTGACGCTCGGCCAGCGCCCCGTCCAGCCTTATGCGCAGGTCGACGACCGCGCCGAAGCGAGCGGCAGGCTGGCCTTGCTGCCCAAGGCGGTCGCGGCGCCGCTGACGCTGGCGGGCTGCCCCGAGGCCGACGGCACCATCGGCCGTCATTTCGACGGCAAGATCGACGGGCCGCTGCTGCTTTCCGGCGTCCATCCCGCCGCGCTTCACGATGCCTATCTGCGTCCGGTGATCGACCCGTCGCTTCTTGCCGACATCATCGCGCGCTGGGATTTCGGCCGCGACATCCGCACCACGCGTGCCGTCGATATCGGCCCGTCCGGCTTCCATGGCCGCCTCGTGCATCTGCCGGCCCGCGGCATGAAGGGCTGGAACTGGACCGGCGAGGAGCATAGCTGGCTGCGCAAGCCTGAGCAGTATGGCGCCGTCCATTTCCACAGCGACGACATCTATGATGCGGGCTGGGAGACGTCGGTCGAGGTCACCCTCCCCGCGGACATCAAGAGCGGGCCCTACGCGCTGCATGTGCGCGCCGGCGAGACCGATCGCGACGCGACGCGCGAGCAGTATCTCGCTTTCTTCGTGCGCCCGCCGCGCGACCGGAAAGACCGTCGCAACCGGCCGAAGGTTCTGGTGCTGGCCTCGACCGCGTCCTATCTCGCTTACGCCAATCATGGCGAGCACATCACCGCGCGCGGCGCCGAGCGGCAGATGGGGCGGCTCCTGCAATTCGGCCATACCGATCTCTACATGTACGACCATCCCGAGCTCGGCGGCTCGCTCTATGACCTCCATGCCGACGGATCGGGCGTGTGTTATTCGAGCCGCCTCAGGCCCAATCTCAATTATTCGCCGCAATATCATTCCTGGCTCGGCGGCCATGGTTCGGGCCTCTATCAATACAATGCCGACACCCATCTCTATGACTGGCTCGACCATCAGGGTGTCGACTACGACCTCATCACCGATGAGGACCTGCATGAGGACGGCTACGAGCTGCTGCGCGACTATCGCGTGATCGTCACCGGCACGCATCCCGAATATCACTCGACGCCGATGTGGGATGCGATGAAGGCCTGGATCGATCGCGGCGGCCGCCTGATGTATATGGGCGGCAATGGCTGGTACTGGCGCATCGCCTTCCACGACGAGCTGCCGGGCGTCATCGAGGTGCGGCGCGCCGAGGACGGCATCCGCACCTGGGTTGCGGAGCCCGGCGAGTATTATCATTCCTTCACCGGCGAATATGGCGGCCTGTGGCGGCGCATGGGCCGCGCGCCGAATGTCATTTGCGGCGTCGGCTTCATCGCCCAGGGCTTCGACATATCGTCCTACTATCGCCGCGCCCCCGATGCCGACAATCCGCGCGCCGCTTTCATCTTCGAAGGCGTGCCGGACGAGATCATCGGTAATTTCGGCCTGATCGGTGGCGCCGCCGCCGGCATCGAGCTCGACTGCATCACCACCAATCTCGGCTCGCCGCCCAACATGCTGCGGCTGGCGTCATCGGAGAACCACAATTTCATGATGACGCTGGTGAATGAGGAATTCACCGTCGTGCCGCCCAATCTCGGCGGCGATCAGAATGAGCGTGTGCGCGCCGACCTCGCTTTCGGCGAGACGCCGGCGGGCGGCGCCTTCTTCGCCACCTCGTCCATCGCCTGGTGCGGGTCGCTGTCGCATAACGGCTATGACAACAACGTCTCGAAGATCACCTGGAACGTGCTCAGGCGCTTCGCCGAGGAGGAGCCCTTTCCGTCGGCTTTCTAGCGCATGATCGGGATCGGCAAGGCCGGGCTTGTCCGGCAGCTGCGTGAGCTGGGCGTCGAAGCGGGCGACATCCTTCTCGTCCACACGGCCTTCCGCGCCGTGCGTCCGGTGGAAGGCGGGCCTCTGGGTCTGATCGAAGCCTTGCGCGACGCACTGGGATCCGAGGGCACGCTGGTCATGCCGTCCTGGTCCGGCAATGACGATGAGCCCTTCGACAAATTGTCGTCGCCGGTGACGCCCGATCTCGGCGTCACCGCCGACATGTTCTGGCGCCTGCCGGGCGTCCGCCGCAGCGATCATGTCCACGCTTTCGCGGCCGCCGGTCCTGCGGCGCAAGCGATCGTCGCCGATCCGTTACCGCTGCCGCCTCATATTCCGGCGAGCCCGGTGGGCCGCGTCCATGACCGCGACGGCAAGATCCTGCTGCTCGGCACCGATCACTCGTCCAACACCACTTTACATCTGGCGGAGCTGCTGGCCGATGTGCCCTATCGCACGACCAGCAGCTCGACGATCCTCGAGCACGGCGTTCCGCGACGCATCGATTACGGCGAGAACAATCATTGCTGCCTGCGCTTCGCGCTCGCCGACGAGTGGCTGCGCCGCGCCGGATTGCAGAGCGAGGGCCGCGTCGGTCACGCCGAAGCGCGGCTGATGCGCTCGCGCGATCTGGTGCGGCTCGCCCGCGCGCATCTGGCGAAGGACCGTCTGCTCTTCCTGCATCGGCCCGATGAGGCTTGCGAGGAATGCGACGAGGCGCGTGCTAGCCTGGCCGGCTGAGCAGCGCGAAGGGTCGTCCCGAGTCCCCGGCGATCTCGACCGGCATGTCGACGCCATAGACATCCAGAATGGCCGAGCGGTCGAGCACGTCCCTGGGCGCGCCCTGGCGCAGGATGCGGCCTTCCGCCATCATCACCAGGCGATCGGCGTATAGCGCCGCCAGATTGATGTCGTGCAGGATCATCAAGGCGCCGCCGCCGCCCGCCACATGGCGGCGCACCGTTTCGAGCGTCTGCAATTGATGGCGGATGTCGAGATTGGAGACCGGCTCGTCGAGAAGCAGAAAGCCCGATCCGTCCGGCTTGCCGGCCCAGGCCTGGCAGAGCACGCGGGCCAGATGAACGCGCTGCTGCTCGCCGCCGGACAGCTCTTGATGCAGCCGGCCTTCGAAACCCTCGAGGCCGACCGCTTTGAGCGCCCGCGGCAGGAGGCGCCGTGCTTCGGCTCTGCTGAGGGATCCGCGGCCCGCCTCGAGACCGAGCCGCACGACTTCGAAGACGGTGAAGGGGAAATTGAGACCCGTCGATTGCGACAGCACCGCGCGCTCGCGCGCCAGCTCGTCGAGCGGAATGCGCGCGAGCGGCCGCCCGCCGAAGCTGACGCTGCCTTCACGCGGCTCGAGATCGCCGGTGAGCACCTTGAGCAATGTCGATTTGCCGGCGCCGTTCGGCCCCAGGATGATGACGAGCTCGCCGCGCGCCAGAGTGAGCGACACGTCGGTGAGAACCGGGCGCGTGCCGTAGCTGAGCGAGATATGATCGGCCGAGAACATCTAGAGATCGACCAGGCTGCGGTTGCGCAGCAATATCCACAGGAAGAACGGGGCGCCCAGAATGGCGGTGACGATGCCGATCGGCAGCTCCGCCGGCGCGACGATGGTGCGGCTCGCCATGTCGGCGCCGACCAGCAGCACGGCGCCGAGCAGCATCGACGCCGGCAGCAGGAAGCGGTGATCCGGCCCGATGAAGAGGCGCAGCAGATGCGGCACCACGATGCCGAGGAAGCCGATCGTGCCGCTCACCGCCACCGCCGTTCCGGTGAGCAATGCCACGGCGACGATCGCCGTGCGCTTGAGGATCTGCACCGGAATGCCGAGATGGCGGGCTTCCGATTCACCCAGCGCCAGCGCGTTGAAGCCGGGCGCGAAGGCGAAGCCGAGCAGGAGGCCGATGATGATGAAAGGCGTCGTGGCGACGATCTTGGGCCAGCTGGCGCCGCCGAGGCTGCCGAGGCTCCAGAAGGTGAGCTCGCGCAGCTGCTGATCGTTGCTCATGAAGATGAGAACGCCGGTGCCCGCCATCATCAGCGCCGCGATGGCGATGCCGCCCAGCAGCATGGTGGCGATCGACGTGCGGCCGCGCCGCGTGGCGATGAGATAGAGGCAGATGGTGGCGAGGAGGCCGCCGACAAAGGCGCCGATCGGCAGGACATAGATCATCGCCGCGGCGCCGAGCAGTGCCTCGCCCAGCACGATGGCGGTGATCGCGGCGAAGCTCGCCCCGGCCGACACGCCGATGATGCCCGGATCGGCGAGCGGGTTGCGGAACAGGCCCTGCAGCAGGGCGCCGGAAAAGGCGAGCGCGCCGCCGACGAGAACCGCGAGCAGCGTGCGCGGCAGCCGCACGCTCCACACGATCGCCTGGTCGCGCAACTCGACGGCGTCGGAGGTGAAGATCGCCTTGACCACGGTGGCCGCGGTGAGCGGCACCGGCCCGGTCATGATGGAGATGATGCAGGTGAGAGCGAGCAGGACGCCTAAGCCGATCAGCGCGAGCCTGGCCCGGTGGCTGCGGTCACCTGCCACACCAACCGTCTCCCCGGGGGACGTGTCGAGCGCGCTCACAAGGAAAGGCCCGGATGCAATGCCTTGGCGAGCTCGCGCGCCGCGGAAGGCGTGCGCGGACCGAATCCCAGGAGATAGGAGCCGTCCATGCGGATGAGCTTGCGGGTCTTCGCCGCCGGTATCTTCGAGAAAGGCTCCTGCGCGAAGAGATCGTCGGCGCCGATGTCGCCTTCGCGCTCCATCATCACCACCGCTTCCGGCTGCGCCGCGATGATCGCTTCGGCGCTCGCCTGCTTGAAGCCGTCGAATCCGGCCACCGCATTGGTGCCGCCGGCGAGCGTGATGATCTCGTTGGCCGAGGACCTGCTGCCCGCCGCCATGATGCGCCCGCCGATGAGGCTCAGCACGAACAAGGTGCGCGGGCGCGGTGCTTGCGCCAATGCGTTTTCGAGCGTGGCGAGCTCGGCGTCGATCGATCGGGTCAGCGCGACGCCCTTGTCCTTCGCGTCGAGGATCTCGGCGATCAGCGCGATCTTGCGTCCGATGCCTTGCGCGCTGGCGCTGTAGTCGACGAGGGCGATGGGAACGCCGCTCTGTTTCAGGGCCGCGATCACTTCCGGCGGTCCGGAGCCGGCGCTGGCCAGGATGAGATCGGGCGATTGCGCCAGCACGCCTTCGGTCGACAGCGCCCGCATATAGCCGACCTTGGGCAGCGCCATCACCGCCGGCGGGAAGGTGCTGGTCGTGTCGGTGGCGATGATCCGGTTGCCGGCGCCCAGCGCATGGACGATCTCGGTGACGTCGCCGCCGATCGACAGGATGCGGTCGAGCTTGCCGAGCTTGACCTTATCGCCCGCCGCGTCCGTGACGGTGCGGGCGAGAAGGACGGAGGGTGATGTCATGGTGAGAACGGCAGCGGCGCCGGCGGTGAGCAGCCGGCGACGGGAAACGGTCGGCATGTGGGACGGCCTTATTTGTTGAGCAGCAGACCGCCGGAGCGGGTGATTCGCAGGCGGTACATCTCGCCCTGGTGCTCGATGCGGATCTCGGTCTTGTCGCGGAACAGGTCGCGCGAGGAATAGGTGGCCGCGCCATTCGCCGTGTCGCCTTCATAGGCGGCCGGAGCCTTCTGGGGGGCCGGGTCTGCATGGGGGGTCGGGTTGATCATGGCGCGCCACTCCGCAAGGTTTGCGGAACGTGGCGATCAGCTAGTTCCGGGAAAGAAGAATAGTTGACTAATTAGGTCGGATATTGCTAATCGTCAAGCATCATCTGGGGTTAGGCCTCAACTTCGCTATACCCGGATGCGCCAGCCCGCGAGCGAGCCCCTTTATCCCGGTAAGCCAGCCAGCCAGAGCAAATGACGGAACGGAACGAACGGATGGCAAATCCGCGCGCTCTGCTGTGCTTTTAGGGGTCCGCGATGGATGCGGGCCGCAGATCTGAGGGAAAATGCCTATGACATTCATTGCCATGAACCGTTTCAAGGTGCCGAAGGACGCCGGCGCCGAATTCGAGCAAGTCTGGCTCAAGCGCGACAGCTATCTGAACGAGATGAAGGGTTTCGTCGAATTCCATCTGCTGCGCGGGCCGGAGCAGGAGGATCACATTCTCTATTCGTCGCACACCGTGTGGCGCAGCAAGGCCGACTTCGAGGCCTGGACGAATTCCGAAGGCTTCCGCAAGGCGCATGCCCGCGCCGGCGACAATTCCAGCAAGAAGCTGTTTCTCGGCCATCCGCAATTCGAAGGCTTCGAGGCGGTGCAGACGCTCTCCGCCACGCCCACCGGAGCGGCGGCATGAATATCGCGGTGAAGCCGGCCTCGGTCGCCGAGGCCCTCAAGGCGAAACCCGACGGCGTGCTCGAGATGATCGCGGCGCAATGCGGCGTGCCGCTGCGCCGCGTCTTCGACGAATTGCCGCACGGCGCCGCTCTGCAGGTGGCGGGCGGCCGCTTCGCGGAAATCTGGCAGGAGCTCACCACATGGGGTGACGTGCTTTTCATCGTGCACACCTCCGATATCGTGCTCGAATGCAAGGGCCTACTGCCGCCCGGCACAATTGCGCAAGGCTATTTCAACATCCATGGCGACAGCCCGATCGGCGGCCATATCAAGGCCGACCGCTGCGCCGCGATCTACTTCATCGACCGGCTGTTCCACGGCCGGCGTTCCTGCTCGGTGCAGTTCATCAACGGCGACGGCGAGGCGATGTTCAAGGTCTTCGTCCGCCGCGACGAGAAGCGCGAGCTCATCGCCGACCAGCTGGCGCTGTTCGAGGCGCTCAGGGCGAAGGTGGTTGGGTAGGGCGAGCTGATCCCCTCTCCCCCTGCGGGGGAGAGGGGTAGGGTGAGGGGGAACCGGCAGG
>JBMOOM010000064.1:30045-75848 GCA_049323275.1 Pseudomonadota bacterium
TTGCTGGATCTGGATGTTGGGCGGCAGCGCGCCGAACTGGGCGGCGCTGATGCGCTGGCGCGAAGCCCCGCCGCTGGCGCTGACGTCCGGGAGGCGTGGGCCGCCGGGCCCCCCCCCCCCCGGCAGGGAAGTTCTGGTGTGTCCATCAGAACAACGCCTGTCGGTTCCCCCTCACCCTCCCAACGCTGACGCGTTGGGCCCCTCCCTCTCCCCCGTTGGGGGCGAGGGTGTTGAGGCTAACCCACCTTTCCGCCGAGCTCGTCCTCGATATGGATGCGGATGATCTCGTCGAAGCTCGATTCCGCCTTGAAGCCCAGGGCGGCGGCGCGTTTGGTGTCGAAATCGCGCGGCCAGCCGGAGACGATCTTCATGATCACCGGATCGGGCTCGCGCCTGATGAGCTTGACCGCCTTCTCGCCGGCGACCCGGCGCAGCGCCTCGATCTGCTCGCCGACCGTCGCCGAAAGCCCCGGCATCGAGAGATTGCGCCGGGCGCCGAGCGGCTCCAGATCCATCGTCATCGCATGGCGCAAGAACGCGACCGCGGCGCGCGGACTCGCATGCCAGTGGCGCACATCCTCGGAAACCGGCAGGATCGCTTCCTGGCCCGCCAGCGGCTCGCGCAGGATATTCGAGAAAAATCCCGACGCCGCCTTGTTGGGCTTGCCCGGCCGGACACAGATGGTCGGCAGCCTGATTCCGATACCATCGAAGAAGCCGCGCCTGGAATAGTCGGCGAGCAATAATTCGCCGATCGCCTTCTGGGTGCCGTAGGAGGTGAGCGGCGTGGTGAAATACTCATCGCCGATCTTGTCGGGAAAGGGCGCGCCGAAAACGGCGATCGAGGAGGTGAAGACGAGCCGCGGCTTGTAGGGCGACTTCATCCCTTCCTGGCGGATCGCCTCGTAGAGCGCCCGGGTCGCGTCGAGATTGATGCGGTAGCCGCGGTCGAAATCGGCCTCCGCCTCGCCCGAGACGATTGCCGCGAGATGCACGATGACATCCGGCCTGCCGGCGACGATCTTCTGGGCGACGCCGGCTTCCGCGAGATCGGCGGCCTCGGTCGTCACCTTGCCCTTGAAGCCCTTGGGCGCTTCCGGCGCCACGACATCGACCAGGGTCAGCCGGTCGGCAGAGCCTTCCGCCACGAGTTTATTGGTGAGCTTGCGGCCGACCATGCCGGCGGCCCCGATGATGAGAATATGCATGTTCCTATAGGGCCACAGTCCGCGGTTCCGCTCAAGTCAATAAGTGGCGGTGAAGCCGCCGTCGACGACCAGCACCGTGCCGGTCACATAGAGGCTGTCGTCGCTGGCGAGGAAGAGGATCGGTCCCGCGACATCGTCCACCTTGCCGGCCCGCCTCAATGGCATGCGGCCATATTTGAAGTAGATGTCCTGGAACCAGTCGGTCTTGTGCTCATGCGGCGTGTCGAGCTTCTGTTCGGCCATGCGCGTGTCGATATAGCCGGGCGCCACCGCATTGGCGCGGATGCCGAAGGGTCCGAAATCCACCGCCATGCAGCGGGTGAGATTGACGAGGCCGCCTTTCGCCGTCGCATAGGCCATGGCATGCGGCTGGCCGCGTATGCCTTGCACCGAGGCGATATTGACGATGCTGCCCGACGGGCTCTGCTTCAGATAGGGCAGGGCGGCGCGCGTCACATGCAGCGCCGAATCGAGATTGATGGCGAGCACGTGGCGCCAATGTTCATCGCTCAACTCCTCTATCGGTGTGTCGTCGGAGATGGCGGCGTTGTTGACCACGATGTCGATGCGGCCCCAATTGGCGGCCGCCTGGGCGACCATGCGCCCGACATCCTGCGTGTTCGCGACATCGCAGGCGACGGCACCGACGCTGAGCCCCTGCTTGCTGAGATCCGCTGTCGCTTCCGCCAGCACATCGGCATCGACGTCGGAGAGAAGCACATGCGCTTCTTCCGCCGCGAGCCGCGCCGCCGCCGCGAGGCCGATGCCGCGCGCCGCGCCGGTCACCAGGGCGACGCGTCCGGACAGGCGTTTGGTCATGGGATACTCCTCGCTGGTTGGCTTCCCCTTCTCCCGCTTGCGGGAGAAGGTGGCCGAAGGCCGGATGAGGGGGTTCTCTCAGCTTCTATACAGTGCATGGCTTGGGAGGTGTTGAAGCTTCCTGAAGAGCTGTCGCGAGCTGAACCAACACCCTCATCCGCCCTGTCGGGCACCTTCTCCCGCAAGCGGGAGAAGGAGGAATGGTGGCGAGGGCGAGAGCAACACCTCATTCCGGCTTCAGCCGGAAATCCTTGCCTTCCGGCAAGGTCTGGCCGCCATCGACGATGATCGTCGTGCCGGTGATGTAGGACGCCTCGTCGGAGGCGAGGAACAAAGCCGCATGGGCGATGTCGCGGGGACTGCCGAGCCGGCCGAGCGGGATCGCGTCTTCCATGGTCTTGATGAAGGCCGGCGAGCGGTGCTCGACGATCGCCTCGGTCAGGATATTGCCGGGCTCGATGCCGTTGACGGTGATGCCATAGCCTGAGAATTCCAGCGCCGCGGCCTTGATGAAGCCGTTGATGCCGGCCTTGCTCGCCGAATAATGGCCATGGCCGGGGCTCGTCACGCGCGGGCCGGTGATCGAGGAGGTGAACACCATGCGCCCGTAGCCTTTCGGCTTCATGACGGCGAGCGCGGCGCGCGCCGCCAGGAACGTGCCCTTGAGATTGACCGCCAGCACATTGTCCCATTCATCGGGCGTGATGTTCTCGATCAGCGTCCACGGATAGATGCCGGCATTCTGCACCAGTATGTCGAGCCCGCCGAAAAAATCGACCGTGTCGGCGACGGCGCGCTCGACATCTTCGGGCCTCGCGATATTGACGGCGATGAAACGGGCGCCGAGGCGTTTCGCCGTCGCATGTCCGGCTTCCGCGTCATGGTCGGCGAGCACGACATGGGCGCCTTCCTCGATGAAACGTTCGACGATGGCCGCGCCGATGCCGCGCGCCGCGCCGATCACCAGCGCGGTGCGATCTTTAAGTCTTCTGGTCATGCGAGCTTCTGCCTGATCTGGAGCTTGAGCGTGTCGAGCAGCACCGCGGCGAGCACCATTCCCCCTAAGATCATCTGGGTGTAATGCGCCGGCAGGCCCATGAGGTTGATGGCGGTGTGGATGGAATAGATGAGCAGCACGCCGGCATAGACGCCGGGCAACTGGCCGATGCCGCCCTTGAGGCTGACGCCGCCGATGACGACCGCGGCGAAGGCGTTGAACAGCATGCCGACGCCGAGATTGGCGGTGGCGCCCGAGGTGCGGATGGCGAGCAGCCAGCCGGCGAGGCCGGAAATGGCGCCCGCCAGCACGAAGCTGATCGCCACCAGCCGGTCGACCCGGATGCCGGCGCGGAACGTCGCCACCGCATTGCCGCCGATCATGGTGATATGGCGCCCGAACGGCGTCTTGCGCATGATGAAGGTGAAGACGGCGAAGCAGATGATGGCGATCCAGGCGATATAGGGGATGTAGAGGAAGGTCTGGATGCCGATGAAGCGGATTTCGGGCGCCAGGTCCTGGGCCGAGCGGCCGCCGGAGATCGCCACCACGAGGCCGCGCACCCAGATATAGGCGGCGAGCGTCACGATGAAGGCGTTCATCTTGAGCTTGACGACGAGAAAGCCGTTGAGCGCGCCGATGATGGCGCCGACGAGAAGCGCGATGCCGAGCGACAGAGGCAGCACCAGCCAGGCGGGCGCGGTGGTGAAGCCGATGCCGATGCCATGCGAGGCGAACAGGATGCCGGTGATCATGGCCGAGAGCGCGGCCGTCGATTCGATCGACAGATCCATATTGCCGGCGATGACGACGATGGCGAGGCCGATGGCCATGACGCCGACAAAGGTCGACTGCTCGATGATATTGGCGAAGATGCCGATCTGGAAATAGTTCGGGATGGTCAGCGAGAACACCGCCAGCACCACGACGAGCATGAGCCAGACCAGATTGTCGAGCAGGAATTCGATAAGCGCCCTTTGCCGGGAACTGATCATGAGAGGGACTCCGTAAGACAGATTCCTTCAGCTGTTCCCCTTCTCCCGCTTGCGGGAGAAGGTGGCCGAAGGCCGGATGAGGGTGTTCGCTCAGCTTCCCTGGAGCCACAAGGAGACGAAAGTGCCGAAGCTTCGTCTTCTTGATTCTCTTGAAGGCCTTTCGTGAGCTGAACCACCACCCTCATCCGCCCTGCCGGGCACCTTCTCCCGCAAGCGGGAGAAGGGAAAATGAGGGTGAGGGTTCGTGGTGTATCGTCCTCTTACTCGACCGGCTTGATCGGATCCGTCGGGGCCTTCATGTTGCCCCAGAACTGCGGCTGGTCGACATTGTCCTTGGTGATCGCGGCGCCCGGGATCTTCAGGTTCGGACCCCAGCTTTCGATCGACAGCGTCGAATCGAGGCCGAGAACCTTGTAGGTGCCGGCCTTGATCTCCTGCTTGTTCACCACCTTGTCGGCGAACATGGCGATCGCGGCGGCCTGGGCGTAGAGCGGCTGCTCCACTTCGACATTCTCCCAGCCCTTGCGGATGAGATCGAGGCCGACCGGCGCGCCGTTCGACGAGACGAGCATGATATCGCCCGGCTTCTTGCCCTTGGCTTCGAGCGAGGCGACGGCGGCGACCGCCAGATGCGCGGCATGCACGAAGATCAGGTCGATGTCGGGATTGGCGACCAGCTGATCGGCGACGATCGAGCCGGCATTGGAGGCTTCCCACTGCATGGCGGGCAGCGAGATGATCTGCACGCCGGAGAACTCCTTCATCTTCTCCTCGAAGCCCTTCTGGATGTCGAGCGTGTAGGGGTCGGCCGGATCGCCCAGCACCTGAAGGATCTTGCCCTTCACGTCGCCCTTCTTCTCCTTCAGCAGGCGCTGGATCTCGCCCGCCGCGACATGGCCGATCTCGACCGTGCCGGCGACCGAGGTGAAGTCGGACGGCGTCGAGGTGATCTGGCGGTCGAAGATCATCACCGGGATGCCTTCGGCGCGCGCCTTCTCGATCGAGGGTTTCAGCGCGTTGAAGTCGACGGCGGCGAGCACGATGGCCGCCGGCTTGAGGGCGATGACGTCGTTCATCTGGCTCTGCTGCAGATCGGTCTTGTTGTCGGCATTGAGCGTCACCGGCTCATAGCCCACCTGCTTCAGGAAGCTCTCGATCGCCTTGACCGATTCGGTCTGGAACTCGTCGAGCAATGTCGGGACCATGTAATAGATCTTGCCCTTCGACTGCGCGAAGGCCGGCGTCGAAAGCGCGATGGCCGCGATGGCCAGGGCGCCCAAAAGGGTACTCAACAGGCGTTTCATAGAGGTCTCCTCCTTGGTTCTACTTCAAGCGTTCAACTGTGGTTTCTTTTCTTGGGCGCGGCCGATCGTGGCCTCGCCGGTGATCATGCGGATGACTTCGTCGGGGCTCGTATCGTCGCGCTTCACATCGCCCGCCACCTTGCCCTGGCGGATGACGACCATGCGGTCGGCGACCTGGAAAGCCTGCGCCATGATATGGGTGATGATGACGACGCCGATGCCTTGCGCCGCGACCCGCTTGATCATTTCGAGGCCGCGCCGCGTCTGCTCGACGCCGAGCGCCGCGAAGGGCTCGTCGAGCAGCACCAGCTTGCCGCCCCAGTGGACGAAGCGGTTGAGCTCGATCGCCTGGCGCTGGCCGCCGGAGAGATGCTCGACATTGGTCCTGAGCGAGGGGATGCGCGTGCCGGCATTGGCGATCGCCTTCTCGACCGCGTCATACATCGCCTTTTCCTGCAGCACCGGAATGCCGAAATAGCGCTTCACGATCTCGCGGCCCATGAAGAAATTGGCGACGACATCGACATTGGTGCACAGCGACAGGTCCTGATAGACGGTCTCGATGCCGGCCGCCTTGGCTTCCGCCGGCGAATTGAACTTGCGCTCCTCGCCGTCGAACAGCACGCGGCCCGACGTCGCCTCGAGGCCGCCCGAGATGATCTTGACCAGCGTCGACTTGCCGGCGCCGTTGTCGCCGAGCAGCGCCACCACCTCGCCGCGCGAGATGTCGAAGCTCACCCCGCGCAGGGCTTCGATGGCGCCGAAATTGCGCGTGATGTTGTCGAGCCGGAGAAGGGGCAACTGGTCGCTCATGCGGCTTTCTCGCGATTGGGTTTCTGCATCAGGGGATCGGGATCGTCGTCGCCGGCGCCGCCGATGCGCGGCGCCATGATGCTGGAGAAGGCGAGCGCCGCCGCCCCCCGCAGCAGCGCCGCCTTGCCGGTCATCGACAGAATGAGGCGCGGCACCTGGCGGTCGCGGCGCGCCGAGACCGACGGCAGCAAGGGCTCGGCGGCGCGCACCAGCTTCTTCATGACGCCTTCGGGGGCGAGGCCGCCGAAGATGATCGTCTCGGGGTCGAAGAGATTTTCGATTGTCGTGATCGCGGTACGCAGCAGAGGGGCGGCCTCGGCGATCCAGCCGTCCTCGCCGACGATCTTCGAGCGCCGGTCGAAGGCCTCGACCGAGAGATAGCGCTCGAGGCAGCCGCGATTGCCGCAGGAGGGGCAATATTCGCCATCGGGGATGAAGGGCACATGGCCGATCTCGCCGGCATTGCCGCGGGCTCCGCGCAGCACCTGGCCGCCATGGACGAGGCGGCCGCCGGTGCCGACGCCGAGATAGAGATAGTAGAATTCGTGAAGGTTGCGGCCGGCGCCATAGAGGCGTTCGCTGAGCGCCGCCGAGGCGACGTCGCCGCCGACAAAGGCCGGCAGGCCGGTCGCGGCATGCAGCCGCTCGGCGATCGGCACGTCCTTCCAGCCCTGGAGCGTCGTCGGCCCGACGAAGCTCATCGCTTCGACATCGAAGGGGCCGGGCATCGCCATGCCGAGGCCCAGCATGCGGCCCTTGGGACGCAGCGCGCGCAGCGCCGCGGCGATGCGGGCGATCTCGGTGAAGGTGAGCTCGGGATCGGGATTGACGATCTCGCGGCCCTCGAGGCCGATGATGTCGCCGGCGAGATTGACCAGCGCCACGTCGAAGCCGATGGGCGACACATTGGCGCCGATGGCGAAGCCGCCTTCCGGATTGAGGGTGAGCGCGGTGGCGGGGTAGCCGCGGCCTTTCGGCTCCTCGCGGGCGCCGATGATGAAGTCCTGCTCTTCGAGCTCGCGGATGATGGTCGACACGGTCTGCACCGTGAGGCCGACGCGCCGGGCGATCTCGCCGCGCGCGATGGGGCCATGCAGCCGGATCGCTTCCAGCACGATCCTGCGGTTATACGGCCGTCCCGATTCCTGGTTGGTCCCTCTGAGCACCATGTTCCTGGCGTCTCCATCTCCCTTGACCCTGAGGCTAGCATCGGAAAAAAGATTAAGTCAATTGGAATTCAAAAAACACGATTCGGGGTGGTTGCAGGGATTTGCAGGCAAATGCACGGTATTTTCGCGAAACCGGGACGGCCTCCAATGGAATCAAGGGCTTGCCAGCGCGGGGGCAGGGAAATTCCACCGGGCCACCGCGCGTCCGCCCTACCGCCTTTCGCCCCTGGCCAGCCCTACTCCAACCGTCGCGCATCGGCGCCTCCATTGACTTCGTGGACATAAGTGGCCGACGACGGCCCATGAAAGAAAGCTGAAAAGCTGAAAACTGAAACGGAGGTTGGCATGGCCGGGAATTCAGGAGGATCGGAAGGCGGCGGGTACAAGGTCGGCTATGGCCGCCCGCCGGCATGGACGCGCTTTCGCAAAGGCATGTCCGGCAATCCCTCGGGAAAACCCAAGGGCACCAGGAACCGGCCGCGTCCGGAAAGCGACAAGCTGCGGGAATTGATCCGCCGGGAAGCCTATCGGCCGGTCAAGATAAAGGTCGACGGCAACGAGATCACCGTGCCGCTGGCCCAGGCCGCGCTCAGATCGCTCGGCACGTCGGCGCTCAAGGGCGAGACCCGCGCGCTGGCCATCTTCCTCAAGATGCTGCATGCCGGCGCCGCCGAGACGGACGCGCTGCTGGAAGAGCTGCGGGACGAAGCACCCGAGCCCGACGGACCGCCGGTCGAGTTCAGGATCGTCGACGTCGTCGATGGCCGTCCGGTGCCGTCGGATGAGGTGTATTATCCGTATGGGGGTGGGCCTGCGCCGAAAGATCGTCAAGACAAATAGAGATAGCGTCAGCGCAAGAGAATGGTCGTGCGCTGAAGTACTCGGCTGTGTATCACCGTGCTCCGCAGTTGTCGTCCCCGCAGGAGGCCTTCGCGTGAATTCGCAGACCATGGGCGGTCAATTCCCTTGAAGGCCGTGCCGATCTTAACTAGTCAGCGAAACAATGAGCAGAGCAGTATCTATGAACTTCGAATCCGTCCTCGCTGACAAACGTTTCGAGCTTGGTGAAGGTCCGTTTTATGACGTTGCAAGTCGCACGCTCTATTGGGTTGACATCATTGCCTGCGAGGCTCGTTCGCTGAGCTGCGCCTCAGGAGGCATGCGGACATGGATCTTCGATCAGCCTGTCTCAGCCGTCGTGCCGCGCACGAAGGGCGGGCTACTGGTAGCCCTCGCCAACGGCCTCGCCTTTCTCGATCCTGAAACCGGCAGGCACACGCCTTTCGTCGCGCCGGAAGGTCCGGACAGCGGCAATCGCTCGAACGAGGCGCGCGTCGATCCGCAGGGGCGCTTCTGGCTCGGCACCATGCAGAACAATATCGGGCCCGCCGGCGAAGGCCTGCCGATCACACGCGCGCAAGGGGCGCTTTATCGCGTGACGGCCGACGGCGCGGTCACGCGCATGGAGAAGGATATCGGCATCTCCAACACGCTGTGCTGGGACGAGGCGCGGGGCCGGCTCTATTTCGCCGATACGCGGGCGGGGACGATCTTCGTTTATGACTGGGACGGCGCCACGGGCGAGATCGCCAACCGCCGGGTCTTCGCCGGGCCGCATGAGCGCGGCTTTCCCGATGGCTCGGCGCTCGATTCGCAAGGCTATCTGTGGAATGCGCGCTGGGGCGGCTCGTGCCTCATCCGCTACGCGCCCGACGGCCGGGTCGACCGCATCATCGAGGTGCCGGTGCAGCAGCCGACCTCCTGCGTCTTCGCCGGCGACGATCTGAAGACGCTTTATGTCACCTCGGCCCGCGCCGGGCTCGGCGATCAGGCGAATGAGTTCGATGGCGCCTTGCTGCGCGCCGATGCCGATGTCGCGGGTCAGCGCTGCACGGCCTTCGCCGGCTGACGAGACCTATTGCTGCTTGCGGGCTTGGTTGAGCTCGATGCGGATATGGAAGATGCGCTCGCTGTCGGGGCCGGTCTCGACCAGCGCCGCCAGCTCATCGAGACTCTCGATATAGTCGACATGCTGGCGCGGCTCGTCCTGATATTGCCGGAACACGACCCATTTGCGCAGCGTCGGGGCGACCGCGCCCGCTCTTTTCAAATTCGACATTGCCGTCTCCCCCAGTTGAGCCTGGCGTCGGTAGCGAACTTCGTTCCATCCCCGGCGCCGACATTCCAGGTAGAGAAGTCCGCATCCCTTATCGTTTTCGGATGCAATCAATTTCATGCAATTTGTTTTAATTGCACAACACAATTGAGGATGCAACAAAAAGCGACGTACCGGAAGATGGCCTCGCCCAAGGCCGGATTCCGCCGGATCTCAGGCGAAATTATCCCCGTTTCGCCGGCCATCGGCAACCGGCATGTTTTTTAATCGGTTTTGCTTGGTAAATATCCACAGCCCTCATTCGCGCCAGACGAAGCCGGTGCGCGGATCGACGCGGAAGATGTAGGTGCGTCCTTTCCTGACCGCATAGAAGGAATAGACCGGGGTGACGCAGCTCTTGACCCGCACCGGGGAATAGCCCCTTTCGCGCACCATGTGGCGGGCGGTATTGCAGGACAGCCGCCAATTGTCCTTGATGCGGTATCTGGCCTTCGCATCGGCGGCGGTGCTGCCGGTCCCGCCGAACACGACGAGCGCGGCGATGAGGGTGAGGGCGGCTGTTTTCTTCATAAGGTCAACTCCAGAGATGATTTTAGCCGAAAGGCCTCTCTCATGATCAATACGCTTGAGGTCTGCCCGGGTTTCCGGGCAATTAGCCGGCACGGTGACCGGAAAGCGGTGTGGTTCGTTCAGCATTCTTTCCGCGGCGCAGCAAGATGACTTCGCAGATGCACTGCAATCGGCTTGTTCTGTTTAGCAATATGCTATTTACTAAACAAAATACTGAACATCGAGGAGCGCTCGAATGACGCCGGATCTTGGCACGCTGCTGGATGCCGTCGCCCGCCGCGTCATCGCCCATGCGGAGGAGCTGACGGCGCTCGATTCGGCCATCGGCGATGCCGATCACGGGCTCAATATGAAGCGCGGCTTCGAGGCGGTGCTGGCCGACAAGGCGAGTATCCTGGCGAAGCCCTTGCCGGAAGCGCTGAAGGCGGTCGGCATGACGCTGGTCATGAAAGTGGGCGGCGCCTCGGGCCCCCTCTATGGCACCTTGTTCCTGACGCTCGGCAAGGAATTGCCGGCGGAGCCGACCCTGGCCGATCTCGCCCGCGCGCTCACCGCCGCGGTCGAGGCGATCAAGGCGCGCGGCAAGGCCGATTTCGACAACAAGACGATGCTCGACGTGCTGGGCCCGGTCGCCCGGCATCTCGGCGACGGCGGCGCCAGTTTCGATAGCGTGCGGGCGCTGGCACATGAGCGGGCGCAGGCGACCGTGCCGATGAAGGCGATCCGGGGCCGCGCGTCGTTTCTGGGCGAGCGCTCCATCGGCCATATGGATCCGGGCGCCCGGTCGAGCGAATTACTGATCGCCGCCGTGTGTGATGAGCTCCAGGGTCAGGTGTGAGGACTGAAGCATGAAAGACAAGGTCGGCATCGTCATCGTCTCGCATTCGATCGACGTGGCGCGCGGCACCGCGGACATGGTGCGCCAGATGGTGGGCGACAGCGTGCCCGTCGCCTTCTGCGGCGGCAATCCCGAAGGCGGGCTCGGCACCGATGTCGCCAAGATCATGAAGGCGATCGACGAGGCCTGGTCGGAGAAAGGCGTCGCCCTCCTGGTCGACCTGGGCGGCGCGGAAACCAACAGCGAGATGGCGGTCGAGCTGCTCGACCCCGAGCGCCAGGCCAGGGTGGTGATCTGCAACGCGCCGATCGTCGAGGGCGCCGTGATGGCGGCGACCGAAGCCTCGGGCGGCGGCTCGCTCGAGGAAGTCCGCCGCACGGCGGAGGAGCTGTCGCCGCAATGAGAAATCGCTCTATCATGCGCGGCCAGATCTCCTCGCCTCTCGAAGAGGTTGTCGAATTCGCCCATCCTTCTCCTTCCCTGCGCGAAGCGCGGGGAAGGTGGCGCGTGAGCGCCGGATGGGGTGGTGCAACCGACGGAATTCCTGGAAGACCGCGCGGGCATGTTTCGGCACGGAATCTGACAAATGTCGAGGCTCACCACTCACGCGGAACCACCCCCATCCGGCGCTGCGCGCCACCTTCCCCCGCTTCGCGGAGGAAGGAGGAGGTGCGTGAGTATGAGAGCGCCGCCCTCGCGGGGCGAGGGGAAACCTGGGAGGGATCGCGATGACCGACCACATCTCCGCCTCCGTCGTGATCCGCCACAAGGTCGGGCTGCATGCCAGGCCTTCGGTCAAGCTCACCCAGCTGGCCAAGACCTTCGCCGCCACCATCCAGATCGCCGGCGCGCCGGAGGGGCCGTGGATCGACGCCAAGAGCATCGTCAAGGTCATGGCGATGAAAGCGAAGCAGGATTCGACGCTTTATCTGCAAGCGAGCGGCGCCGACGCGGCGGCGGCGGTCGATGCTCTGGTCGGCCTGGTCACGCGGGATTTCGACGAGGATGGGGCGCATGCGGCCGCCGGTTGAGATCAAAGGCCGGCCGGCCTCGGACGGCATCTTCTCGGGCCCGGTCGTTTTCCTGAGCGCGACCGAAGCCGAGCGCCGGCCCTCCGGCGATCCGGCGGTCGAGCGCCGCGATTTCGACGCGGCCGTCGCCGCCGCCATCGCCGGACTGACCCGGCTCGTCGCCGGCGCCCAAGGCGAGGGCGCCGACATGCTGGCCTTCCAGATTGCGCTGCTCGAGGACGAAACGCTGCTGGCGCCGGCGCGCGACCTGATCGCGCAGGGAAAATCCGCCGATATCGCCTGGCGCAAGACGGTCGATGCCGAGATCGTCGGCTATGACATATCGGACGATGATTATTTCCGCGCCCGCGCCGCCGACCTCAAGGACATGCGTGACCGCGTGCTGCGTGCGCTCGCCGGCAAGGGCGCCCGTCAAGCCGAGCCCGGCGCCATCCTCATCGGCGATGACGTGCCGCCGTCACTCTTTCTCGAGGCCGACTGGTCGCAGGGCGGCGCCATCGCGCTGAGCCAGGGCAGCCCGTCGAGCCATGTCGCGATCCTGGCGCGCGCCAAGGGCGTGCCGATGGTGGTCGGCCTCGGCGATGTCGCCGGCGATGGCCATGAGGAAGCGGCGATCGACGGTGCGCAAGGCCTCCTCGTTCTGAGCCCCGATGCGGCGCAGAAGCAGCTGTGGTCTGAGAAGTCCGCCGCGCTCGCTGCGCAGCGCGCCCGCGAGACGCCGTTTCTCGACCGGCCGGCGCGCCTCGAGGACGGCACGCAAGTCGAGCTCCTGATCAATGTCGCCGGGCCCGATGAGCTCGGCGTGCTCGATCCCGGCCATTGCGACGGCATCGGCCTGATGCGCTCGGAGTTCCTGTTCCGCGACGGCCGGCCGCTGCCCGACGAGGAGATGCAATATCGCGCCTATCGCCGCTTCTTGGAATGGGCGGGCGACAAGCCGGTCATCATCCGCACCCTCGATATCGGCGGCGACAAGCCGGTCAGGGGGCTGACGCCGGAAGGCGAGCGCAATCCCTTTCTGGCCTTGCGCGGCGTGCGCCTGATGCTCGCCCGCAAGGACGTGTTCACGACGCAATTGCGCGCTCTGGCGCGCGCCGCCTTGCACGGCAATCTCAAGATCATGGTGCCGATGGTCACGCTGGCGGCCGAGCTCGACGAGACGGCGGCGCTTCTCGACCGCGTGATGGCCGATCTGGCGCGCGACGGCATCGCGGCGAAACGCCCGCCGCTCGGCATCATGGTGGAAGTGCCGGCGGTGGCGATCGCGCCCGAGCTTCTGGCCGGGGCGGCCTTCTTCTCGATCGGCTCCAACGACCTCACCCAATATGTGATGGCGGCGGCGCGCGATGAGACCTCGGTCGCCGCTTTGGGCGATCCGGCGCATCCGGCGGTGCTGCGCCTCATCGCCAATGTCGCGCGTTTCGGCCGCGAGCGCGGCATTCCCGTCAGCCTGTGCGGCGACATGGCGAGCGAGCCCAGATATCTCGAAGCGCTCGTCGCCGCCGGCCTGCGCACGCTTTCCGTTTCGCCTGCCGCCATCGCCCGGGTGAAGGCGGCGCTCGCCGGAATCACAACGTCTTGAAGGGAAACGCCGATGAAGAAGCTCATCAATGATGTCGCCAATGTTCTGACCGAAAGCCTCGACGGTTTCGCCGCCGCCCATGCCGATCTGGTGCAGCTGGGCGAGGAGCGCAAATTCATCCGCCGCAAGGCGCTGAAGGCCGGCAAGGTGGCGCTGATCTCGGGCGGCGGCTCCGGCCATGAGCCGCTGCATGGCGGCTTCGTCGGCCATGGCATGCTCGACGCCGCCTGTCCGGGCCAGGTCTTCACCTCGCCGACGCCCGACCAGATGATCGCCGCCGCCGAGGCGGTCGACCAGGGGGCGGGCGTCCTCTTCATCGTCAAGAACTATGAGGGCGACCTCATGAATTTCGAGATGGCGAAGGAAATGGCCGGCCGCGACATCGAGACCGTCGTCACCAATGACGACGTCGCGGTGGAGGACTCGCTCTATACGACGGGACGCCGCGGTGTCGCCGGCACGCTGGTGGTCGAGAAGATCGTCGGCGCCGCCGCCGAAGCCGGTGAGGATCTTCAGGCGCTGAAAGCGCTGGGAGAAAAGGTCAACGAACGCTCGCGCTCGATGGGCGTGGCGCTGACCAGCTGCACCGTGCCCGCCGCCGGCAAGCCGACTTTCTCGCTGGGCGACGACGAGATGGAGATGGGCGTCGGCATCCATGGCGAGCCGGGACGCCGGCGCGTGAAGCTGATGCCGGCCGACGCCATCGCCGAGGAGATGATTGTCGCCATCCTGGCCGATCTCGATGAAGCGAAGAGCTACCCCGTCCTGCTGTTCGTCAATGGCTTCGGCGGCACGCCGGCGATGGAGCTCTATCTGATGTATCACGCGGCCGAGGCCGCGCTTGCGCGCCGCGGCGTGAAGATCGCCCGCTCGCTGGTCGGCTCTTATGTGACGTCGCTCGACATGGCCGGCTGCTCGATCACCGTGACGGCGCTGGATGAGGAGATGACGGCCCTGTGGGACGCGCCGGTGCATACGCCCGGTCTGCGCTGGAGGATGTAGCATGGATACGTCACCCCGCGAAGCGCAGGGCTGTCCGGGGAAACTCTTGGAAATACGCAGGCCTTGCCTGGTTTCCCCTTCTCCCGCTTGCGGGAGAAGGTGCCCGAAGGGCGGATGAGGGTGTATGGTGCCGCCATGACAACGCGGCAAATAGAGCCCAAGCGGCTGGATCAGGCTCGCCGTCTACGCCGGAATCAAACGCCGGCGGAGGAGAGGCTGTGGTCCGGTCTACGCGGTCGGCGGCTGCAAGGACATAAGTTCATTCGCCAGCATTCGATCGGCCCATTCACCGTCGACTTTCTTTGTCGCGAAGCCGCCCTCATCGTCGAAGTCGATGGCGCCACCCATTCAGAGGATCACGACATAGAATACGATGCGCGACGCACAGCCTATCTCGGACTGAAGGGATACCGCGTCCTCCGCATCCTCAACGATGATATATTTCATCGCTTCAATGATGTGATGGACATGATCCTCTTGGCCCTCGCGGATGAGCTGCCGCCAGACTGACCAACACCCTCATCCGCCCTGTCGGGCACCTTCTCCCGCAAGCGGGAGAAGGGGAAACCCGTGCGGGGCGAGGGCAATATTATCCCTTCCGGACCAGCTTCGGATTCTGCGCGGCGAAGCTGCGGAATTCCTGGTCGACGCGTTCGAGATGCTTGCGCATCGCGTCCTCGGCCTTGGCGACGGAGCGTGAGGCGATGGCCTTGGCGATGGCGCGGTGCTCGTCGAGCGTGCCCGCCATGCGGCCGCGCACCGGCAGCATCAGCAGGCGCACGCGGTCGAGATGGCCGCGGATCTCGTCCAGCACCATGTTGAACTTCCACAGGCCGCTCGCCTCGATGATGAGGCGGTGGAACTCGACATCGAGCTCATAGAAGCGGTTGAGATCGGCGACGCCGCGCGCCGCTTCCTGATAAGCGAGGTTGCGCGCCAGAAGCTGTTCGAGATCGGGCGGCGGGTTCTTGGTCGCCTCGCACACCGCCTCCACTTCGAGCGCCCGCCGCAAGCCCATGAATTGCAGGATGTCGTCGAAGACGATCGGCGCCACGAAGGAGCCGCGCTGCGGCTCGATGACGACGAGCTTCTCATAGCCGAGCCGGCTGATCGCGGCGGTGACCGGCGACAGCGAGGCATGGAAGCGCCCGCGGATGACGTTCTTGTCGATGGCGGCGCCCGGCGGCAGCGTGCCGGCGACGATGGCGGCCTTCAGCTCCACATAGATGCGCTCGCTCACCGAGGCGCCGGCGGAATCGCGTGCCGCGAGCTTCGGTGCCAGCTTGCGTCGCGATCGTGCCGTCGTGCCGTCCACTTTCTCACCCCTTATCCCAAGGTTCCGTATGCCACGCCCGCATCTTGACAGGCAAACCGTCGCTTGAGATACATCCTGTATAACTAGAATATTAGTCAGATAAGACGGGAGGAGCAAGTGACGGAACCGGCCGTGAGCGCGGAGGCGACCGACGGCCTTCTGCGCGTCCGGCGCATCGGCAAGAGCTTCGGCGCGGCGCGCGTGCTGCAGGACGTGTCGCTCGACCTCAAGGCCGGCGAGATCCTGGCCGTCGTCGGCGAGAACGGCGCCGGCAAATCGACGCTGATGAAGATCCTGGCCGGCATCCATGCGGATTATGACGGCGAGATCGCGCTGGCGGGCGCGCCCGTGCGCTTCACCGGCGTGCGCGACGCCGAGCGCCGCGGCGTCGCCATCATCCATCAGGAGCTCAATCTCGTTCCGGGCCTGACCGTCGCCGAAAACATCTATCTCGGCCGCGAGCCGATGCGCTTCGGCGCGCTGATCGACCGCAAGGCCCTGGCCCAAGCCGCCGGCAGGCTGCTGGCCGAACTCGGCATCCGCATCGATCCTCAGGCGCCGCTCGGCCGCCTGCGCATCGGCGAGCAGCAGCTCGTCGAGATCGCCAAGGCCATCTCGGTCGGCGCCCGCATCCTGATCATGGACGAGCCGACCTCGGCGCTGTCGCCGGGCGAGACCGAGACGCTGTTCGCCATCGTCCGCCGTCTGGCCAGGGAAGGCGTCGCCGTCATCTATATCTCGCATCGCATGGACGAGATCATGGCGCTTGCCGACCAGGTCATGATCCTGCGTGACGGACGGCATGTCCTCACCGCGCCCATCGGAAACCTGACACGCGACCGCATCATCACCGCCATGGTCGGCCGCGAGGTGATATCGGCGCGCCGGCCGCATGAGGTGAAGGCGGAGGCGCCGGTCCTCTCGGTGCAGGACCTGTCGCTCGACATCATGACGCGGCGCGGCGCCAAACGCGTCATCGACGGCGTCTCCTTTGCCGTGAAGCCGGGTGAGATCTTCGGCATTGGCGGCCTCCTGGGCTCCGGGCGCACCGAGATTCTCGAGACGATCTTCGGCGCCGGTGAGGGGCGGAGCGGCGGCGAGATCAGGCTCGCCGGCCGGCCGGTCGACATCTCCTCGCCGCAGCGGGCGCGGGCGCTGGGCCTCGCTTTCGTGCCGGAGGACCGCAAGCTCAAGGGCCTCGTTCTTACCGATACGATCTCCGACAATATCGCTCTGCCGTCCTTCGCCGCGCTGGCGCGCTTCGGCATCAGGCGGGTGACGCGCGAGGAGCAGGCCGCCACGCGCCAGATCCGCAATCTCGCCATTGCCTGCCGCGGTCCGCGGCAGAGCAGCGCCACTCTGTCCGGCGGCAATCAGCAGAAGATCGTGCTCGGCAAATGGCTGGAGACCAAACCGCGCGTTCTCCTGCTCGACGAGCCGACGCGCGGCATCGATGTCGGCGCCAAGCAGGAGATCCATGACCTTATCCTTGCGCTGGCCCGCGAAGGTCTGGCGGTCGTCGTGGTGAGCTCGGAGCTGCCGGAGCTGCTGCATCTCTCCGACCACATCCTGGTGATGAGCGAAGGCCGGCCGCAGGGCATTCTGACCCGTGCCCAGGCGAGCGAGGAGGCGATCATGCGCCTCGCCGCGCGCGGCCATCGCGACGCGACCATCGTTCTGGAGGATCAGCCGTCATGACGCTGTGGCGCACCCTGTCCGCGACCAAGCTCTATTGGGGCCTCGTGCTCATCTTCGCCATCGGCGTCCTGTTCTCGCCGGAGACATCGAGCGGCAAGAACATCTTTCTCTCCTACGGCAATCTCACCGACGTGCTGCGCCAGGTGTCGATCATCGGCCTCGCCGCCGTCGGCATGACGACGGTGATCCTCATCGCCGGCATCGACCTGTCGGTCGGCTCGCTGATGGCCTTCGCCTCCGTCGTCACCGGCATGCTGCTCACCCAGGAAGGCTGGACGCCCGCCGCCACCATGGCGGTGCCGGCGCTGGCTTTCGTCGCCTTCATGATCTTCGCCGGACTCACGCGCTTCGTCTTCGCCAATCTGGCGCGCGGCGATGAAGCGGTCGGCCATCATGAGGCGATGACCCTCGATTCCTTGCGCCGCATCTGGATCCCGCTCGCCGCCGGCGCCATCGCGGCGATCCTCGCCGGGCTTTATGTGGCGAGCCAGGTGTCGAGCAAATTCGGCGTCATCGCCGTGCTGCTGGTCGTGCCCGCCATCGGGCTTCTTCTCGGCGCGCTGAACGGCGTCATCATCGTGCGCGGCCGGCTGCAGCCTTTCATCGTGACGCTCGCCATGATGGTGGCCGCACTCGGCATCGCCCGCCTCACCGCCGGGCAGAACAGCGCCGTGCTGCCGGTCTATCCGGGCTCCAACGCCACCGCCGATTTCAACAATCTGCGCTCCATGCTGTGGGGCGTGGCGCCGGTGCCGGGCCTCTTCTTCATCGCCGCGGCGATCCTCTATGCCGCGCTCCTGCGCTTCACCGCCTTCGGGCGTTATGTCTATGCGATCGGCGGCAATGAGGAGGCGACGCGGCTGTCGGGCGTCAAGGTCGATCGCGTCAAGATCGCCGTCTATGCCTTTTCCGGCATGCTGGCCGCGGTGGCGGGCGTCCTCTACGTGGCGCAATACCGCCAGGGCAAGCCCGATGCGGGCTCGGGGCTGGAACTCGACGCGATCGCCGCGGTGGTGATCGGCGGCACCAGCCTGATGGGCGGGCGCGGCAGCATCGCCGGCACCATCGTCGGCGTGCTCATCTTCGGGCTGCTCTCCAATATCCTGCAGCTCCACAACATCAATTCCAACCTGCAGCTCGTGCTCAAGGGGCTGATCATCGTGGTCACGGTGCTGGTGCAGGAACGCAATCTCGACGGCCTGTTCGGCCGCTGGTCGCAGAAGGGCCAGGACCGGAAGGCGCAAGCGGGGTCGGCTGCGGTGCAGCCGGACAATGGCAAGAAATCGTCATGACAGGAGGAAGATCCATGAAACGCCGTGACTTCATCAAAGTTTCCATGCTGGCGGCCGGGGCGCCCTTGGCCGTCTATCTGCCGCAGGGCTTTGCGCCGGCGCGCGCCCAGGCGAAGTGGAAGATCGGCTTCTCGCAGGTCACCACAATCGAGCCCTGGCGCGTCCAGTTCAACAAGGACATAGAGGCCGAAGCCAAGAAACATCCGGAGGTCGAGCTCATCGTCACCGACGGCGAGGACAAGACCGAGAAGCAGGTGGCCGATGTCGAGAATCTCATCCGCCAGGAGATCAATGCGCTGCTCATCTCGCCGAAAGAATCGGCCGGCCTGACCGGCGTCGTCGAGCAGGCGATCGACGCGAAAATTCCGGTCATCGTGCTCGACCGCAATGTCGAGACCGACCGCTACGCGCAATTCATCGGCGGCGACAATGTGGTGATCGGGCGGGCCGCCGGCGAGCATGCGGTGAAGCTGCTGGGCGGCGCGGGCGCCGCCAAGGGCAAGCTGGTCGAGATCTGGGGCGGCCTCGGCACCCAGGCCTCGCATGACCGCCATAACGGCTTCCATGAATTCACCGACAAGGAAAAGGGCATCGAGAACCTGCTCGACCAGCAATCGGCGGACTGGAAGCAGGCGGCCGCCTACGACGTCATGGCGACGGCGCTCCGCAATCACGAGAAGATCGATCTCGTCTATGGCCACAATGATCCCATGGCCTATGGCGCCTATCTCGCCGCCAAGGATGTCGGGCGCGAGAAGGAGATCAAGTTCCTCGGCGTCGACGCGCTGCCGAATGAAGGCGTGACCTGGGTTCACAATGGCGAGCTCGCGGCCACCTTCCTCTATCCCACCCCCGGCGCCGAAGGCCTGCGCCAGGCGATCAAGCTCCTCAATGGCGAGAAGATCGAGAAGAAGATCGTGCTGCCGACCCTGACGGTGACGAAGGAAAACGCCGATCAGATCATGAAGGACAACGGGCTGTTGTAATATTACCCTCGCCCCGCGTGAGCGGGGAGAGGGAAGGGGCCCGCCGCGCAGCGGCGGGAAGGGTGAGGGGCCAGCGCGCAGTTCTTGTGCAGGCCCCTCACCCTCCCATTGCTGCGCAATGGGTCCCTCCCTCTCCCCTCTGCGAGGGGCGAGGGCGAATCCATCCCTAGTCTTCAAGAAGCAGCGCGAGCTTCTCGATCCGCGCATCATCGGCCTGCGGGAGCAGCCGGCGGGCGATCCGCGTCGCCGCGCGGTCGCCGGCATGATAGGCGAGCAGGGCGATGAGCAGGAGCAGCGGCGGCATGCCGAGCGTCGCGGCGGCTTTCATGAGGCCGTCCTTTCGCGCGATCGCCAGCAGATCCTCGCGAAGCGTCAGCGGGAGCTGCGAAAGATCGCCGGCCAGGAGGCGCTGAGGGTCGGAGGCCCAGTCGATCTTGAGGGCGAACCGTCTCGCGATGTGCGGGCCGTCGAGCTTGGTCGAGAGGCGCCGGCTGCCGCGGCGGAGCAAAGCGGGCGCGGGCTCGGCGAAATCCATGAGACATTGGGCCAGGGCGGGCGCCGGCAGGGCGACCGGCCGCTGGCCGGGAAGCACTTCCTGGGTGGCGCCGGCTTCATCGACCAGGACCAGGCTGGTCAGATGCGACACGAGGCCTTCGCGCTCGGCGAGCCCGGCCGCTTCGGCCTCGTTCAGCGTCGGCAGGAGGAAGCTCGCCGAGGCGGCGGCCACGGCGCGGCTGATGAGTTCCAGCTCGCCGGTGGCGGGGGCGGCGTCATGGCTCAGCGTCACCATCATGCCGGCGCGCCGGAAAGTCTCCGTATCCGTCCGGCGGCCGGCGCCGCGCAGAGTGTCGAGCGCCGCGGCGAGAAGGCCGTCGAGATCGGCGCCGCCGCTGACGAAGATGTCGCCGCCGGTGAGCGCCGCCAGATGGCCGACATTGGCCTCGAGACTGTCCTCGCCGACGAGCACGACGCTGACCGGGCGGCCCATTCGCGCCAGCTCCTGCACGTCGAGCGCGTGACTCTTGCCGTCGGTGATCAGCAGGATGCTATCGGCGGCGGAGCCCTGGATCGCCGCCGCGAGGGCCGCGCCGATCTCCGTTCCGCCCGCGGGCGCCGACAGCTGGTCGACGAGCCGGCCGAGCTTGCCGGCGCCGACCCGGCGGACCCGGCTGTCGAACTCCCACAGATCGACGGCATCGTCGGGCGACAGGGCGCCGGCGAGCTTGCGCAGGGCCGCGACGACGTGATCATGCTTGCTCGCGGCGTCACGGCCGGGGCTCACCTCGTCCTGCATGGAGCCTGAGTGATCGACCAGGACGGCGATGTTCAGGGAAGCGTCCGGCGCGGGCGCCGGCTGCAGCGCGAGAGACACCGCGCGGCCGTCGGCGGCGGTTCCCCGCACGAGACCTGAGCGCCAGCCGTCGATGGCGAGATCGATCGGACGGTTCAGGACGAGCTTCGCTTTTCCGTCAACGAGGGTTCCGCCGGCGAGGCGGACCCGCGCGCCGGGGGCGTGGACCGTCAGCGTGCCGGTCACGGGCGCGCCGCCGACTTTAAGATCATCCGACCCGGCGAGCGGCGATGTGCCATAGACATCGCCGACGGTGACCGGAATGCGCAAGTGTCCCGTGGCCGCAATGACGGTGAGGGTCGCGACCCATTGCGTCCGGACCTCGATTTCAGCGCCGGCCGGAATATTGGCCACCGAGAGCATGTGGATGCCGCGCAGCACCTCCTCATGGAGGACCGCCGATTTGCCGCGCTCGATGGCGTCTTCATAGGTCGCCCGCGCCTTGTTGCGGCTTTGCGCCTTGGCGATGAGCTCGCGGCCGGCGATCTTCACCCGGAGATCGAACAGCGTCGCATGGACCGGCATCGGAAAAGTGAGCGTGGCTTCGATGGGCTTGTCTTCGGTGTTGCGGAACAGGCGCGTGGTGGTGACGATGGCGAGGCCGCCCTCGATGACGACGTCGAAATCGGTGCCGGACAGCGGAACGGGATGCGGGGCGGCGCGCCGCTCGAGAAAGACGCGCAGCGGATCATGGAGGACGGCGGAGCTAGCGGTCGGCATCGGGACTCTCCTTGAGAATGTCGTCGAGAAGCGCCTGGACCGCGGCGACGATGTGGCGGGGATCGGTCCCGCTCCCGAGCAGCCCCGGGGCGATGGTGAGGGTGACGTCGGGCGTGACCGGGAAGGGGATGCCTTCCTTGGCCGCGAGCATCAGCTTGATGGCGGCGGGCGGAAATCCGAGCTCGCGCAGGCGGTTGTAGCGGTGGATGGCGTCGAGATGCTGCTCGCCATAGCTGGCATTGGCGCGTCCGCCCTCGGGCGGCGGCATGAAGCCCTCCGAGATCAGATAGCGGACCTGGCGTTCGGTGATGCGGGCGGCGGCGATGAGGTCACGGATATTCACGGCATCTCCTTTCGACAAGAGATATGTCGAAAGGAGGGTGGGCGCAAGGTCTTTTTACAAAGTTTTTGTTGAAAGGGCCGGCGGACTCTCCACCTTCTGCTCGATCGCGCCGAAGATCGAGTGGCCCCGGGCATCCATCATCTCGATCCGCACCTCATCGCCGACGCGCAGGAACGGCGTCTTGGGATTGCCGTCGCGGATCGTCTCGATCATGCGCAGCTCGGCGATGCAGGAATAGCCGCGGGCTCCATCCTTGTTCGACACGGTCCCTGACCCGATGATCGAGCCGGCGCAAAGCGGCCGCGTCTTCGCCGCATGGGCGATCAGCTGGCCGAAATCGAAGGTCATGTCCTCGCCGGCTTCGGCGCGCCCGAACGGCTTGCCGTTGAGATCGACATGAAGCGGCAGATGCAGCTTGCCGCCGTCCCAGGCGGCGCCCAACTCATCCGGCGTCACCGCGACGGGCGAGAAGGCGGAAGACGGTTTCGACTGGAAGAAGCCGAAGCCCTTGGCGAGCTCGCCCGGAATGAGCCCGCGCAGCGACACGTCGTTCACCAGCATCACCAGCCGGATGAAGGCGCGGGCATCGCCGGCCGAAACACCCATCGGCACATCGCCCGTCACCACCGCGACCTCGCCCTCCATGTCGATGCCCCAGGCCTCGTCCGCCAGAGCGATCGGATCGCGCGGACCCAGGAAGGAATCGGAGCCGCCCTGATACATCAGGGGATCGCTCCAGAAGCTCTCCGGCATTTCGGCGCCGCGCGCTTTGCGCACCAGCTCGACATGATTCACATAGGCCGAGCCGTCGGCCCACTGAAACGCGCGGGGCAGAGGCGAACAACACTCGTGCTCGTGGAAGCGGAAGGACGGCACCGAGCCATGCTCGAGCTGCTCCGCCAGATCGGCGAGCTTCGGTGCGGCATGTTTCCAGTCATCCAGCGCCTTCTGCAGGGACGAGGCGATCCGGAACGCCTCGGTGGCGCGCGTCAGGTCGCGCGAGACCACGACGAGCCTGCCGTCGCGCGTGCCGTCTTTCAGTGTGGCGAGCTTCATGGTTTCCCGTTGAATTTCTTGGTCAGGCCGGCCCAGCACTCGATGTAATCGGTCTGCAGGGTCTCGACGCTCGCCGCATAGGAGGTGAGATGCTGCGGAAAACGCGTCTCGAACATGAAGGCCAGCGTGTCGGTGAGCTTGTGAGGTTTCAGCTCGACGGTGCTGGCTTTCTCGAACGCCGTCGCATCGGGCCCATGCGGCAGCATGCAATTATGCAGGCTGATGCCGCCTGGCACGAAGCCGTCGGGCTTGGCGTCATATTGCCCGTAAATCAGCCCCATGAATTCCGACATGATGTTCATGTGGAACCAGGGCGGCCGGAAGGAATGCTCGGCGACCGACCAGCGTTCGGGAAAGATGACGAAATCGACATTGGCGGTGCCCTCCTCGCCGGACGGCGCCGTCATCACGGTGAAGATCGACGGATCGGGATGGTCGAAGAGGATGGCGCCGACCGGCGAAAAGGTTCTGAGGTCGTATTTATAGGGCGCGTAATTGCCGTGCCAGGCGACGACGTCGAGCGGCGACTGGCCGATCTTCGTGACATAGAACCTGCCGCCCCATTTGACGGTGAGCTCGGACGGCGTCTCCTTGTCCTCGAAGGCGGCGACCGGCGTCTTGAAGTCGCGCGGATTGGCGAGGCAGTTGGCGCCGATCGGCCCGCGGTCCGGCAGCGTGAACTTGGCGCCGTAATTCTCGCAGAGATAGCCGCGCGCCGGCCCGTCGAGAAGCTCGGCGCGGAACTTCATCCCGCGCGGGATGACGCAGATCTCGCCGGGCGTGACCTCGATGCGGCCGAGCTCCGTCCAGAACCGTAAGCCGCCAGACTGCGGCACCACCAGCATCTCGGCATCGGCATTGAAGAAATATTCGTCCGCCATCGAGCGGTTGACGAGGAACACCGAGGCCGCCATGCCGGTCTGGGTATTGACGTCGCCGCCCGTCGTCATGGTGCGGATGCCGGAGACGAAGCTCGTCGCCTCGTTCGGCATCGGCGGCGGGCCCCAGCGCAACTGGCCGATCGGCAGATCGTGATCGTCGAGGCAGGGCGCGGTTTTCCAGAACGGAAGCTCCGTCCTGGTGAAGCGCCCGGTATGCCTGACCGAGGGCCTGATGCGGTAGAGCCAGGAGCGCTCATTGATGCCGCGCGGGGCGGTGAAGGGCGAGCCCGACAATTGCTCGGCATAGAGCCCATAGGCGCAACGCTGCGGCGAGTTCTGGCCATGCGGCAGGGCGCCCGTCAGCGCCTCGGTCTCGAAGTCGTTGCCGAAGCCCGGCATGTAACCGGCAAGGATCGCGCTTTTCATCGGCGCCTCCATCAATATGGTTTCATATGCAACTATATGATGGTTGCGCCTGAAACCATATCTTGTCAAGATGGCGCATGGCCCATTTCGAGCTCATCCGCTTCCTTCCGTTTCGGCTGAACCGCCTGGCGGCGGAGATTTCCGAGGAGCTCGCGGCGCTTTATGCCGAACGCTTCGGCATCGACATCCCGCAATGGCGGGTGCTCGCCACTCTGTCTTCGGGCGGCGGCTGGACCGCGCAAGCGATCGTCGCCTCGACCCGCACCCATAAATCGACCATCAGCCGCGCGGTCGAGGCCCTGAGCCGGCGCGGCCTCGTCGAAAGCATCCGCTCACCCGACGACAGGCGCGCCTTTCATCTGCATCTCACCGCCCAGGGGCGCCGATTGTTCCGCCAGCTCGAGCCGCTGGTGCTCGATTATGAGCGCAAGCTCCTGGCGCGTCTGAGCGAAAGCGAGGGCCGCGCCCTCGACAGAGGCATCGGCGCCCTCGAAAAGGCGCTCAAGCTCGAGGAGCAGGCGTGATGAGACTTTACGATTATTTCCGCTCCTCGGCCGCCTATCGCGTCCGTATCGCGCTCAAGCTGAAGAACGTGCAGGTCGAGCAAGTCGGCATTCATCTGCTCAAGGATGGCGGCCGCCAGCATGGCGCCGACTATCGCGCCAGGAATCCGCAAGGGCTCGTTCCCGCTTTGGAGCTCGATGACGGCACGGTGCTCACCCAGTCGCTCGCCATCATCGACTATCTCGACACGGTCTTTCCGGAGCCGCGTCTCGTTCCGGCCGATCCCGTTCTCGCCGCCAAGGCGCGCGCCGTGGCGCTGACGATCGCCTGCGACATCCATCCGCTCGATAACCTTCGCGTCCTCGACTATCTCAAAGGTCGCCTCGGCCATTCGCAGGGAGACGTGGACGACTGGTACCGGCATTGGATCCTGGCGGGCGGTCTCGACGCGGTCGAGGCGCTGATCGAGGGGGATCGCTTCTGCTTCGGCGACAGTCCGTCGGTCGCCGATATCTGCCTCATTCCGCAGGTCTTCAATGCGCGCCGCTTCAAGGTCGACATATCGCATCTGCGGAAGATCGAGGCGGTCGACCGGCACTGCAAGGCGCTGCCGGCCTTCCTCGCCGCGCATCCTTTGCGGCAGCCCGACGCCGAATAATCTTGGGCCAAGGCGTGAGGCTGGATTAGTCTCCCCCGATGGATCTCATCAGCCTTGTCCAGCAATATGGACTCGTTCTCGTTTTCGCGAGCGCTTTCATCGAGCAGCTCGGCCTGCCGCTGCCGTCCTATCCGGTGCTGGTGGTGGCGGGCGCGCTCAGCCATGCCGGCGGCAGCCCGCTCGCTCTGATCATCGCGGTCGGCGTCCTGGGCGTGGTGACGGGCGATCTCATCATCTATGCGGCGGGCGCCCGTTTCGGCCGCCGCGCTCTGTCCGTCGTCTGCCGCCTGAGCTTCGCGCGCGACAATTGCGTGCGACGGACCCAGGACCGCTTTTCTCATCACGGCGCGCTGGCGCTTCTCTTCGTCAAATTCCTGCCCGGCTTCGCGCTGGTGCTGGTCCTGCTCTGCGGCGTCGCCCGGCTCGCCATTCCGACCTTCCTGCTGCTCGACGGGCTCGGCGCCACGGCCTATGTGCTGCTGCCGGTGGTGCTGGGCGGCATCTTCCACAATGCCGTCGATAGCGTCCTGCAGGTGGTGGCGCGCTGGGGCGAGCTCGGCATCATGCTCGTCGTCGGCCTCCTGCTTCTTTATGCGGCCTATCGCGTGATCGACCGGCAGCTCTTCATCCGCCGGCTCAGAATGGCCCGCATTTCCGCCGCCGAGCTCGCCGGGCTGATCGATGCCGGCCGGAAACCGATCATCTTCGATGTCCGCACCGCCGAGACGCGCCGCAAGGAAGGCATCATACCGGGCTCCATCGCCGCGCATCCCGATGATATTTCGCGCGCCGCCACCGACTATGCCCGCGACGCCGAGATCATCATCTATTGCTCCTGCCCGAACGAGGCCTCCGCGGCGATCGCCGCCCTGCATCTGAAGCGCGCCGGCTTCAGGAGGATCCGGCCGCTCCAGGGCGGGATCGAGGCCTGGGCCATGGCCGGCCGGCCGGTCGATGCGGCAGAACCCGTGGAAGAGAAGCTGAGCTACAGCGCCAGCAGCTGATCGTCGCGCAGCACCTCGAGCGCGATCTCCGAGCGCACCCGGTCGACGGTCTGGTGCATCAGGAGCACGCCATTGACGAGATCGCGCAGGCCGTCGAGATCGGCGACGCAGACTTTCAGCAGATAATCGAAGTCGCCGGTCACCGCATGTGCCTCCAATATGCCGGGCGTCAGCCGCACCAGATCGCGGAAGCGCCGCGCATTGCCGTCGGAATGGCCTTTCAGCTTCACATGCACGAAAGCGGTGACGGCGAAGCCGAGCGCCCGCGCGTCGAGATCGGCGCGATAGCGGCGGACGACGCCCGCCTGCTCGAGCGCCTGGCGCCGGCGCACGGCCTGCGATTCCGACAGGCCTACCTCAGTGGCGAAGTCGGCCCGTGCCAGGGCGCTGTTGCGCTGGAGCGAGTCCAGGATCTTCCGGTCGAATTCATCCATTTTATGCGCCATTTCGTGCAAAGTTCCGGAGAATGAGCGTCATTATGCCCGAAAACGACGGGGTTGGCGACTTATTATGGGACATCCGCTCGCCTGGAGGATTTGCCATGGGCCCATATCCGCATGACGCGCCGCCGCCCGAGATCAGCGCCGAAAATCCGGCCGGCACCGACGGCTTCGAATTCGTCGAATTCGCCCATCCCGAACCGGAGAAGCTTGCCGGGCTCTTCGCCCAATTCGGCTTCACCCCGGTTGCCCGCCACAGGACGAAAAACATCACCGTGTGGCGCCAGGGCGACATCAACTACATCCTCAATGCCGAGCCCGACTCCTTCGGCATGAACTTCGTCGGCCGCCACGGTCCCTGCGCTCCGGCCATGGCCTGGCGCGTCGTCGATACCGGGCACGCTTTCCGCCATGCCGTGTCGCTCGGCGCCGAGCCTTACGAAGGCGACGACAAGACGCTCGCCGTCCCCGCCATCAAGGGCATCGGCGACAGCCTGCTTTATTTCGTCGACCGCTATGGCGCCAAGGGCTCGCCCTATGAGGCGGGGTTCGACTGGCTGGGCGACAAGGATCCGAAGCCCAAGGGCATCGGCTTCTATTATCTCGATCACCTGACCCATAATGTCTTTCGCGGCAACATGGACAAGTGGTTCGGCTTCTATGCGAAGCTCTTCAATTTCCGCCAGATCCGCTTCTTCGACATCGAGGGCAAATTCACCGGGCTGTTCTCGCGCGCCCTCAATTCGCCCTGCGGCAAGATCCGCATCCCGATCAATGAAAGCGCCGACGACAAGAGCCAGATCGAGGAATATCTGCGCAAATACAAAGGCGAGGGCATCCAGCATATCGCCATCGCCACCGAGGACATCTATGGCGCGACCGATGCCCTGGCCGATAATGGCGTGAAATTCATGCCGCCGCCGCCCGCCACTTATTATGAGAAATGCGGGGAGCGCGTGAAGGGCCATCGGGAGCCCGTCGACAGGCTGAGGAAGCACGGCATTCTCATCGACGGCGAAGGTGTCGTCGATGGCGGCGAGACCAAGGTGCTGCTGCAGATCTTCTCGAAGACCGTGATCGGCCCGATCTTCTTCGAATTCATCCAGAGGAAGGGCGACGACGGTTTCGGCGAGGGCAATTTCCGCGCCCTCTTCGAAAGCATCGAGGAGGATCAGGTGCGCCGCGGCGTGCTCGGGCCGTCCAGGGCCGCCTGAGCAAAGCATCGGCCCGAGAAGTGTGCGCGGTTCTCGGACAAGCCGATGCGCAAAATCAAAGCGGCGGCAGCCGCCGCTTCAAGGTCTGCGCCTTGACGATCGCGGTGTTGGTCTCCGCCTTGTCGCCGATGCGGTCGATGATCTCGTCCATCTCCTCGATCGAGCGCACATGCAGGCGGGCGATGAGGCAGTCTTCGCCCGTCACCTTGTCGCATTCGGTGAATTGCGGAATGTCCTCGATCATCTGCTGCACGCGCTGCATCTGCGCCGGCAAGGGACGGATGCGCACGATCGCCTGCAGCGCATAGCCGAAGGCCTGCGGATTTACCTCGACCGTGAAGGCGCGGATCGCGCCGCGCTCCTCCAGCCGCTTCAGTCGTTCGGATGCGCTGGGCGACGACAGGTTCACCCGCGCCGCCAGCTCCTTGAGCGACAGGCGGGCATTTCCGGCCAGGAGGTCGATGATCCGCCGGTCCACATCGTCGAGCATGGGAAACCGCCTTTCTGCCTTGATAAATGAGGAGAGTATCGTAGTTTGCCTCATTCAATCCATATAAATTCCCTTCGCCGCCGAATAGAAAAGCTCTAGAAGCAGGTCTTTCCGGAGTCGATCGTGCAGAACAACGCAAATTGCGCCGTGGCCGAAGGCGGGCCGTCGCCGGCCTCGCAGACCGGCATCGCCGCGCTGATGGCGTTGACCGCGATGGTCGTGGTGCAGGCGGGTGCGGCCTTTGCGCAGCCGACCATGGCGGCCTACGGGCCCTTCGCCACCACCTGGGGGCGGCTCGCCTGGGCGGCGATTATGCTCGTCATCATCGTGCGTCCCGATCTGCGCCGCTACCGGCCGCGCGATCTGCTGCTCACCGTGGCGCTCGGCGCCACCATGGCGGCGATGACGCTCACCTTCTTCGTGGCGATCATGCGCGTGCCGCTCGGCCTCGTCGTCGCCATCGAACTCCTGGGGCCGCTCACCGTCGCGGCCTTCGGCTTTGCGAAGAGCTGGCGCATTCTGTGGCTGGTGCTCGCCTTCGCCGGCGTCCTCCTTCTGGCGCTGAACTGCGAAGGCTGGACCATCGACGTCATCGGCTTCGGCTTCGCGCTCCTCGCCGGCATCGGCTGGGGCACCTATATCGTCCTCAACAAGCGGGTCGGCCGGATCTTTCGCGGCCTCGACGGGCTCGCCATTTCCTTCGTCGCCGCCGCCTTGATCGCGACGCCCTTCGGCCTTTACGAGACCGGCTTCGCCTTGCCGACCGGCCTCGTGGTGGAGACGATGGGCCTCGCCATCCTGACGCCGCTTCTGCCCTATGCGCTCGAGATGATGTCGCTGCGCCGCCTGTCGCAGGCGAGCTTCGGCGTCCTGATGAGCATAGAGCCCGCCGTCGCCGCCCTCTGCGGCTATGTGATCCTGAGCGAGGCCCTGAGCCTGCAGCAGCTCGCCGGCATCGCGCTGGTCGTCTGCGCCGGGGCCGGCGCGGTGATGAGCGCGCGGCAGCAGGGCTGATCCAAAAGTATCGCCGACACCTTCGTATAATGGTTGAGGCGCCGCCGCCGCCCGACCTCTCATGGCATCCGACCCATTCGGAGAACTTAGGAGGTTGTCATGTCGATGAAATCACTGTCGCCTACACGGCGTGAGCTTCTTGCCACGGCCGTTGCCGCAAGTGCCTTGAGCATGCTCCCCGGAACGCTTCTCGCGTCGCCGGCAAGCGAGGCGATCCGCCCCTTCACGATCGAAACCCCGCAGGAGCAGCTCGACGATCTGCGCCGCCGCCTCAGGGCGACCAGGTGGCCCGACCGCGAAACGGTGAAGGATTCATCGCAGGGCGTGCAGTCCGCGACGATCAGGAGGCTCGCCCAGTATTGGGCGACGGATTACGATTGGCGCCGGATCGAAGCGAGATTGAAGGCCATTCCGCAGTTCGTCACCGAGATCGACGGGCTCGACATCCATTTCATTCATGTGCGCTCGAAACATGAAAATGCGCTGCCGGTCATCATCACGCATGGCTGGCCCGGCTCGATCCTCGAGCAGCTCAAGCTCATCGAGCCTTTGACCAACCCGACCGCTCATGGCGGAAGTGCCGCCGACGCCTTCGACGTGATCATTCCGTCGCTGCCGGGTCATGGCTATTCGGCCAAGCCGGAAGCGACCGGCTGGGACCCGCAGCGCATCGCGCGGGCCTGGGTCGTGCTGATGGAGCGTCTGGGCTACAGACACTATGTGGCGCAGGGCGGCGACTGGGGCGATGCCGTGACGGAGCAGATGGCGTTGCTGACGCCGCCGGGACTGCTCGGCATTCATGTGAACATGCCGGCCACCGTTCCTGACGAGGTGGCGAAGGCTCTCACGGTCGGCGGCCCGCCGCCCTCCGGTCTTTCAGCCGATGAGCGGAAAGCCTATGACCAGCTCGACACTTTCTACAAGCATGGCCTCGGCTATGCGATCGAGATGGCCAACCGTCCCCAGACTCTCTACGGGATCGTCGATTCACCGGTCGGCATGGCGGCGTGGATGATCGATCACGACGAGAAGAGCTATCAGCTCATCGCGCGGGTCTTCGACGGGCATCGGGAAGGCCTGACGCGCGACGACATCCTCGACAATGCCACGCTCTACTGGCTGACGAATACCTCGATCTCGGCGGCGCGGCTCTATTGGGAAAGCAAGCTCGCTTTCTTCGCGCCGAAAAACGTCACCATTCCCGTGGCGGTGAGCGTCTTTCCGGACGAGCTCTATGAGGCGCCGCAGAGCTGGGCGCAGCGCGCCTATCCTCAACTCATTCATTACAACCGGCTCCCCAAGGGCGGGCACTTCGCCGCCTGGGAGCAGCCGGAGCTCCTGACCTCCGAGCTTCGCACGGCGTTCAAGCCGTTGCGCAAGAGCAGCTGATGCGACGAGACGGCAAAGCGCGATGGCCGGGCCACGAGCCCGGCCTAGTGATCGACTGACACCCGATCTGCTGGTGAAATGTCAATCTATGCCGTCCTCCCAATAGGGCGGATCGCCGAAGGCCGACTTCAGGTGGTCCGCGAATGCGCGAAGCTTGACGGATGGCCGCCGGCCCTCGGGATGCGCGAGGTAGATGAACTCCGGAGCTGGGCTGAGGCCGACATCGACGACATGCAGATTGCCGGCGCGAATGTCAGGTCCGGCAATGAAAAGTGGCAGCAATCCAATTCCAAGGCCGGCAACCGCTGCGTCCCGTATCATGTCGCCATTGTTGACTCGCAAGCCCACCCGCGCGCGAATGATCACAGTGCCTTCTGGACCAGTGAACCGCCAGTCCGCCACACCCCGATTCGTGTAGAAAATGCCCTTATGCGCATCGAGTTCGGCCATCGTTGCCGGCGTTCCGCACCGGGCCAAATAGTCATGTGAAGCCACGAGCACGCGGCGGCTCGGCGCAAGACGCCAGACCATCAGCCGGGAATCGTCGATGGTCCCGTGCCGCACCACCCCGTCATAGACACCGGAGGCGATATCGACGCGACGATCGTCAAGATCGAGCGACATCTCGATCCCGGGATTGGCCGCCAGAAAGGGATAGAGCGCCGGCCCCAGATGCAGCCGGCCGAAAGTGACGGGCGCCGAGATCCGCATCGGGCCGGACAAGGTGCCGCGCCGTTCGGCCAGATCCGTCATCGCTTCCGTCACCTCATGCAAGATCCGCTTGGCGCGTTCGAGAAAGGCGGCTCCATCCTCCGTCACCGACATTCTGCGGGTGGTGCGATGCAGGAGCGTCGCGCCCAAGCTTCGTTCAAGCTCCGCGAGCCTCTCGCTAATCACGGATTTCGACAGTCGGAGTGTACGTGCCGCCTCGCTGATCGAGCCTTCTTCAGCGACCGTCACGAAACTTGCGATGCCATCCAGCTTCATCGTTCGGTATTTCCGGAAAATAGGTTTGCTTTATTCAGCATAGTCCGAACGAATGTCCTGCGCCATATTCGATTTCACGCACCACGAAACGAAAGAACGGCGATCATGGACAGGCTCAAGGGCAAGCGCGCGCTCATTACCGGCGGCACCAGCGGCATCGGACTGGAGACGGCACGCCAGTTTCTTGACGAAGGGGCGCGCGTCGCCGTCACCGGCACCAATCCCGAGACATTGGAAGCCGCACGTAAGGAGCTCGGACCGGACGTTCTGGTCATCAGGGCTGATGCCGCGGACGTTGCCGGCCAGAAGATTGTCGCCGATGCGGTCAAGCAGGCCTTCGGAGGGCTCGACATCGTCTTCGTCAACGCCGGCATCGCGCTTTTGAAACCGCTCGAAGCCTGGGATGAAGCCGGTTTCGACCGCGTCTTCGACATCAATGTCAAAGGCCCTTATTTCCTGCTGCAGGCGCTGTCGCCAATTCTGGCCAATCCGGCTTCGATCGTGCTCAACACCTCGGTCAATGCCCATATCGGCATGCCGAATTCCAGCGTCTACGCCGCCTCGAAGGCCGCGCTGCAGTCGTTCATCCGCACCCTGTCCGGCGAACTGATCGGACGTGGCATCCGTCTCAACGCTGTCAGCCCGGGGCCGGTCGCAACGCCGCTCTATGGCAAGCTCGGCTTCACCGGGGCCGAGCTGAAAAAAGTTGCCGACAGCATCAAGGGCAACGTCCCGGCCGGCCGATTTGGAGACCCCTCCGAGATCGCGAAAGCCGTCGTGTTCCTGGCGTCCGACGAGGCCTCCTACACGGTTGGCAGCGAGATCATGATCGATGGCGGCATGGGCACGCTGTGAAGCCGGCCAAGACCATCGCCACAGGCTCTGCTTGCCGGGGCCTGTGTCCTACGCCCGTCTTCTCCGGCACCCGTCCAGGAAGAGCCGCGCGCAGAAGCGTGCCCGCCTGACGATCTCGGCGTGATCCGGCGGCGCCTTGAGACCGAGCATCATGGCGCGTTGCGGCTCCATCACCATCATGCCTCTCAGCATGCCGACAGCGGCCGCGGTGTCGTCGATCTCGATCACGCCGCGATCGCATTGCCGTCGCAGCCATCCTTCCATGGTCTGCGTCGTGCGGCGCAGCGCCAGCTCGTCGAAGGCGGCGGCGATCTCGGGAAAGCGGTCGCATTCCGCAAGCACCAGGCGCAGGCTCGATACCGTGTCGGGGTCAAAGGTCAAGGTGCCATAGGCGATCAGCAGGTGCTGGAGGGCCTCATCCACCGGCAGTCCGTGGAGATGCTCCTCATTCACTTCCAGGATGAAGCGGGAAATACGCGCCGAGATCACGCTCTGGAACAATTCGGCCTTGGTCGGAATCAGGCGGTACATGGTCTTGGTCGAGACCCCGGCGCGTTCGGCTACCCGGTTCATGCTGGCGCCGGCATAGCCGCTGGCATGAAATTCCTGGCGGGCGGCCTGGAGGATCAGCTGCCGCGTCTCGTCATCGGGCCGGATCTGCGGCCGTCCGCGGGGGCGTTTAGAGACTTTAGTATTATCGACCATAGTCATTTTCCAAATTCTATTGACAGTCCGTCTGATCTCGCTTATTTAGGAAAATATCAGTTTTCTTAAAAAGAGCAAGCCGGATTTTCGGCCCTCGCAGTGCAGGAAAGGTTCGGGCCATGAGCAGACATGAAGCAGCTTTACGGCGGAAAAGACCGTCCCGGCGGCCGAAGCGGTGCCCAATATCGTGAGTCCGGAAGAGCCGGCTTCCCTGCCGGTCCCGGCAAGGGCGGATGTGCCGAGGACCGGCCTGAAGCGCTGGCTGCGGGGCGCCCTGTTCGCCGGCGTCGCGCTCGCCGCCCTGGCCGGCGCCGCCGATTACGGCTGGAGCTACTGGACGGTGGGCCGCTTCCTGGTGTCGACCGATGATGCCTATGTGAAGGCCGACAGCACGACGATCGCTCCCCGGATTTCCGGCTATGTCGCGGCGGTTCTGGTCAATGACAACCAGCCGGTGAAGGCCGGCGAGATTCTGGCCCGCATCGATGACCGCGACTTCAGGGTCGCTCTCGAAAAGTCCCGGGCCGAAGTCGCGGCGGCTGAGGCTACGATCGCCAACAGGCAGGCGGCGCTCGTCGCCAAGCAGGCCGAGATCGATGCCGCCCAGGCGACGGTCACGGTCGATGCGGCGAACGAGGCTTTTGCCGAGCAGGAAAACCAGCGTTATGCCGAGCTTGCCAAGAAGGGCTTCGGCACGGTTCAGAACGCGCAGCAGGCGGCCTCCCGTCTGGACGCCGCGCGGGCGGCGGTCGCGCGCGACACGGCGGTGCTCGCCAATATCACCAAGCAGCTCGATGTCGGCAAGGCCGAGCTCGCCCAGGCCGAGGCCTCGCTCGCCGGCGCCAGGGCGGCCGAGGATCAGGCCAAGCTCAATCTCTCTTATACGAGCCTCGTCGCGCCCATCGATGGGCTGGTCGGCAACCGCACCTTGCGCGTCGGCCAGTATGTCCAGGCGGGCACGCAGCTCATGGCGGTCGTGCCCACCCACGCCGCCTACATCATTGCCAACTACAAGGAGACCCAGCTGACCGAAGTCCATGCCGGCCAGCCGGTCGATGTCGAGGTCGACACGTTCCCCGGTCAGGTCTTCAAAGGCCATGTCGACAGTCTCTCCCCGGCCAGCGGTCAGGAATTCGCCTTGCTGCCGCCCGACAACGCCACCGGCAATTTCACCAAGGTGGTGCAGCGCATCCCGGTGAAGATCGTGCTCGAGGAGAATGGCCCGCTGTCGGTCGAGCTGCGCACCGGCATGTCGGTCTACCCGACGATCGATACGCGCTCCGCGCCGACCCGCGTCGCTTCCACGTCCAAAGCGATCAACTGAGGCGTCCCCACGAGGAAATCATGGCGGGAGGCTATGATGTCAACCCAGACCAATATTTCTTCTCCTCCGGCTTTCTCCGACAAGGCCAGCATGGCGACCTGGATCGCGGTGCTCGCCAGCATGATCGGCGCCTTCATGGCGATCCTCAATATCCAGATCACCAACGCCTCGCTGCTCGACATCGAAGGCGGCATCGGCACCGGTGTCGACAACGGCGCCTGGATCTCGACCTCCTATCTCATCGGCGAGATCATCGTCATACCGCTCACCGACTATCTCAGCCGCGTCTTTTCCTTCCGGCGCTATATGCTGGCGAATGTCGTCCTGTTCGCGCTGTTCTCGGCGGCCTGTGCCTTCGCGCAGGATCTGGGCACGATGATCGCGCTGCGCGGTCTCCAGGGCTTCGCCGGCGGCGTGCTGATCCCCATGGCCTTCACCATGGTGCTGACGCGGCTGCCCAAGTCGCAGCAGCCGATCGGCCTCGCCATGTTTGCGCTGTCGGTCACCTTCGCGCCCGCCATCGGCCCGACGATCGGCGGCTATCTCACCGAAAATTACGGCTGGCAGACCATCTTCTTCGTCAACGCGCCGCCGAGCCTCCTGATGTTCGTGGCGCTTTATTTCACGCTCGAGAGGAAGCCGATGCAGCTCTCGTTGCTCAAGGAGGGCGACTGGGCCGGCATCGTCACCATGGCCATCGGGCTGGCGGCGCTGCAGACGGTGCTCGAGGAAGGCAACAAGGACGATTGGTTCCAGTCCCCCTTCATCGTCAAGCTCGCTTTGACGGCAGCGGTCTTTCTCGTGGCCTTCATCATCATCGAGCTCACCGTCAGGAAACCGCTGGTCCAGCTGCGCCTCCTCAAGCAGCGCAACTTCGGCATCGGCATATTGGTCAATGTGCTGGTCGGCGTCGCGCTGTTCGGCACCGTCTATATCCTGCCGCAGTATCTGGGCCAGGTGCAGCGCTACAATGCCGAGCAGATCGGCCTCGTCCTCGCCTGGACCGGCCTGCCGCAGCTCCTGATCATCCCGCTCGTCCCGCTGCTGATCAAGCGCTTCGACGTGCGTTATGTCGGCTTCGTCGGCATCAGCATCTTCGCGGCCAGCGCCTTCATGAACATCAATCTGTCGCTCGACAGCGCCGGCGACCAGTTCTTCCTGCCCAATATCGTGCGCGCCATCGGCCAGGCCCTGGTGCTGACCCCGATCAGCGTGATCACGACGGCCGGCATAGCGCCTGCCGAGGCGGGTGCGGCGTCGGGCCTCTCGAACATGCTGCGCAATTTGGGCGGCGCAGTCGGCACGGCGACGCTGGCGACGGTGCTCACCAAGCGCGAGCAGTTCCATTCGAACATCATCGGCCAATCCGTCACCCTCTATCGGGACGAGGTGCGCGACCGGATCGCCGATCTGACGCAGTACTTCACAGCTCATGGGGTGACCGATATCGCGCTTGCTCAGCACAAGGCGATCGCCGTCATCGGGGCGACCGTTCATCGTCAGGCGTTGATTCAGGGCTTCAGCGACACTTTTGCCGTGATCGGGACGGTCCTGGCCCTCGCGGCGGTGGCACTGCTCTTCACCCGCAAGATCAAGGTCGGTGGCGGCGGTGCCGGTGCTCATTGAGCGGCGGCGCTGAACTCATCCCAGCAATGGAGGTGACGGCAATGTATTCGTATCAGTCGATATATTCGGACGCCAGGCCGAAGCCGGCCTCCCTTGTCCACGGCGCGCCCAACATATTCATCATCGATGAAGATCCTGCCAGGCGCCGATCCCTGGAGGTGTTGGTGCGATCCGCCGGCTGGCAACCGGAAGTCTTCTCATCCGCGTACGAATTCCTGACGCACCAGCGGCCGCCGGGTCCCGGCTGCGTGGTTCTCGATGTCGACCTGCGCGATCTCGGCGGGCTTGAGGTGCAGAAGCTTGTTTCAGCTGAACGCCGCGACTTGTCCTTTGTGTTCGTCACCGACAATCGTGATCTCTCGACGGCCGTCAAGGCGATGAAAGCGGGCGCGGTCGACTTCCTGGCCAAGGCGGTGGACGAAGAAATCCTGCTGGCCGCCATTGCCGAGGGGCTGGCGCGCAGCCGCTCAGTCCTGGCCGGCGACACCCAAACACGCGATTTGCGGGATCGCCATGCTTCGCTCAGCCGCCGCGAGCGGGAGGTCATGGCCCGGGTCGTCGCGGGCCTGCGCAACAAGCAGGTGGCCTACGAGCTCGGCATCAGTGAAATCACGGTCAAGGTGCATCGCGGCCACGCCATGCGCAAGATGCTGGCGCGCTCGTTGCCGGACCTCGTCCATATGGCGTCGCAGCTCGGCATTGCTCACCAGTGAACGATGGGCAAGAGGGTGGTCGCATGGAGCTGACAATGGCCACGATCCTGGTCGCCCTCGCCGGCGTGTTCCTGATCTCTTTCATGCGCGGTGCGTTCGGCGGCGGATTCGCCATAATAGGGATTCCACTCCTGTCGCTGGTGATGGACCCGGTCACCGCCGGCGGCCTGCTGGCGCCTCTGTTCATCGCCATGGATCTGATCGCGTTGCGCTACTGGAAGCCCTCGACATGGTCGAAGCCCGATCTTGTCCTGCTGTTGCCGGGACTACTGGCCGGCATCGGCATCGGCTACCTGCTGTTCCGATTTCTGGATCATCGCGCCATCGCGATCATGATGGCGGCGATCACCTTGATCTTTGTCGGCCTGTGGTTTGCCGCCGGCGCCAAAGTGACGATCCGTCCGCGGTCGTCGCCGAAGGCGGTCACCGCCGGCCTCGCTTCCGGAATCACCACCATGGTGGCGCATTCGGGTGGGCCGCCGCTGGCGATGTATCTGTTGCCGCTCGGGCTCGGCAAGGAACTCTATGCTGGAACGACGAGCCTGTTCTTCACTGTCGGCAACGCGGTCAAGGCGGTGCCGTGGCTGCTGCTGGTCAAGCCCACCGCCGATGTCTGGATATTGATGGCGATTTGTCTCTTCGCCATTCCCGCCGGCGTCTGGCTCGGCTGGCGGTTGCATGGCAGGCTCGATCAGCGCCAGCTCTATCGGGCCTGCTACGCACTGCTGGTCGTGACGGCCATGAAACTGCTGTGGGATGGAGTATCGGGCTATCTCGCCTGAGAAGAGATGCCACCGACACCATCGTGTCATGGAACGGCCATCCCGGTGAGACGATATTTGGAGCATTCGTAGTGCATGAGAATGAGGATGCCATGGACAAGACCCGCGAAACCATAGACCAGCGCCGCCGGCTTCTTATGGGCGCGGCGGCGATGACTTTCGCCGCGATCGATCTCGGCGCCAAAAAACCCGCCAGGGCGGCGGCAGCTTCCTTCGGTGCGATCAAGCAGATCAGGGCCGGCCTGCTCAATGTCGGCTATGCCGAGGAAGGTCCGGCCGACGGACCGCCCGTGATCCTGCTGCATGGCTGGCCTTACGACATTCACACTTATGTCGATGTCGCTCCCTTGCTGGCGGCCAAAGGCTATCGCGTGATCGTGCCCTATCTGCGCGGCTACGGATCGACACGTTTTCTGTCCGATGAAACGATGCGGAATGGCCAGCAATCGGTGATCGCCGTCGACATCATCAATCTCATGGATGCGCTGAAGATCGAAAAGGCCACGATCGGCGGCTGCGATTGGGGCGCGCGGACCGCCAATATCCTGGCGGCGCTGTGGCCCGAGCGCTGCAAGGCGCTGGTTTCGGTGAGCGGCTATCTCATCGGCAATCAGCAGGCGGGCCGAAAGCCGCTGCCGCCCAAGGCCGAGCTGCAATGGTGGTATCAGTATTACTTCGCGACCGAGCGCGGCCGCGAAGGTTATGAGAAATACACCAATGACTTCGCGCGGCTCATCTGGCAGCTGGCGTCGCCCAAGTGGAATTTCGACGAGCCGACCTTCGCGCGCAGCGCCGCCGCCTTCGCCAATCCGGATCACGTCGACATCGTGATCCACAATTACCGCTGGCGGCTGGGCCTCGCCGACGGCGAGCAGATGTACGACGCATATGAGAAGCGGCTGGCGCAGGCACCCATCATCGGCGTGCCGACGATCACGCTCGAAGGCGACGCCAACGGCGCGCCGCATCCTGAGCCCGCCGCCTATGCCAAGATGTTCTCGGGCAAATATGTCCATCGCAACCTGACGGGCGGGATCGGCCACAATCTGCCACAGGAAGCGCCACAAGCTTTCGCCGACGCCATCATCGATGTTGGCAACTAGAGCGCTTCCCGCCAAAGTTGCTCGACTTTGGCGATAAGGAAGCGCTCCAGAATATGTGATTTCGAGACCTTTTTCCGTTCTGATCGAATCGGAACGATTCGATCAGAACGGGAAGGGCTCTAGGAACGCACTCACCAGCTTTTTACAAACGAGCGCAACATCGGGCTGTAATGACAAAGTTGGATGAGCCACGTCTTGCAAAAGTAGCCGTCGGTTCTTATAATAGGCAATATAACTACTTTTGGTTATTGTAATGGAAGAAGCTGTTTCTGCCGCAGATGCCAACCGCAAATTCTCGCTGATCCTACGTCGTGTCCGTGAAGGACGGAGTTATGTCGTGACCAGTCATGGTCGGCCAGTGGCCCGCATCGTTCCCGCCAATAGGCGAGGAGAGGTGATGTCGGGCGCCCGATCGGCTTTGTTGTCCCGCCTCGAGGCCCAACCTCCTGTCACCACACCGAAGTGGACGCGTGACGAACTCTATGAGGATGAGCGGTGAGGGTCGCACTCGACACCAACATTCTTGCCTACGCGGAAAACGTCAATGGTGTCGGCAAACGTGACATCGCACTGGAACTCCTGCGCCAGTTGCCACAGGAGGCGGTGGCAATACCTGTTCAGGTGTTAGGCGAATTGTTCAACGTGCTCGTTCGCAAGGCGGGCAGATCGCGCACAGATGCCCGCGCCGCCGTTTTGGGATGGCGGGATACATTTGCACTCATCGAAACGTCGCCCGAGATTTTGTTGTCGGCAACCGACCTAGCGACCGACCATAAATTGGGCATATGGGATGCAGTCATCATTTCCGCCGCAGCGCAGGCCGGGTGTCGGCTGCTTCTCTCCGAGGATCTGCACGAAGGGTTCACGTGGGCGGGCGTGACGGTCGTCAATCCGCTTTCACCGACGCCGAACCCGCTCTTGACGGCCCTCTCGAAGGGCGCCGAATGAAGCTACGCCGCCTTCAGCAGTGCCTCCATGGTGCGGCCGATCTCCGACGGTGACGGCGAGATCGCCACGCCGGCGTCGCGCAGCAATTCGACCTTTTCGCTGGCGCTTTCGCCGAAGGCCTGGATGATGGCGCCGGCATGGCCCATGCGGCGGCCCTTGGGCGCCGAGAGACCCGCCACATAGGCGGCGACCGGCTTCGTCATGTGCTCTCTTATATAGGCGGCGGCTTCTGCCTCCTGCGGTCCGCCGATCTCGCCGATCATCATCACCGCATGGGTGTCGGGATCGTTCTCGAACAATTCGAGGATGTCGCGGAAGGACGAGCCGTTGATCGGGTCGCCGCCGATGCCGACGCTGGTCGAGATGCCGATGCCGAGATCCTTCATCTGCGCCGCCGCCTCATAGCCGAGCGTGCCCGAGCGCCCGACGACGCCGATATGGCCCGGCAGATAGATATGTCCCGGCATGATGCCGAGCAGCGACTTGCCGGGCGAGATGATGCCGGCGCAATTGGGCCCGATGAGCTGCATGCGGTTCTCGCGGGAATAGCGGCGCATATAGCGCTTCACCCGGATCATGTCCTTGGCCGGAATGCCGTCGGTGATGGCGACGCAGAGCTTCAGGCCCGCATCGGCCGCCTCCATGATCGAATCGGCCGCGAAAGGCGGCGGCACGAAGACGATCGCCGCGGTGGCTTCCGTCTTTTCAACCGCTTCCTTGATCGTGTCGAAGACCGGCACATTGTGGACCACGCTGCCGCCCTTGCCCGGAGTCACGCCGCCCACCACATTGGTGCCATAGGCGATCATTTCCTGGGTATGGAAGCTGCCGATCTTGCCGGTGATGCCGAGAACGAGGACGCGGGTCGAACGGTCGAGAAGGATTGTCATGAGGCCACCTTTGTGAGGCTGTCATTGCGCCATGCGGCAACCGCGCGGCTCGCCGCTTCGGCGAGCGTGCCGGCGCGGATGATGGGAAGTCCGGAACGCGCCAGAATCTTGCGCCCCTCTTCGACATGGGTGCCGGCGAGGCGCACCACCACCGGCATGTTGACCGGGCTTTTCTGCAGCGCCATCACGATGCCTTCCGCCACCCAGTCGCAGCGATTGATGCCGGCGAAGATGTTGACCAGGATGGCGCGCACATTCTGGTCGGAGGTGACCAGCCGGAACGCCTTGGCGACGCGCTCGGGCGTGGCGCCGCCGCCGATGTCGAGGAAGTTCGCTGGCTCGCCGCCCGCCGCCTTGATCATGTCCATGGTCGCCATGGCCAGGCCGGCGCCATTGACGATGCAGCCGATCGAGCCGTCGAGCCCGACATAGGAGAGGCCGCGGTCATTGGCGCGCGTCTCGCGCGGGTCTTCCTGCGACTTGTCGCGCAATTCCGCGATATGGGGCAGGCGGAACAGGGCGTTGTCGTCGAAGGTCATCTTGGCGTCGAGCGCGATGAGCCGGTTGTCCTCGGTGACGACCAGCGGATTGATCTCCACCATCGTCGCGTCGAGTTCCTCGAAGGCCTTGTAGCAGCCGAGGATCGTGTTGACCGCCTGCTGCGTCAGCGCCGGCTCGAGCCCGAGGCCGAAGGCGATCTCGCGCGCCTGGAAGGCGGGCATGCCGACGGCCGGCTCGACGACGCTGCGGATGATCGACGAAGGCTGGCGCTCGGCGATCTCCTCGATCTCCATGCCGCCGGCGCTCGAGGCCACCACCATCACGCGCTCCGACTTGCGGTCGAGCACCAGGCCCAGATAGATCTCGCGCTTGATGGCGACGGCGCCTTCGACATAGACGCGATAGACGGTCTTGCCTTGGGGGCCGGTCTGGTGGGTGACGAGGCGCTTGCCGAAGAGCTCATCGGCCGCTTCCTCGACCTGGTGCTCGGAGGCGCACAGCTTGACGCCGCCCGCCTTGCCGCGGCCGCCCGAATGGATCTGCGCCTTGACGATCCATTTGGCGCCGCCGATGTCGCGGGCGCGATAGGCTGCCTGCTCGGGGCTGTAAGCGAGGCCGCCTTGCGGCACCGCGACGCCGAAGCGGCTCAGGATTTCCTTCGCCTGATATTCGTGGATGTCCATCTTCAGGCCGCCTTTGCGAGTTGCGCGGGTTGGGTGCGGTGGAAATGCTCGATCGCCGCGGCGACGCCGCTGCCGGCGGTGAAGGGAACGCCTTGGTCGCGCAGCGTGAGCTCGACGCCCGACAAAGCGGTCATCACCATCAGCTCGTTGAGATCGCCCAGATGGCCGATGCGGAAGACGCGACCCGCGACTTTCGCGAGACCGACGCCGAGCGACAGCCCATAGGCCTTGTAGGCATGGCGCACGAAGGCGTTGGAATCGAAGCCGTCGGGCAGATGGATCGCGCTCACCGTGTCGGACTGCCACTGCGGCACCGTCGCGCAGAGCTTCAGGCCCCAGGCCGAAACCGCCTTGCGCACGCCTTCGGCGAGACGGTGATGGCGCTGGAACACATGCTCGAGCCCCTCGGCGAAGAGGAGATCGAGCGAGGCGCGTAAAGCCCGCAGCAGATGCGTCGGCGGCGTATAGGGGAAATAGCCGTCCTTGTTGGCGCGCGCCATGTCGGCGAAATCGAAATAACAGCGCCGCGACTGCGCCTTGTGCGCCTCGGCGAGCGCCTTCTGGCTGACGCAGAGAATGGCGAGGCCGGGCGGCATCATGAAGCCCTTCTGCGAGCCCGAGACGGCGATGTCGACGCGCCAGTCCTCCATGCGGAAATCGATGCTGGCGATCGAGCTGACGCCGTCGGCGAAGAGGAGCGCCGGATGATCGCTGTCGTCGAGCGCCTCGCGCACGCCCGCCACGTCGCTGGTGACGCCGGTCGCGGTTTCATTGTGGGTGACGAGCACCGCCTTGATCTTGTGATGGCGGTCGGCCTTGAGGCGGGCGGCGAAGATGTCGACCGGCACGCCTTCGCCCCAGGGCGCATCGACCACATCGACCTCGAAGCCGAGGCGGATGCACATGTCGATCCACAGATGCGAGAACTGGCCGAAGCGCGCGGCGAGGATCCTGTCGCCGGGCGACAGCGTGTTGGTGAGGGCGGCTTCCCAGCCGCCGGTGCCGGAGGAGGGGAACAGGAAGGCCTGGCCGGTCCGCGACTTGAAGACCTTCTTCACATCCTCGAAGAGCGGCAGGGTGAAGGCCGGCAGATCGGGCGCCCGCTGGTCCTCCATCGGGATGTCCATGGCGCGGCGCACCGCATCCGGCACATTGGTGGGCCCTGGAATGAAAAGACCGCGAACACCCGGCATGGCTTCCTCCCTCGCTGGTGATTTGATTATGGGGCATTATCTCACCGGGTAGGGTCCAACCCGCAACGTTCCTATCACCTGCCTTTGGATGTCCGTATGGGTGGGAAATCTCCTACCCTTTAGAATTGTTACGTGGTAGCTTTAGGCCAATGCACCTACCCATCAGTGTGGGATTTGATCAAAGTGAGTGATCAAGCGCCTGTCGATATCGCCCTCGGGGACGGCAATCCTCTGATGCTGGCCGCCCTGTCCGACTTCATCGATCGCGACAAGGGCTTCAGCCTGGTGGCGACCGCCGCGACCGCCGAGGGGTTTCTGGCCGCCGTGACGCGGGTCCCGGTCCAGGTCGGGCTCATCGACTGGACTCTCCCGGTGATGGGCGGCGAGCGGCTGCTCGACACGCTGCGTCTGCGCCCTTCGCCGCCGCGGCTGATCGTCTATGGCGCGCCCGAGGAGCCCGAGATCCTGCGCCGCGCCATGGCGGCGGGCGCCGCCGGCTTTTCACCGCGCCACCAGCCGCCCGAGCAGCTGCTGGTGATGGCGCGCGCCGTGGCGCAGGGCCAGATGATGTTTCCCTTCATCGATGTGCGCGAGCTCAACCGCGATCCGGCGAGCGCCCTCACTCTGCGCGAGCGCACGCTGCTGGCCGCGCTCGCCCGCGGCCTCGACAACAAATCGCTGGCGCGCGAGCTCGACATTTCGGTGAACACGGTGAAATTCCACCTGCGCAATCTCTATGAGAAGCTCAACCTGTCGAGCCGCGCCCAGGCCATCGCGTTTTATTATTCCTCCGGCGCGCATCGGGATGATCCCACTCGTCATGGCCGCCCTTGAGACGGCCATCCAGCCTCTCCTGTGATCGGCTGCGTGACCCCGACACTGGATGGCCGGGTCAAGCCCGGCCATGACGAGATGAGGAGGTGTGCTCACGGCCGGAGGCAGCAGAAAATAATCATCCGTAAACGGATGAAATCGCTCCTGCGACCGAATTGCCGCTTGACGTGATCGGGGCTTCTCCTGTTGTCTCGTCGCCCGGTCACGTCAGATGAGGGACATCACATGAGCTTCCACACCGTCGAACAGGCTCCCGCCCGGCTCAACCGCAGCGAGCTCGCCGTGCCCGGCAGCCAGCCGCAGCTCTTTGAAAAGGCGGCGAAATCGGCCGCCGACGTGATCTTCCTCGACCTCGAGGACGCGGTCGCCCCGGACGACAAGGTTGAGGCGCGCAAGAACATCATCAAGGCCATCAACGATGTCGACTGGGGCACCAAATCGCTCTCGGTGCGCATCAACGGCCTCGACACCCACTATATGTACCGCGATGTCGTCGATGTTCTCGAGCAGGCGGGCGACCGTCTCGACCTCATCATGATCCCCAAGGTCGGCACCGCCGCCGACGTCTATGCCATCGACATGATGGTGACGCAGATCGAGACGGCCAAGAAGCGCAAGAAGAAGATCGGCTTCGAGCTCATCATCGAGACGGCGCTCGGCATGCAGAATGTCGAGGCGATCGCAGGCAGCAGCCGCCGCAACGAATCGCTGCATTTCGGCGTCGCCGACTATGCCGCCTCGACGCGCGCCCGCACCACCAATATCGGCGGCGCCAATCCCGATTATTCGGTGCTGACCGACAAGCTCGAGGACGGCTCGCGCGCCACGCATTGGGGCGACATGTGGCATTATGCGCTCGCCCGCATGGTGGTCGCAGCGCGCGCCAACGGCCTGCGCCCGGTCGACGGTCCCTTCGGTGATTTCTCCGATGCCGACGGCTACAAGGCCGCCGCCGGCCGCGCCGCGGTTCTGGGCTGCGAAGGCAAATGGGCCGTCCATCCCTCGCAGGTGGCGCTCGCCAATGAGGCGATGGGTCCCAGCGAGAAGGATGTCGCGCGCGCCAAGCGCATCCTCGTCGCGATGGACGAAGCGGCCAAGGCCGGCAAGGGCGCGGTGTCGCTCGACGGCCGCCTCATCGACTACGCCTCGATCCGCCAGGCCGAGGTGCTGGTGAAGAAGGCCGAGCAGATCGCCAAGGGCTGAGAAATACCCCACCCGGCGCTACGCGCCACCCTCCCCGTTCCGGGCAGGGCTGTCCGGGGAAACTCGCGGAATACACAGGCCCAGCCTGGTTTTCCCCTTCTCCCGCTTGCGGGAGAAGGTGGCCGAAGGCCGGATGAGGGTGTCTCTCTCAGCCGTTATAAAGCCGCAAGTGCGGGAAGTATTGAAGCTTCGCTTTTGTTCTCTTGAAGCGCCGTCGTGAACTGAACCAAC
>JBMOOM010000065.1:0-4698 GCA_049323275.1 Pseudomonadota bacterium
TTGATCCGCACAAACATAATGCACAGGCGGCCTATCAACAGCCTCGACAGGCCACAGCCTCCCCCGATCAAATGTCCAAATCAGATGAGTTTCCAACTTGCCCAATGCTAAACCGGACAGCCGTGCCCTTGAGGCGGCCATCCAGCCCACCCGCGCAACAGCCGTGAGACGGAGAATCTGGATGGCCGGGTCGAAGCCCGGCCATGACGAATAGGGGGACTCTGCTACTTCAGCCCGATCTTGTCGCGCGGCGGCCCGGGGAAATCGGCATAGGCCGGCAGATTGTCGGAGTGACCGAGGAGGTCGCGCACCGCCCGCGACGCCTGGTCGATGGCCGAATGCGCATAGGCATAGGCGCCGGCATCGGCATTGGCGATGGCGATCCGGCCCCAGGCTTTGCGCGCCGTCTCGATCGGCAATTGGCCGTCGGGCCAGTACTGATCCCACGGGCGCATATATTCGTATGCATAGCCATGCGACCAGCGGTTGGCGGTGATCGCCTCGATGTCGCGCGCCGGATCGAAGCCGCCATCGGCCAGAGCGCGGCCCAGCATGTCGCGGATCTCGCGCTCCATCTCCTCGAAGGTGAGCTGGGTCAGATAGCGCCGCCCGGCCAGGCACTGGTCGCGGGTCGAGACGCCGGCTTCGCCGGTGAGCGGCACCTTGGAGAGATGCAGCAGCACCGGATCGCTCGGCTTATCGGCGAATTTGTAGTCGCCCATGCTGACCGGGAAGTCGATCGAGGCGCCATGCCAGAAGGAGGAGGGCGCCTCGAAACGGCGGATGCCGAGCTTGGCGAAGGCCTCCCAGTTGCGGATCAGCACATTGGTGTAGATCAGCGGCACTTTCTGCTGGTCGTTGAGCGCCTCGACCTGTTCCTTGCCGAGTTCGTTGGTGAGATAGGGAATGACGCGATGCCAGCAGGCGAGCACTACATGGCCGGCCTGGATGGTCCTGAGCTTGCCGTCGCTGGAATAGGTGACGCTCACCGACTTAGCGCTGTCGGGGCTGCCGTCATGGGCGACCTTCACGACGGAAGAGTTGAGGCGCAGGCGCACGGGGGCGCCATCCTGATCGAGCTTGCCGTAATCGACCGCGGCCAGAGCGAGGCTCTCCATGCCCTGGCCCGGCAGCGCGTCGGGGATCAGCGCGCGGACCAGCGAGCGCGCCACGCCGGCATTGCCGTCCGGGAAATGGAAGATATAGGGATCGGGATCGGTGAGGGAGAGCCTGCCGCTCGGGCTCATGGCGCGGTGCGGCGTCTCGCCCAGATCCATGCCGCCGAAGCCCGGATTCCAGTTGCCCCAGGCATCGGCCGCCGTGGTGCCATCGATGCCCATGCCGAAATAGCCTTCAGTCGAGTTCTGGAAATAGGCGATGAGCTGTGGATCATAGCCGCAGATGTCGGTGAGGAACTTGGCATAGGTGATTTCCGTCAGCGCCTTGAGCTTCTCCTCGCGGCTCTTGCCCGGCAGATAGTCGCGCGGCGTATCGATGATCTCGATCAGATCGCGCTTGGCCTTGTCGTTGAGCGGCGACTTCGGCACCCAGTCGGCGGCCTTCTCCTCTTCCTTGACGAGGGCGTCGGCGCCGAACACTTCCTTGCGGAAGAAGATGCCGGCGCCCAGCCCGCGCTTCTTGCCCCAGTCCTGGTCGTAATAAGTCTTGAACTTCTCGGTATCGACCGCGATGTCGGTGAGCAACTGCTTCACGGCGGGCGAGAAGAAGCTCGGCGTCTGCAGGGATTGCGAGCCGCCATAGCCGATGATCTTGGCGCCGTTGCTGGCGGTGAATTCGTTGCGCCGCGCATGGCCGCCGAAATCGTCGTGGTTCTCGAGGATGAGGACCTTCGCCTTGCCGCCCGATTGCTGGCGGTAGAGATAGGCCGCGGCGAGGCCGCTGATGCCGCCGCCGACCACCACGAGGTCATAGGTTTCGCCCGACGCTTCCGGCGCACCGGCTTTGTCCCAGAACGTGCCGTCGCGCACCGCATGCATGACGGCGTAGGAATTGGGATTGTGGCCGCGCAGACCGGTGAGGCCGGGCGGATAGGGGGCGGCTTCGGCCCGCGCCGGTGAGCCCCCGAGACCCATGTTGCCGGCCGTCAGGGCGCCGGCGGTCAAGGCGACACCGTTCAGGAAATCGCGCCGCGAGATGGCGCGGTCCATGCCGAGGGCTTTGTCGCGCGATGAGAGCTTTGTCATTGGGGAGTCCTCCGCTGGAATCTTCTGTGCAACAGGATTGCAGGAGGTTTTCGGCTTCGACAATCGGGAAACCATTTCCGTTCTCGACGCTGCTTGGTATAGAGACAGCGTCAAGTCGCGTCACATCATGTCCTCAGATCAGCTCGCCGCCAATCTCAGACTCCTCGCCAGCTATGGGCGCTCGATCGCCGATATCTGCCGCAAGGCAGGCTTCAACCGCCAGCAATTCACGAAATATCTCTCAGGCGCCGCGCGCCCGTCGCTCGCCTCGCTGCGCCGCATCTGCGATTTCTTCGGAGTGGAAGAGCACGAGATCCTGCGCGATCCCGATTCCTTCCGCGCCCTGATCCGGCTCAGGCCGCCGCGGCTGGCCAAGACCGACGACGATCCGGTGGCGCAATTCTTCACCACGCTCGCCGGCCGGCACGATCTCGAAGCGGCGGCGAAGCTCGCGGGCTACTACTTCCTGCATATGCAGGACGAGCCGCGCTCGCCCACCATCACCCGCAGCCTGTTGCGCATGACCCCCGAGGCGCGCTGCCTGTCGATCAAGGGCGTCGAACGCTTCTCGACCAATGTGCCGGGCCTGCCGCGCGTCCTCAAATATGCCGGTTTCGCCGTCGTCAACGAGGGCCGCGTCTATGTCGCGGTGGACGAGATCCTGGCGCGCCGCTCTTTGTGGTTCGGCATGCACTATGCGAGCGACTTCAGCGGCGTCAGCTTCCTCAACGGCCTGAGCCTGGGCATCGACCCGCAGAGCCGGCGTGAGATTCTCGCGGCCCGCATGATCCTGCAGTTTCTGGGACCCAGCATCGACATCAAGCGCGAGCTCAAACGCTGCGGCGCCTTGCCCTTGGATTCACCCGACATCGACCCGGTGGTGCGCTACGCGACGCGCAACGATCTGGCGCCCGGCGAGATCGTCCTCATGCCGCGGCTGTGACCACAATGAGCGAATACGGGCTTCAGCTATCCTATGTGCAGGACGACGAATATCTCGGCGAACTCGTAGCAACGGTCAAAACTGAACACTTCTCAGGCAAAGGCTCAACCTGGATCGATCGCGAGCAGGTGAGGGAGACCCTCCTCCCGGCTTTGCACTCTTATCCGCTATGGGCGGACGATCGAGTGCTGCTGGACGGGACATTCCGCGATCACCTCCGGATCGCCATTCGTCCCTATGGCAGCAGAGGCGCACTCCTGGCGCAGGTCGATATCGTCACCCAATGCCACAGCCTCCCCGACCAGGACTTGCAGCAATCGGTCATGGCCCGTTTTCTGACGACCTACACCGCGCTGGAGGCCTTTGCGCGTGAGCTCGACCAAGTCCTGGCCGGCAATCGGGAATGGGCGGTGCTGGCGAGCCGGGTGGATTAGCTCAGTCGAGTCCGATCCGGTCGCGCGGCGGGCCGGGAAAATCGGCGTAAGCGGGAAGCTTCGACGAATGGCCGAGGAGGTCGCGTACCGCGCGCGCCGCCTGGTCGATGGCGCAATGGGCGTAAGGGTAGGCGCCGGAGTCGGCATTGGCGATGGCGATGCGCCCCCAGCCTTTGCGTGCCGTCTCGATGGGGAGCGGACCATCGGGCCAGAACGCATCCCAGGGCCGTTTATATTCCCGCGCATAGCCATGCGCCCAGCGGTTGACGGTGATCGCCTCGATATCGCCTGCCGGATCGAAGCCGCCGCCTGACAGCGCGCGGCCGAGGAGATCGCGGATCTGGCGCTCCATCTCCTCGAAGGTGAGCTGCATCAGCAGGCGCCGGCCGGCGAGGCTCTGCGCACGGGGATCTTCGCCCTTGCCGCTGAGCGGCACCTTGAACAGCGACAGCAGCACAGGATCATCCGGCGTGCGGGCGAAGCGATAGCGTCCCATGCTGACGGGGAAATCCAGCGTGGCTCCGTGCCAGAAAGCGCCCGGCGACTTGAAGCCGCGAATGCCGAGCCGGGCGAGGGAACGCCAATTGCTGATCAGCACATTCGCTACGACCAGGGGCACTTTCTGCTGATCGTTGAGCGCATCGACCTGCGCCAGCGCGAGCTCGGGGCACAGATAGGGAATGACGCGATGCCAGCAGGCGAGCACCACATGTCCGGTTTGCACCGTCCTGAGCTTGCCATTGTCGACATAGGTCACGGTCGCTGCTTCCGCCGCTTGATGCGCCACTTTCACCACCGGCGCATCGAGTCTCAGGCGCACGCCGCTGCCCGGTGTGTCGAGCCGGTCATATCTGGCCTGGGTGACGACCAGGCTCTCCATGCCACGTCCAGGAATCGCATCAGGGATCATCGCGCGCACCAAAGCGCGGGCGATTCCGGCATTGCCATCGGGAAAATGGAAGATATAGGGATCGATGTCGGTGAAGGCGCGCCGGGCGCTGGCGCTCATCATCCGATGCGGCGCATCGCCAAGTTCCATGCCCTCGAAGCCCGGCTCGCCGTCGCCCCAGGCATCGAGCGCCGCGATGGCATCGGCGCCGACGCCGAGAATGCCTTC
>JBMOOM010000066.1:0-4620 GCA_049323275.1 Pseudomonadota bacterium
CCAAGATCGACATGGCCAGCCCCAACATCAACCTGCGCGACCCGGCCCTCTACCGCATCAAGCGCGCCACGCACCACAACACCGGCGACAAGTGGTGCATCTACCCGATGTACACCTACGCGCACCCGATCGAAGACGCGCTGGAGAACATCACCCACAGCATCTGCACGCTGGAGTTCGAAGACCAGCGCCCCTTCTACGACTGGCTGCTGGAGCGGCTGGCCGACCTGGGGCTGCTCAAGCAGCCGCTGCCCAAGCAATACGAGTTCGCCCGCCTGAACCTCACCTACGTGATCACCAGCAAACGCAAGCTCAAGCAACTGGTGGACGAAAAGATCGTGAGCGGCTGGGACGACCCGCGCATGCCCACCATCGTGGGCCTGCGCCGCCGCGGCTACACGCCCGAAGGCATACGCCTGTTTGCCGAGCGCATTGGCATCAGCAAGGCCAACGGCTGGATCGACTACAGCATCCTCGAAGCCGCGGTGCGCGACGACCTGGAAGGCAAGGCCCCGCGCGCGATGGCGGTGCTGGACCCGGTGAAGCTGGTGTTGACCAACTGGAACGAGGTCATCGGTGCCGGCAAGACCGAGCCCTGCAGCGCGCCAGTGCACCCCAACCACCCCGAGCTGGGCAAGCGCGAGTTCAGCCTGGGCCCCGAGGTGTGGATCGAGCGCGAAGACTTCATGGAAGAGCCGCTCAAGGGCTACCACCGCCTGAGCCCGCCGCGCTACGACGGCCAGGGCAACAGCCTGCCGGGCAGCATGGTGCGGCTGAAGTACGGCTACGTGATCCAGTGCACCGGCCTGCGCAAGAGCTTTGACGGCACGGTGACCGAGGTGCACGCCAAGCTGGTGCCCGACACCAAGAGCGGCACGCCGGGCGCGGATGCGGTGAAGGTGAAAGGCACGATCACCTGGGTGGGCGTGCACGATGCCGTGCAAGCGGAAGTGAGGCTGTACGACCGGCTGTTCAACGACCCGCAGCCCGATGCGGGGGGGAAGGACTTTCTGGCCTCGCTGAATCCCGAGAGCTTGAAGGTGGTGACGGCGTATTTGGAGCCGTCATTGGCGCATGCGGCGCCGGATCACAAGTTCCAGTTTGAGAGGCATGGGTACTTTGTGGCGGATGCCAAGGATCACAAGATCGAGAGGGAGTCCGTGTTCAACAAGATCACAGGACTGAAGGACTCGCGCAAGTAGACAAGTACCACCCTTTTTGGGGGGACGTGAGAAAACCCTCTAGCGCAGCCGCCAAATCGTCGCTAGTGTTCCGCCGATCAAGTGCTGAGGGAGCACTGACACGAGTGGGCGTTGCCCCGCATTAACAAGTAAGAAGACGTGCAAATTCCGGGAGCGAATCAGAAGTCCTTTTTGCGATGGGCAGGCAGCAAGCGGCAACTACTACCCGCCATCGCACAATACTGGACACCGACATTTAATCGGTATATCGAGCCCTTCTGTGGCTCCGCCTCACTGTATTTTTCGTTGAAACCGTCGGCAGCTATTTTGTCCGACCTCAATGAGCATCTCATCGAGACACTAACATGCGTCCAGAGGTCACCCGACTTGGTGTCAGAATCGCTCGCTCGCTACCGAACAGATCGCGAAACATACTATAAAGTTCGGCGACTCAATCCAAGCACACTTACTCCGGTCGAACGGGCGGCACGATTCATCTATCTAAATCTTCTCTGCTTCAACGGACTATATCGAGTCAACAAGCAAGGAGAATTCAATGTTCCATACGGAGCAAAGCAAAGAAAGAAAATCGTAGATGCGTTCGCAATGCGAGAAACGTCACGTCAACTGAGCTCGTGCGAGATTGTGTGTTGCGATTTCGAAGAGACGGTCTGTCGAGCCGAGCAGGGCGACTTTCTATACCTTGATCCTCCCTACGCCACAGCTGATCAAAGCGTCTTCACGGAATACAACGTGGACGCCTTTTCGCCAAAGGATTTAGAGCGGCTCAAAGCGGCGTTAAATGCAGCAGACCGACGTGGCGTCTCCTTTGTCCTTTCTTATGCAAACGTCCCCGAAATCACCAACAGGTGGATGGACTGGCCGGTCCGAACTGTCACAACCCGCCGGAATATCGCAGGATTTACTGGCTCTCGCCGGTATGTCGAAGAGGTATTGATTTCTAACATCGAGCTCTTCAATGACTGATCAGCACCTTCAGGAACTACCTGTCGACGATATTGACAGGAATCCGGATAATCCTCGAATCATCTTCAGACCTGACGAGATGTCAAGCCTGATGGATTCAATAAGGCGACATGGCGTTCAGGTACCGATATCAGTTTATAGGGTCGGGAAGAAATATATCCTTATAGACGGCGAGCGGCGCTGGCGATGCTCGATAAAGCTGAACAAGAAGACGATTCCGGCACTAATACAAGAGAAGCCGGACCCGCTAACCAATCTGTTGCTGATGTTCAATATCCACGCTCTACGCGAGCAGTGGGATTTATTCACCATCGCAGCCAAACTACCGAGGGTGATCGAACTTCTCCGTGAGAGGTTAGGCAAGACACCGACGGAACGCGAAATATCAGCAGAAACGGGCCTTAATCCCGCCATTATTCGTCGATGCAAACTTCTAATAGAACTCCCCGACAAACATAAGACAGCGATTCTGGCGGAGCTGCAAAAACCAAAGGCTCAACAAAAACTCACAGAAGACTTTTATATCGAAATGGAACGCTCGCTGAAAACAGTTGAGCGCAACATGCCGGAGGTAATACAACAGTTTGGAAAGGAACGCATCCGAGAGCGCCTGATTTCCAAGTACAAAACTGGAACAATCACAAATCGAGTCGATTTTCGCCAGATCGCAAAAATCGCCAGAGCAGATAGAGTATCAGCAGACAGAGAGTCCGCCATCCGATCCCTGGTTGATCTCTTTTCTGATAATACATACTCGATTGAGCAAGCATATACAGATTCCGTCGGACAAGCTTACGAAGAGCGGGATCTGCTGACTAATATTACTGGCGTAGCCAAGCAAATACAGACATTCGATGCCAGCGAACTAGATGAGGACTTGATATACGCACTGCAAGGTCTCCGGGAGGAAATTGACAAACTACTCCTGGAGGCAAAATGACGGTATACCGTGTTTTGCCGACTCATTTGCACGGCACGGCCGACGCTGCGGCCAAATATCTTACAAGAGAGCTCGGACTATCCGCGAACGCCATAAAAATAGAACAAGAGGTACATCCATCTGTAGACTTTCGCCCGACGATTCAGGCGCTTTCATCGGACAAGCACCTAATATGCGTAGAGGTTGTAGAGGCCCTATTCCCTACGGAGTTGCAAGCCTTCATACTTAGTTGCAGAAACCATTCAGTCCCGGTCAAGTTGTACTGCGCCATTCCAGACGGCTCCCATTCTGAGGTCTCAACCAAGTCGCTGCAATTCGCTTCCGAGAACGGAATCGCGATACTCGAGATAAATCCTCAAAGTGCAAACGGAAAAATTCTAAATAGCCCACCTATTTCTTTATCTCTTGGTGGCCTTCGAAGCTATCGACTAACCGATTACCCAAAGAAGTATCGAGAACCATTGAAGCAGGCAATAGAAACTTTTCGCTCTGGAAATCCGTCGAAGGGTTGCGCACAAGTCTACGATGAAATCGAGCAACTCTCTCGACGAATTGGAAGAAAGGTTTCGACAATTACTGGCGGTCTTTCACATGCCGCCGGCTTTGATTGGAATACCGTACAGTGGAACAACCTTCTCGAGTTTCTGAAGAAAAATCTTCAGCCATCCGTAGTTGGTTGCCCAGAATTAAGGCCTCAACTGCTGAGTCGGCTTGTTGGAATGACAGAGTATAGAAATGAGGCAGGCCATAAGCCAGCATCCCTGCAGAAGCTTATGGACAGAGACAGGTCACTAAAAACTCGTTTTGAATCAGCCATGGACGAATTACTTAAACTCATAGAGGCGAGCAAAGCACTAAAGGTCTAGCCTGTTCGCTGTCGAGGCACTTATCCTTGCCGCACCGTGGCACGGTCCTATCTTCTCCTTGTCGAAGACGACCCCGCCATCGCTCGCACGGTGGCCTACGCCCTCGAGCGCGAAGGCTTCTCCGTCGATCACGTCGCCCTGCTCCGCGACGCCCGCCAGCGCCTCGCCTCCACCCCCTACGCCGCCGCCATCCTGGACATCGGCCTCCCCGACGGCAGCGGCCTCGATCTGTGCCGTGACCTGCGCCAGCACCACCCCGCCCTGCCCCTCATCATCCTCAGCGCCCGCGGTGAGGAGATGGACCGCGTGCTGGGCCTGGAGCTCGGCGCCGACGACTACCTGACCAAGCCTTTCAGCCCGCGCGAGCTCTGCGCCCGCGTGCGCTCGCTGTTGCGCCGCAGTGCGCTCGCGCCTGCTGCTGCGCCGTCGCAGGCCACAGACCCGGCCCCGCCCCTCATCGAACACGACGCCGCCGACAACCGCCTGCGCCTGGCCGGCGTGCCGCTCAAGCTCACGCGGCGCGAGCAGGGCCTGCTGCTCGTGCTGCTGCGCCGCCCCGGCCGCGTGTGGTCGCGCGAGCAGTTGCTCTCCGAGGTGTGGGGCGACGACATCGAGAGCACCGACCGCACGGTCGATACCCATGTGA
>JBMOOM010000067.1:0-73715 GCA_049323275.1 Pseudomonadota bacterium
GAGGCGGCTATCCTCGCCGCCGAGGAGCGCCTGCAGGAGCTCGATGCCGAACAGTTGAAGATTCATACCGGCCTTGCCGCCCGCCGCGAGGAGATATCCCGGCTGCTCGCCGGGCTTCAGCGCATCGAGCGCAATCCGCCGCCGGCTTTGGTGGTCGAGCCGACCGATGTTCTGTCCGCCCTGCGCAGCGCCATGATGTTCGGGACGATCGTGCCGGAACTGCGCCAGGAGGCCGCCGCCCTTTCCGCCCAGCTGGCGCGGCTCGAAACATTGCAGGCCCAGACCCGCAACGAGCGCGAGAGCCTCAAGGACCATGTCGCGCGTCTTCTGTCGTCACGCCGCGAGATGACCGACCTGCAGCTCCGCAAGAAATCACTGCTCGCCGACACCACGGAGCGCCTCAAGGCCGAGAAGAAGCGCGCCCGGGATCTGGCCGAAAAAGCCAAGGACATGAAGCAGCTGCTCGCCACTTTGGAAGAGGAGCGGCTCAAGGCCGAGGCCGCCGAGAAGGCCAGGGCCGAGGCGGAAGCCCGGACCGCCGCCGAGCTCAAGGCCAAGGCGGAGGCCCAGGCCAGGATCGAGGCCGCCAAGAAGCTCCAGCCGCGCATGGCCTTCGCCGACATCAAGGCCAGCCTGCAATATCCGGCCCAGGGCCAGATCCTCAAGGCCTATGGCGCGAATGACGGCTTCGGCGGCACCACCCGCGGCATATTCGTCGCCACCCGGGCCGATGCCCAGGTGGTCACACCGGCCGACGGCCATGTGGAATTCGCCGGTCCTTTCCGCTCCTATGGCCAACTCTTGATCTTGAACACCGGCGGCGGCTATCATGTTCTCCTCGCAGGCTTGGGTGAGATAACGGCCGAGCAGGGCCAGTTTCTGCGAGCCGGAGAGCCTGTAGGAATAATGGGAAAAAGCGCCGCACCGGGGACGCTGACGGGTGACCAGCTGCAAGATGGCCGGCCCGTACTATATATTGAGTTCCGGAAGAACGGCGAGGCGATCGATTCATCACAATGGTGGATCGGCGGCTTCGCGCAAGCCCGAGGATGAGGCCTGAAATGAAGATGAAATCAGTTGGTTTGGTTCTGGCAGGCGCTGTCTCGGCGACGGTACTGTGGCAGGCATTCAGCGGCGCCATCGCGGCGTCCAACTCCGACACGTACAAGCAGCTCAATCTGTTCGGCGACGTGTTCGACCGGGTCCGCTCCGACTATGTCGAGCCGCCGGACGAGGAGAAGATGATCGAGGCCGCCATCGACGGCATGCTCACCTCCCTCGATCCGCATTCGAGCTACATGAACGCCAAGCGTTTCCAGGAAATGCAGGTCCAGACCAAGGGCGAGTTCGGCGGCCTCGGCATCGAGGTCACGATGGAGAACGGTCTGGTCAAGGTGGTGGCCCCGATCGACGATACGCCGGCGGCCAAGGCCGGCATCATGGCCAACGACCTCATCATCAAGCTCGACGGCGCCGAGGTGCAGGGCCTCTCCCTCAATGAGGCGGTCGACAAGATGCGCGGCAAGGTGAACACGCCGATCACCCTCACCGTGGCCCGCCAGGGCGCCAAGGAGCCGCTCGAATTCAAGCTGGTCCGCGACATCATCCGCGTGAAATCGGTGAAATTCGAAGTGGAAGGCCCGCAGAAGGATGTCGGCTATATCCGCATCTCCTCTTTCACCGAGCAGACGCAGGAAGGCCTGGATCAGGCGCTGAGCCAGATCCGCAAGGACACCGGCGACAAGCTCAAGGGCTATATCATCGACATGCGCAACAATCCGGGCGGCCTGCTCGACCAGGCGATCTCGGTGTCGGACAGCTTCCTCGACCGCGGCGAGATCGTCTCGACGCGCGGCCGCAACGCCGACGAGACGCAGCGCTTCAACGCCCAGAAGGGCGACAGCGCCGACGGCAAGCCGGTGGTGGTGCTGATCAATGGCGGCTCGGCCTCGGCCTCGGAAATCGTCGCCGGCGCGCTGCAGGACCATAAGCGCGCCACGGTGATCGGCACGCGCTCCTTCGGCAAGGGATCGGTGCAGACCATCATCCCGCTGGGCAGCCAGGGCGCGCTGCGCCTGACCACGGCGCGCTACTACACGCCGGCCGGCCGCTCCATCCAGGCGAAGGGCATCGACCCGGATACCGTGATCGAGCAGGAACTGCCGCCGGAGCTCCTCGGCAAGGACACTTCCACCAAGGGCGAGGCGAGCCTCAAGGGCCACCTCACCAATGAAGGCGGTGGGGACGAGGGCGGCGGATCGTCGGCCTATGTCCCGGAGGACAAGACCAAGGACCTGCAGCTCAAGGCCGCGATCGATGTTCTGCATGGCGTGAAGGTCGCGACCAACGCCAAGCCGAAGGAAGCCGCCAAGCCCAACCAGAAGCCCGGCAGCGCCGACAACGAGACCAACGCCAACTAAGCCCGGGGCGTTCAACCCGGAAATCCTGCGCGCGGCCAGAAATGGCCGCGCGTTTTGTTTGCCATTGTAGCATCTGCGCAACTTCGCTATGGTGCCGGCACAACATTATCCGGGGAATATTCTCTTATGCTTGGACGGCTTTCCGGCTGGCTCGCGGTTGCGGGCCTCGCTTCAGTGCTTTTGTTGCAGCCACAGAATGCCTATGCCGACTACAAGAAGGTTGGGCCCGACACGCGTTCGGCCGCCCGGATCGCCGAGGAAGAATGCGCCGCGCAGGCCCAGGGTTCCGGCAAGGTGATCGCCGGCACGATCATCGCCGGCGTCATCGGCATGATGGTCGCCCGCGATGACTACATCAAGGACTGCATGAAGGCCCGCGGCTACGAGCGGGTGGCGCGCAAGAAGACGGACAAGAAGAAATCCGCCAAGGCCGATACGCGCAACAATTTCTTCGACGGCAACAAGAAAACAACCAAGCAAGGCAAGCGGAACTGAGCAGCTTCTGCAAGGCAGCGGCCGACGACAGGCAGGACGCCGGTTCGTCGGCGTCTGGGAGTAATCGGCCACGCTCTGCTGTTGGATGAAATTCCCGTTGTAATTCAACAGGTAAACCCCGCATTAACCCTTCCGGGCGCAGCATGCCGGAGAGGGAGACGATTCGGTCATGCGGCGAGATGAACTGCGGCAGCCTTTGCGCCGGCGCGGAGCTTGGGAAAAGCTCTGGGCCAAGCGCCCGTCCGCCCTGTCGGCCGCAGCGGTTTCTTTCGCTCTTCTCCTCACCGCCGGCGCGCTTTTGCTCTCCCGCATCCCCCATCCCTATGCCGGCGAACCGGTGGTGATGGCCAAGATTCCTCCCGTCACGGAACTGATCACGGCCTCGACCGACAAGGCCCCCAAGCCCGAAGCGGCGGACCGGACCGAATCCGAGCCGGCCGAGGCACCGGCTGAAGACACCGATCGTCGCAAGGTCGAAATCCTGGAGGCGACACCGCAGGAAACGGTGGAGACCGAAGCGGCGATCATCGTGTCGCCCCGTCGCAGCCTGAAGCCCGCTCCCTTCGCCGAGGTGAGCGAGGATGGTCCCTATGGCCCCCTGCCGCGCATCGGCAGCGGCAACCGGAAGCCACAGAATGTCTATGCGCGGCCGGTTTCCGCCAGCATCATCCATTCCGACATGCCGAAAGTCGCGATCGTCCTCGGCGGCATGGGGCTCAATGCGGAATTGACCCAGAAGGCCATCAAGGCGCTGCCTGGCGAAGTGACCTTCGCCTTCGCGCCCTATGGCGAGAATCTGCAGGCGCAGGTGAACAAGGCGCGCGCCCAGGGTCATGAGATCCTGCTGCAGCTGCCGCTCGAGCCCTTCGGCTATCCGGCCGCCAATCCCGGTCCCAAGACGCTGATGGCGCAGGCGAAGCCCGAGGCCAATATCGATGCGCTCACCTGGCATATGGGCCGCTTCGCCGGTTACACCGGCATCACCAATTATATGGGCGCGCGCTTCCTCACGGAAATCCAGGCGCTGCGGCCGGTCTTCGCCGAAATGAAGAAGCGCGGCCTGGTCTTTCTCGATGACGGTGCGGCGGGCCGCAGCATGTCGGCGCAGATCGGCCAGATCGTCGGGCTGCCGGTCCGCAACGGCATGAAAGTGATCGATACCGAGGCGACCGAAAAGAGCATCGATGATGCGCTGACGGCGCTCGAGGCCGAAGCCCGCGAGAAGGGCTTCGCTATCGGCACCGGAACCGGTCTCGAGGTCACCATCGATGCCGTCGACCACTGGTCGCGCTCGCTCGCCGAAAAGGGCATATTGCTGGTCCCCGTCAGCGCCGCCTATCGCGGGCGTGCGAGCTGAAGCTATTTAAAATCATACATTTAGCAGTGACGGCATGGCAAGGGGCAGTCAGCTTTTTGATCGGGCGCTATGTGCCGGGGGCGCAGTTCCTGATATAAGGCCGCTCGCACCGACAGGATTTCGCCTATATGAGCAAGAAACTTTCCGACCTGCCCTATCGCCCCTGCGTGGGCGTCATGCTGATCAACCCGAAAGGCCTCGTCTGGATCGGCCGCCGCGCCGACAAACCGAATGACGAGGGTTCCGGCCAGTGGTGGCAGATGCCGCAGGGCGGCATTGACAAGGGCGAGGATCCCCGCGAAGCGGCATTGCGCGAATTGCAGGAAGAGACATCCGTCACCTCAGCCGAAGTGATCGCCGAGTCGCCCGAATGGTATAATTACGATCTGCCCGAGCATCTGATCGGCAAATCCTGGAACGGCAAATATCGCGGCCAGACACAGAAGTGGTTCGCCTTGCGCTTCACCGGCAAGGACAGCGAAGTGAATCTCAAGCCGCCCGGCCACAAGCCGGAATTCGATCAATGGCATTGGGCCGGCATGGATGAGATCCAGGACCGCATCGTGCCCTTCAAGCGCGAGGTCTATGCCCAGGTGATCGCCGCATTCCGCCATCTCGGCAGCTGAGCCGCCTGCCCATGTACAAGCATATCATCTTCGATTGCGACGGCGTGCTGGTCGACAGCGAGCCGCTGTCGATGGAAGTCGATCGCGACATCCTGGCCGAGAACGGCATCGCCATGTCGGTGGAAGAGGTCGGCGCGCAGTTCATCGGCCTCACCTTCGAGGACTTCGTCCGCAAGATCGAGAGCGATTTCCGGGTCAGGCTGCCGGCCGACGTTACCGAGGACAAGAACCGCCGCCTGCTCGCGCTCTATGAGCGCAAGCTCAAGGCCGCGCCCGGCATTCACGACATCCTGAGCACGATGGCGCTGCCGACGAGCGTCGCTTCCAACAGTCCGCGCCACCGCGTTGAGGCGGCATTCCGCATCGCCGGGCTCGACGGCTTCTTCGGCGGCCGCATCACCACTTTCGAGGACGTCGCGCAAGGCAAGCCGGCGCCCGATGTCTATATCGAGGCGGCCCGGCGCGCCGGGCTCGAGCCTCAGGCCTGCATCGCCATCGAGGACAGCAAGGCCGGCGTCACGTCGGCGGTGGCGGCCGGCTGCCAGGTCATCGGCTTCACCGGCCTCGCTCATGAAGGCGCCGCCCTGGCGGAAACCCTCACCCGTCTCGGGGCTAGGAAAGTTATCAAAACTCATGCCGATTTGCCTGCGGCAATCGCAGCTGCTTTAAATCTTTGACTTTCCGGGGCCCGGGGCCCATATAGCCGGTGCTCGTCGCAAAACAACGGATGCGTGAAGTGGCGCCATGGTGCCCCGTCCGGCTCACACGAGCATTTCCCGAACATTCCTGTCACGCGGAAGGTTTCAGCGCCGCCCAGGGTCCGCGCCGCATCAGGCGTTTGCCCGTTTCGGACGGACGGCGCTGCTCATCCGTTCCGAACGAAAGTGATTATTTTGACTCAATTCAACGAACTCGGCCTCAATGCCTCGCTCCTCAAAGCGCTCGAGCAGGAAGGCTATCAGACGCCGACGCCGATCCAGGCGCGCTCCATTCCGGAATTGCTGAAGGGCCGCGACCTTCTGGGCATCGCCCAGACCGGCACCGGCAAGACCGCAGCCTTCGCCTTGCCGATCCTCGACCGCCTGTCCCAGCTCAAGGGCCGTCCCGATCGCGGCACCTGCCGCGCGCTGATCCTGTCGCCGACCCGTGAGCTCGCCGCCCAGATCGGCGAGAGCTTCCGCGCTTATGGCAAGTTCCTGCGCCTGTCGCATACCGTCGTCTTCGGCGGTGTTTCGATCAACAACCAGATCCGCACCGTCGGCAATGGCGTCGACATCCTGATCGCAACGCCGGGCCGCCTCGTCGATCTCATCGATCGCCGCGTGCTGTCGCTCTCGAAGCTCGAGATCTTCGTGCTCGACGAAGTCGACCAGATGCTCGACCTGGGCTTCATCCACGCCATCCGCAAGATCACCGGCCTGCTGCCGGCCAAGCGGCAGAATCTGTTCTTCTCGGCCACCATGCCGAAGGAGATCGCCGGCCTCGCCAACAATCTTCTGAACGACCCGGTCCGCGTCGAGATCACGCCTGTCGCCACGACGGCTGAGCGCGTGAACCAGAGCATCATCCATGTCGAGACCCGCAACAAGCTCAACCTGCTGATCGATCTGCTCAAGAACGGCGCCATGCCGCGCACGCTGGTCTTCACCCGCACCAAGCACGGCGCCGACAAGGTCGTCAAAGGCCTCACCAAGGAGCGCATCGAATCGGCGGCGATCCACGGCAACAAGTCGCAGAGCCAGCGCGAGCGGGCGCTCGCGGGCTTCAAGAGCAGCAAATTGCGCGTGCTGGTGGCGACCGATATCGCGGCGCGCGGCATCGACATCGACGGCGTGTCGCATGTGGTGAATTACGACCTGCCCTTCGTGCCGGATTCCTATGTGCATCGCATCGGCCGCACCGCGCGGGCCGGCGCCTCGGGTGAAGCGGTGGCTTTCTGCGATGCGGAGGAGCGTCCGCTCCTGCGCGACATCGAGCGCACCATCCGCCAGAAGATCCCCGTCGCCCAGCATGCGCTTAGCCTCGCGACGCCAGAGGGCAATGAGCGCTCGGGCGGGCCCCAGGGCCACCATCGTCCGCAGCAGAACCAACCGTCCTGGCGCAAGAAGCCGGGCCAGCGCCCGCAGGGCAATGGCGGCAAGTGGCGTCCCAAGCAGCGTCAAGGTGGTGTTGGCGGCCAGTCGCGCTAACGTCTGGTGAAACCTCGCCTTCTTCCAACTTGTAAATTGTCCAAATTTGGACTATATGCAGGTACGGACAAGGAAGAAAGCCATGGTTTCACGTCAGCGCCGTCGCCCCGAAGAACTCCGGGAAGCGCCCCAGCCTTATCTGGGTTCTGACCACGATCGTTTCGCACCCGCCAATCGCCGGCGCCTCAGCGCTCCGGCGTTGCGCAGCTTCCTCGCCATCGCCGATCTCTGGGGCCTGAGCGAGGAAGAGCGCCGGCTCGTGCTCGGCTATCCGTCGCGCTCCACCTATCACCACTGGGCCAAGCTCGCCCGCGAGCACCGCGACATCACGCTCGATGTCGATGTGCTCATGCGCCTGTCGGCCGTCTTCGGCATTCACCAGGCACTGGGCGTTCTGCATGCCGACGAGCACGACGCCATCGCCTGGCTGCGTGGTCCCCATGACGGCATCGTCTTCGGCGGCAAGCCGCCGCTGGCGCTGATCACCAGCGGCGCGCAGGACGGGATCCTGCTGGTGCGCCGCTTCCTCGATGCGGCGCGCGGCGGCCAGTATATGGAGCCGAACCGCATCGATACGGGCTTCACGCCCTATGGCCAGTCGGACATCGTGCTGACGTGAATCATGTCCGCTCTCCCGCCTTTCATCCTTCCTACCGGCTGATTCCCTCGCGCTTTCCGCCGATCGGCCTGTTCGACACAGTCACCACCGCCGCCGATCTCGACGCGGTGATGGAGCTCGCCGGCTGGACCAACGATCGCCTCGTCGCCGAGCGCGTGGCGCGTCTGCCACAAACCGAATGGATCTTCGGCCGCGCCAATTCGAGCATCGTGATGGCGGCCTTCCTGCACGCCTCACCGACCGGCGCCCGCTTCAACAGCCGCGACCTCGGCGCCTGGTATGCCTCGGCCGATATCCGGACGGCGGCGGCGGAAGTCGGTCATCATCTGCGCCGCGAGGCGGTGGCGCGCCATGTCCCCACCTTGTCGCGCACCTTCAGGGCCTATTCGGCGCGTCTCGATGGCCACTATGTCGACGTCAGAGGCCGGCAATCCATGACGCCGGAGCTCTATGCGCCGGACGACTACCAGGCCTCGCAAGACTTCGGCGAGAGGCAGCGTAAGAAGGGCGAGACCGGCATTCTTTATGATAGCGTGCGCTTCGCGGGCGGCCTGAACGCCGCCGTCTTCCGCCCGACCGCCATTCTGGACGTGACCCAGGCCGACCATTTCGAGATATCGGTTGCCGCGGAGGCGAAGCGTATCGAAGTCAAGAAGCTCAAAGCCGCCTGATCAGCGGCCTGGATAACCCTGCAGTCGGTCATCGACGCGCAGGCCCATCGAGTTCCAGAAAATGAGCACGGCCGGACCCTGCATATTTGCGCGGGGGACGTAGCCGACCTGATCGAGATAGCGGCTGTCGAGCGCGTTGTCGCGGTTGTCGCCCATCATGAAATAGTGGCCGTCGGGAACGACATATTCGACCGTATTGTCGGCAGAACCGTTCGGCGTGAGGTCATTGATGACATAGGAACGCCCATCTGGCAGCGTCTCACGGAAGAAGTGGCATTGATCTCCCTCCATGCAGGCAATGCCTTCGACAGGAGCGAGGGGCAGAGCCGCGCCGTTGAGATGGACGATTCCGTCTTTCACCTGGATGCGATCACCGGGCAGGCCGATCAGCCGTTTGACATAGTCGGTCTGATTATCACGCGGCAATTTGAAAACGACGATATCGCCACGTCTGGGCTCGCCATAGGCGATCTTGGACATGAAGAAATGATCACCGACCATGAGACCGGGCACCATGCTGGCCGACGGCACATTGAAAGGCTGATAGAGAAACGCGCGTATGCCGAAAGCAATCAGCCATGAAGCGGCGATCGGCAGGATGATCGCGGCATACCAGCGCGAGAACCACGGACGGGCAAGCGCAATATTGCGAATTTTCAGGCCGTGGACGAGACCGACAATGTTGAGAGGCAGATAGAAGAGCATCGATGCCGCATCGAGGTCGATCCACGCCGGTGGCGCGATCAAGCCACCCGCGACGGCCAGAAAGAGGGCTCCGACCAGCAGAAGCGTAACGACGAGATAGATCAGCGCCAGCCGGCCGCGGCCGAGCCACAGCATGAGAACGACAGGTCCAAAGATGAGGCCGAGCAGCCAGATCGAGAGTTTGCCGCGCGGTTCGGTGCCGCCCATTTCCGCCCCAAATGAAAGGCCCGCGCGAGGCGGGCCGTTCATGTCATCCTGTGACCGACATCACAGCGCGCTTTGCAGCGCCTGCAGATGGTCGAGATTCTCCTGAGCACGACGACGCGTCTCGTCGTCCTGCGCGTCCGTCACATCTTCCTGCGCATCCTTGACTTCCTGCGCCAGGCGCTCGGCATTGAGTTCGGCGACCGGCACCGCGACTTCCGCCAGAACGGTGAGACCCTGCGGGTTCACTTCGGCGAAGCCGCCGCGCACGAAGATGCGCTCCTTCTGGCCGCCGTCCTTGGTGACGGTGACGACACCCGGGCGCAGCGTGGAAAGCACCGGCGCATGGCCCGGCAGGATGCCCATATCGCCCTCGGTGCCCGGAATGTCGACTTCCGCGACATCGCCCGAGAACAGCAAGCGTTCCGGAGAGACGAGTTCGAAGTGAAGGGCCATGGCGATCAGGCCGCCTCAGCCAGGCGCTTGCCCTTTTCGACCGCTTCTTCGATCGTGCCGACCATGTAGAAGGCCGGCTCAGGCAGGTAGTCATACTGGCCTTCGCACAGTCCCTTGAAGCCCTTGATCGTGTCTTCGAGCTTGACCTGCACGCCCGGCGAGCCGGTGAACACGGCGGCGACGTCGAAGGGCTGCGACAGGAAGCGCTCGATCTTGCGGGCGCGGGCGACGGTGAGCTTGTCCTCTTCCGAGAGCTCGTCCATGCCGAGAATGGCGATGATGTCCTGCAGCGCCTTGTAGCGCTGGAGGATGACCTGCACGCGGCGCGCCGTCTGGTAGTGCTCTTCACCGATGATGCGCGGATCGAGCATGCGCGACGTCGAGTCGAGCGGGTCCACCGCGGGATAGATGCCCTTTTCGGCGATCGCGCGCGACAGCACGGTCGTCGCGTCCAAATGGGCGAAGGAGGTGGCCGGCGCCGGGTCGGTCAAGTCGTCGGCCGGCACGTAAATGGCCTGCACCGAGGTGATCGAGCCCTTGGTCGTGGTGGTGATGCGCTCCTGGAGGGCACCCATGTCGGTGGCGAGCGTCGGCTGATAGCCCACCGCCGAGGGGATGCGGCCCAGAAGAGCCGACACTTCCGAACCGGCCTGGGTGAAGCGGAAGATGTTGTCGACGAAGAACAGCACGTCCTGGCCCTGGTCGCGGAAGTGCTCGGCGACGGTAAGGCCGGTGAGACCGACGCGGGCGCGGGCACCCGGCGGCTCGTTCATCTGGCCGTACACCAGGGCGCATTTCGAGCCCTTGCCGCCACCCTTCTGGTTCACGCCCGATTCGATGAACTCGTGATAGAGGTCGTTGCCTTCACGGGTGCGCTCGCCGACGCCGGCGAACACCGAATAGCCGCCATGGGTCTTGGCGATGTTGTTGATGAGCTCCTGGATGAGCACGGTCTTGCCGACGCCGGCGCCGCCGAACAGGCCGATCTTGCCGCCCTTGGCGTAGGGCGCGAGCAGGTCGACGACCTTGATGCCGGTGACGAGGATCTGCGCTTCCGTCGACTGCTCGACGAAATCAGGCGCCGGCTGGTGAATGGCGCGCGACGCGCTGCTGTTGATCGGGCCCGATTCATCGACCGGCTCGCCGACGACGTTCATGATGCGGCCGAGGGTCTCGTCGCCCACCGGAATGGTGATCGGCGCACCGCGATCGGTGACTTCCTGGCCGCGCACCAGGCCTTCGGTCGAGTCCATGGCGATCGTGCGCACGGTGTTCTCGCCGAGATGCTGGGCGACTTCGAGCACGAGGCGGACATCGCCATTCATCGTCTCGAGCGCGTTCAGGATTTCCGGCAGATGTCCGTCGAACTGCACGTCGACGACGGCGCCCGTCACCTGACGGATGCGGCCCACCGACTTGCCGGAGGTGCTTGCGGGGTTCTTCGCCATATCGGTCTTCCTTCTCTCGGTTCCGGTCTAGAGCGCTTCCGCGCCCGAAATAATTTCGATAAGTTCCTTGGTGATCTGCGCCTGGCGTTGCCGGTTGTAGCGGATCGACAGCTTGTTGATCATGTCGCCGGCATTGCGCGTCGCATTGTCCATGGCGCTCATACGGGCACCCTGTTCGGAAGCCGCGTTCTCGAGCAGCGCCCGGAAGATCTGCACCGCGATATTGCGCGGCAGGAGATCGGCCAGGATCTCGCCCTCATCCGGCTCGGCGTCATAGATGGCGCCGCCGAGATCGGGGGCTTTACCACCGGCGACGCTCGCCGGAATGAGCTGCAGCGCTGTCGGCTTCTGCGCGATCACCGACTTGAACTCGGCGAAGAACAGCGTGCAGACGTCGAACTGGCCGTCCTCGAACAGCTTCAGCACCTTCTGCGCGATGCCTTGGGCATGGCTGAAGGCCAGCGTGCGCGCCGCGCGGAGATCCACCGTGTCGATGATGAAACGGCCGTAGAGCCGCTTCAGGATGTCGTTGCCCTTCTTGCCGACGGTGATGATCTTCACCGTCTTGCCTTGCGCGATCAGCCGGTCGGCATGCTCGCGCGCCAGCTTCGAGATCGAGGAATTGAAGCCGCCGCACAGGCCGCGCTCGGCGGTGCACACGACGAGCAGATGCGTCTGGTCCTTGCCGTTGCCGGCGAGGAGCTGCGGCGCGTCATCGCGGCCTTCCATCGACGACGACAGATTGGCCAGCACCGTCGCCATGCGCTCCGAATAGGGGCGCGCGGCGAGCGCCGATTCCTGGGCGCGGCGCAGTTTCGCCGCCGCCACCATCTGCATCGCCTTGGTGATCTTGCGGGTCGCCTTCACCGAGGAGATGCGGTTTCTTAGGTCTTTTAGACTGGGCATCGTCCTGCCTTCAGCTGGTTGCCTCTTTCAGGATGATCAGGCGAACGACTTGGCGAAGCCCGCCACGACGTTCTTCAGCTTCTCGCCGACCGCGTCCGAGATCTGCTTCTCGGTGCGGATCGAGTCGAGGATGTCGGCGTGACTCTCGCGGATGAGGCGGAGAAGGCCGTCCTCGAAGTCGCGCACCTTGTTGACCGGCAGCGCGTCGAGATAGCCGTTCACGCCGGCATAGATCACAACGACCTGCTCTTCCGTCTTGAGGGGCGAGAACTGCGGCTGCTTGAGGAGCTCGGTCAGGCGGGCGCCGCGGTTGAGGAGACGCTGGGTGGCGGCGTCGAGATCCGAGCCGAACTGCGCGAAGGCCGCCATTTCGCGGTACTGCGCGAGCTCGCCCTTGATCTTGCCGGCGACCTGCTTCATCGCCTTGATCTGCGCCGAGGAGCCGACGCGCGACACCGACAGACCGACGTTCACCGCCGGACGGATGCCCTGATAGAAGAGGTCGGTCTCGAGGAAGATCTGGCCGTCGGTGATCGAGATCACGTTGGTCGGGATGTAGGCCGACACGTCGTTGGCCTGCGTCTCGATGACCGGGAGAGCGGTCAGCGAACCGGCGCCCTGGCTGTCATTGAGCTTGGCGGCGCGCTCGAGGAGGCGCGAATGGAGATAGAAGACGTCGCCCGGATAGGCTTCACGGCCCGGCGGGCGGCGCAGCAGCAGCGACATCTGGCGATAGGCGACGGCCTGCTTGGAGAGGTCGTCATAGGCGATCACGGCATGCATGCCGTTGTCGCGGAAATATTCGCCCATGGTGCAGCCGGCGAACGGCGCCAGATACTGCAGCGGCGCCGGGTCGGAAGCGGTGGCGGCGACGACGATCGAATATTCAAGCGCGCCGTTGTCTTCCAGAACCTTGACGAACTGGGCGACAGTCGAACGCTTCTGGCCGCAGGCGACGTAGACGCAGAACAGCTTTTCCTTCTCGGGGCCGGAGAGGTGGATCGGCTTCTGGTTGAGGATCGTGTCGAGAATGATGGCGGTCTTGCCGGTCTGGCGGTCGCCGATGATCAGCTCGCGCTGGCCGCGGCCGATCGGGATCAGCGCGTCGACGGCCTTGAGGCCGGTCGACATCGGTTCATGCACCGACTTGCGCGGAATGATGCCGGGCGCCTTGACGTCGACGCGGCGGCGTTCGGCCGACTTGATCGGGCCTTTGCCGTCGATCGGGTTGCCGAGCGGGTCGACGACGCGGCCGAGCAGCTCGCGGCCGACCGGGACTTCCACGATGGCGCCGGTGCGCTTGACGGTGTCGCCTTCCTTGATGTCGCGGTCGGAACCGAAAATAACGATACCGACATTGTCGACTTCGAGGTTGAGGGCCATGCCGCGGATCCCGTTGGGGAACTCGACCATTTCACCGGCCTGGACATTGTCGAGGCCATAGACGCGGGCAATGCCGTCACCGACGGAGAGCACCTGGCCGATCTCGGAGACTTCGGCTTCCTTGCCGAAGTCCTTGATCTGCTGCTTGAGAATTGCGGAAATTTCGGCGGCGCGGATATCCATATCAGCCGGTCCCCTTCATCGCGATCTTGAGGTTTTGAAGTTTGGTCTTGAGCGAGTTGTCGACCATGCGCGAGCCGACCTTGACGATAAGGCCGCCGAGAATGGAGGAATCAACCCGGGTGGAGAGTTGCACGTCGCGCCCCACGCTCGCCTTGATGGCGGCCTTGAGGTCGTCGAGATGTTTCGGAGTGAGCGTTTCGGCCGAGGTGACCTCGGCGCTGATCTCGCCCTTCGACTGGGCCACCAGCGTGCGGTAGGCCTTGATCATGTCGGAGAGGACGAAGAGCCGGCGATTCTGCGCGGCAAGCTTGATGAAATTGAGCGCCAGGCTCTTGATGCCGGCTTTCTCACAGATCGCCTGGAGGGCGGAAATCTGATCCTCGGCGGAGAAGACCGGCGAGCGGACGAGCCGGCTCAGATCCTCGGATTCGTCCAGGAGCGCCTGGAAACTCACCAGATCGGCGCCGACCTTGTCGACCGATTGGCTTTCCTGCGCCAGTTCAAAAAGGGCGGTCGCATAACGTCCCGGGACGCCTGATACCGTCTGATCACTTTGAGCCACGACAACTCCCCGCCGAACCCGCGGCCTCCGGTCCTTGGCAGCGGTCCGGAAAGCTTGAATTTATTGGATAATCGTACTTGAGAAAGCACGCGCGGCATGGGTTCCGCCTGAAGCCGCGCGGGGTGGTTATCACATGGGAATTGGACTCGCAACAAGGAAGGCACGGCGCGGATTGCCGCAAGCGGAAAGAGCCGGCTCTTCAGGTCTCTGGACGTAAAATGCGAAGAGCCCGCCGGACGGCCGGCGGGCTCTTGCGAAACTCGTCTGGTGAGACGTTTAGCGGCTCACGCTGTCCCGCGCGATGCGCGGAATGTCGGAGCGCATGATGCCGAGATCGGCAAGCTCACGGTCGGTGAGCAGGTCGAGCTCACGCTTGGTGGTGTTGTAGCGGTTCCAGCGCTTGAAACCGTCGGTGAAGAAATTGAACATGGTCTTTCCCCTATGGATTGACGGGTTGGGTTGGTTGCTTTTGACGAGCTCATATATGGTGCGTCGCACCATTTTGTGCAATGCAAAATTTACATGGCTGACTCGCCCCCGGGCTTCACAAAAGCTTAACATTCATCTCTTCTAAATATTTGAATTTACTATGTCTATTTCGCGACGACTATAATCACGATCGAATTCATAGACTTAAGCTCTTCCGAGCGGCTTTTTCGCCTCGATTTTTCCTAAATTCATGCACCGCACCATAGGTTTTGGGAGCAAATTCCTCTTTTGTCAGCGCAAGGTTGTCGGTAGTCGGCACTTCCGGCATATGCTCGCCCGATTCTCAGGGGAGGCCTCTATGACCGTCGCTATTTTCGGCTCCATCAATATGGATGTGATCGCCTATCTCGATCGCCTGCCGAAGCCGGGCGAGACCTTGCATGGCTCGGGCTACAAGATGGGCCTGGGCGGCAAGGGCGCCAATCAGGCTGTCGCCGCGCGCAAGCTCGGCTCGGACGTGACGTTCATCGGCCGCACCGGGGCTGATTCCTTCGGCGACGCGGCGCGCGCCGAGCTCACTTCATATGATGTCGATCTCTCCCATATCCGCCGCGACGCCGGTTCCGACACGGGCATCGCCATCATCAAGGTGGGCGAAGGCGGGCAGAACATGATCACGGTAATCGCCGGCGCCAATGCCGCGGTCGATCAAAGCGACGCCGATGCCGCAAGGGCAGATCTCGAAAGAGCGCGTGTCCTGCTGCTGCAGCTCGAAGTGCCGCTCTCCGGCGCGCTTGCCGCCGCGAAGATCGTGCGGGGCAAGGGCGGCACGGTGATACTCGACCCGGCGCCGGCCCCCAAGGAGGCCTTCTCGCCCGCGATCATCGCCGCCGTCGACATCGTCACCCCGAATGAGAGCGAGACCGCGGGCCTTCTCGGCTGGCAGCCGGCAACGCCCGACGACGCGCTGCGCGCCGCGCGCGAGCTCAAGGCCAAGGGCTTCCGCACCGCGCTGGTGAAGCTCGGCGCCAAGGGCGTCGCCTTCTCGGGGCCGGAGGACGAAGGTTTCGTGCCGCCCTTCAAGGTGACCGCCATCGACACCGTGGCGGCCGGCGACAGTTTCAATGGCGGCCTCGCCACGGCGCTCGATGACGGCAAGTCGCTCGCCGAGGCGGTGCGTTTCGCCGCCGCCGCCGGCGCCTTGTCGACGACCAAGAAAGGCGCCTCCGCCGCCGCCCCGACCCGCGCCGAGATCGACGCGTTTCTCGCCGCGCAATAACCCTCGCCGCACCGTCGCATTGCGGGGCTGATGCCCATCCGTTACAGTCCGCCGCCAAGACAAAACTTTGCGACCGAGGGAGATTACGATGTCACGCTTTGCGCTGTCCCGCCGTTCCGCGCTGGCCCTGATGGGCGGTGCCGCCGCCTTTGGCGCCACCGGCCGCCTTGCTCACGCCGCCGGTGAAATCAAGGTCCTCAACTGGCAGGGCTACGGCACCGACGAGAAATGGGCGCTCGATATGTTCGAGAAGAAGACCGGCATCAAGGTCGTCCATGACTATTTCAACTCCGAGCAGGAGATGCTGACAAAGCTGCGCACCAGCCCGGGCGTCTATGACGTGGTGCTGATGAACAACATCTATGTCATGGAAGCCGCTCATGAGGGCCTGATCCAGGCGCTCGACCCGGCGAAATTCTCGAACTTCAACGACCTCACCCCGGCGCTGCGCGACAGCGACCGCTTCGTGATGGGGGACAAGCACTTCGCCATCGCCTGGGTGTGGGGCCTCACCTCCTTCGCCTACAACACCCAGAAGATCACGGCCAAGCCCGACAGCATGAATGCGCTGTGGGACCCGGCCCATGCCGGCAAGGTCGGCTGGCGCGACGACGCGCTCGAATCGATCCAGATCGCCGCGCTCGCCACCGGCCAGGACATGAACGCGCCGGCCGATATCGAGAAGATCAAGGAGAAGCTGAAGGAGCTCAAGAGCCAGATCAAGACCTTCTGGTCGTCGGAAGACGAATGGAACAAATATATGGCGGCGGGCGACTACGACATCGCCGTCTATTGGTCGGGCTCGGCGGCGCGCTCCAAGAAGGCGATGAAGCTCCCTGTCGAATTCGTGGTGCCGAAGGAAGGCGCCATCGGCTGGTTCGACGGCCTCACCATCGCCAACAACGCGCCCAATGCCGAGGGTGCCGCCGCTTTCATCAATTTCATGGTCGATCCCGAATTCTACGTGAAATGGGACAATGACATCGGCGCACCCGCCTCCTCCAACGCCAAGGCCAATGCGCAATTGCCCGAGGACGCGCTCAACCGCGTCGTGCTGGGCGACCCCGAAGTGGTGAAGCGCGTCCAGTGGATGGCGCCGGTCTCCGATGAGCAGAAGCAGAAGAACCAGGAACTCTGGGACGAGGTGAAGACGAGCTTTGCCCTTTAAAGCTTCCCGCCTTTTCATCCTTCTCCCGCGTCTTGCGTGGGAGAAGGCCTGATGGCACTCTCCCGCCAGACCCGCACCGTATTCGCGCTCACCGCGCCGGCCTATCTGTGGCTCGCGGTGACGGTGCTGCTGCCGCTGGCGACGATGCTCTATTTCAGCTTCCTCACCGCTTCGCCGCTCGGCGGCAAGGAAGTGAGCTTCACGCTGAAGCATTATACGGATTTCTTCACCAAGCAGATCTACTGGTACAATGCCTGGCGCTCGATCGAGCTCGGCCTCTATGTGACGGCACTCTGCCTGATCATCGGTTATCCGGCCGCCCTCGGCCTCGCCAAATACATCAAAGGCCGCTGGCGCGAGGCGATCTTCCTGCTCATCATCCTGCCCTTCTGGTCCAACGCGCTGGTGCGCACCTTCTCCTGGACCATGGTGCTGCGCGAGCCCTTCAACATCCTCTTCTCTTATCCGGCGATCGTGGTCGGCCTCGTCCATGCCTATCTGCCTTACGCGATCCTCACCTGCTACATCTCGCTGCAGGCGATCGACGACTCGCTCATCGAAGCGGGCCGCAGCCTCGGCGCCACACCGGCCCAGGCCTTCCGCCGCATCACTTTGCCCTTGAGCATGCCCGGCATCCTGGCGGCAGTGTTCCTCATCTTCGTTCCGGTGATCGGCTCGTTCATGGAGCCGCGCATCTTGGGCGGCAAGGACGCGATCATGCTGGGCCCGATCATCGAGGGCCAGTTCATCACCGCCTTCAACTGGCCGTTGGGCGCGGCTCTCTCCTTCACCATGCTCGGCATGGTGCTGATCATCCTCTTGATCGCCGCCCCCTTCCTCAAGAAACAGATGGCGGTGGGCTGATGGAACGGACCGCCAAGCTCTATCTGGGCGCGGTGCTCGTCTTCCTCTATTTGCCGATCGCGGTGATGATCGCCATGGCCTTCAACCGCTCGGCGCTCTACGAGATGCCGTTCACTTTCGATCTCGTCTGGTTCAAAGCGCTCGCCCACAATGACCGGCTCCTGCAAGCGAGTTGGAACAGCGTGTGGATCGCCTGCGTCAATGCCGTGATCGCGACCACGCTCGGCACTCTCGCCGCTTATGCATTCGCCCGCTACGATTTCCGCGCCAAGCGGCTGCTGCAGATTTTGCTGTTCCCGCCGATCACCATCCCGTGGCTCATCATCGGCACCTCGATGCTGATCTTCTTCTTCTGGACCGGCATCGGCCGCGGGCTGCATGCCATCCTTCTCGGCCATGTGGCGCTGTCCCTGCCCTATGTGATCGTCGTGGTGAGCGCCCGCTTCGCCAATTTCGGGCCGCAGCTCGAAGAGGCCGCCGCCAGCCTCGGCGCGACGCCCTGGCAGACCTTCTGGCGCATCACCATCCCCGTCCTCTTGCCCGGCATCACCGCCGCCGCCCTTTTCGCCTTCGCCGTTTCCTTCGATCAGTTCGTGATTTCCTATTTCCTGGCGCCGCCCGGCACCTCGACCTTGCCGGTCGAGATCTACACCTCGATCCGCAAGGGCTTCACGCCCGAGATCAACGCCATCTCCTCGATCATCATTCTCTTCTCCATGGGCCTCATGCTGATCGTGGCGCGCAATTACAAATTCGGCGGAGACAATTGATGAGCCGCGTCGACATCCGGCACGTGACCAAGCGCTACGGCACATTCGCAGCACTCGACAATGTCTCGATCACCTTCAATGACGGCGAGTTCTTCGGCCTGCTCGGCCCCTCGGGCTCGGGCAAGACCACCTTGCTGCGCTCGATCGCCGGCTTCATCACGCCCGACGAAGGCACGATCTCCTTCGACGGCGAGCAGGTGGAATCGGTGCCGGTGCATCGCCGCGCCATCGGCATGGTGTTCCAGTCCTATGCGCTCTTTCCGCATCTGACGATCGCCGAGAATATCGGCTTCGGCCTCGATGTGCGCGGCGTGGCGCGCGAGGACATCAGGCAGCGCGTCACCGAGAGCCTGGCGATGGTCCGCCTGTCGGGTCTCGAAGGCCGCTATCCTCGGCAATTGTCGGGCGGCCAGCAGCAGCGCGTGGCGCTCGCCCGCGCCTTGATCACCAGGCCGAAGGTGCTGCTGCTCGACGAACCTCTGGGCGCCCTCGACCGCAGGCTGCGCCAGGAAATGCAGGTCGAGCTGAAGGCCATCCAGCGCGAGACCGGCATCACCGCCATCTTCGTGACCCACGACCAGGAAGAAGCGCTCACTTTGTCCGACCGGATCGCCATCATCGACCAGGGCCGGCTGATCCAGGTCGACGCGCCGCAGACCGTCTATGAGCGCCCGGCCACCGTCTTCGCCGCGAACTTCCTGGGCGACGCCAATGTATTCCGCGGCACACCGGTCGCCGAGGGCCTGAAGCTCGCCGACGGCACGGTCATCGCGACACTGAAAGCCTCGACGGGTGCCGCCATCGTGCGGCCGGAGAAACTGCGGGTCGAAGGCGGCCATAAGAGAACCGCCGGCAACAGCATCGAGGGCGAGATCATCCAGGCGATCTATTCCGGCGCCAGCGTGACCTATCGCATCCGCACCAGGGTTCTGGGCGACACGCCGCTCCTCGCTTTCATCCAGAACCAGACTGGCGAGGTGCTGGAGACCGGCGCCGCGGTCACCGCGAGCTGGGATCCCGAGCAGACCATTCCGGTGGACGCATGAGCGACACACTCGAAACCCGCAGCGCCATCGCCGGACTTCGCTTCGGCGCCATAGGCAAACGCGCCGTCCATGCCTCGATCGACATGCAGCGGCTGTTCGCCGAGGACACCGAATGGGCTTCCCCGGTCGTCCATGCGATCGAGCCCAAAGTACGCCGCATCGTCGCCCATGCGCCGCATCTCACTCTGTTCACCCGCTTTCTGACGCCCGGGCGCGTCGAGGACGCCAAGGGCCAGTGGCAGATCTATTACCGCCATTGGAAAAGCGTGCTCGCCGGCAATATCGACCGCGACATGCTCGACCTCCTGCCGCCTCTGCGTCCCTTCGTGCCGCCGGCGCGCGTCATCAACAAATATGTGCATTCGGCCTTCGAGGCGCAGGCCTTTCAGGACGCTCTCGATGAACTGAGCGCCGACACGATCATCTTCACCGGCGTCGAGACCGATGTCTGCGTGCTCGCTACCGCCTTGACCGCGGTCGATCGCGGCTACCGCACCATTCTCGTCTCCGACGCCATCGCCAGCTCCAATGCGGCGAGCCACAGAGCCGCGCTCGACGGCATCTATCCCCGCTTCGACCAGCAGGTCGAGCTCATCGACACCGACACTTTGCTGAAAGCCTGGTCGCCATGACGGTTCCGAATTATCTGCGCACGCCCAACATTCCGACGCATCGTGCCTGGAACAGCTGGGCCGCCGACCGCTACCTCGAAATGTCGCATCTGCCGCTCGGGGTGAAGATCACCCCGGTCTTCTATGCCGCGAGCATCGGCAAGACGACGCTGATGGGACCGGGCTCTGAGATCAGGCTCGGCCGCCACGAGCCGGATGGCAGCCTCATCGAAGCGTCATTCGCCCATGGCGGCACCCATCTCGACTGGACCTGCACCAAGCCTTCGCCCTTCGAGATCGCCGGCGCCTGGAAGACGGCGAAATTCGGCGAATGGGGCCTGCGCTACTGGGTGGTGCTGGCCTTGAGCCAGACCGACGGCGCGCTCTGGCATTATGACGAGATCACCCGCACCGCTTTTTGCACCGTCGGGCCGCGCACCGTGGCGATCAAGGCGAAGCACGCGCCGCTGCTGGTGACGGCGCATGAGGACCTCGACGCGCTGCGCGCCGAATATGAGACCAACGGCTATTGGTACCTGGCCTCGCGCGGCGACAGCGCCAAGGTCCTGGCGCTGCGCTTCAATCTCGAGGAAGCACCGGAGAATGATTTCGCGGTGACCATCGCCGACCGCAAGGAGGCGGCCTTCGCCCGTCTTGCCGAACCGCTGTCCGCCGCCAAGGCGCCATCGCGCGGAGCGGCACTCGACGCCATGGCCGACATCATGGGCTGGAACACCATCTGGGACAGCGTCAATCACCGGCCCTACATCACCTGCTCGCGCAACTGGGACCTGAAGAAGTTCGGCGGCTTCGGCTTCTGGCTCAACGACACGGCGATCAATGCTTTCATCGTTTCGCAATTCGACCCCGACCAGGCGCGCGAAAATCTGGCGATGCTGCTGTCGGCCGCCACGCCGCAGGGCAACCTGCCCTGCATCATGACCGGCAACGACGCCTGGGTCGACCGCACCCAGACGCCGCTCATCTCCTTCATCGTCTGGCAGATCTATCAGCGCACCGGCAACCGCCTGTTCATCGACATGGCCTATCTGACGCTGGCGCGGAACAACGAATGGATCCGCTCGGCGCGCGACGGCAATGGCAACGGCCTGCTCGAATTCGGCTCCTCCGATGTGGGCCGGGGCCTCTATAAGGGCACCAAGCTCGCCGCCAAGGACGAGTCCTTCATGGACAACTCGCCCATCCATGACGAGGCGCGCTGGAACGAGGCGAGCCGCACGCTCGATGCCGAGGATGTCGGCCTCAACTGCCTCGTCTGCCTCGATTGCGAGATGCTGGCACATATGGCGCGCGCTCTCGGGCTCAGCGAAGCGGCGAAGCGCCACGACGCCGATGCCGCGGCGATGCGCCGGAAGATCGGCGCGCATTTCTGGGACGACAAGCGCAAGATCTTCGCCAACCGCCTATGGTCCGGCGCTTTCGTGAAGAGCGTCGCGCCGACCAGCTTCTATCCCCTGCTGTGCGGCGCCGCCTCGAAGGAGCAGACGAAGCATCTGCTCAAGCATCTCGAGGACCCGAAGAAATTCGGCGGCGCCTTCGGCCTGCCCTCGGTGTCGCGCGACGACCCGGCGGTGAACGACAATGTCTATTGGCGCGGCCGCATCTGGCCGATCCTCAACTGGCTGGTGTGGAACGGGCTCGAGCGCGCCGGTGAATATGACGCGGCCGACCGGCTCGTCGACAAGAGCTGGAAGCTCTTCGCCAGGAGCTGGGACGAGCGGCGCCTGTCGCCCGAAAACTACCACCCGGTGACCGGCGAGGGCCTCGACCAGCCCGACACCGATCCCTTCTATTCCTGGTCGGCGCTCCTGCCCTTCATGCAGCATGCCCGCACCATGAGCTTCCTGCCCTGGCAGGGCTGGCAATTGCGCAATGAAGGCAAGGACTTCACAGTCGGCCCGGTGATGAGCCCGCTGGGCGCCGTGACGGTGACGCGCAAAGGAAAGACCCTCACGGTCAGGCGGGGCGAGGACGTCGTTTTTTCGACCGGCAAGCAGGGCCGGATTTCGGGTCCGATCACGAGCCTGTGAGACGCCGGCGGGGTTAGTCCGTCATTAAACCGACGGGATTTAGGTCTCCCCTCGTCTTATCCGTGGGCCCAATATCCGCTATTCTAGAGTTATATGAAGAAAACCCTGGTTTCTCTGTTTGTTCTCGCCTTGCTGGCTGGCGCGGGCTTTGCCGCCCAGCGCGCCGGCTGGGTGGAGCCTGTGATGTCGGCCGTGACCGGCAAGCTCAGGGAGGCGGCTCCCCAGGCAGCGCCGGAGAAACGCCAGGCGCGCACCGCCACCGCCTCGCCCGTCGAGGTCGCCGCGGCCGCCGCCAAGACCCTGAGCGACGACATCACCGCGGTCGGCTCGCTGCTTTCCGATGAATCGGTGCAGATCGCCGCTGAGACCAATGGCCGGGTGGCGGAGATCGCCTTCACCGAAGGCCAGTCGGTCGCCGCCGGCGCCGTGCTCATCCGGCTCGACGACAAGCTCATCGCCGCCCAGCTCGAGGACGCCAAGGCGCGCCTGACCCTCGCCCAGTCGACCTACGACCGCGCCGCGACCTTGCGCAAATCGGGCACCGCGTCACAGACCACGCTCGATACCGCGCAGTCCGAACTGCTGGTCCAGCAGGCGGCCTATGACCTGATCAGCACCCAGCATGAGAAGCTGTCGATCAGGGCGCCTTTCCCGGGCGAGCTCGGCTTCCGCTCCATCTCGCTCGGCGCCTATGTCACCGCCGGCACGCCGCTCGTCAATCTGGAGAAGATCGACCAGCTCAAGGTGAATTTCAGCGTGCCCGAAATCTATCTGACCAAGCTTTCGGTCGGCCAGAAGATCGAGATCGTCGCCGACGCCCTGCCGGGCACCCGCTTCGAAGGCACGATCTACGCCATCGATCCGGCGGTCGATGTCAATGGCCGCGCCATCCGCGTCAAGGCGACGCTCGCCAATCAGGACGGCAAATTGCGCCCCGGCCTCCTCGCCCGCATCACCGTGAAGGGCGCGCCGCGCACCGCCGTCACCATTCCGGAAAGCGCGCTCGTGCCGCGCGGCAACGACATCCTCGTCTACACCGCCCTCAACGGCAAGGCGCGTGAGACCAAGGTCGTGGTCGGCCGCCGCGAGAGCGGCTTCGTCGAGATCCTCGACGGCATCGAGGCCGGCCAGCAGGTGGTGACCGCCGGCCAGTCGCGTCTGCGTGACGGCGCCGATGTCGAGATCGTCACCGCGCGCACCACCGCCGCCATGGAAGGCTGAGCGGGCCGATGTCGCTCTCCGAACTCTGTATCCGCCGTCCGGTCTTCGCCACCGTTCTGAGCCTCATCATGCTGCTCGTCGGCGTCGTCGCCTATGAGCGCTTGACGGTTCGCGAATATCCCAAGGTCGACGAGCCGGTCGTGTCGGTGACCACCAACTATACCGGCGCCTCGGCCGTGCTGATGGAATCGCAGGTCACCCAGGTTCTCGAGGGCTCGCTCGCCGGCATCGAGGGCATCGACATCATCGAGTCCTCCAGCCGCTCCGAATCGAGCCGCATCACCGTGCGCTTCAGGTCGGACATCAATATCGACACGGCGGCGAGCGACGTGCGCGACCGCGTCAGCCGGGCCCGCCGCAACCTGCCCGACGAGGTCGACGAGCCGATCATCTCCAAGGTCGAGGCCGATTCCAGCCCGATCATCTACGTCACCTTCCGCTCCGAGGCGATGAACGCCATCGAGCTCACCGACTTCGTCGACCGCTATGTCGTCGACCGCTTCAAGAATCTGAACGGCGTCGCCGACGTGAATATTTTCGGCGAGCGGCGCTATGCGATGCGCATCTGGGTCGACCGCGATCGTCTGGCCGGCTACGGCCTGACCGTCCAGGACATCGAGGACGCGCTGCGCAAGCAGAATGCCGAGATTCCGGCCGGGCGCATCGAGGGCGACGACCGCGAGTTCACGGTGCTGTCGAAGACGGCGCTGTCGACGGCCGAGGAATTCCGCAACATCATGCTGAAGCCGGCCGGCGGACTGCAGGTCAAGCTCGGCGACGTGGCGCGCATCGAGCTGGGCTCCGAGGAGGTGCGCCGCACCAGCCGCTTCATGGGGCAGACCTCGATCACCGCCGGCATCATCAAGCAGGCGGTCGCCAATCCGCTCGACGTCTCCAAGGCCTTGCGCGCCGTCCTGCCGAGCGTCTCCGAATCCCTGCCGCAGGGCACCAGCGTCGAGATCGGCTACGACTCGACCCAGTTCATCGAGCAGTCGGTCTCCTCGGTGTTCACGACGATCCTCGAGGCGATCGTGCTGGTCATCCTGATCATCATGTTCTTCCTGCACTCGCTCAGGGCGGCGATCATCCCGATCATCACCATCCCGATCTCGCTCATCACCACTTTCGCGATCATGCTGCTGACCGGGCTGTCGATCAACACGCTGACGCTGCTCGCCATGGTGCTGGCCATCGGCCTCGTCGTCGACGACGCCATCGTCGTGCTCGAGAACATCTTCCGTCATATCGAGGAAGGGATGAAACCCTTCGATGCGGCGCTCAAGGGCATGCGCGAGATCGGCTTCGCCGTCATCGCGATGACGCTCACGCTGGTCGCCGTCTATGCGCCGGTCGCCTTCACGCCGGGCTCCACCGGCCGGCTGTTCCTCGAATTCGCGCTCACTCTCGCCGGCGCCGTCGTCGTTTCAGGCTTCGTGGCGCTGACCTTGACGCCGATGATGTGCTCGAAATTCCTCAAGCACAATGACCGGCCCAACATCATCGCCCGCTTCATCGAGGCGATTCTCGCCCGTCTCGAGCGAGCCTACCAGGCGGTGCTGCGGATCGCCATCAGGGCGCGCTATCTGGTCTTCCTGGTGGCGCTCGCCGTTGCCGGGCTCGGCGGCTATCTGTTCACCGGCCTCAATTCGGAATTGACGCCGACCGAGGATCGCGGCGTGCTGCAGATCGCGGGCTCGGCGCCGGACGGCTCGACGCTCGCCTTCACCGACCGTTATGCCCGGCAGGTCGAGGACATCCTGGCGAAGTCGCCCGACGTGCGCGCCTATCTGGTGACCGTCGGCCAGCCGGAAGTGACCGAGTTCAATGCCATCGGCCGCCTCAAGGACTATGCCGAGCGCGATGCCAGCCAGTCGCAGATCTCGCAGCGCCTGACGCCGGAGCTGCGCAAGGTGGCCGGCGTCCAGGTGTCGTCGCGCTCGCCCGCCGGCTTCGGCCGCCGCGGCACCGGCCGCGCGGTGGAGTTCGTCGTCCAGACCTCCGGCACCTATGAGGATCTGCAGAAATACGCCAATGACATGGTCGAGAAGCTGAAGGAGAATCCCGGCCTCACCGACCTCGACACCAATCTCAAGCTCAACAAGCCGCAGCTCGAGGTGAAGATCGACCGCGAGCGTGTCGCCGATCTCGGCCTCGACGTGTCGGTCATCGGCCGCACGCTGGAGACCATGCTGGGCAGCCGCCAGGTGACGCGTTTCGAGATCGGCGGCGAGCAGTATGACGTTCTGGTGCAGCTCGATGCCAGCGAACGCTCGGCGCCCGAGAATCTCGCCCGCATGTTCGTCCGCAACCCGGCCGGCGAGATGATCCAGCTGTCCAACATCGTGTCGGTCAAGGAGACGGTGGCGCCCAAGGAGCTGCGCCGCTTCAACCAGCTCCGCGCCGTGACCATCTATGCCAACCTGGCGCCCGGCTATACCCAGGGCCAGGCGCTGCAGGCGATCCAGACGGCGGCGCAGCAGATCCTCCCCGACAACACGCTCACCGACCTGTCGGGCCAGAGCCGTGAGTTCCGCGACGCCAGCAGCAATGTGATGTTCATCTTCGTGCTGGCGCTCGCCTTCATCTATCTGGTGCTGGCCGCGCAGTTCGAGAGCTTCCGCGATCCGCTGATGATCATGCTGACCGTGCCGATGTCGATGGCGGGCGCGCTTCTCGCGCTCAAGCTCACCGGCGGCACGCTCAACATCTATTCGCAGATCGGCCTCGTGACGCTGGTCGGCCTCATCACCAAGCACGGCATCCTGATCGTCGATTTCGCCAATCGCCTGCAGGAGGAGGATGGCCGCAGCCGCGCCGAGGCGATCGTCGAGGCGGCGACCTTGCGCCTGCGCCCGATCCTGATGACGACGGCCGCGATGGTGCTGGGCGCCGTGCCGCTCGCCCTTGCCGAGGGCGCCGGCGCCGAGGCCCGGATTCAGATCGGCTGGGTCATCGTCGGCGGCATGTCCGTCGGCACGCTCCTGACGCTCTTCGTGGTGCCCGCCGTCTACAGCCTGGTGGGCCGCAACGCCGCCGCCGCGCCCAAGGACGTCGCGCATGCGGCGCCGGCGCCGGCGGAGTAGACGGAGTTAGGTGATCACCACCTTCTTCGGATCCCAGCCGTCGGGCTTGGGATAGTTCGGCGCCATGTCCTCGAGCGTCTCGCGCACGATGCGGGCGATGGCGGCGTTGCGCACCCAGTTGCGGTCGGCCGGAATGACATGCCAGGGCGCATGCGCCGGCGAGCAGCGCTTGAGCGCCGTCTCATAGGCGTCCATGAACTGCGGCCACAATTTGCGGTCCTCGAGGTCGCCCGGATTGAACTTCCAGAACTTCTTCGGGTCGGTGACGCGCTCGCGCAGCCTTTCGGCCTGCTCGTCCTTCGAGATATGCAGCATGAATTTGAGGATGCGCGTGCCGTTGTCGGTGAGCAGCTTCTCGAAATGATTGATCTCCTCATAACGCCGCTCGATGTCCTCCGGCGGCGCGAATTTCCGTACCTTCACCACCAGCACGTCTTCGTAATGCGAGCGGTTGAAGATGCCGATCATGCCCTTGGGCGGCGCAGCCTTATGAACGCGCCAGAGATAGTCATGCGCGCGCTCCTCCTCGCTCGGCGCCTTGAAGGGCGTGACTTCGACGCCGATCGGCCCGCAGGTGTTGAACACCGCGCGCACCGTGCCGTCCTTGCCGCTGCAATCCATGCCCTGCAGAACGACGAGCAGGCTGCGCCTTCCTTCCGCATAGAGGCAGTCCTGCAGCTGGTTGATGAGCTCGGCGTCCCTGGCGGTGTCGGCCTTGGCTTTCTCCTTGCCGTCGAAGGCGCTGTCGTCGCGCGGGTCGATCTTGGCGAGCGAAACCCCTTTGCCGGCTTCGACGGTGAATTTCCTGGCAAACTGACTGGCCATGCAAGCTCCTGTTTTTACTGACATAAGCGTGAAACAAACAGGGCTTGATTGCAAGGGCCGAGGCTCCTATTCCGGTAGGAGCATAAGGATTCATGATGACAGACAATAAAGCCCAGATGGCGTCGCCGGCCTACCGGATCGCCGCCCTCGACCAGGATTTCGTTCTCGGCGACACGATGCGCGGCGTGCGCTTCCACCTCGAATATCAGAAGGCGGAGGAATATCTGCGCAAATGGGGCGTCGCCACCACCGTCGTGGTGTTCGGCTCGGCCCGCGTCAAGGAGGGCGACAAGCGCGGCTGGTATGAGGCGGCGCGCGCCTTCGCGCGCATCGTCTCGGAGCGCGGCGGCGCGCTCGACGACCATTCCGGGCCGCGCCAGAACGTGATCGCCACCGGCGGCGGTCCCGGAATCATGGAGGCCGCCAATCGCGGCGCCGTCGATGCCGGCGCACCGTCGATCGGCTACAACATCACGCTCCCGCATGAGCAGGAGCCCAACGCCTATTCGACGCCGGACCTCACTTTCCGCTTTCACTATTTCGCGATGCGCAAGATGCATTTCGCCATGCGCGCCGCGGCGCTGGTGGTGTTTCCCGGCGGCTTCGGCACGCTCGACGAGCTGTTCGAGATCCTGACCCTGCGCCAGACCGGCAAGATGGACGAGGCCTTGCCCATCGTGCTTTACGACAGCATCTTCTGGCGCAAGACGATCAACTTCCACCGCTTCGTCGAGGAAGGCCTGTGCGCCGAGAAGGACCTCGATCTCTTCGCCTTCGCCGATACGCCGGAGCAAGCCTGGGGCGAGCTCATCGCCCGCGGCCTCAAGATCCCCGAACACAAAGGATAGCGCATGACCGTCAAGCTGCATTTCCACGGCGCCACCCGCGTCGTCACCGGCTCCTGCTATGTCATCGAGACGGACAAGGCGCGCCTCGTCATCGACTGCGGCATGTTCCAGGGCTCGAAGAGCGAGAAGGAGCTGAACTATCGCGCCTTCCCCTTCGATCCGCGCAAGATCGACGCCATGCTCCTCACCCACGCGCATATCGACCATGCCGGGCTCATCCCCAAGCTGGTCAAGGCCGGCTTCGCCAAGAAGATCTATGCGACGCATGCGACCTGCGATCTCTGCGCGGTGATGCTCCCCGATTCGGGCTTCATCCAGGAGACCGAGGTCAAGCTGCTCAACGACCGCAACCGCAAGCGCGGCCTCGCCGAGGTCGAGCCGATCTACACGTTGGAAGACGCCCATAGGGCGCTCGAGTTCTTTGAAGGCATCGCCTACAAGATGTGGATCACGCCGGTGCCGGGCATCCGCGCCCGCTACTGGAATGCCGGCCATCTGCTCGGCTCCGCCTCGATCGAGGTGGAAGTGGAGCGTCCCGGCCGGAAGGCGTTGCGCATCCTGTTCTCGGGCGACATCGGCCCCGACGCCAAGCTGTTCGAGCCCGATCCCGAGGCGCCGACCGATTTCGACTATGTCGTGTGCGAATCGACCTATGGCGGCAAGGACCGCTTCGAGCGCTCCGAGGAGAAGCGCCGCGAGGTGCTGGGCACCGAGCTGCGCGCCGCGGCGAGCCGCCAGGGCGCGGTGCTCATTCCGTCCTTCGCCGTCGAGCGCACCCAAGAGGTGCTGGTCGACGTCATCGCGCTGATGGACAAGGGCGTCATTCCCAATGCGCCGGTCTTCATCGATTCGCCGCTGGCGCTCAAGGCCACCAACATCTTCTCGCAGCATGCCAAGTCATTGCGCAACGGCGAGGCGCTGCTGCATGCGCTCGAATCGCCCTATGTGAAGACGACCGAAAGCGTCGACGAGTCGAAGGCGATCAACCGCTTCTCGGGCTTCCACATCATCGTCGCGGCGAGCGGCATGTGCGAGGCGGGCCGCATCCGCCATCATCTCAAGAACAATCTGTTCAAGCCCAACGCGACGGTGCTGCTGGTCGGCTTCCAGGCGGCGGGCACGCTCGGCCGCCTGCTCGAGGACGGCGCCCAGGCGGTCAAGATCCATGGCGAGGAGGTCAAGGTCCGCGCCACCATTCGCCGCTTCGAGGATTATTCGGGCCATGCCGACGGGCCGGAGCTGCTGCAATGGCTGAAGGAGCGCCTGCCGATCGCCAAGATGGTCTTCCTCACCCACGGTGAAGAGACCGCGCAGATCGCCATGGAAGGCGAGATGGCGCAGAACAACCTCATGCCGGCCGACCGCATCGCGCGGCCGAGCCTCGATGACGTCTATGACCTCTCGGGCGAGGAGCCGGTGCTCAGCGCCGCCGAGGTCAGGCCGCGCATCAGCCCCGACAAGATGGCGCGCCGCGACTGGCACAATGACCTCACCGAGCTCGTCCTCGACATCAACGACATGGTCGGCAAGGCGGCCGACGAGAAGGCGCGCGCCGTGATCATCCGCAGGCTCAAGCGCGCGCTCGAGGAAGAGAACGGCAACGGCAAGATGCCGCCGCCCAATGGCCGGCATAAGGGCCGGGACGAAGGCAAGGGCGGTGCCCGGGGTTTCGACGAAGGCTGAAGTACAGGGATTTACAGGGAAGAACAGGGAAAATTCTGAAAATCCCGAGGCCGTCCCAGGTATTTCAACGGCTTGGCTTCCTGTCGGTTACGGAAGCAGGGAAGTTGCTTTGCGGTTCATGAAACGGCTCGTTTCATAGTCGCGGGCAGGCTTTCCGAGTGTCACCGTTGCGGCCACGTTTGCAAGTCACCAAAGCCCGTCATCCCGGCGAAAGCCGGAATCCAATAAATTCTCATACACGATCAGCACCACCCGCTTGCGCTGATTCAATGGATCCCGGCTTTCGCCGGGATGACGGGCTATGAACGTTAAGTATCACCCCACATCCACCCACTTCCGCTCGCGCGCCGACTGCGCCATGCCGTGGATGACGCGTTCGATCTTGAGGCCTTCGGTGAAATTGACGAAGCACTCTTTCCCGCTCGCGATACAGTCGAGCAGATGCTTGGCTTCGATCACCTTGAGCTCGTTGAAGCCGAGCTGATGGCCGGGGGCCGGGGTGAACTGGCCATAGGGTGAATGGACCGGCCCGGTGAGAATGGTGCGGAAGCCGCGCGTCTCTTCCGGCCCTTCGGTCACATAGAGCTGCAATTCATTGAGGCGCTCCTGGTCGAAGGTGAGCATGCCCCTGGTGCCGTGCACCTCGAAGCGGATCAGGTTCTTGCGGCCCCAGGCGGCGCGGCTCGAGGCGAGCGTGCCGGAAATGCCGGATTTGAAGCGCACGATGGCATGGGCGATGTCCTCGTTCTCGACCGCGCGCATTTCATTCGCGCCCGGCACCGGGCGCTGCTTCACCACCGTCTCCATGTCGGCGGAGACGGAGGCGATATCGCCGATCAGGAGATGGGCGAAGCTCACCAGATGGCAGGTGATGTCGCCGAGCGTGCCCAGCCCCCACAGATCGATGCGCGCCCTCTTGCTCCACGGCACATCGGGCGAGGCGAGATAATCCTCATCCACCTGGCCGCGGAAATGCACGACATCGCCGATCGCCTTGGCGTCGATGAGCTTCTTCGCATGCAGCACGGCAGGATTCTTGATGTAGTTATAGCCGAGCAGCGTGCGGCCTTTGGCCTTCGCGGCGGCTTGCGTCATCGCCTCGGCTTCGGCGAGCGTCAGCGCCATCGGCTTTTCACACCACACATGCTTGCCGGCTTCGAGAAAGGCGACCGCCATCTCGCGATGGACATTGTTGGGCGCGGTGATCGAGACGATGTCGATGCTTTTGTCATCGACGAGCTTGCGCCAGTCGGTTTCAGCGCGCGCGAAACCGTAGTCGGCGGCGCGCTTGGCGGTGACCTCCGGATCTATGTCACACAGAGCTTCGAGACGAATCTCCGGCACATCGCCGAAGACGGGCCGCACATGGCTCCAGGCCATGGCGTGGCACTTGCCCATGAAACCGGTGCCGATCAGGCCGATGCCGAGGGATGTCATGATGTATCCTCACAACGCTTCCCCAACGCGTCATGGCCGTCCTCGAGGCGGCCATCCAGCCCATCCATGTCACGCCTGAATGGCGGTGAGTCTGGATGGCCGGGTCAAGCCCGGCCATGACGGGTGGGGAGAGACAACAACAAAAAGACAGGCCCCGACTTTCGCCGGGACCCGCTTTCACTGCAAGACCGGTCAGGCCTTATTTATACTGGTCGGCATTGTCCTTGGTGACGAGGACCGTGCCGGTGTCGATCACCGCCTCGATCTTCTCGCCTTTCTGCAGCTTGATCAGATTCTCGACCGCGAAGGCGCCCATGTTCTTGGGCGCCTGGGCGACGGAAGCCGTCATTTCGCCGGCGAGGATCGAAGCCGCGGCGTCCGGATTGGCGTCGAAGCCGACCACCATGACGTCCTTGAGCTTGCCGGCCGCCTTGAGGGCTTCGACGGCGCCGAGCGCCATATTGTCGTTCGACGCGAAGACCGCCTTGATATTGGGATTGCCGGTGAGGATGTTTTCCATCACCGACTGGCCCTTGGCGCGGTCCCAGTCGGCCGGTTGCTCGGCGACGACCTTGAGGCCGCAGCCTTCCAGACCTTCCTTGGCGCCGGTGGCGCGGGCCTGCCCGGTCGACTGCGTGATGATGCCCTGCAGGATCGCCACGTCCGAGCCCTTCTCGATCTTCGAGCAGATGAAGTCGGCGGCGAGCTTGGCGCCGACCTGGTTGTTGGTGCCGATGAAGGTCACGCCTTCATTGGTGCCCTTGGTGTCGACGAAGACGACCGGCACGTTCTTGGCCTTGGCGGCATCGACCACCGGGGCCAGCGCATTGGGATCGGTCGGCGCCAGAGCGAGGCCGGCGATGCCCTTGGCGATCATGTCCTCGAGCTGCGCGATCTGCGCCTGCACGTCGGATTCGGCCGGCGGCGACATCACCACGACCTCGACGCCGAGCTCCTTGCCCTTCTCCTCGGCGCCCGCCTGCACGGCGGCCCAGAACGGGTTGCCGGCGCCGGGGCCTTTCATGTCGAGCACGATCGGATCGGCGAAGGCCGAGCCGGCGAGCGCCGCAAGCGCCGCACCCGCGATCAGAATTGTCTTCATTTAGTCCTCCCTTGAACATGACGTCTCCGCAACACACAGGAACCGGCAGGAGACAGGGCCGGATCCACAAGTTCTCAGACGGCGTTCCCTCATCGCCAAAGCCGAGCAACTTTGGCGGGCAACGCCCGTCATTTCCGAGTGGCCGCGCGGCGCCGCAGCACGTCGATATAGACGGCGATGATGATGATCAGGCCGATCAGGATCTGCTGCCAGAACGGGCTGATATTGTTGAGATTGAGCCCGTTGCGCAGGAGCCCCATGATCAGCACGCCGGCCAGCACGCCGAGGACCGTGCCGCGCCCGCCGAAGAAGCTGGCGCCGCCGATGATCACCGCCGCGATGGCATCGAGCTCGTTGCCGACGCCGGCGAGCGGAAAGCCCGAATTGGTGCGCCCGGCGAGCAGCAGCGCCGCGAGCCCGGCGAAGAAGCCGCAGATCGCATAGACATAAACGAGCACCCGGTCGACATCGATGCCGGTGACGCGGGCGGCCTGCGGGTTGCCGCCGATGGCGTAGATATGCCGGCCCATATTGGTGCGGTTCAGGAAGAACCACAGGCCGACGGCGCAGATGATCACCAGGAAGAAGCTGACCGGGATGCCCGCCGGCGGCGCGAATATCCCCAGCGCGTAGAATTCCTGTCCCGGATATCGCACTTGCGGCTGCAGGCCCGAGATCGGCGCCTGGCTGATGAGATTGCCGATGCCGCGAAACGTATAGAGCGTGCCGAGCGTCATGATGAAGGGATGCGGCAGCCTGAGCATCGTATAGCCGAGCCCGTTGAAGAGCCCGCAGACGATTCCGACCACGGGACCGATGAGCAATACGATGGGCCAGGGCGTGCCGGCCTTGTCGGCGACGGCGAGGCAGATGATGGCGAGCCCGAGGATCGAGCCCACCGAGAGATCGATGCCGGCGGTGATGATCACCACGAACATGCCGAGCGCCAGCATCGCCGGATAAGCGTTCTGCTTGAGGATGTTGGTGAGATTAGTGGCGGAAAGGAACGTCGCCGGCTGCGACGCATAGAGAAACGCCATCATGACCACGATGACGAGGATGATGCCGTAGCTTTCGAGGAACCGCGACAGAGCCGGATTGTTGCTGATCATCAATGCACCCGGTCATGCGCGAGCTGCGCCGTGTGGTCCTTGGTGCCCATGATCCAGCCGATGACTTCGTTGCGGTTGGTCTCGGCGAGCGGCGCGTCGGCGAAATTGGCGCCATGGAACAGCGCCATCACCCGGTCGCAGGCATAGAAGATGTCGTCCATGCGGTGCGAGATCATGATCACCGCGACGCCGTGTTCCTTGAGCGTCTTGATGAGATCGAGCACCTTGCCGACCTCCTTGATGGCGAGCGCCGCCGTCGGCTCGTCCATGATGACGACCTTGGCGTCGAAGGCGGTGGCGCGCGCAATGGCGACCGCCTGGCGCTGGCCGCCCGACAGCTCCTCGACCGGCTGGTCGACGCTCTTCACATGGATCTTGAGCTTGTCGAGATGGGCCTGGGCCATTTCGCGCTCGCGCACCTTGTCGATGACGGTGAGCCCGCCGACCTTCGTGCCGGGCTCGCGGCCGAGATAGATATTCTCGTAGATGGGCAGGTTTCCGGCGAGCGCGAAGTCCTGATAGACCATCTCGATGCCGATATTGCGCGCCGTGCGCGGGCTGGAAAAATGGACCGGCTGGCCCTCGAAGATGAGCTGGCCCTCGCTCGGCTGGTAGAGGCCGGACAGGATTTTCATCAAAGTGGATTTGCCGGCGCCATTGTCGCCGACGACGCCCAGCGCCTCGCCGGCATTCACATGGAAATTCACATTGCGCAGCGCGGTGATCGCCCCGAAATACTTCGTGACGCCCCTGGCCTCCAGCAACGGGCTAGTTGTGGCGCTCAATCGTCCACCCTCCCTCCAAAATAGAATATTCTGGTGATTATTTTTATGATTAGAATATTCATTCCATTTTTGCTTGACGCCGTCAAGACCTTCTGTTGACATGGACTCATGACGGCCACCGAGACGACGCCCCGCGACTTCGCGACCTTGAAGGCGCTCATCATCGAGCGCGGCAAGACGCTGCCCAAGCGCCTGAGCCAGATCGCCGCTTTCGCGCTCGACCATCCCGACGACATCGCCTTCGGCACGGTGGCCTCGGTCGCCGAGCAGGCGCAGGTGCAGCCCTCCTCGCTGATCCGCTTCGCGCAGGCGATGGGCTATCAGGGCTTCTCGGAACTGCAGGAGATCTTCCGGGCCCGCCTGCGCGACCGGGTGCCCAATTACGAGGAGCGCATCGCGCAACTGCGCGAGCATGCGAAATCGGCGTCGAAGGCGCATATCCTGTTCGAGGGTTTCTCGGAGGCGGCGCAGAAGTCGATCGCCGATCTCGGCGCCAAGCTCGAGGCCGGAACACTCGACAAGGCGGTGGCGCGGCTCGCCGCGGCGCAGACGATCTATATCGTCGGCTTGCGGCGCTCCTTCCCGATCTCCTCCTATATGGCCTATGCCTTCGGCAAGCTCGGCATCCGTCATGTGCTGATCGACGGGCTGGGCGGGCTTTCATCCAACGATCTCACTTTCGCGACGCCCAAGGATGCGGTTCTGGCGGTGAGCTTCACGCCCTATGCGAGCGAGACGGTGACGCTCGTCACGCAGGCCGCCCGCGCGCATGTGCCGGTGATCGCCATCACCGACAGCGCCTTCTCACCCCTGGCGCGTGACGCCGAGATCTGGTTCGAGGTGGCGGAAGCCAATTTCGAAGGCTTCCGCTCGCTCTCCGCCACGCTGGCGCTGGCGATGACGCTGACGGTGGCCGTGGCGGAGAAGCGCGCACCCTCGCCCCGCGAAGCGGGGAGAGGGTAGGGGCCCGCCGCGAAACGGCGGGAAGGGTGAGGGGCACTTCATTCCGTGCTATTGAGGCTCTATGCGCGGCGTCAATCGACGAAGCATTCCAATAGCAAGAAAACTGCGCCGTCTTTCGACGAGCGCAGAATCACGGCTTTGGGCCGAATTACGTAATCGTCAGCTTGGGAAATTCAAATTCGTCCGACAGGAACCAGTAGGTGAGTATATCGGTGACTTTGTTTGCCGTGAGGCCCGCCTCATCATCGAGGTAGATGGGGCGACGCATTCGACCGAAGAAGAAATGCGTAGGGACGCGTCCCGGACCGCAAGCCTTGAAGCTCTCGGATACAAAGTCATTCGTGTTCAAAACGATGACGTCTACAATGCGATGGAAGGCGTTCTGGACACACTCCTCGCAGCGCTGGCATCGTCAGCCAAGTAACAGGGATGCCCCTCACCCCTCCCGACGCTATGCGTCGGGCCCCTCCCCTCTCCCCGCTTCGCGGGGCGAGGGTGTCCTCGCCGGGATGACGGCATTTTCTGCCCGCGAAGCGGGCCAAAGACTATTTCACCTTGACCGGCTTCCCAGTCTTCCAGCTTTCCGTCGCCGCCTCGGCGAGCTTCTGCGCCTGGAGGCCGTCATGGCCCGACGCGGTCGGCGCCACACCCTTCTCGATGGCGTCGAGGAAAGCGAGCACTTCGAGACGGTAGGCCTCGGCGTAGCGCTCGATGAAGGAGAACGGGATCAGATCGCTGGTGAAGCCATGCGCATCGGCGCATTCGACCGTCGTCAGATGGATGTTGCCGGCGCGCAGCATCGCCTTGCTGCCATGCACCTCGATGCGCTGATCGTGGCCATAGGCGGCGCGCCTGGAATTGGTGATGATGACCATGGCGCCGCGTTTCGTCTGCATATGCACCGCGGCGGTGTCGATGTCGCCGGCCTTGCCGATGGCGGGGTCGACCATGTTGCCCCCCAGCGCATGGACGATCTCGATCTCCTCGCCACCCAGAAGGAAACGCGACATGTCGAAGTCGTGGATCATCATGTCGCGATAGAGGCCGCCCGAACGCTCGATATAGGAGACCGGCGGCGGGGCCGGATCGCGGCAGGTGATGGTGACGATTTCGACCTCACCCGCCTCGCCCTTGCGCAGGCGCTTCTCGAGCACCGAGAAGTTGGGATCGTAGCGGCGGTGGAAGCCGATCATCAGCGGCACCTTGGCCTTCTCGACCACGGCGAGACACTTTTCGATACGCTCGACCGAAAGCGACACCGGCTTTTCGCACAGGATCATCTTGCCGGCTTGTGCCGCGGCCTCGATCAGGTCGGCATGGGTGTCGGTCGGCGTGGCGATGAGGACGGCGTCGGTGTCCCTGGCCTTGATGACCTCTTCGACCGAGGCGACCTTGGCGCCCACCGCCTTGGCGAGACTGTCGGCGGCCTTGCCGTCGGCGTCGGCGACATAGGCGACCTTGGCGCGGCCGGAATTGGCCAAAGTGTTCCCATGGACCTTGCCGATACGGCCGGCGCCCAGGACTCCGAAGCTGATCATGCGACCTCCCAAAACAGAACAAATATTCCGAATTGACGATTGAATAGAATTATTGTTTCATACCGTCAAGCAGAGGAAAAGGATGATCGGCGGGCCATGGCGGAACTGGATGTGATCACCATTGGCCGGTCTTCCGTCGACCTCTATGGCCAGCAGATCGGCGCCAGGCTCGAGGATATCGGCTCCTTCGCCAAGTCGGTCGGCGGCTGCCCCTCCAATATCGCCATCGGCACCGCCCGCCTCGGCCTCAGATCGGGCCTCGTCACAAGGGTGGGTGACGAGCAGATGGGCCGCTTCGTCAAGGAGCAGATGGCGCGCGAAGGCGTGTCGCTCGAAGGCATCGTCACCGACAGGGAGCGTCTGACCTCGCTCGTCCTGCTCTCGGTCGAGAACGACAAGACCTTCCCGCTCATCTTCTATCGCGAGAACTGCGCCGACAGCGCCCTGTCGGAAGCCGATATCGATGCCGAGTTCATCCGCTCGAGCCGGGCCGTACTCGTCACCGGCACACATTTCGCGCGGGCGCAGAACAGCGCCGCGCAGCGCAAGGCGATCCGGATCGCCAAGGAGAATGACGGCAAGGTCGTCTTCGACATCGACTACCGGCCCAATCTCTGGGGCCTCGCTGGCCATGCGGCGGGCGAGGAGCGCTACATCAAGTCCGACAAGGTCTCGGAAAGCCTGCAGACCATCCTGCCCGATTGCGACCTGATCGTCGGCACCGAGGAGGAGGTGCATATTGCCGGCGGCAGCGAGGACACGCTCGCGGCGCTGCGCAGGATACGCTCCCTCTCCACCGCGACGATCGTGCTGAAGCGCGGGCCGATGGGCTGCGTCGTTTATCCCGGCGCCATTCCGGACAGGATCGAGGACGGCATCGTCGGCAAGGGCTTCCCGATCGAGGTCTATAATGTGCTGGGCGCCGGCGACAGCTTCATGTCGGGCTTCCTGCGCGGTTGGCTGAAGGGCGAGGATCACGCGACCTCGGCGACCTGGGCCAATGCCTGCGGCGCCTTCGCGGTGTCGCGCCTCCTCTGCTCGCCCGAGATCCCGACCTGGGATGAGCTGCAGTATTTCCTGAAAGCGGGCAGTCCTCATCGCGCCTTGCGCAAGGACGAGGCGATCAACCACGTCCACTGGGCGACGACGCGGCGGCCGCAGGCGAAGAGCCTGCTGGCGCTGGCGATTGATCATAGAAAGCAGCTCGAGCAGGTCGCCGACACGCTCGGCGTCGCGCGCGAGCGCATCGCCGATTTCAAGCGCCTGGCGGTGAAAGCGACCGCGCGGATATCGAAGGGCGAAGAAGGCTTCGGTATGCTGCTCGACGACATTTATGGCCGCGAGGCGATGTTCGACGCGGCGAAGCACAATCTGTGGATCGCGCGTCCGCTCGAGGAGCCGGGCTCCCGGCCGCTGCGGTTCGAATTCACCCAGGATGTCGGCGCCCGCCTGATCGAATGGCCGGTGACCCATACGATCAAATGCCTCGCTTTCTACCATCCCGACGACGACGCGGCGCTGAAGGACGAGCAGGCGCAGAAATTGAAGACCGTCTTCGAGGCGGCGCGCCGGGTCGGCCGCGAGCTGCTGGTCGAGATCATCTGCGGCAAGAACGGGCCGCTGGAAGAAAACACGGTCGCCCGCGCGTTGGACGAGATCTATGCGCTGGGCATCAAGCCCGACTGGTGGAAGCTCGAGCCGCAATCGACCGGCGCCGCCTGGAAGACGATCGGCGATGTCATCCGGCGCAATGATCCTTATTGCCGGGGCGTCGTGATTCTGGGCCTGGAGGCGCCGGAAAGCGAACTCGCCAAGGGTTTCGAGGCGGCCGCCGGCCAGCCGGAGGTCAGGGGATTTGCCATCGGCCGCTCGATCTTCAATGATGCGGCGAAAGACTGGCTCGGCGGGCGCATCGGCGACGACCAGGCGGTCGCCGACATGGCCCAGCGTTTCGGCACGCTCGTCGATTTGTGGAAGAGGACGCATTCATGACCAAGACCATCCGCCTCACCATGGCCCAGGCGCTGGCGCGCTTCCTCACCCGCCAGATGACCGTGATCGACGGCCAGAAAGTTCCGCTCTTTGCCGGCGTATGGGCCATTTTCGGCCATGGCAATGTCGCCGGCATGGGCGAGGCGCTGTATGGCGTGAAGAACGAATTGCCGACCTATCGCGCCCACAATGAGCAGGCGATGGCGCATTCCGCCATCGCCTTCGCCAAGGCGACGCGCCGGCGCCGCATGATGGCCTGCACCACATCGATCGGCCCCGGCGCCCTCAATATGGTAACGGCGGCGGCCGTCGCCCATGTCGACCGCCTGCCGGTGCTGTTCCTGCCGGGCGACATCTTCGCCAACCGCAAGCCCGACCCGGTGCTGCAGCAGGTGGAGAATTTCGGCGACGGCACCGCATCGGCCAATGACTGCTTCCGTCCCGTCTCGCGGTATTTCGACCGCATCGCCCGCCCCGAGCAGCTGATCCCGGCGCTCCATCGCGCCATGGAAGTTCTGACCGATCCGGCCGAGTGTGGCCCGGTGACATTGGCGCTCTGCCAGGACGTGCAGGCGGAAGCCTTCGACTATCCGGAAAGCTTCTTCGCCGAGACGCTGTGGACGGCGCGCCGCATCCGCCCGGACGAAAACGAGCTGGCCCGGGCGGTGGCGACATTGCGGGAGGCGAAGAAGCCGGTGATCATCGCCGGCGGCGGCGTGCTTTATTCGGAAGCCTCCACCGCTCTGGCGGGCTTCGCCGAGCGCCATGGCATTCCGGTCGCCGAGACGCAGGCCGGCAAGTCCTCTTTGCCCTTCGCCAATCCGCTCAATATGGGCGCCATCGGCGTCACCGGCACGTCGGCGTCCAATCGACTGGCCGAAGAGGCCGATGTGATCCTGGCGGTCGGCACCCGCCTGCAGGATTTCACCACCGGCTCCTGGGCGCTGTTCAAGAATGACGGCAAGACGATCATCGGCCTCAACACGCAGGTCTTCGATGCCGGCAAGCATCGCGCCTTGCCGCTGATCGCCGATGCGCGTGTCGGGCTCGAGGAGTTGTCCGCCAATCTCGGCGGCTACAAGGCGCCCGCCGCCTGGACGAAATCGGCGCAGGATGGTTTCAAGGCCTGGATGAAGGAGGCCGATGCGGTGACGGCCGCCACCAATGCGCTTCCTTCCGACGCGCAGGTGATCGGCGCGGTGCAGCGCGCTCTCGGCCGCGACATCTCGCTGCTCTGCGCCGCAGGCGGCCTGCCCGGCGAATTGCACAAGCTGTGGCAGGCGAGCACGCCGTCTTCCTATCATCTCGAATATGGCTTCTCCTGCATGGGCTATGAGATCGCCGGCGGCCTCGGCTTGAAGATGGCGCAGCCCGAGCGCGAGGTCGTCGTGATGGTGGGCGACGGCTCCTATCTCATGCTTAATTCGGAAGTGGCGACCTCGGTGATGATGGGCCTCAAGCTCACCATCGTGCTGCTCGACAACCGGGGCTATGGCTGCATCACCAGACTGCAGAAGGCGACCGGCGGCGCCCGCTTCAACAACCTGCTCGCCGACAGCGTGCATGAGGTTTTGCCTGAGATCGATTTCGCCGGCCATGCGCGGAGCATGGGCGCCCTCACCGAGAAGGTGGATTCCATCGCCGATCTCGAAGCGGCATTGAAGGCGGCCAAGGCCAACAAGCGCACCACGGTGATCGTCATCGACACCGATCCGTGGATCTCGACCGAGGCCGGCGGCCATTGGTGGGACGTGGCGGTGCCGGAAGTGTCGGCGCGGAAGGAAGTGGATGCGGCGCGCAAGAAATACGAGACGGCGATCAAGCAGCAGCGGATCGGGGATTGAGATGCCCGCCCTGCCCCCATTACCGTCATCCCGGCGAAGGGCGGGATCCAATGAGGTCTTTCAATGCGGGCGGCACTTGCCGGTCTGCACGAGTTTAGTGGGTCCCGGCTTTCGCCGGGATGACGATTTAATTTAGGAGGTATTGAAAATGGCAATCCGCATCGGCGCCAATCCGATCGGCTGGTCGAATGACGACATGCAGGAGCTGGGCGGCTGGATACCGCTCGAGCAATGCCTGAGCGAGGCGAAGGGCGCGGGGTTCGTCGGCATGGAGCTCGGCAACAAATTTCCGCGTGAAGCATCGAAGCTGCGACCGATCCTCGACAAATACGGCCATGCGCTGATCGGCGGATGGCATTCGATCTTCCTGATCGAACGCGACGCCGAGACCGAATTCGCCGAGGCGGCGCATCACCGCAAACTGCTGAAGGACATGGGCACTCCTGTCTTCATCGTGGCGGAATGCACCCGCACCATCCATGGCGACAAGTCGAAGCCCTTGTCGACGCGGCCCAAGATGAGCGAAGCCGAATGGAAGCGCTTCACCGAGAGGCTGACGAAGCTCGCCGAGCTTCTGCGCCAGGAGGGCTTCCAGCTCGTCTATCATCACCATATGGGCACCGTGGTGCAGACTGAGGAAGAGATCGACCGGCTGATGAAAGACACGGGCGACGCGGTGCATCTCCTGCTCGATACCGGCCATGCCACCTGGGGCGGCGCCGATCCCGCCCTACTGGCGCGCAAATACCGCAAGCGCATCAGCCATGTTCATTGCAAGGACGTGCGTGCCGCGGTGCGAAAGGAATCCGAGGCCAAGGACTGGTCCTTCCTCGATTCGGTCATCGCCGGCGTCTATACGGTGCCGGGCGACGGCATGGTGGATTATGTCGCGGTGTTCAAGGAACTGCCCGGCTATTCCGGCTGGGTCGTCGTCGAAGCCGAGCAGGACCCGAAGAAAGCCGAGCCGGCGAAATATGCCAAGCTCGGCTATGACAATCTGGTCCGCTTCCTTAAAGCAGGCGGGCTCACCTGATGTCGAAACTGCTGCTCAAGCACAGATCAGGCGAAGGCCGCATCCAGCATGTGACGCCGGAAAGCGCCGGCTGGACCTATGTCGGCTTCGATGTGTGGAAGCTGGACAAGGGCCAGTCGGCCAAAGGCGACAGCAACGATCGCGAGACCTGCCTGGTCTTCATCACCGGCAAGGGCCGCGTCACCGTCGACCGCAAGGAGCTGGGCCTTCTCGGCGAGCGCATGTCGCCCTTCGAGGGCAAGCCCTGGTCGGTCTATGTGCCGGCGGGAGCGGCCTGGAGCATCACCGCCGAAACGCCGCTCGAGCTCGGCGTGTGCACGGCCCCCGGCACCGGCAAATTGCCGGTCCGCGTGATCGCGCCGGACAGTCTCGGCCAGGAGACGCGCGGCAAGGGCACCAATGTCCGCTATGTCACCAACATCCTGCCCGAGACCGAGCCCGCGGAAAGCCTGCTGGTGGTGGAGGTCATCACGCCGGGCGGCCATACCTCCTCCTATCCGCCGCACAAGCACGACCAGGACGACCTGCCGCGCGAGTCGCTGCTCGAGGAGACCTATTATCACCGCTTCAACCCGCCCCAGGGCTTCGGCTTCCAGCGCGTCTATACCGACGACCGCTCGCTCGACGAGGCGATGGCGATCGAGGACGGCGACGTGACCCTGGTGCCCAAGGGATACCACCCTTGCGCCGCCACCCATGGCTACGATCTTTATTATCTCAACGTGATGGCGGGACCGAAGCGCACCTGGAAATTCCACAATGCCAAGGAGCATGAGTGGCTCATCGCCAGGTGAAGTGCTCCATCAGATAATCGGGCTCGGGCTCGAAGTCGGTCTGGCCTTCCGACACGCCGGTGCGGATGAGAAGTGTCGAGAGACCGGCGCCGCGCCCGCCGGCGACATCATGCTCGGCGCTGTCGCCGATGCACAGCACGCGTTGCGGCCTGCCGATCCGGCGCAGCGCATAGTCATAGATCTCGCGATGCGGCTTGCCGATCCAGCGCACCTTGCCGCCCTGGCTCTCATAAAGCGCTGCAATGGCGCCGGGCGCCGGATGAAGGCCTGACGGGGTGATCATCCATTTGTCGGGATTGCAGCAGATGGCGGGCGCGGTGACGCCTTTCAGCTGCCGGCCATATTCCTCGAGCGAAACCCTGGGCGCATCGGAACCCAGAATGAGAAGGATATCGGCATCCTCGGGCCTCGCGACGAGATCGAACATGTCGAAGCCGTAATCGTCGCCTTGCCGGCCGATGATGAAAGCTCTCTTTGCTGTGGAGCCGCGCAGCAGATCGTAAGCGACCTCGCCCGAGCTCACCGCATCGACAAAGTGATCGCGCGGGATGCCCATCTGCGTGAGGCGCGCCACATTGGGCGCCGCCCGCTTGGCGGAGTTGGTCATGACCGCGACGGGAATGCCGAGCGCCTTCAATTCGGCGAGGACGCCGAGGCTGCCCGGATAGAGCTTGCCGCCATCATGCAGCACGCCGAACTGGTCGATCAGCATGCCGTCATACTGGCCGGCGATGTCGGCCAGGCCGTTAATAGGGATCATGACCCAGCCCCCGCCAGGCGAGACGCGCCGTGCCGACCGCGGCATGCTCGCTGCGCGGCGTTTCATTGGTGATCTTGAGAAGCCTTTCCCGGATGCGTGTCCAGCCTTCATTGGCCGCACCACCCCCCACCGTGCGAAGCGTCTTGAGCGGTGTCGCCCCAAGCTCGGCGAGCCGGCGATAGGCCAGAGCCTCGACGCCCGCTATGCCTTCGAGCAGGGACTGAAAGAACAGCCGCTCGTCATCGGGCCGGGGCGTCACCCGCGAGTCCATTTTCGGATCATTGATCGGGAAACGCTCGCCGGGCTTGGGCAGCGGATAATAATCGAGACCGGTCGGAAGATTGGGATCGATCAGGGGCGTGAGCCGCACGATGTCCTCTCGGCTGAGATACGCGGCGAGCGCGGCGCCGCCGGTATTGGAGGCGCCGCCCGCCAGCCACTGATCGCCGATGCGATGACTGTAGATGCCGTATTGGGGCGCGAAGACCGGCTTATCCGAGAGCAGCTTCAGCGTCAGGGTCGTGCCGAGCGAGGTGACGCCGTCACCCGGATCGCGCGCGCCGCTCGCCAGGAAGGCGGCACAGCCATCGGTCGTGCCGGCGATGATGGCGACGCCGGCGGGCAGGCTGTAGCGATCGGCGATGGCGGGCAGGATGGTGCCGGTGCGCGCGCCTGCCGCCACGACTTGCGGCAGGAGATCCGATGCGAGGCCGGTCTCGGCGATCCAGGCGGGCCATTGCCGCTGAACCGGATCGTATCCCGTCTTGAGCGCATTGTTCTCATCGCTGACATCGAAGCGGCCGGAGAAGCGGCCCGAAAGCCAGTCGGCCTGATGCAGGATGCGGATCGGCTTGATCGTCGCCTGCATTTCGAGCGCCCGCGCCAGAGGCGACGAGCCGCCGCGCGCCGCGGTTTCCTGCGGCGCCACCTGCATCACCGGATCGAGATATTTCTGGTCGGCCACGTCGTTGTACATGGAGGCGAGGCCGGCGGGCGTGCCTTCGACATCGATCGGCACGATGGTGCCCGATGTGCCGTCGATCGAGAGCGCAAGAACCCGGTGCGCCTTGAACTCACCCCTCAGCGCCAGCAGCACCTCGTCCATCGCCGCCGCCCAGACATGCGCATCCTGCCACAGGCGGCCGAAGCTCTGCTGCGGCAGCATCATCGCGGTCTGGCGCATGGCGAGGATCTCGCCGTCGCGATCGAGCAGCACGGCGCGCAGGCCGGAAGTTCCGATATCAATGCCGAGGACCGCGTCGCTCATCACGTCACCCGATCTGAAGTTGCGAGAATGCCGGACGCCGTCGCCTCATCGGTGATCAAGATATCGACCATGCCGCCTTCGAGCGCGCCATGCAGGACCTCGACCTTGTCGGCGCCGCCTGACGCCACGATGACACAGGGCACCGATTTGAGCTCGAGCGGCGACAGGCCGACGGCCCGCTTGTTCAGGGGATGATCGACGAGACGGCCATGGACATCCAGCCAATGGGCGCAGAGGTCACCGACGGCGCCCGCCTCCTTCAGCGACCTGGCATCGGCGGCGCTGATGAGATCGACATGATGGATGGTGCTGTCGGCGGCGAGACCGCCCGCCGACACGAGGACGAGATCCACCTTGCGCAGACGCTCATACACATCCTTGATCATCGGCTGCTGGGCGAGGAGATCACGTGTCGCTTCCGAATCGGCGAGCGCCGGAGCGGCGACATAATAGCACTGCGCATCGATGAGATCGGCGAGATGCGAGGCCGTCTCATGCGGATTGACGGCGGCGCCGCGCGTCAGGCCGCCCATCAGCGACACGACGGAAACGCGGCGCAAGGGCCGTCGCGGCACCGAACGCAGGCTGAGCCGCAAGGTGCGGCCCCAGCCGACGCCGACCGACATGCCGTCCTTGAGCCGTTCGGCCAGAGCATTGCCGGCGGCGGCGCCGATCACATGCCGGATCAAGGCCGGGTCGGGCGGGGTCGGCACGATGATCGCCTGATCGATCCTGAAGCGGTCCCTGATGCGGTTCTCGAGCTCGATGCAGTCGGCGAGGCGGCCGGTGATGCGGATTTGCACCATGCCCTGCTCGCGCGCCTGGGCGAGCAGGCGGTTGACGCGGATGCGATTGATGCCGAGCTTCTTGCCGATCTGCGCCTGAGTGAGGCCGGCGACGAAATAAAGCCATGCGGCGCGGGTCGCGAGCTGCTCGTCGCGATCCAGCGCGTGATCAGGAAAAGTGGACACCGGTTTTCCGTCCGATCACGCGCCAAATCAAGATTGCGATCACGTTCATCACTTCAGGCCATGTAGGCCTGAAGTGATCGTGATCTACCAGAACCAGCATGGACTCGTCGTTCATTTGGCGGCTTTTCGGTACTTCTCGTCGATGGCATCCATCTTGGCGACCTTGGGCGCGGAGCGCCCGCCCTGGAATTCGGCATTGAGCCAGATATCGGTGAGCATCTTCGCCACCGCCGGTCCGACGATGAGCTGGCCGAAAGTGATGATCTGCGCGTTGTTGGACGCCATGGCGCGTTCGGCCGTATAGGGGTCCATCACCGGCACGGCGCGCACGCCCGGCACCTTGTTGGCGGTGATCGCCATGCCCGCACCGGTCCCGCAGACCAGGATGCCGCGCGGATAGTCGCCGCGCCCGACGGCTTCCGCCACCTTCACGCCGATATCGGGATAATCGACCGGATTGCTGTCGACGACGCCCATATCCTTCACCTCATAGCCCTTGGTCTTGAGATGCTCGACCAAGGTGTTCTTGAGCTCGAGGCCCAGATGGTCGGCGCCGATGGCGATGGATTTCTTCTCAGTCATGGCACACTCCGTATTCGGTCACGCGTAACGATGCAACTTGCCCCAGGGCATCACGAGCTTGTCATTGGCGGTGAGCGCCTGGAGCAAAGCGGACGTCACCGGCAGCTCGGCGGCATCGAGCTTGCCCGCCGCCATCAATTGTCTGAGCGTCGACGCCAGGGCGATGCCGAGCTCGGCGCCTTCGATCGTATCATCTTTCATCGGTCCCGCCTTGACCTCGGCGTAAGACAGGCCGAGCCCCAGCTGCCGGCCGAGCCTCGAATTGCGCCCCGCCTGGCAGGTCACATAGAGGTCACCGGCGCCCGGCATGCCCCATACGCTTCTGGCGTCGCCGCCCATATAACGCGCCAGCACCATCATCTCGGCGATCGCCTGGTCGAAGATCACCGAGGCGGCATTGAAGTTGAAAGCATTGTTCTCGGACGGCGGCGCCTTTTCATGCTGGCCCGCCGCCCAGCCGACCGAGATGGCGAAGAAATTCTTGAAGGCGGCGCAGAGCTCGACGCCGGCCATGTCGTCCGAGACGCGCGGATGATAATAATCGGTCTCGAGCCAGGAGCAGAGCTTGGCCGCAAGCCCTTCGGTGCGAGAGGTGATCACGACGCCGGTCTGCCGGCGCACCGCGAGCTCACCCGCGATACAGGGGCCGCCGACGGCGGCGAGATCGAGTGTCATGCCGGTGCGGCGTTTCACTTCCGCCTGGACGAAATCGGGCAGCGTCAGGATGGCGCCATCCTTCGGCATCAGGCCCTTGGTGATCATTATCACCGGCACCGGCTTCTTCAGCGTCTCGCACAAGCGGTCGATGGCCCAGCCGACGCCGGCCGAGCTGACGCCCAGGAGAACGAGATCGGTGTCGTCGCCAAGCGCCATGGCGAAATCGCTATGAGTGAAGGCCCTCACCCCATCGGGCAGCTTCACATCGAGACGCGGATGCCGGCCGGTCCTGGCGACGCTGTCGATGATCGTCTGGTCGAGATGCGTGCCGACGAGGCGAACCTCATGGCCTTTGTCGCGGGCGGGGAGAACCATCGCCGAGCCCATGACGCCGGCACCGAGTATCGTGATGACCGCCATTTTTACACCGTGCGGAGAGAATTTATTGGGTCCCGGCTTTCGCCGGGATGACGATAATGGGGCGAGCCTTCAAAGAACCGCAACATCACTCTCCTCCTACTCCGTCATCCCGGCGAAAGCCGGGATCCATTCAATAAGCACAACCTGGTAAGCGCTGCCCGCTTCCGGAGAATTCAATGGGTCCCGGCTTGCGCCGGGATGACGATCATGGGGTGAGCACAACACTCTCATCTCACATTCCATCACTCTCTATTTCGTCATCCCGGCGAAAGCCGGGATCCATTCAATACGCACAACCTGGGAAGCGCTGCCTGCTTCCGGAGAATTTATTGGATCCCGGCTTTCGCCGGGATGACGGTAAAAGGCAGCTCCGTCACAAAATGGCTGTTCCGCTCTCCGCATCGAAGAGATGGATGCGGTCGAGCTTCGGCGTGACGCCGATCGTCTCGCCGCGTTTCCAGTCGCGCCGCTCATCGGTGATGACGCAGATCTCCTCGCCGGCGAGCTCGGCATAGATATGGATCTCGGGCCCGGTCGGCTCGGTGACGCTGATCCTGGCGGGAATGCCGTCCGAACCTGAAGCGGGATCGAGATGCTCGGGGCGCACGCCATAGATGACCTTGCGGCCCACCTCGACCTTTCCGGTCTGCGGCAAGGGCAGCAACGCCTCACCCGATTTGACCGCGATGCCGCCATCGGCCTTGACCGTTTCGCCCGTCAGCAGATTCATCGCCGGCGAGCCGATGAAGGTGGCGACGAAGAGATTGACGGGATGATCATAGACTTCGAGCGGCGAGCCGATCTGCTCGATGCGCCCGTCGCGCAGGATGACGATCTTGTCGGCCATGGTCATGGCCTCGATCTGGTCATGCGTGACATAGACGGTCGTCGTCTTCAGCCGCTCATGCAGCTCCTTGATCTCGGTGCGCATCTGGACGCGCAATTTGGCGTCGAGATTGGACAAGGGCTCGTCGAACAGGAACACCGCCGGATCGCGCACGATGGCGCGGCCCATGGCGACGCGCTGGCGCTGGCCGCCCGACAATTCGCGCGGATAACGCTTGAGATAGGGTTCGAGATTGAGGATCTTCGCGGCCCAGGAGACCTTCTGGTCGATCTCCGACTGCGGGCGTTTGGCGAGCCTCAGCGAGAAGCTCATATTTTCGGCGACATTCATATGCGCATAGAGCGCATAATTCTGGAACACCATCGCGATATTGCGGTCTTTCGGATGCACCTCGTTGACGCGCTTGCCGGCGATCTCGATATCGCCCCTGGTGACCGTCTCGAGGCCGGCGATCATGCGCAGCAGCGTGGACTTGCCGCAGCCCGAGGGCCCCAGCAGCACGACGAAGGAGCCGTCCGCGATATCGAGATCGATGCCATGGACGACCGCGACATCGCCGTAATTCTTGAAGACCTTCTTGGCGGAAACCGATGCCATGTGCTGTCCCGTCCCCTATTGCGTATCACGTGAAAGGAAGTCGTCGAGTAGCCCCGCATCGTCCGCCAGATCGAGGAAGGACCAGCGGTTGCGCACGTCGCGGGCATATTTCATCGCATCGCGCCAGATCTTGCGCGGCAGATTCATCTCGGTCGCGGTGGTGGGGCCGCCCGCCGCCTTGAGCGCCTTCTCCATCTCGGCCGGGTCCATCACGAAGGCCTTGAGCTCCTCGCGCAATTGCGGCCAGAGATCGGCCAGTTTGGCGTTGAACTCATCGGCGCCCTTTTTGTCGAAGGCCTTCTTCTTGGCTTCCGCATAGCACATGCTGCCGATCTCGCGGCCATAACGGTCGATGAACTCCGCCTCGACGATATGGGTCGGCCTGATCTTCGGCGCCGTGTCGAGCCTGAGCAGCTCGCTCTGCAGCCGGGCGATGGCGAGCGAGGCGACGCCGACCTGCTGGCCATGGGTGGTGCCGGGATGGGCGGGGCCAGCGAACATGTCGATCCAGTGCGACACCTGATGCTCGCCCATCGAGCCGTGATGCGAGATGCCGGTGAAGCACACGCCGAGGCCGCACAAAGTGAGCACGCGGTGCAGATAGCCATTGGCGGCGACCTCATGCCGGGCGAGGCCGGAGGCGGCCCTGAGCATCGGCGCCTCGTCATCCTTCTGCAGCACATAGGGCACGGATGAATAGAAGGTGCCGAAGAGACGATGCGAGGCCCACCAGTCGATCTGCGCGGTGGAGCGGCACAGACAGTCGCCGAGCCCCGCGGCCGACAGCCAGGTCGGCGCGTCGGCCGACACTTTGAGGTCGAGGAAGATGCCGTGCGGCGCATGGGCCGGCAGCGAGGTCTTGTAGCCATTGGCGAGCGTCACCGAGGCGGTCGACGCCGCATAGCCGTTCATCGAGGCGGCGGTGCCGAAAGTGGCATAGGGCCTGCCGTCCTTGAAGGTCGCGTATTTGCAGGTGTCGCTCAGCGCCCCCGAGCCCACCGCGATCAGCGCATCGGCATGGCGGGTTTTCTCCTGGACAGCTGAGATGGTCGGCTCGTCGCATTCCATATTGCCGGGCATCACGATCTCCTCGATCGTGCCGAGCGCCTTCAGTTCCCGGGCGACGCGCCGGCCCATAGCCTCGACCGTATTGGCGTCGGAGACGACGGCGATCCGCTTGCCGAGCTTCAGGGGGGCGACGATATCGGCGGCGCCGCCATCGAGCGTGTCGGCGATGAGGATGGTCTTGAACGGCACGCGTGCCGGCTTGCCGGTCTCGGGATCGGCCCATCTGCCGTCGACCACGTCGCCGATGAGCTGGTTCCAGTCGCGCATGGCTTCCGTCATTGAGGTGCTCCTTGGGCAAAGGCGGCCATGCGTGCATTCCATTTCGAAAGAGACGGCCAGAGATCGGCATAGAGGGCGGCAAGCTCGGCATAACGCGCCTGAGCCTTGCTGTCCGGGGTGAAGGTCCTGGTGAGATCGCCGGTCATATTGCGGGCGGCCTCGATGACGCCCGGATACCAGCCGGCGCCGGTCGCCGCCGCGGCGGCCGCACCCAGCGACGACGCCTCGACGGTCGTCGAGCGGACGACCTTGCGGCCCGACGCATCGGCGATGATCTGGCACCAGAGATCGGACGCCGCGCCGCCGCCGATGGCGACGAAATGATCGATGGGCTGCGTCACCCGGGCGATGCGCTCGGTGACCATGGCCTGCTCCAGCGCCACGCCTTCGAGCAAAGCGCGATAGACATCGCCGCGCCGGTGCGAGGCGGTGAGGCCGGCGATGACGCCGCGCGCATGGGGATCCCAATAGGGCGTCATCGAGCCCGACCAGTAGGGCACCAGCGCCAGGCCGTTGGCGCCGATCGGCGAGCCCGCCGCTTCCGCCTCGAGCGTCTTGAAGATCTGCGGGTTCTTCGCCGGGTCGATGTTGAAGAGCTGCTCCACCATCCAGTTGACCAGGAAGGTGCCGGTGCGCAGGCAGGATTCATAGATATAGCCGGTCTCGGCGATCGCCTTCATGGTGCGGAAGGCGGGATCATGGGCATAGGTCTCGCCGAAGCTTCCCGACACGACCGCGGTGCCGAGATTGAGATAGGCGCGGCCCTTCTCGAAGACATTGGCGCCGGTGCCGGCGCATTGCCCGTCGCCGCCGCCCGCCACGACCGCCACGTCACGCGGGAGTCCCGTCGCCTTCGCCGCCGCTTCGGTGAGGGTTGCGATCTTCTGGCCGGGTTGCGCCAGCCGGGGCAGTTGCGCGCGGGTGAGCCCGACGGCATCGATGAGCGTGTCGGACCAGTCCTGCGCCGCCATGTCGAGCAGCCCCATCGGATCGGCGGAGGCGGTGGACGTGACCCACTGGCCGGTCAGATGATGGATGAGGACGCCATGAACCTCGGCGGTCTTGGCGGTCTTGCGCCAGATCTCCGGCATATGGGCGTCGAACCAGGCGCAGCGATAGAGGCAGGGCGTCAGATCGACGGGCTTGCCGGAGATGCGATGGATCTCCGAGCGGCCGATCTTCCGCGCGAGCCGTTCGATCTCGGAACGGCCGCGCTCGTCCAGCCACAAAGTACCCGGGCGCAGCGGTGTGTCCTGCGCATCGAACTGCGCGAAGCTTTCGCGCTGATTGGAAATGGCGATGGCGGCGATCCGCTCCGGCTTCACCTTGACGAGCAGTTCGCGGATCGCCGTCTCGGCCGAATGCCGCCAGTCTTCCGCCCGCTGCTCGAACCAGCCGGCTTGCGGATTGGCGAGCGCGATCTGGGCACGGCCTTCGCCTTGCGCATTGCCGTCGCGGTCGAAGGCGATGGCCTTGGCGGCGGTGGTCGAGGAATCGAGGCCGATGACGAGGTCGCGGGTCATGTTACCGGTCAAAAAATCGGCGGAGACGGGATCATCCGTCTCCGCCCAGTCCAGGGAGTATCAGAGAAGGCCGGCGTCTTCGACGGCCTTGTTGATCAGGCTGGCCACGTTGTCCATGCACTTCTTGGCATCGCCGCCATAGTCCTGATTGGTGAGCAGCTTGCCGAGCTCGACCGGAATCTCGTTGTTGGAGAAGCCCGCCCACAAAGGCATGTCGGGTTCGGACGCCATGACATTGTCGATCGTCCACTTCACCGTCTCGAGATGGCGCGTGGTGCCGGGGCCGACCACCGCCTTCGCCTTGACCCGCGGGTCGTCGAAAGAGGACAGGCGCATCGGCGCGAAGCCGCCGAGCAGCGTGCAGCGGGTCATGATCTCCTTCGAGCAGGCCCACTGCATGAAGATCCAGGCGGCGTCGAGATTCTTGGAGTATTTCGACAGGCCGAGGATCGAGCCGCCCTGGTGGCCGACATTGGGGATCTCGCCGAAACCCGCATCCGCCACGGCGCGCACGCCGGTCATGGAGGAGATCGGGTGCAGCGGCTCCCACAGGCCCTTCACCTTCGAATCATCGGCATCGAGGCCGGGGAAGAACTCGTCCCAGCTGTTCACCAGCGCCACCTGGCCGGCCTGCATCATCTGGAACTGGCCATCCCAGGTCGAGGCGGTCGACTGCGGCGGGGCGTTCTTCAGCATCTCCTGGTACCACTGGAGACCCTTGATGCCCTGCTCGTCATTGCCGGCGAACTTCTTGTCCTTGCCGAAGATCGAGCCGCCATGGCCCCACACCGCCGCGGTCCAGTCGCATTCGAGCGAATAGTGGCCCGACTTGGCCTGGAGGCCGGTGCCGAAGATGCCATTGGCCTTCTCGGCCTCTGTGATCGCCTTCACGCCTGCGGTGAACTCGTCGAAATTGGTTGGCGGCTTGATGCCGTGCTTCTCGAGGATGTCCTTGCGATACATGGTGATGAAGATCGGGATGTCGAACGGGATGCCCGCCCACTTGCCGTCATAGAGGGCGAGACCTTCGACCAGCGGCTTGGAGAAGTCGTCGAAGTCGAAGCCCGGCATCGCCAGGTCGGGCTTGTCCTTGTAGTACTGCGTCGGGTCGACGGTGTCCTGCGCGAAGGTCGCGACCCAGGACTGATCGAGATAATAGACGTCATAGGTGCCGAGCTGGCCCTGCACGTCCTGCGTCGCCTTGGCGAGCACCTGCTCGAGCGGCACGATCTCGATTTCGACCTCGATGCCGGTGGCCTCGGTGAACTCACCCTTGATCTGGTTGAGGACGACGGTGGGCGGTGTCGCTTCCGAGGTGTAGCGCACCTTGGTGCCCTTGAACTGGCCGCCGACATCCTTGAGCCACTTGGTCATCTCTTCCGGCGTCTGCGCATAGGCCGCATTGCCGCCGAGATTGCCGCGGAAGGGCCGCGTCGAGCCGAGAAGGCCCGAGGCGAAGGCCGAGAAGCCGATGCCGGCCATGCCGGTCTTGCGCAGGAAGTCGCGCTTGGAGATGCGCCGCGCCGCGAAGTCGCGGGCGGTGTCGATGATGAAGGTCTTCTTATCGTAATCCTTGAAACTCATGAATTCCTCCCATGGGTTGCGTAGTATGTGCTCGTCCGCGCCTCACTCCTTGAGTGAGCCGAGTGTCAGGCCGCGGACCAGATGCCGTTGAACCAGAAGAATGAAGATGAAGCCGGGCAGGATCGCCGCCGTGCCGAGCGCCGAGATGAAGCCCCATTCCGAGCCGGTCGAGGTGACGAAAGTGGTGATCTTGACCGGCACGGTGCGGATGATCGTGGTGAGGAAGAGCGACAGCAGGAATTCCGTCCACGAGAAGATGAAGCACAGCACCGCCGCCGCGGCGACGCCGCCGCGCACCATCGGCAGCACCACCTTGACGAAGGTCTGCCAGCGCGTGGCCCCGTCGATCATCGCCGCCTCGTCGACATCCTTCGGCACGTCGTCGAAGAAGGATTTGAGGAGGAGCACCGCGATCGGCAGATTCATCAGCGCATGGATGAGGATGAGGCCGATATAGCCGAGAAGGAGATTGTCGGTGTCGCGCATGCCGGCGACCTTGTACATGCCGACCAGCGGCACGATGATCGCGATCGGCGGCAGGAAGCGCTGGCCGAGCACCCAGTTGAGGAAGCCGTCGCGGCCGCGGAAGCGCATGCGCGACAGGGCATAGGCGGCGAGCACCGCGATGATGATGGTGAGGCCGGTCGAGCCGACCGCGACGATGATCGAATCGGCGATGGTCTGGCGTGAATCATAGGAGCTGGTGCCGCCGACGCCGAAGGTCGAGCCGCTTTCGATGGCGATCTCGGCGCGCGACCAGCCGAGCAGCACGACGGCATAGTTGATGAGGGTGGGTACGAAGTCGAAGACGACGACCTTGTCCTTGTTGAAGATCGCATACATCGGCTTGATCGAGGTCAAGGCCCACCAGAACAGCGGGAACATGAAGATCGCCACGACCACGACCGCGGTGATGTCGCGCAAGGTTCGTTTGAGCAGAGACTGTTCCATCAGAGCTTCACCCGGAAAATCTTCATGAACAGGCTCGACGCGACGATCACCAGGATCAGGGTGATGAGCGACAGCGTCGAGGCATAGGGGAAATCGCCGTTGAAATAGATGCGGCCGGAATAGGAGGTGAGCGTCTCGGTGGCGGTGCCCGGCCCCGAATCCGTCATCACTTTCACATAGTCGAAGATACGGAACAGATCGATGCCGCGGATGAGGACGGCGATGGCGATCACCTTCGACATCATCGGCAGCGTCAGCTTGAAGAAGGCCTGTACCGCGGAGGCCCCGTCGATCGCCGCCGCCTCGAAGGGCTCCTTCGGCAAAGAGCGCAGGCCCGCCAGCATGATCAGCACCATGAACGGTGTCCATTGCCAGATATCGGCGAGAAGCACGCCGGCGAGCGCGGTCGAACTCGTCGCCAGGATCGGGTATTGCGGCGACCACAGGCCGATGGCGTAGAGCGAGCGCGACAGCACGCCGAAGGAGCCGTCGAGCATCAGCAGGAACATCATGCCGGTGACGGCGGGCGGCACCACCAGCGGCAAGGTCATGAGCGCGCGGAGCACGCCATAGCCTTTTCGGTCGCTGTCGAGCAGCAGCGCGATCAGGAGCCCGAGCACCAGCTGGATGACGAGCGCGATGCCGGTATAGAGGAAGGTGGTGGCGATCGCATCCCAGACGCGCTGGTCGCCGAAGGCCTTCATCCAGTTGTAGTCGGGGTCGAAGACATTGAGCCGCGTGACCGGGTTGCGCTTATGCAGCGACAGCCACAGCGCATAAAGCAGCGGATAGATGCCGAAGATGATCATCAGCGCCGAGGCCGGCAGCAGCCAGGGCAAGGGATGCTCGGAGGAAAGCCAGCGCCATTTGGGCAGGAACCCGCCGGACGAACGGTCTTGCGCCACCGCCGCCTCGCTCATGCGCGGGCACCGGCACAAAACAGGATCGCACCGCCTGCACTTGCGGTCATCGAGAGGCCTCCCATCGGTCCTTCCGGCAGCTTTGAACTTTTGTAATCTCGCCGGAACAAATGTTATCGGAGTAAACGCGTCCCCGCGGCCCCTGTCAACCCTGGATTTCCGGACATGCCGCGGGACGGGCAGCCGAGGTCCGACACAACGTCAAGTAATCATTAGAAAATCTATCGCGGCGCGTGAGCTTTTCTGGTTTGGCCGGGGAGCCACACTTTGCTGTGAGAAACCGGTCAATCGAGTTGCCGGACCGGACGGATGACGTTACTGCCGGCCTACAAGGAGAAAAACACGATGCTGCTGACCCGACGTTCCGCCCTTCTGGCCCTGGGCGGCACCGCCCTCCTGGCGACGCCCTTGCGGGGCGCCCTGGCCGAGGCCGCCCCCATCGACGCCACCATCGCCTATGGCAGCACCGGCTATACCTGGGCGCTGTCCTTCGTCGCCGAAGGCATCGACAGCTGGAAGAAGGAAGGCGTGACGCTGACCGCCCTCGACTTCCCGACGGGGCGCGAATCCATGCAGGCCTTGCTCGGCGGGTCGGCGCAATTCGCCACCTCGACCGACACGCCGGTGATCTTCGCCGCCCTCCAGGGCCTCAAGCCGAAAATCCTGGCGAGCTACAGCCGCTATTCGCGCGACATGAAAGTGACGATGAGCAAGGCGAGCGGCTCGTCCGAAAAGGATCCCTCCTCGCTCAAGGGCAAGACCATCGGCACCCGCGTCGGCACCAGCGGCCAGTATATGCTGTCGCGCTATCTGGCGATGGGCGGCCTGAAGGACAGCGACGTCAAGATCGTCGATCTCAATCCGAGCGACATGCTCGCCGCCACCTTGCGCGGCGATGTCGACGGCTTCGCCTGGACCTCGCAGGCCTCCAGGCTCGCCCTCGATGCCGCCCCCGACAAGATCTTCGAGATGACCCAGGACGGGCTCGAGAAATTCTTCGTCAGCCATCAGCTGCTGCTCGTCAACGAGGCGGCGCTGACCGGCAATCCCGAGCTCGGCGACCGCGCCGCGCGCGCTCTGCTCGCCGCCGAGGACTACATGGCGAAGAATACCTCCTGGCCCGAGATCGTGGCGCCGCGCGTGCGCGCCGAGCCCGAGTTCGTGCGCCAGATGACCTCGGTCTTCGAGTTCCAGGTGCGCCTCGATAAGGCCTTCCTCGACGATCTGGTCGCGCAGGCCGAATGGGCGATCAGTTCCGGCCTCGCCAAGCAGCCGGCCGAGGATGTGCGGACCCTGCTGTCGGGCCTCATCGCCTCCGAGCCCTTGAAGAAGGCCGCTCCCGACCGCGTGAGTATCTGACGTCATGCCGCTGATCTCGATCGAGCATGTTTCGCATCTCTATGTCGGGACCGGCGGCACTCCGTCCTGGGCCTTGCGCGATGTGAGCCTCGGCCTCGAAAGAGGCCGTTTCACCTGTCTCGTCGGCCCGTCGGGCTGCGGCAAGACCACTTTGCTGCAGCTCATCGCCGGTTTCATCAAGCCGACCGCCGGCAGCGTGCATCTCGACGGCCGGCCGATCTCGGGGCCGGGCCCCGACCGCAGCGTCGTCTTCCAGGAATATGCGCTCTTCGCCTGGTTCACGGTGCGCCAGAATGTCGAATTCGGCCTGCGCGTCGCCGGCATGACGGCGGCGGAGCGGCGCAAGCGCTCCGACGATCTGCTCGCCATGATCGGCATGAGCCACGCGGCCGACCGTTATCCGCATGAATTGTCGGGCGGCATGCGCCAGCGCGTGGCGGTGGCGCGCGCCCTCGCCATCCATCCGCAAGTGGTGCTGATGGACGAGCCTTTCGCCGCCGTCGATGCGCTGACCCGCGCCACGCTGCAGGAAGAATTGCTGCGGCTGTGGCAGCAACTGGGACTCAGCATCGTCTTCATCACCCACAATGTCGACGAAGCGGTGTTCCTCGCCGATGACGTCGTGGTGATGTCGGCGCATCCGGGCTCCATCCAGGAGATCATGGCCATCGACATGCCGCATCCGCGCGATCGCGGCTCGCCCGAATTCGCCAAGTGGTATGCGCGCATCACTGCGGCGCTGCATCGGGACCAGAACCGGAAGCAGGCCGCCTGATGCGTGACGACAAAACGGACATCGCGGCGCTCGAGGCGCATTTCCTCGCCGATCACCAGCAGGGCGTCCGGATGCGGCGCTGGCGCGGCATCGCCCTCAACATTCTGGGTGTTCTCCTGTTCCTGGCGGTCTGGGAGATCATCCCACGGCTGGGCCTCGCCAATCCGGTGCTGTTCCCGCCACCCTCGAAAGTCCTCGAGGCCGCGTGGCCGATGCTGGGCTCGGGCGAGATTCCCTGGAACATCCTGGTGAGCCTGGGGCGCGCCGGCTCGGGCTTCCTCATCGCCGCGGTGCTGGGTGTCGCCATCGGCGTCGCCACCGCGCGCGCGCCGGTGATCCGCGACCTGCTCGAGCCCTTGCTGCACGGCTTCCGCTCGGTGCCGGTCATCGCGCTGGTCCCGGTCTCGGTCCTGTGGTTCGGCATCGGCGAGGGCGCCAAGATCGCGCTTGTCGCCACCGGCGCCTTCTTCCCGATCTGGATCAACGCCTTCATCGGCGTGCGCGACGTGCATGAGATATACCTGCGCTCCGCCGCCTGTCTCGGCGCCAATCGCTGGCAGACCCTGCGCTATGTCGTCCTGCCGGCGGCGCTGCCCTTCATCATCGCGGGGCTCAGGCAGGGCATCGCCATCGCGCTCATCGTGCTGGTCGCCGCCGAGCTGGCGGGCGCCCGCGCCGGCGTCGCTTATATGATGTCGATGGGCCATCAGCTGTTCCGCGTCGACATCATGTTCGCCGGTCTGGTCATCCTAGGTTTCCTCGGTTTTGCCGGCGACCGCCTGTTCGTCGCTTTGTGCCGCAAGCTGTTCCCGTGGTATCGCCCCAGTGCCTGACACGATCATCACCACCGGCCTGGTGCGCACGCTCGACGCCGAGGACAAGATCGCCGAGGCGATCGCGATCACGGGCAACCGCATTCTCGCTGTCGGCACGGCGGCGGAGCTCGCGGCGCGCGCCACCGAGAAGACACGCCTCATAGACCTGCCCGGCGCCACCATCACGCCCGGCATCAACGACGCCCACGCCCATATGGAGCGCGAGGGGCTGAAGCTCCGGCGCCCGTCGCTGGCGGGCTGCCGCTCGATCGCCGACATCCAGGCGCTCATCCGTGAGGAAGCGCGCAAGACGAAGCCCGGCCAATGGATCGTCACCATGCCGGTCGGCGCGCCGCCCTTCTTCTTCGACGCGCTTGCCGGGCTTGCCGAAGGCCGTCCTCCCGACCGTCACGATCTCGACGCCGCGGCGCCCGATCATCCGGTCCACATACCGGGCCTCTTCGGCAATTGGGGGGCGCCTCCCGGCTATTCCTGCCTCAACAGCCGCGCTCTGGCCCTCAACAACATCACCTCCGCGTCGAAGCCGAGCATCGCCGGCATCGAGATCGTCAAGGATGAAAAAGGCGAGCCGACCGGCGTCATCATCGAGCGCAATCCGCGCCCGATGGTCGAGTTCGATCTTCTGCCCGCGGTGCCGCGTTTCACCGCCGCCGATCGCCGCGCCGGTATCGTCGCCTCGATGCGCCTCTATAATGGCGTCGGCACGACATCGGCCTATGAAGGCCATGGCTCGGCCGCCGAGATCATCGGCCTCTATCGCGATCTGTGGGAGCGGAACGAGCTCACCGTGCGTCTGGGACTGGTGGTGAGCCCCTCTTGGAAGGATGCGGGCGAAGCGGCGGTCATCATGCGCGACTGGCTGGCGCAGGCGCGCGGCTCGGGGCTGGGTGATCCGTGGTTCCGGCTCTCCGGCATCCATGTCGCTTATGGCGGCGACGACCGCATGGCGGAGATCGCCCGCAAGGATCTGCCCAATACCGGCTGGTCGGGCTTCGTCGAGCAGGCGCAGGGACCGAAGGATTTCGAAGAGCTGTGCCGGCTGGCGCTGTTTCACGATCTGCGGCTCAACACCATCGTCGCCGACCGCCTCGATGAGGTCGTCGCCATTCTCGAGCGGGTGAACGAGATCGCGCCTTTGGCCGGCAAACGCTGGGTGATCCAGCATATCGCCAGGACGGAGCGGGAAACGCTCGCCCGCCTAGCGCGGCTCGGCGTGCTGGTCACCACCATCCCGGTCTATTTCCTGTGGAAGGGCGGCCATTGGTATGACGAGGCCGACGGCGACCGGATCGTGCCGATGCGCACGATGCTCGATCTCGGCATCGATGCCGCCGCCGCCACCGACAACATACCCTACAATCCCGGCTTCACTCTGTGGACGATGTGCGAAAGGGTGCGCCGCTCCGACGGCAAGGTGCTGGGCGCCGCCGAGAAGCTGACGCGCCGCGAGGCGTTGCAGGCGCTGACGTTAAGCGGCGCGCGCCTCACTTACGACGAGCATCACAAGGGCCCGCTGGCGCCGGGCTTCCTCGCCGATCTCGCCGTCTTCGACACCGATCCGCTGACGGTCGAGGCGGAAAGGCTCAAGGACCTGTCGAGCCTCCTCACCATGGTGGACGGCCGTATCGTCTACGAGCGTCCGCAGCTCTGATGAAGCCGCGCATCGTCATCATCGGCGGCGGCGCCGCCGGCGCCTGGATGCTGCTGCGCCTTCTGCGCGGTGTGGATGGTATTGATATCGTCGAGCCGCGCGACGCCCTGGGCCGCGGCCTCGCTTATTCGGCGCAGTCCGACAAACATCTCCTCAATGTGACGACGCCCAAGATGGACACCTATGCCGAGGCGGACGATCCACTCTTCGAGCCATGGCTCGCCGCGCGCGCCGATCACGACTATGCGCCGCGCCGGCTCTATGGCGATTTCCTCACCGAAGCTGTTTCGAAAGCCATCGCTGGAAAGGATGTCCGCCATTTCCGGACGATGGCGAGTGCGATCCGTTCAACCGACGATAGACTCGCCGTCACCTTGGCGGACGGCAGGACGCTTACGGCCTCACATGCCGTGCTGGCGCTCGGCAATCTGCCGCCGCAATTCCTGGCACCCGGGGTCAGCGATCCGCGCATCATCGAACATCCTTGGAGCCTGACGCCGGAAAGAGCTGAAGGACGCGACCGTGTCGTCATCGCCGGTACCGGCCTGACCGCACTCGATGCCGTCACGCTGATCGCGGAGGCCAACCCCAAGGCACATTTCACCCTGGCCGCGGCGCATCCGCTGACGCCGCCTTGTGATCGGACGGTGACACCCTGGGCCGAAGCCGAACACGTCATCGGTCATTCCCCCGCCGCCGTCTGGGGCATGACGAAGCGCGAACTGAGCCAGCGTGACTGGTATGAGGTTGTCGATGGCTTGCGCGGGCATGTCGAAACGATCTGGACAAGCTGGACACCGAACCAGCGCCGCAGCTTCATGCGGCATGGGGCGCGGCTGTGGCTGCATCACCGCCATCGCTCACCGCCGCCGACCTGGTGCCGGATCGAGGAGCTGAGGGCGGCCGGGCGCCTGTCCTTGCGTGCCGGCCGTATCCACCGCCTCACCCCGCATCCCGATCGTATCGATGTCGATCTGGCCACCGGCACGCTCGCGGCCGATCTCGTCGTCAACACCACCGGACCGAGCCTTTCGTTGCGCACACATGTTCTGTTGAGCGCGCTTCTCGATGCGGGCCTCGTCACCGAATGCCCGCTGGGCCTCGGCATCGCCATCGACGATGACGGGCGCTGCCGGACGCGCGACGGTCAGCCCTCACGCCTGTTCGCGCTCGGCACCCTGACCCGCGGCCAGTTCTTCGAAACCGTCGCGGTGCCGCATATCAGAAGGCGCGCCGGAGATATTGCGGATGTTATCGTAAATAGCTCATAAATGTATTTTATTAGTCATATTCGATATTGCAATTTTATCGGAAATAGGCCATAAGCGCTCCTGTGACAGAACTGGCCCGCAGTCCGAAGCAAGTCGGTACTATCATCCGCCGCGCGCGCAAGCACCGCGGATGGAATCAGACGCAGCTCGCCGACCGGGCCGGGCTGCGCCAGGAAACGATATCCCTGATCGAGACCGGCCATCCGGCGGCGAAGCTCGAGACCCTGCTCGACATAATGGCGGCGCTTGACCTTGAATTTCAGGTTGCGCCCAGATCCAAGGGCAAGGCGAACGCGATCGAGGACATCTTCTGATGGGTCGCCGCCGGCAGCATGCGCCGCTCGGCGTCTATTTGAACAATCGCCTTCTTGGCCATCTTCTCAAAGAACCGGGAGGCGCCACGAATTTTCGTTATGACGAAAACTGGCTCGCCTGGGGCAGCGCCATTCCCGTTTCACTTTCACTTCCGCTTCGCGAGGACGCCTATCGCGGCCCGCCAGTCACCGCGGTGTTCGAGAATCTGCTGCCGGATTCCGAGATGCTGCGGCGCCAGATCGCAGAAAGGATGGGTGCTGAGGGAAGCGACGCTTATAGCCTGCTCACGACGATCGGCCGCGATTGCGTCGGAGCCTTGCAATTCATCCCGGAGGGAGAAGAGCTTGCCGCAGACCGCGGCGCAATCGAGGGCGATCCGCTCGACGACGGCGAAATCGAGAAGTTGCTGACAGGTCTTGCACGCGCGCCGCTCGGTCTTGCGCGTGACGATGATTTTCGGATCTCCCTGGCGGGCGCGCAAGAAAAGACGGCCCTTCTATACGACGGCGGAAAATGGCTGAAGCCGCACAGGACAACCCCGACCACGCATATCTTCAAGCCGGCGATCGGCAAGCTGCCGAACGGCATCGATCTCTCCGACAGCGTGGAGAACGAATATTATTGTCTCAAGCTCTTCTCCGCCTTCGGCCTGCCGACAAATGACGCGTCCATCGAGATCTTCGGCAAGACCAAGGCTCTCGTCGTTACGCGTTTCGACCGGCGCTGGACCAAAGACGGACGTCTACTGCGCCTGCCGCAGGAGGATTGCTGCCAGGCACTTTCCATCCCGCCGAGTCGAAAATACCAGGGTGAAGGCGGACCCGGCCTCGTAGGGATCCTCGATCTGCTCAAAGCCAGTGACACTCCCGAACAGGACCGCAAGATCATCCTGATGGCGCAGGTGCTGTTCTGGCTTATCGGCGCGAGCGACGGCCATGCGAAGAACTTCAGCATATTTCTAAGACCAGGCGGCAGCTTCAGTCTGACCCCCCTCTACGATATCCTGACCCTCCAGCCGAGTTACGATGCCCATCAGATGGACCGCAAACAGATGCGGCTGGCCATGTCGGTGGGCGACAACAATCACTATCGAATCGATGGGATACGCAGCCGGCATTTCTTTCAGACCGGCAAAGCCGCGGGCCTGTCGAAATCAGCCGTCGCTGCCGCCATCGATGAGATCGTCGACACTACTGGAAGGGCTATGACGACTCTGGCTGAGGGGTTGCCCCCTAACTTTCCAGAAAACATCCATGCCTCGGTCAGCAGGGCCATGAGCGAACGCCTCCGCCTTCTCACCGCGGAAGATTAGCGCACCTCACTCCGCCGCGGCCAGGAACCGCGCATCCGCCTGATCGAGGCGGCGGCGGACCCGGGTGATGGTGAGCGTGTCGTCGGGGACGCAATTGTCATAGGTGAGATAGCTGCCGGCCTTGACCGGCTTCACCACCTTCGCCCGCTCGGCGAGGCCGACGGGCAGCGCATTGGCGAGGCGCGCTTCGCTCCAGGTCATCGCCCAGGCGCGATATTCCGTCTCGCCGATCTTGCCCAGCGTTTCGCCGGGCTTGAGATCACGCTTGGCGAGGGCGATCGCTTCCGCCACCGGCCGGTCGAGCGGCACCATGTCGGCCTGCTTATGCAGCACCGCATGTGCCGCCGAGATCGGCACTTCGAGGCTGGTCAGATGGAACGGCCGGAACAGCGAGAAAAACGGCCCCTTGCCGACCTTCAGGTCGATCATGCGCTCGATGACGCGCGGATGATCGGCCTCGACGATGCAGAAGACGCCGGGCGCCACGCCCTTGCCGATCGAATAATCGACGCAACCGGCCTTGCCGAGCACGCCGCCCTTGGATTTCGGGATCAGCACCTGGGCGAGCTCGTCGCGCGTCGCCGCCGGGCCATGCATGCCGGGCTGGTCGGGCACCAGGCCGGTCGCATTGGCGATCGCCACCATCTCGACCATGGTCTTCGAGCCGTCGACGAATTCGACCAGCATGCGCGCATTCATGTTGCGCTCGCGGGCCTCCTTCTCGTAATCGGCCGGCACCGCGTCGAATTTGAGCGGATTGTTCTTGCCCTTGCCGGCGCAGACGATGGTGAGGCCGAGCGACTGGGCGAAGCCGATGAGCTCGAGCGCCGCGGCCGGCTCGTCGCCCGCCGCCCCCGTATAAACGACGCCGGCGCGGCGCGCCTCTTCATGCAGGAAGCGGCCGATGGTGATATCGGCCTCGACATTGAGCATCACGATCGGCTTGCCGGCCTTGATCGCGGCGAGCGCGAAGACGGCCCCTGTATCGGGATTGCCGGTGGCGTCGATCACCACATCGATACGCCCGGCGCCGACCAGCGCCTGAAGATCGCCGGTGATGGCGATCTTCTTCATCTCGATCAGCCGGTCGATATCCGGCGCGGTTTTCGCTTCGGCGAAATCTTCGCGCTTATGGCCGGCGAGCAGAAGCGCCGCTTGCGCATTGGCGATAGTGAGCTCGGCGATCGCCGCGAGCCGCAGGCCCTGCATGCGGGCGAGCTGGACGGCGAGGTCGGTGCCCATCTGGCCGGCGCCGGCGACGCCGATCCGGATGGGGCCTTTCTCTTCGGCATGCCGGCGCAATTCACGCGCCAGCGGCGACACATTGGCGATCACTTCGACTTGCCCTTCGCCTTCTTGGACTTATCCTTCTTGTCCTTCTTGCTCTTCCCGGCCTTGGCGGCCGGCGCGTCGCGGCGCGTCGGCGCGATCACCGCCAGCGCCTCGCCGCCTTTCAGCTCATCGGTCTGCTTGCCATAGGTCTTGAAGCGCGCCAGCACCGTCTTCATCTGCGCGTCCTTGAGGATGACGGGCTTGCCGGCGAGGCACGCCGCCCAGTATTGATGGCAGAGCGTCTCGATCTCGCCCGCGAGCCACAGAGCCTTGTCGAGATTGGGCCCGAAGGCGATCTGGCCGTGATTGGCGAGGAGGCAGGCGGTGCGATCCTTCAGCGCCTCGAGCATCGTGTCGGAGAGCGCCTGGGTGCCGAATTCGGCATAGTCGCTCACCCGCAAGGTGGGACCGCCGGTGACGCCGATCATATAATGGAAGGGCGGGATGTCCTTGCGCAAGGTCGCCAGCGCGGTGGCGTAGATCGAATGCGTATGCACGATGGCGCCCGCCTCGGGCCGCGCCTTGAAGATGTCCATATGCATGCGCCATTCGGTCGAGGGCAGGTATTTGCCGTAATAGCCGCCGTCGAGATCCATCTCGACGATATGCTCGACATCCATGATGTCATAGGGAACGCCCGACGCCGTCATCAGGAAGCCGTCCTCGGTACGGGCGCTGACATTGCCCGACGTGCCCTGATTGATGCCCATCTCGTTCATCCGGCGGCAGGTCCAGATGATCTTCTTCTTGAGATCGGCATGCTTCGACTTCGACATCGCGACGGCTCCATTTGATCAAATTTTCGGGCGGACCCTACAGCCTGAAATCCGAAAGGTCCAGAAAGGCTAGAGCGCTTCCCGCCAAAGTTGGCCGACTTTGGCGACAAGGAAGCGCTCAAGACTATATGTATTCGAGCCCTTTTTCCGTTTTGATCGAATCGGAACGATTCGATCAAAACGGAAGGGCTCTAAGTCGCGGCCCCTTGACAAATTCTCATATCTGGGAAAACATCCCATATATGGAAATACACGATGAAGCCGTCGACAGGCGGATTGCCCAGCGCCTGAAGGCTCTGCGCGCTGACCGCGGCTGGTCGCTCGACGAACTGGCCGGCCGCAGCGGGGTGAGCCGCGCCACTTTGTCGAGGCTCGAGAATTTCGCCATCAGCCCGACCACCAGCATGCTCGGCAAGCTCTGCGCCGCTTTCGGCCTGACGCTGTCGCGCCTCATGCATATGGCCGAGGACGGTTTCGCGCCGCTCATCCGCCGCAGCGCCCAGACGCAATGGAGCGACCCCGAGATCAGCTTCAGGCGCCGCTCTTTATCGCCGCCGGCGCAGACGCTCGCCGGCGAGGTGATCGAAGGCGAGATCGGGCCGGGCACGCGCATCGATTACGACAAGGCGCCGAAACAGGGACTCGAGCATCATCTCGTCCTGCTCGAAGGCCAGCTCGACATCACGGTGGGCGGCGCCACCTATGAGCTGAAAGCCGGCGATTGCCTGCGCTACCAGCTCTTCGGCCCGAGCAGCTTCGCGACGCCGAAGCGTGTCGCGGCGCGCTATCTGATCTTCATGGTGTGATGCATGACCACGACCCTTTCGCTCTTCACCGCCGACGATATCGCGCGCGAGCTGCCGGAGCTGGCCAGGCTCCTGCATGATTGCGTCCATGCCGGCGCCAGCATCGGCTTCATCATGCCGCACACGATGGCCGACGCCGAAGCCTTCTGGCGCGACAAGGTCGCGGGGCCGGTGGCGAATGCCACGCGCCTGCTTCTCGTGGCGAAGGACGGCGACCGCATCGCGGGCGCGGTGCAGCTCGACCATGACACGCCGGCCAATCAGCCGCATCGCGCCGAGATCCGCAAATTGCTGGTGCATCCGGATTTCCGCCGCCGGGGCATCGCCACGACGCTGATGGCGGCGATCGAGGAGGAGGCGCGCCGTCTCGCGCGCAGCCTGCTCACGCTCGACACCCGCACCGGCGACAATGCCGAGCCGCTCTACGCCGCCCTCGGCTACCGGACCAGCGGCGTCATCCCCGGCTATTGCCGCGACACCCATAAAGATCGTCTCGACTCCACCACGATCATGTACAAAAATCTGTGACAGGCGCCGGGGGGCGCGTCGCGCAGAGGGGAATTATGAGCGGGAATGACGTGCGTGGCATCGCGGTGGTCGATGTCGGGGCGACCAACAGCAAGATCGTGCTCTTCGACAGCGCCGGCAAGCCTTTGGCCGAGCGCAAGATGGCGAGCCGCCATGGCTCAGGTCCGCCCTTTCCGCATCTCGATCCGAAGCAGCTGATCGCCTTCTGCGCCAAGCATCTGCCCGATCTCGACGCGGTGCTGCCGATCGACGTCATCGTGCCCTCGGCCCATGGCGCGGCGATCGCCTGCCTCGCCGGGGACGGCTCGCTGGCCCTGCCGGTGATGGACTATATGGCCGAGCCGCCGCCCGAGATCGTCGACGCCTATCGCAAGGTCGAGCCGCCCTTCTCGGAAGTCTTCGGGCCGCTTCTGCCGATGGCGCTGACGCATGGCATGCAGCTCTTCTGGCAGGAAGAGGCTTTTCCCGAGGACTTCGCCAAAGTGAAGACCATCCTGCCGTGGATCCAGTATGTCGGCTACCTTCTGAGCGGCAAGGCGGTGATCGAGGTCGCCAGCATGTCCTGCCAGTCGCAGCTCATGGATGTGCGCGACAACAGCTTCTCCTCGCTGGCGCGCCTGCGCGGCTGGGACAAGCTCTTCGCGCCCTGGGCCAAGGCCTGGGAAGTGACGGGGTCGCTGAAAGACGAATTCCGCGGCCGTCAGTTCCGCGGCCGCGGCCACGTGCTCGCCGGCATCCACGATTCGAGCGCCAATTATCTGCGCTATCTCGCCGGCGGACGGAAACATTTCACGTTGCTGTCGACCGGCACCTGGATCATCGGCTTCGACACCGATACCGGCATCACCGAGCTCGATCCCGAGCGCGACACGGTGACCAACACCGACATCTGGGGCAAGCCCGTCGCCTGCTGCCGTTTCATGGGCGGGCGCGAATTCGAGATACTCTCGCGCGGCGCGGCCGCCGAAGCGGCGAGCTTCAAGGCGCTGGCCGACATCCTCGCGCAGGAGAGCTTCGCGCTTCCCTCCTTCACCGATTCGGGCGGGCCGATGCCCGGCACCGGCAATAAGGGCCTGGTGAAAGGCCCCGCCCCCTCTAACGAGGAAGAGCGCGCGACGCTCGCCGCCCTTTACTGCGCGCTGATGGTCGACCGCTCGCTCGCCGCGGTGAAGTCGAAAGGTGACATCATCGTCGACGGCCCCTTCGCCAAGAATCCGGTCTTCCTCGCGGCGCTGGCGGCCCTGCGCCCGAAGCAGAAGGTGCTCGCCTCGCAATTGCGCGACGGCACCACGCAGGGCGCCATGGTGCTGGCCCTGATGGGCGAGGACGGCAAGCTGCCCGAGCTCGCTCTGTCGCTCGACCGCATCGACCCGAAGGCGCCGGCGCTGATGGCGCGCTACGCCGCGAAATGGCGCCAGCTCGCCGCGGAGCAGACGGCAGGTTAAGCCTCGCCTCTCATTTCCCCTTCTCCCGTTGCGAAGCAATGGGAGAAGGTGCCCGACAGGGCGGATGAGGGCTCTTCTGAAACAGGGACAGGCCTCAAGCAAAGAGCCCTCACCCGGCCTTCGGCCACCCTCTCCCATCCTGCGGACGGGAGAGGGGGAAACTTCGGAAGCTTCTACAAGAAATTATACGGGTCGACATCGATAGCCAGCCTGAGCGATCCCTTGGGCTTGATGTCGCCGAGCCAGGCCTTGAGATAGGCCTGCACATTGATGCCGCGGCGCGCTCTCACCAGGAAGCGCCAGCGATGCAGCCCGCGCACCAGATGCAGAGGTGCGGGCGCCGGGCCGAGCACATGCACGCCATCCGCATAGGGAGCGAGCGGCTGCAGCGAGCGGGCAAAGCGTTCGGTCTCATGCCCGTCGCGCCCCGATATGACGATCGCCGCGAGAAGCCCATAGGGCGGCAGCTCGGCGCCTTCGCGCAGGCGTTTCTCCTCGGCGAGGAAGCCGTCGCGGTCGCCTTCCGCCAAAGCGCGCATCAGCGCGTGATCGGGTCTGTAGGTCTGGATCAAAGCGCGGCCCGGCTTCTCCCCGCGCCCGGCGCGCCCCGCCACTTGCGCCATCTGCGCCCAGCTGCGCTCGCCGGCGCGCGGATCGCTCGAATCGAGCGCGAAATCGGCATCGACCACGCCGACCAGCGTCAGATGCGGGAAGTGATGACCCTTGGCCACGAGCTGCGTGCCGATGACGAGATTATGCACGCCCTCCGTCACCTCGCGGATCGCATCCTTGAGCAGCGTGCCGCGCGCCAGGTCGCTCGACAATATGGTGAGCCGCGCCTCGGGAAAGCGCTGCGCCACTTCCTCGGCGAGCCGTTCGACACCTGGCCCGCAGGGCACGAGCTTGCCCGGCGTTTCGCATTTGGGACATTGGCCGGGGATCGCTTCGGTATGGCCGCAATGATGGCACATCAACTGCTTGCGGAAACGATGCTCGACCAGCGAGGCGGCGCAATTGGGACAGTCGAAGCGATGGCCGCAGGCGCGGCAGAGCGTCAAGGGCGCATAGCCGCGCCGGTTGAGGAAGAGAAGCGCCTGATCGCCCTTGGCCAGCGTCTCGCTCACCGCCTCGGCCAGAGGATCCGACAGCCACGAGCCCGACGGCGGCGCCGACTGGCGCATGTCGATGATATGGCTCGGCGGCAATTCGGCGGCGCCATGGCGGACCGCCAGCTGCACATGGCCGTAGCGGCCGCGCTCGGCATTGACCAGGCTTTCGAGCGACGGCGTGGCGGAAGCGAGCACGATCGGGAATTTGCCCAGCGCGCCATAGACGATCGCCATGTCGCGCGCATGATAGGGAACGCCGTCTTCCTGCTTATAGGCGCTTTCATGCTCCTCATCGACGACGATGAGGCCGAGCCGCGACCAGGGCAGAAACAAGGCCGAGCGCGCGCCGACGACGATGCGCGCACCGCCATCGGCGACGCCGCGCCACACCCGCTCGCGCTCGCGCGGCCGCATGCCGGAATGCCAGGTCGCCGGCGCGGCGCCGAAACGCCGCTCGACGCGTTCGATGAATTGCTGGGTCAGCGCGATTTCGGGCAGCAGCAGCAGGACCTGGCGCCCGGATGCGAGCGCCGCCGCCATCGCCTCGAAATAGACTTCCGTCTTGCCTGAGCCGGTGACTCCGTCGAGCAGCAGCGTGCCTTGCGCACGGCGCGTCACGAGGGCGCGCAATTCCTGCGCCGCCTCTTCCTGCGCTGCGGATAAAGCGAGCTTGCCGGCGGAAGGATCGGGCAGAGGGAAAGCGCGATGCGGCGGCAGCGCCACCACTTCGAGCGCCCCCGCTTTGGCCAGCATCTTCACCACCGAGGTGCCGACGCCGGCAAGCTCGGCGAGCTCGGAAGCCTTCATCGCCGGACCGTCGCGCGCGATATCGAGGACACGGGCGCGCTGCGCGGTGAGCTTCGCCGGCCGGTTGGGACCGATGCGATAGGCGACGTCGCCTTTGCTCTCGCCGAAAGCGCCGGGCGCCCTCAGGCACAGCCGCAGCACATTGCCCAAAGGCTCGAGATAATATTGCGCCACCCAGTCGATGAAGGCGCGATGCGTATCGCTCAAGGGCGGCAGGTCGAATTTCTGCGCGATCGGCCGCAAGGTCTTGCCGCCGCCGTCGCCCTCGCCCAGTTTCCACACGCAGCCGATGAAGGATCTGGGCCCCAGCGGCACCTCCACATAATCGCCGGGCGCCACGGCGAGGCCCGCCGGCACCGCATAGGTATAAGGCCCATCGAGGGCGAGCGGCAGGAGGACATTGGCGGTGAGGGGGGAATCGGCGGGCATGTCGGAAGCCTTGCGCCACTTACCGCCCAGGGACAAGCCCATGGCGGAGCGCTGTCCCATTGCCTATATGAGGCGACCATGAAACATGTCCCTGCGTCCACAGGCGAGGTGCTGCGGCGCGAGATCGCTTATCGCGATCCGGCCTCGCTGCTGCGCCGTTTCGCGCGCCGCAAGGACGTGACCTTCCTCGACAGCGCGCTCCAGCAGGGCGAGCTTGGCCGCTATTCCTTTATCGCCGCCGATCCCTTCGAGACCTTTACCCTCGCGGAAGGCGAAGGCGGTCTTGCCGCTCTGGCCCGCCTCGACCGGCGGCTGAAGCGCTGGAGCCTGCCGCCCGCTTCCGATCTGCCGCCTTTCCAGGGCGGCTTCGCCGGCTATATCGCCTATGAATTCGCGCGCCGGCTCGAGCCGCAGATCAAGGCGCGCACGCCCGCCCCCGACATACCGCCGATTGCCCTTCACGCTTACGACACAGTCGTCGCCTTCGATCATCAGGCGCGGCGCTGCTGGATCGTCTCGACCGGTTTTCCGGAAACCGAGCCCGAGGCGCGCATCCGGCGCGCCGAGGAGCGTATCGCCGAGGTCGAGCAGATCTGTCTCGAGCCGGAGCCGCCGCTGACCGGCGATCATGTCGTCACCGGCTGGCGATCGAATTTCACCCGCCCCGATTACGAGGCGGCGATCCAGCGCACCATCGACTACATCCTCGCCGGCGACATCTTCCAGGCCAATATCGCCCAGCGTTTCACCGCCGCCATGCCGGCGAGCTTCGATCCGCTCGCTTTTTATCTCAACCTGCGCCGGCGCAATCCCGCGACCTTCGGCGCCTTTCTCGATTATGGCGCGGTGAAGATCGCCTCGAGCTCGCCCGAACGCCTGATCAGCTTCGACGGCGAGCTCGCCGAGGCGCGCCCGATCAAGGGCACCCGGCGGCGCGACGCCAATGCCAGCATCGACGCCGAGCTCAAGGCCGAGCTTCTGGCGAGCCGCAAGGACCGCGCCGAGAATGTGATGATCGTCGATCTCCTGCGCAACGATCTCTCGCGCGTCGCCGAGCCCGGCACCGTGCAGGTGCCGGTCCTGTGCGGGCTCGAGACCTATGCCTCGGTGCATCATCTCACCTCGGTCGTCACCGGGCGGCTGGCGCCGGACAAGAGCCGCGGCGATCTCATCGCCGCCTGCTTCCCCGGCGGCTCGATCACCGGAGCGCCTAAGATGCGGGCCCAGGAGATCATCGCCGAGATCGAGCGCGTGCCGCGCAATGTCTATTGCGGTTCGATCGGTTACCTAAGCTTCACCGGCGGGATGGATCTCAACATCGCCATCCGCACCGTGCTTTTCCATGACGGGCAGGCGCAGTTCCAGGGCGGCGGCGGCATCACCGCCAAATCCAATCCGGCCGATGAATATGAGGAGACGCTCACCAAGGTGACACGCATTCAGGCGAGCTTCGAGACATGATCCTCGTCATCGATAATTACGACAGCTTCGTCCACAATGCGACGCGTTATCTGCGCGAGCTCGGCGCTGAGGCCGAGGTCAAGCGCAATGACGCTCTCACCGCCGACAGGATCGACGACGATGTGAAGGGCATCGTCATCTCGCCCGGCCCGTGCACACCGCATGAAGCCGGCGTCTCGCTCGACGTGGTGCGTAAACTTTCCGGCCGGCTCCCCATTCTCGGCATCTGCCTCGGCCATCAATGTATCGGCGAGGCCTTCGGCGGCAAGGTCACGCGCGCCAGGCGTCCGATGCATGGCGAGGCTTCCGCCATCCGCCATCAGGGCGCGGGCGTGCTGGACGGCCTACCCGACGGCTTCAATGCCGGGCGTTATCATTCGCTCATCGTCGAGCTCGCGGGCGATGAGCCGCTCAACGTCACGGCGCGCTCGGAGGACGGCGAGATCATGGGGCTGGAGCATAAGATCCATCCGACCTATGGCGTGCAGTTCCACCCCGAATCGGTGCTCACCGAGCATGGCTACGACATTCTGCGCAACTTCCTGAAGGTGGCGCGGTGAGCCAGGCGGTCTGGTTCAACGGCGCGCTCGTCACCGGCCCGCTCGCCATCGATCCGGGCGATCGCGGCCTGCTGCTGGGTGATGGGCTTTTCGAGACCGTGGCCGTCTTCGCCGGTAAGCCCGTCTGGCTCGCCGATCACCTCGACCGCCTCGAGGCAGGCGCGAAGAGCCTCGGCCTCCCGGCCGATCGCAGCAAGATCGAAGCCGCAATTGCGGAGACCCTGGGCGCGAGCCCGCACCCGCACGGCATTCTGCGCATCACGCTGACGCGCGGCGCGGGTGTGCGCGGCCTTGCCGCCGACGGCAACGCGCCGAGCCTGCTCGTCACGCTGAGCGCCTGGGTGAAGGGCATGCTCTTCGCCCCGGCGAAGCTCGTCACCTCGACGATCAGGCGTAATGAGACATCGCCCGCCTCGCGTCTCAAGACACTTTCCTATGTCGACAACATCCTGGCGGCGCGGGAAGCCGCGGCGGCGCAATGCGATGACGCGCTCCTCCTCAACACAAAGGGCCGGCTCGCGGCGACGACCATTGCCAATGTCTTCGTGCTCAGCGGCGGCCGGCTCGCGACGCCGCCATTGACCGCCGGGATTCTGCCCGGCATCGCCCGCCGGAAATTGCTGACTCTTACGCAAGCCGAGGAAAGGGACATCGCACCGGCGGAGCTTCTCCTCGCCGATGCCGTCTTCGTGACCAACAGCCTGCGGCTTGTCCGCCCGGTCCATGCGCTGGATGGCCACCAGCTCCGGCACGAGGAGTCGGCACTGGCGCTATTTTTCGAACAATTATGTGCGTCGGTCGTTACGGAAACAGGGTTCGACCCGCGCCAGGCGGATGCGCTTTGACCTTGTCAGCGCCACCCCCGGGGACTAGGTTCTCGGCCCGAGAAAGCCTTTAGGGATATCGTCATGAAATTCTTCGTCGACACCGCTGAAATCAAGGAAATCAAGGAATTGGCCGATACCGGCCTTCTCGACGGGGTGACCACGAACCCCTCGCTCATCGCCAAATCCGGGCGCGATTTCAAAGAGGTGATTGAAGAAATCTGCAAGATCGTGGAAGGCCCGGTGAGCGCCGAGGTGACCGCCCTCGATGCCGACGGCATGGTCGCCGAGGGCAAGAAGCTCGCCAAGATCGCCAAGAATGTCGCGGTGAAGGTGCCGCTCACCCTCGACGGGCTCAAGGCTTGCCGCACGCTGAGCCAGGCCGGCACCATGGTCAATGTCACCTTGTGCTTCTCGGCCAATCAGGCGCTGCTCGCCGCCAAGGCCGGCGCCACCTTCATCTCGCCCTTCATCGGCCGCCTGGACGACATCAATATCGACGGCATGGAGCTCATCCGCGAGATCCGCCAGATCTATGACAATTACGATTTCGACACCGAGATCCTGGCCGCCTCGATCCGCACCGCCAATCACGTGAAGGAAGCGGCCCTCATCGGCGCCGATGTCGCGACCGTGCCGCCCGCCGTGCTGAAGGGCCTGGCGAAGCATCCTCTCACCGACAAGGGCATCGAATCCTTCCTCGCCGACTGGAAGAAGACCGGCCAGGCGATTTGAGCATTCTGCGCGGCAGCGCGGGCTGACCAACAGCCATACCGTCATCCCGACGAAAGTCGGGGCCTATTAAATTCCATCGACGCGGGCAGCCTCGCTCGGTTGACTCTATTCAATGGATCCCGGCTTTCGCCGCTATCGGATTCACACATCTTGCGAGGTGCCTGCGATTTATCTCTCCCCGCTTCAGTGCAGGACTGTCGGGCAAAAACGATGAGACGTCAGAAAAAGCGGCGTATGGCAAGCGGATAGAGTGTGT
>JBMOOM010000068.1:0-70483 GCA_049323275.1 Pseudomonadota bacterium
ATCACGAAGCTGGGGCCCGGGCTGATGGCGCCGATCAGCACGGTGACGAGGATGGCCGCTATGACCGCGACGTCGCTCATCACATCGTCGCCCCAATCTGCCAGGGCACGTATTCATTGTCACCATAGCCGAGGAGCTCCGACTTCGACCGCGCGCCGGAAGCGACCTCAAGGATCTTGGCGAAGATCTCCTTGCCCTTCTCCTCGATCGAAACGCCGTCGAGGATATCGCCGCAATTGATGTCCATGTCGTCGATCATGCGCTCATAGATCGGCGTGTTGGTGGCGAGCTTGATCGACGGCGTCGGCTTGCAGCCATAGGCGGAGCCGCGCCCGGTGGTGAAGGCCAGGATATTGGCGCCGCCGGCCACCTGCCCCGTCGCTGAAACCGGATCGTAGCCCGGCGTGTCCATGAACACGAAACCCTTGGCGGTGACGGGCTCCGCATATCGATAGACCGCCGTCATCGTCGTCGAGCCACCCTTGGCGGCCGCGCCCAGCGATTTCTCCAGGATGGTGGTGAGCCCGCCCAGCTTGTTGCCGGGCGACGGATTGTTGTTCATCTCCATCTGGTTGCGCTTGGTATAGTCCTCCCACCAATGGATGATGTCGACGAGCTTCTCGCCGACCTCGCGATTGGCGGCACGCCGCGTCAACAGATGCTCGGCGCCATAGATCTCCGGCGTCTCGGAGAGGATCGCGGTGCCGCCATGGCGCACCAGTATGTCGACCGCAGCGCCCAGCGCCGGATTGGCGGTGATGCCCGAATAGCCGTCCGAGCCGCCGCATTGCAGCGCCAGCAGAAGCTCCGAGGCCGGAATGGTCTCGCGTCTCACATTGTTGACGATCGGCAGCATCTCCCGGATGGCCGCGACGCCGGCATCGACGGTCTTCTTCGTCCCGCCTGTCTCCTGGATCGTCATGGTGCGGAACGTGTCGCTCTCGGAGACATTATAGGCCTCCTTGAAGCGCGGAATCTGAAAGCCCTCGCAGCCGAGCCCCACCATCACGACGCCGCCCATATTGGGATTGGTCGCATAGCCCCAGCTGGTGCGCTTCAGCGTGTCGAAGATGACGCCCCGATAATCGATGACGCAGCCATTGGCCTGGGTCAGCGCCACCACGCCGTCGACATTGGGATAATCCCTGAGGATGCCGGAGCGGTTGATCTCCTCGGCCATGAATTTCGACGCCGAGGCCGAGCAGTTCACGCTGGTCAGGATGCCGACATAGTTGCGGGTGCCGGCCTTGCCATTGGCGCGCCGATAGCCCTCGAAGGTCGCCTGCTGGTCCAACGGCAGGATCGCTTCCGGCCTGGCGTCGACGCAATAGGCATAGTCGCGGGCGAAGTCGTGCATCTCGACATTGTGCTCATGCACCCAGTCGCCGGGTCCGATCGGCGCCTTGGCGAAGCCGATGATCTGGCCGAATTTGCGGATCGGCTCGCCTTGCGCGATGGGCTGCGCCGCCATCTTGTGGCCGCGCGGCACGCGCGCCGTGGCGATGACGCCATGCGCCTCCTTGCCCTTCTCGACATTGTCGACGGCAACGACAATATTGTCGGCGGAATTGAGTCGGATGACGCGGGGATTTTTGGCTGGGGATTCGACGATTTTCATGGCCGGTAATTCTCGATCACTAAGCGGGCTTTGAAAAGGACTAGTGTGCTGAACGCGAAGTTCCTGATATCAGGAGGCTCGCACCGACAGGAACTTCGCGTTCAAAAGCACACTAGAATCATTCAGTTTCTAGTGCCCTTCCGAACCCGAAGTTCGCTCGGTGGATACCGCTGGCAGTAGCGAACTTCGGGTTCGGGACACTAGGGTGAAAAGGTTTTGACTTACCGCTTCCATCGCCATACTAACATGTTAGCATGATAGCCAAAGGAAAATCCTACGATTTTCTGGAGAATATCCGGGGCGAGAAGCGTGGCGGGGCCACCGCCCGGGTCGTCGAGGTGCTGCGCAACGCCATCGTGATGCACGCTTTCGAACCCGGCGCGCCGCTCGACAAGGCCAGGTTGTGCGAAAAGCTCGGCGTCTCGCGCTTTCCGGTCTCCGAGGCCCTCGCCCGCCTGCAGGACCAGGGCCTCGTCGACATCCAGCCGCAGCGCGGCACCACCGTTTCCCTCATTCGGCTGGCCGACGCCCGCGAGAACATGTTCCTGCGCAAGGCTCTGGAGACGGAAGCGGTGCGGGCCTTGGCCGGCACGATCGACGCAGCGACGGTGGCCGGGCTCAAGGCCAATCTCGCCGCCCAGGAACAGGCGGTGGCGGCCGGCGACAAGCCGGGCTTCCACAAGCTCGACCTCGCCTTCCACGATATTCTGCTGTCGGCGCTGGGTTTCCCGCGCGTCCGCGCCGCGGTCGAGTCGGCCAGGCTCGCCCTCGACCGGGTGCGCGTTCTCCTCGCCTCCCCCTTGCGCCGCGCCCGCACCGTCGAGGAGCATGAGCGCATCGTCGCCGCTCTCGAGCTCCGCGACGGCGCGCAAGCGGCCGGCGCCATGGCCGATCATCTCGATCAGGTGATGAAGGAGCTCATGTCCTTCGCCAGGCGCGAGCCCGAGCTTTTCACCGACTGGCAGGACTACAAAACGGACAGGATGTGATGAAGACCAAGACCTTCAAGGCGCCTTCGGGGGCGACGATCAAATTCACCGAAATGGGCTTCGGCACCGCGCCCATCGGCAATCTCCTCGGCACCGTCACCGAAAAGGCGGCCCAGGACACGCTCGAAGCCGCCTGGAAGGCCGGCATGCGTTATTACGACACCGCGCCGCTTTACGGCGCCGGCCTGTCCGAGACGCGCCTCAATCATTTCCTGCGCGGCAAGAAGCGGGGGGACTATATTGTCTCGACCAAGGTCGGCCGCCTGCTCCAGGTCTGCAAGCCCTCCGAGCGGCTCGGCATCGGCAAATTCTTCGACATCCCGTCGCGCCGCGAGATCTATGACTATTCCTATGATGGCGTCATGCGCTCGCTCGACTTCTCGCTGGAGCGGCTCGGCATCGATTCCGTCGAGATCCTGTTCGTGCATGACATCGACATCTTCAATCACGGCACCGCGGCGGCGCGCGACGCGCATGTCGAGACGCTGATGAAGTCGGGCTACAAGGCGCTGGTGAAGTTGCGCGACGAGAAGGTGATCAAGGCCTTCGGCGGCGGCGTCAATGAATGGGAAGTCTGCGAGATCTTGGCGAAGCGCGGCGACTTCGACCTGTTCCTGCTCGCCGGCCGCTATACGCTGCTCGAGCAGAAGGCGCTCGACAGCTTCCTGCCGCTCTGCGAGCAGCGCGGCATCGGCATCGTGCTGGGCGGCCCGTATAATTCCGGCATTCTGGCGACCGGCGCCAAGGCCAACGCCGTCTACAACTACAGCAAGGCGCCCAAGGCCATTCTCGACCGCGTGCGCCGCATCGAGGCGGTGTGCAAGCGCCACAAGGCGAAGCTCCCGGAAGCCGCCTTGCGCTTCCCCCTCGCCCATCCTTCCGTCGTTTCGGTCATCCCCGGCGGCGTCACGCCGGAACAGGTCAGGCTCAACGTGAAGACGCTCGGCGCGAAGATCCCCAAGGCCCTGTGGCGCGACCTCAAGGCCGAAGGCCTCCTGGACGAACGCGCCCCGGTGCCGAAATAGAGACCGTGCGCATTTCTGATCCATTCCAATCTCGTCATCCCGGCGGAAAGCCGGGATCCAATGAACTCTCACAAACGGTTGGCGCTGCTCGCCGCGCACTTATTCAATGGATCCCGGCTTTCACCGGGACGACGGATTGAGGTAGACGTTCATGATCGTCGATTCACACCAACACTTCTGGGCACCCGCACGCGGCGACTATGACTGGATGGGCACCGGCGATGCGTTGAAGCCCTTGCGTCGCGATTTCCATCCAAAGCATTTCGAAGCCATCCTCGCCAGGCACGGCATCGACAGGACCGTACTGGTCCAGGCGGCGGCGACCGTCAACGAGACCGACTACATGCTGGGCCTCGCCGACGCCACCCCGTGGATCGGCAAGGTCGTCGGCTGGATCGACTTCGAGGACCCGTCGCATCGCCGCTATCTCGAACGTTTCGCCCGGCATGCGAAATTCGCCGGCGTCCGGCCGATGATCCAGGACATTCCCGACAAGGACTGGATGTTTCGCCCCGATGTGCAATGGGGCTACCAGGCGCTGATCGATCTCGATCTCACCTTCGATGCGCTGGGCTACCCGATCCATCTCGACAATTTCCTCAAGCTCGTCTCCCGCTATCCCAAGCTGCGCGTCGTCGTCGATCACTGCATGAAGCCTCGCATTCGTGACGACGCCTTCGACGATTGGGCCACGGGCATCGCCAGGATCGCACACGAGACGCAGGCCTTCTGCAAGCTCTCCGGCCTCGCCACCGAAGCGAAGCCCGGCTGGACCGTCGCGACGCTGAAGCCCTATGCCGAACATGTACTCGAGGTCTTCGGCCCCGAGCGCGTGATGTGGGGCTCCGACTGGCCAGTCCTGGAGCTCAACGGCTCGTACGGCACATGGCGCGACGCGGCGCTCGCGATCATCGGCGACCGGCCGGGAAAGACCGACATCCTCGGAAAAACCGCCGCCCGCTTCTATCGCCTCTGATGCGCCGCCACCGGCTCGCCGCGGCAGCTCTTTTCGTCCTGGTGCCGATCGCGCTGCTGTTTTCACCGGCGCCGGCCAAGGAGCCGTCCGATCCTACACTGCTGTGGAGCGTCATCAGCAATCTCTGCCTGCCCAACTACACGCGCACCGGTCTCGCTTTTCCCTGCACGGAAGTCGACCCGCGGAAGGGCATCGCCATCGTCAAGGCGCCGGGCGACAAGGCGCATTTCCTCCTGGTGCCGACGACCCCGATCAGCGGTATCGAAAGCCCCGCTTTGCTCGCCGCGGACGCCCCTGATTATTGGGACGACGCCTGGGCGTTCCGCGGCAGCCTCGAGAAATATGCCGGCCGGCCGATTGCCTGGAACGACCTCGGCATCGCCGTCAATTCAGCCCGCGGCCGCAGCCAGGATCAGCTGCATCTCCACATCGCCTGCGTCCGCACCATGGTCAAGGACGCCTTGGCCAAGCGTCAGGCCGTGATCGGCACGAAATGGACGAAGCTCGGTTTCGCGGTCAACGGACACCGCTATCTGGCGATGCGGGTCGAGCAGGAGAGTTTCGGCGACCGCGATCCTTTCAAGCTCCTGGCGGCGGGCATCCCCTCGGCGCGCAACGCCATGGCCGAATACACGCTCGCCGTCATCGGCGCGACCTTCGCGGACGGCCGGCGCGGTTTTTATGTCCTGACCGACCGGGCCAATCCGGCCAGGAAGAACAACGCCTCGGGTGAGGAGCTGCTCGACCCGGAATGCGCAAGGCCCGAGTGAGATTTCACAGAAGCCCCTCGAGCCACCTGATGCCGAAGGCGCCCGGCGCCAGCATGCCGAACGCCCAGAGCAGCGCCGACAGCAGATTGCCGATCATGAAAGGCAGCGGCGGCATCGCGCAGATGCCGGCGATGAGCGGAACGATGGCCCGCAGCGGTCCGAAGAAGCGGCCTATGAAGACGCTCCACAGGCCCCAGCGCTCGAAGAAGGCATGGCCGTTCATCACGATGTCCGGCCGCCGCCGAAGCGGCCATATCTGAACGATGCGCCAGCCAAGTTTCCTGCCGATGACATAAGAGAGCCAGTCGCCGAGAAAGGCGCCGATCACCGCCGCGACCCAGACCGGCCAGAACGCCACGCCGCCGGCGCCGATCAGCGCGCCGATGCCGAGCAGGATCGCCGTCGCCGGCAGCAACAGCGACACCACCGCCAGCGATTCACCGAAGGCCAGAAGGCCCACGATCACGATCGTCCAGTGCTGATTGTCGCGAACGAAGGCGATGATGGATTGGATGATGTCGGCCGGAGTCATTGCCGGTGGACGGGTAGTGGCGGTGACACCACGTCGTCAAAGCAAGCAAAAGTGAAATCGCGTTTCCAGATCGTGATCGCAGGACGGTGATCTTCGGGGAAGCGGCCGCGAGATTCCATGGGCTTATCCGGGAAAGCTGGAATTCGACGACCGGCCGACGGGGCCGGAGAACCCAATTTTCTCGTTTTTGCCTGTTACTACCCAGTATCGCCGCGGGGATACCGCTCGACGCATGGGCGCAAGCGGCGGCTAGAACTGCCCGCTTTCGATCATCGCCTTGATCAGCACCACTTCCATCTCATGCGAGGCGGTAAGGCGGCGCCAGCGGTCGTCGTCCATCGCCTGCGAACGCCAGGCGATGAAGGTCAGCACCGACTGGCCACCATCGAGACCGACAAACTCGCCCGGCACCACGCGCAGCTGGATGCGCGGCACCAGCTTGTGCGGATCGGCGCCCAGGTGAAAATCGATGATGCCGCGCTTCTCGTCCGCCTCGATGCGCACATGGATGCTGGTACCGTCGAACAGGCTCGTGCCGCGCACCAGCCCGTCCGCGGCGATCTCGGTCTTCCATGTGCCGAACGACCAGCGGTGCAGGTTCTTCGCATCCGCCATGCGGACGAAGACGCTCGCCGCGCCGGCCTTCACCACGGCCGAGGTGATATGCGACTGGCCGGCGCTCACGAGGCGAGCCCGTAATCCCGCTCGGCCGCATCCTCACTCACCAGGCCCGCCGCGATATCGGCCTTGATCGCCGCTTCGCTCCGCGCCGGCGGCCGCCCAAAGCCGCCGCCGCCCGGCAGCTCGACGACCAGGCTGTCGCGGGCCGGCACGACGTGATTGCCTTTGTCCTTGAGCTTGGGACCGCTGCCCAGATAGGCGCTGCCCTTGCGCCCCTCGCTGCCGCCCTCACGGCCCTGCGCCGGATTATGGATGCGGTCGAAGGTCGCCGCCGAGATGATGAAGGGCTTGTCCTCGCGATTGGCGATCTCGATGATCTGACCGAGGCCGCCGCGATATTCGCCGGCGCCGCCTGAATCGGGCAGATACTGCTTGCGCTTGAAATAGAGCGGGCATTGCGCCTCGGTGATCTCGACCGGAATGGCGCCGATGCCGGACGGGAAAGCCGTGGTCGACAATCCATCCTTGCCCGGCCGGCCGCCGATGCCGCCAAGGCCCACATTGGTCACCTGGAAGCGCTGCGCCCCTTCCGTTTCCCGGGCCGATACCTGCTCATGCGCGCTCGACAGCGACAGGATCCAGATGCTGCCGGCGCTTTCCGCCTGCACCTTGCCGGGCAGCGCCTGCGCCAGGCAGCCGAAAGTCGCGTCCGCCAGCATCTGGCCGATGACATGGCGCGCCGTGACCGGGCTCGGCCTCGTCGGATCGACGCAGGTCCCCGCCTCGGTGACGAGATCGAAACAGGACAGCGAGCCGATATTGTTCGGCACATGGGGCGCCACCACCGCCTTGAGGCCGAAGACCGAATAGGCATGCGTATAGGTGCGCGGGCTGTTGATGCCGCGCGTCGAGGCGGACGACGAGCCGGTGAAGTCGATGGTGATCTTGCCCCCTTTGACGGTGAGCTTCGACTTGATCAGGATCGGCGCCTCATAACCGTCGAGCGGCATCTCATAGGACCATTCGCCCCGCGGCAGCGCTTTTATCGCCTCGCGCGTCGCCTTCTCCGACTGGGTCAGGATATGCTCGGCGAGCCTGTCGATATCCTTGAGGCCGAATTCCGTCATCATGTCGATGAGGCGGCGGGCGCCGGTGTCATTGGCGCTGACCAGCGAGAGGAGATCGCCCCTGACCTCGATCGGGTTGCGCGAATTGGCGAGGATGACGGAGAGCAGCTCCTCATTGATCTCGCCCTCCTTGCGCAGCTTGAGATGCGGGATGAGCGTGCCTTCCTCGAAGGAGGAATACGCCCTGGCCGACATGCCGACGCCGCCGACATCGATCACATGGCAGGTGGAGGCGAAGATCGCCACCGGCTTCCTCCCGAGGAAGACCGGCGTCATCACCACATAGTCGAAGAGATGGCCGGTGCCGAGCCACGGATCGTTGGTGATGAACACGTCACCCGGTCTCATGTCCTTGACCGGATACCACTGGAAGAAATGCTCGACCGCCGTCGCCATCGTGTTCACATGGCCGGGCGTGCCGGTCATCGCCTGGGCCAGCATGCGGCCCTTCGTGTCATAGACGCCGGCGGAGAGATCGCCCGCCTCGCGCGTGATGGTGCCGAAAGCGGTGCGCAGCAGCGACTGCGCCTGCTCCTCGACCACCGCGATGAGCCGGTTCCACATCACCTGGGTGCGGATGGCGGCGAGGGCCTGTTTGGACATCAGCGGCCTCCTTTCACTTTTTCGAGGACGATATAGCCGAGGCTGTCGAGCTGTGCGTGGAAACGCGCACCGACCAGCGTCGAGGTCTCGTTCTCGGCGATGATGGCCGGTCCCTTGATGCGGGTGCCGGGCATCATGTCGAAACGCCAATAGACCGGCATCGAGACGGTCTTGCCCAGCGCCTGGTCATAGACCTGCCGCTGCTTGCGTGGTTTCGGCGCCTTGGCCGCCTTCGGCCGGCCGGCGCGCGCCACTTTCGGCGGCGAGGACGACACGGTCACCGACCAGGTCACCGCCTCGATCTCCATGCTGGGAATGGTCAGGCCGTAGAGCAGTCTGTAGAGCTTCTCGAAGGCCTGGCGCAGCTTCGGCCCATCCGACGCCTTGAGCACGCCGTCGGGCAGCGTGACGCGGATCTCGTGCCCCTGCCCCACATAGCGGAAATCGGCGATGCGGATGACCCGCAGCTTCTCTTTGGCCGTAGCCGGCGCGACCACGGCGCGGGCGTCGCGTTCCATCGCCTTCAGCAGCGCATTGGCGCGGCCCGCGTCGAATTTTTCGAGGTTGAGCGCGGCGCTGCGGGTGATCTCGTAAGCGATCGGCGCCTGCAGGAAGCCGATGGCCGACCCGACGCCCGCCCCGCTCGGCACGATGATGCGCTCGACGCCGAGCTTCTCCGCCAGCGGACAGGCATGCAGCGGCGCCGCCCCGCCGAAAGCGATCATGGTGCAGGCGCCGATATCCTTGCCGCGCTCGATGGCATGGACGCGCGCCGCATTGGCCATGTTCTCCTCGACGATCTCGGTGACGCCCGCCGCCGGCCAGATGCCGTCGAGCTTGAGCGGATCGCCGATCGCCTTCTGCAAGGCGGCCTTGGCGCCGGCCTCATCGAGCGCCATCTTGCCGCCGGCGAAGTAAGCGGGATCGATCTTGCCCAGCGCCACATTGGCGTCGGTGACCGCGGGCTCGGCGCCGCCGCGGCCATAGCAGACCGGCCCCGGCGTCGAGCCGGCGCTGTCGGGGCCGACGGTGATGCGCCCGAGCTTGTCGACGCGCGCGATCGAGCCGCCGCCGGCGCCGATCTCCACCATCTCGATGACCGGGATGCGCACCGGAAGCCCGGAGCCCTTCATGTCGCGATAGGCGCGCGCGATCTCGAATTTGCGCGCCCGCTCCGGCTCACCGTCGGACAAGAGGCAGATCTTGGCGGTGGTGCCGCCCATGTCGAAGGAGAGAACCTCATCGAGCGCCAGTTGCCGTGCGATCGTGCTGGCCAGGATGGCGCCGCCCGCCGGTCCCGATTCGACGAGACGGATGGGAAACCGCGCCGCGGTCTCGAGCGTGGTGAGGCCGCCGCCCGACATCATCAGAAAGAGCGGCGCCTTCAATTCGCGCCGCGACAGCTCATCGCGCAGCCGCATCAGATAGCCGGCCATCAGGGGACGCACATAGGCATTGGCGCAGGTCGTCGAGAAGCGCTCATATTCGCGGATCTCCGGCGTCACCTCGCTCGACAGGCAGATGGTGACATCGTCGCCCAGCTGCGGCTGCAAGAGATCGCGCACCCGCCTCTCATGCGCGTCATGCGCATAGGCATGCAGGAAGCCGATGGCGACGGCATTGACCTGATCGGCCTTGAGCTGCTTCACCAGAGCCGGAATAGCGCTTTCGTCGAGCGGCACCAGGACGTCGCCATTGGCGGCGAGCCTTTCGCGCAGCGTATAGCGGCGGGTGCGCGGCACCAGAGGCGTCGGCCGGTCGATCATCAGGTCGTAATGGTCGAAGCGTTTTTCATAACCGGTCTCCAGCACGTCGCGGAAACCTTCCGAGGTGATGAAGGCGGTCTTCGCGCCCTTGCGCTCGATCAGCGCATTGGTGGCGAGCGTCGTGCCATGGATGAAGACATCGACGGCCTTGGCCTCGAGCTTCGCCTCGGCGAGTACGATGCCGATGCCTTCCAGCACCCCCATTTCCGGGCTGGCGGTCGTCGTCAGCACCTTGCAGCTGTAGCGGCGTCCCGGCGTTTCCAGGACGATGTCGGTGAACGTGCCCCCGATATCGGCGGCAAGTCGAATATCTTGTTTTGCGGCCATGAAGCTTCCCTAGCTCGGCCCTGAAGATTTCCGCAAGAGCAAATCCCCGTTGCCGCATTATTTTAGATATGAAATAATCTCGGAATGCTCGCCAGACCGATCACTTTGAAGGATGCCCAAGCGCTCGATGCCGCCGATCCTCTGGCCGGCATCGCCGATCTTTTCGAGGCGAAACCCGGCGCCATCTTCATGGATGCCAATTCGATCGGGCCGATGCCGAAAAAGGTGCGCGCCTCGGCCGAAGGATTGCTCGACGACTGGGTAAATTTACGCCGGCGCGGCTGGAGCAACCGCGACTGGCTCGACATGCCGTCCAGGCTCGGCGACGCCATAGCGCCGATGATCGGCGCCGATCCGGGCAGCGTCGTCGTCTGCGATTCGACCACCATCAACCAGTTCAAGGCGGTGAGCCATTGCCTGGGCGTCAATGCCGGGCGCACCGTCATCCTCAGCCAGAACGGCAATTTCCCGACCGATGTGCATGTCATCCAGGCTTTGGTCGAAGCCTCGGGCGGCCGGCTCTCCTTACGCTTCGTCGACACGGAAGACGAGGCCGTGGCCGCCCTTGACGACAAGGTCGCCGTCGCCGCGCTGAGCCATGTCGATTACCGCTCGGGCGAACGCTGGGACATGAAACGCGTCACCGACGCCGCTCACGCCAAGGGCGCGCTCACCGTCTGGGACACGTCGCATTCGGCGGGCGCCGTGCCGGTCGACCTCGAGGGCAGCGGCACCGACATGGCGGTGGGCTGCGGCTACAAATATCTCTGCACCGGCCCCGGCGGCCCCGCTTACATCTATGCCCGCAGGGAGATCGCCGATGCCGTCTGGCCGCGGCTCGCCGGCTGGATGGGACATGCCGATGTCTTCGGCTTCACGAGGGATTTCGTGCCGCATCCGGGCGTCAAGCGCTTCATCGCCGGCACGCCGGCGGTCGCCGCCAACGAGCTGGCGAAACCGATCCTCGACATCTGGCCGAAGATCGATCCGCAAAGACTCTGGGCCAAGCACAAATCGCTGACCGATCTTCTCATCGCTTTGCTCGATCAGGAATGCGCGGCCTTCGGCGTGGAAGTCACCTCGCCCCGCGATCACGGCCGGCGCGGCGGCAACGTGTCCTTCCGCTCGCCGGGCGCGGGTTCCGTCGTCGAGGCGCTGATCGATCTGGGCGTCGTCTCCTCCTTCCGCAAGCCCGACGCCATCCGCTTCGGCGTGAGCCCGCTCGTCATTTCGCATGTCGACATCCACGAGGCGGTGATGCGCCTGAAGCGCATTCTCGCCGAGAGCATCTGGCAAGAGCCCAAATACAAGAAAGTTTCCGTGTGAGCGCACATCCGGTCTACGGACCCAATCCCTTCAAGCTCGGCATCTTTTCGGCTAATGCCGATGGCGGCCTGACATTGACCACAGTGCCTGAGCGCTGGCAGGCGCGCTGGAGCGACATCACCAGGCTCTGCCGCATGGCGGACGACGCCGGCTTCGAGTTCTTCCTGCCGATCGCGCGGTGGAAAGGGTTTGGCGGCACCACCAATTCGCGCGAGCATTCCTTCGAGACCTTCACCTTCGCCTCGGCGCTGGCGGCGGTGACGAGCAAGATCGGCATCTTCTCGACCGTCCATGTGCCCATGGTGCATCCGGTCTATGCCGCCAAGGCGCTCGCCACCGTCGATCATGTGAGCAATGGCCGCGCCGGCCTCAACATCGTGGCGGGCTGGAATCCGGACGAGTTCGCGATGTTCGGCATCACCGCCGAGGCCGAGCGCTACGCCCAGGCGCTCGAATGGTATCAGGTCATCAGCAGGATCTATCTCGAGGACAAGCCTTTCGACTTCGCCGGCAAATATTATCAGCTGAAGAACGTGTCGGGCCGGCCGAAGCCGGTGCAGCGCCCGCGCCCGGTGATGTTCAACGCCGCCTTCGGTCCGCCGGGCCGTGATTTCGCCGCGCAGGCGAGCGATTTCCTGCTCACCACCTTCTCCGACATCGATGCCGGCAAGAGCCACATCACCGACATCACGGCGAGAGCCTCGAAGCTCGGCCACAGCCTGGGTGTCTTCGCCACCGCCCACGTCGTCTGCCGCGCCAGCCAGGACGAGGCGGAAGCCTACTACGAACGTTACGCGGTGACCGAGGCCGACAAGGGCGCCGTCGATTATCACATGACGCAGAAGCAGAAATTCGCGGGCTCCCATGACGAGGCCACCTTCCGCCAGCATGCCAGGCGTTTTGCCGGCGGCGCGGGCACCTATCCGCTCATCGGCACGCCGCGCCGGATCGTCGATGAAATGATCCGCATGTTCGAAGCGGGCTTCGCCGGCACCACGGTGTCTTTCGTGAACTATCTCGACGAGCTGCCCTTCTTCACCAAGGAAGTGCTGCCTTTGATGCGCGAGGCGGGGCTCAGGTTGAAGTGATGCCGCGGGCACTTCCTTTCCAGCTGCTTTCCCTCCCGCGCAAGCTGCAGGGCTATCAGGGAAGCAATCGTCGAAGCTCATATGGCTTTATCTGGTTTCCCCTTCTCCCGCTTGCGGGAGAAGGTGGCCGAAGGCCGGATGAGGGTGTTCGCTCAGCTTCTCAAGAATCGCAGGCGTGGGAAGCGTCGAAGCTTGTTTCTTTTGTACTTCTGAAGAGCTCTCGTGAGCTGAACCAACACCCTCATCCGCCCTGTCGGGCACCTTCTCCCGCAAGCGGGAGAAGGGGAGTTGCAGCGTGGGACATCGTTGCATGACATCCCTCCCCCACGCTTATTTCAACCCGCCGCGCCGGCTTCCCTTCGCGCTGCCGACGCCGCCGGCCGGCAAGAAGCTCATCTCGCTCGCCATCAATGAGAGCCCCTATGGCTGCTCGCGCAAGGCTCAGGCCGCGGCGGAAGCGCGCTTCGGCGATCCCAACCGCTATCCCGATCCCTCCAGCGCCGATCTGCGCCGCGCCATCGGCAATGAGTTCGATCTCGATCCCGAGCGCCTCGTCTGCGGCAACGGCTCGGAAGAGCTCCTCGATATCGTGGGCCGCATGTTCGTGCGCCAAGGCGACCAGATCGTCATGTCGCAATCGGGCTTCTTCCAGTTCGCCGTGGTGGCCGCCCGTCTCGGCGCCGAGCTTCTGCGGGCGCCTGAACGCGACTACGTCACCGATGTCGACGCCCTCCTTGCGCTCGTGACCGGGAAGACCAGGCTCGTCTTTATCGCCGTTCCCAACAACCCGACCGGCGTGCTTCTGCCGGTCGACGAGGTCATCCGTCTGCACCAGAAGCTGCCGCCGACGGTGGTCCTGCTCCTCGATCTGGCTTACGGCGAATATCTCGACAAGTCAGACCTTGCCCGCCTGATGCGTTATGGCGGCGGCCAGCCCAATATCGTCATCACCCGCACCTTTTCCAAAGCCTATGGGCTGGCGGCGCTCCGGGTCGGCTGGGCGCTTGCCCCCGACTGGATGACGCCCGGCCTCAACCTCCTGCGCGGGGTGGGCAACATCAACGCCATCGCCCAGGCGGCGGCGGCCGCGGCCGTCACCGACCAGGTTTTCGTCGACCGGGTAGTCGCCGAGACGGCGGCGGAGCGGGCCTTCATGGCCCGGCATTACACCCGGCTCGGGCTCCATTTCGTGCCCGGCTTCGGCAATTTCCTGCTAACCCGCTTCCCCGGGGAGGACAGCCGGTCGGCGGCCAAATTCATTGACTTCGCCATGCGGGAGGCCGGCATATGGCTGCGTCCGGTGGGTGAGCCGGGCTTTCCCAATTGGAGCCGCATCGGGCTGGGCAACCGGACCGAAAACGAGCTTCTGGTCGGGCTTTTGGAGAGGTTCCTGAATTGAGCTGACAGGCTCATCGGGGCCAAAGTAATATGGGCAACCTAAAACCAGGGAGGAAATAATGAAGAAATCTATCGTGGTGGCGGCTGTGGCGGGTTTGCTCGCCTCGACCGCCATGGCGCAGGCGGAGGACGTCAAGGTCGGCGCGCTCATGGACGTGACCGGCCCCCTGGCGAGCTTCATCCCGCCACTGATGAATGCCGCCAATTTCGCCATCAAGCATGTGAACGACGGCGGCGGCCTGCTCACCGGGAAAGCCGTGCTGGTGGTCGGCGACAGCCAGGCCGCCTCGCAGCCGGCGGTCGACGCCGCCAACAAGCTGGTCAATGTCGAGAACGTGCCGATCGTCATGGGCGCGCTCGCTTCCGGCTCGACCATCGCCGCCGCCACCGCGGTGACGATCCCGGCCGGCGTCGTGCAGATCTCGCCGACCGCCACCTCGCCGTCGATGACCGACATGAAGGACGGCGATCATCTCTTCCGTCTCGTGCCGAGCGACAACTATCAGGGCGAAGTCCTGACCAAGATCGTGCTCGCCGAGGGCATCAAGAAAGTCGCCATCACCTATGTGAACAACGACTATGGCGTCGGCATCGCCAACACCTTCAACGAAGCCTTCAAGAAGGCGGGCGGCGAGGTGACGGCTTTCGAGAAGCATGAGGACAAGAAGAACTCCTACCGCTCCGAGATCGCCACCCTCGCCAAGGGCAGCCCGGAGGCTCTGGTCGTCATCGCCTATGCCTCGGGCTCGGGCTCGAAAATCGTCAAGCAGGCGATCGAAGGCGGCTTCTTCTCGCGTTTCATCGGCACCGACGGCCTGCGCGACGACCAGCTCATCAAGGAAGTGGGCGCCGACGCGCTGAAGGATTCCTTCTTCTCGGCGCCGACCTCGCCCGAGAAGAACGACGCCTCGGCCAAGCTGCATGAGATGTTCAACGCCGAATACAAGGAAGGCGCCGACAAGCCTTTCGTCGACCAGACCTATGACGCGACCTTCCTCGCCGCACTCGCGGTCGAGAAGGCAGGCTCCACCGACCGCACCAAGATGAGCCAGGCTTTGCGCGATGTCGCGACCGCCCCCGGCGAGGTCATCGGCCCCGGCGAATGGGCCAAGGCCAAGGAGCTCATCAAGGCCGGTAAGGACATCAACTATGAAGGAGCCGGCGGCTCCTACGAGTTCGACGCCAATGGCGACGTGACCGGCTATATCGGCAAGTTCATCGTTGACGGCGAGACCTACAAGCAGATCGCCATCTTCCAGTAATACAACTCTCTCCGTCGCTTCCCCCTCTCCCGTTGCGCAGCAATGGGAGAGGGTGGCCGAAGGCCGGGTGAGGGCTCTTAGGGACTCTCCGTCGCTCTCATCTAAGAGCCCTCATCCGCCCTGTCGGGCACCTTCTCCCACGCGTGCCGCGCGGGAGAAGGGGAAACTCGGAAGCGGACTGCAGATTGTGATCACGCTCGAAAACATCGTCATGCGCTTCGGTGGCCTCGCGGCCGTCGACGATGTCAGCTTTGCCATCGGCAAGGGCATCATCACCGGGCTCATCGGCCCCAATGGCGCCGGCAAGACGACGCTGTTCAACATCATCGCCGGAAGGCTGTATCCGACCTCGGGCCGTGTCCTGCTCGAAGGCGAGGACATCACCCGGCTTCCGCCGCATGAGAGAAGCCACAAGGGCCTCGCCCGCACCTTCCAGATCCCGCATGAATTCGGCGCCCTGACCGTCCTCGAAAACCTGATGGTCGCCGGCGACACGTCGCAAGGCGAGAATGCCTTCAACGCCGTCTTGCGCCGCGGCCTGTTCCAGCGCGAGGAGCGCGCCGTCTATGAGCGCGCCCGCGACACGCTCGACTTTCTCGAGCTCGCGCATGTGAAGACCGAGAAAGCCGGCAATCTCTCCGGCGGCCAGAAGAAGCTGCTCGAGCTCGGCCGCAGCCTGATGCGCGAGCCGCGCCTCATTCTCCTCGACGAGATCGGCGCCGGCATCAACCGCACGCTGCTCGGCAAGATCGCCGAGAAGATCAGGCGGCTCAACGAGGAGCGCGGTTTCACCTTCTGCCTCATCGAGCACGATCTCGATTACGTCTCCAGGCTGTGCTCCGACGTCATCGTGATGGCCCAGGGCCGCCTCCTCACCCGCGGCACCATCGATGCGGTGCGCCATGACGAGCGCGTCATCGAAGCTTATTTCGGCGGCGGCAAATATGAGGTCGGCACATGAGCGCCCTCCTCGCCATCGACGGTCTCACCGCCGGCTATGGCGGCCTGCCGATCATCGACAACATCAATCTCCTGGTGGCGCAGAAGGAGATCATCGTCATCATCGGGCCAAACGGCGCCGGCAAGTCGACCGTGCTCAAATCGGTCTTCGCGCTCACCAGCATCCTTTCGGGCTCGATCCGTTTCGCCGGTGAGGAAATTGCCGGCATCGCCACCCAGAAGCTGGTGCCGATGGGCATCTGCGCCGTGCCGCAGACGCGCAATATATTTCCGTCGCTGACGGTGCGGGAAAATCTCGATATCGGCACCTATGCCGCGCCGCCGCGCAACCGCGCCCAGGTCGAGGACAGCGTGCTCACCCTTTTCCCCGACCTGAAGCAGAAGCTCGATCAGCCGGCCGGCGAGCTGTCCGGGGGCCAGCGCCAGATGGTCACCCTGGGCCGCGCTCTGATGAGCGAGCCGAAGCTGCTCCTTCTCGACGAGCCGACGGCCGGCCTGTCGCCCGCCTATCTCGAGCGCATCTTCGACCTCATCCTCGCCATCCGCCAGACCGGGATCACCATCCTGATGGTCGAGCAGAACGCCCGCCAGGCGCTCAGCATCGCCGACCGCGCCTATGTGCTGGTCAATGGCCGCAACTTCGCCTCCGACACCGGCGCCAATCTGCTCGGCAATGACGAGATCCGGCGCTCCTTCCTGGGAGGCGCAAGGCCGTCATGAAAGACCTTTTCGAACTGAGGCAGAACTTCCACTTCTCCAGCCGCAATCCGGGCACTTCTGCAAAGGTCTCGCAAGCGGGAGAAGGGGAATGTCGGAGGGCTCTCCGCCCATGATGGAATTCATCAACTTCTACCTCATTCCCGGCCTCGCCCTCGGCGCCATCTATGCGCTCGGCGCCATCGGCATCTCGATGATCTTCGGCATCCTGCGTTTCGCCCATTTCGCCCATGGCGACGTGATGACGCTCGGCGCCTATGGCACGCTGACCGCCGTCTGGGTCTCGGGGCTTCATCCGCTTTTGATGCTGCCCGTCGGCATCGTGCTCGCCGTGGCGGCGGCGCTCGCCGTCGACAAGGTCTTCTACAAGCCGCTGCGGGAGCTGCCGACGATCTATACCGTCATCGCCTCCTTCGGCGTGGCGCTGATCTTCCGCTCCCTCATCCAGCTCATCTGGGGCTCGCAGAACGAGGTGTTCATCCGCGGTGTGCAGAAGCCGGTCGTTCTTTTTGATTTGTTCAGGGTTTCCCTGCTCCACCTCGAATCGATCGCGATCATCGTCCTGGTCGCGGCAGCACTTCACTATTTCCTCTCGCGCACCCGGACCGGCCGCTCGATGCGCGCCGTCTCCGACAATGCCGAGCTTGCCCGCGTCGCCGGGCTCGACACCGAGAAAGTGGTGCGCGCCACCTGGATCATCGGCGCCAGCCTCGCCGCCATCGCCGGCGTGCTCGCCGGCCTCGACACCAACATTCAGCCCAATCTCGGCTGGAACCTGATCCTGCCGATGTTTGCCGCCGCCATTCTGGGCGGCATCGGCAAGCCCATGGGCGCGCTTTTGGGCGGCATGGTGATCGGCCTGGTCGAGGAGCTCTCCTCCTATCCCTGGCTCACCGACGAACCCTTGATCAATCCGAGCTACAAGACCGCCACCGCCTTCCTGATGATGGTGATCCTGCTCATCTTCCGCCCGCAAGGCCTGCTCAAGGGGAGGCTCTTCTGATGGATCCCGTAGGCCTCCTCTTCTTCCTGGTCGGCTTCCTCATCATGGGCGGCATCTATGCCATTCTCTGCCTCGCCCTCAATGTTCAGTGGGGCTATGGCGGTCTGTTCAACGCCGGCATCGCCGGCTTCTTCGCCGTCGGCGCCTATACGTCGGCCCTCCTCACTGCCGCCCCGGCACAGACGCATCTCGGCGGCTATGAGCTTCCCGTGCTGGTCGGCATCATCGCGTCCGCCTTTACCGCCGGCCTCGCCGGCTGGGGCGTCGCCCGGATCTGCATCAGACTCAAGAGCGACTATCTCGCAATGGCCTCGATCGGCATTGCCGAGATCCTGCGCATGGTCATCATCAACGAGGACTGGCTCACCAATGGCAGCCTCGGCGTCACCAACATTCCGCGCCCCTTTGACGGCCTCGTCCAGGGCCGTGAGGCGGACATTCTGTATCTGGTCTTCGTCTGGGTCATCGTCGGCATCGTCTATCTGATCTGCAACCGGCTCTATGACAGTCCCTGGGGCCGCACCTTGCGCGCCGTGCGCGACAATGAGGACGCAGCGCGTGCGGTGGGGAAGGACGTCGACAGCTTCCGGCTGCAGACCTTCGTCATCGGCGCGGCGCTGATGGGCGTCGCCGGCGCCCTGAGCGCTCATTATTTCCGCTTCCTCTCGCCCGAGGCGACCGAGCCGCTGCTCATCACCTTCCTGGTCTGGGTGATGCTGATGGCGGGCGGCAGCGGCAATAACAAGGGCGCCATCGTCGGCGCGCTTGCCGTATGGGCCATCTGGTCCCTGACCGAGATCCTCACCAACCGCTTCCCGGCCGAGCTCGCCACACGATCGTCCTATATCCGCATGCTGCTGATCGGCCTATTGTTGCAGTTCGTTCTGCAGAAATACCGCTCGGGCCTCATCCCTGAGCGCTCGCCCGGCATCGCTTTCGACAAGGATGAAGACAAGACCCATGGCTGACTGGATCAAACGCTTCGCGCTCACCGGCAAGGTCGCTCTCGTCACCGGCGCCACCAAGGGCATCGGCTTCGATGTCTGCAAGGTGCTGGCCGATGCCGGCGCCGACATCGCCGCCGTCGGGCGCGACGAAACCGGCCTCGCCGAGGTGAGGAAAGCCGTCGAAGCGCTGGGGCGCAAATGCGTGACCATCGCCGCCGATCTCGCCAGCCCTGAAGGGCCGGTCGAGGCGGCGCGCACTGCGCTGCAGAGCTTCGGCACCGTCGACATTCTGGTCAATAATGCCGGCATTGCGCTCATCGACAATCTGCTCGAGGCTTCGGTCGAGGACTGGGACAGGACCATGGCGGTCAATCTCCGCGCCCCCTTCCTTCTGGCGAAGGAGCTGGCGCCCAAAATGATCGCCCAGCATTCGGGCAAGATCATCAACATCTCGTCCCAGGCCGGCGTCGTCGCCCTCGACGGACATGCCGCCTATTCCTCGTCGAAGGGCGGCCTCAACATGCTGACCAAGACGATGACCTGCGAATGGGCGAAGCACAACATCCAGTCCAACGCCATCTGCCCGACCGTCATCCTCACCCCGATGGGCGAGCAGGTCTGGGGCGACCCGGCCAAGGGCAAGCCGATGCTCGACAAGCTGCCGCTCGGCCGCTTTGGTAAGCCGCAGGAAGTTGCCGACCTCGTGCTTTATCTGGCCTCCCCCGCCTCCGACCTCGTCTGCGGCGAGACGATCCTGATCGACGGCGGGTTCACGGCGCTTTGACGACCACCAACATCCACATTGCCCTAACGTAATATTCAGATTAAAAACGGGCCTTGGCGCGCGCCGCGTCCCAATGGCCCCCATGAATTTCGAACCCCAGAAGTTCTTCATCGGTCTAGTTGACTTGTTCGCCGTCATCATGCCGGGCGCCGCCTTGGCCTATCTGACGAGGAACGAGGCGGCAAGCTGGCTCGGACTGCCGGAGCCATGTCCCCTGAACACGTTCGAGAGAGGCGCAGTCTTTCTCTTCGCGAGCTATCTGCTCGGTCACCTCATTTCGACTCTTGGCTCACGGCTGGACGAATGGATCTACAGGCCGTTGCGGGCCGCCACTGACTTCGAACAGATCAAGGAGCTTGCAAAGTACCCCAACAAGAATGGCCCTAGCAAAAAACCAAGGCTCGCTCCAGACTGGCTTCGCAGATTGGTCTCGCGGATACTCGGCGACAGCCCCGATGAAACCGTCAAACATATCGAGCATCTGAAGAACGCTTCCCTCGATCGTCTGTCGGCATCCAACGCCGTCAATGCATATCAATGGTCAAAGATCAGGCTTGGCAAGGATCATCCAGCCGCTCTTCTCGAGGTCAACCAGTTTGAAGCAAACTCCAAATTCTTCCGCAGTTTTGTTGTCGTCCTCGCGGTGCTTGCAATCTTCTACGCGACGCAACGCGAATCCGGCTTTGCAGTCATATGTCTGCTGCTGCTCTTTCCCGCTTTGTGGCGCTATATCAACCAGCGACACAAGTCGATTCAGCAAGCCTACTGGTCGGTACTGACGATCGACGCTGCGCGCGCTGCCGATGAAGCAAAGCCCGCATCCGAAACCACCCCGTCCCTTGCCGGTGGTGTCGTGACGAGGAGGAACATCAACGGCTCACTTGAATTCTTGCTGATCACAACCTCTCGAGACGACCAATGGGTATTGCCCAAAGGCCATATCGAGGTGAAGGAAAGCGCGCGCCTTGCTGCCATTCGCGAGGTGTATGAGGAGACCGGTTGCTGGGCCTACATTCTGGAGCATCTTCGTTCTGCCAGCCTCGACAGCAGCAAGCCGGGACCGGTCGCTCACTGGTACCTGATGGAGCTGCTTAAGGAGTCCAAGAACTGGCCCGAGATGAACCGTAGGCGCACATGGCTGACACTCACTGAAGCAGAAAAAAAGAACATCTTTCCGGAAACCAAAGAGCTACTGCTGATGGCAGCAAAAGCACTAAGAAATCCGGTTGCCGAATAGGTAAAATGCCGCAATCACAGAGACTTAAAGTTATTCCGGAAGCCAAACCAAAACTCGCGATTAACCAGCCCGGCGCCTCCTGCTCTCGCCTGCTTCGTCGATGGACTATGGATTGAGTTGCCAGGTTTCCATTCCACCCGGAACGAAGTGTTCGCATGCGGCAGGGCTTCAAGCTTCATTCTCTCATTATTCCGCAAGACCCCGGCCCCTCTTTGTTCGAGAGCGCGCTCGATGCCATGCCGGATGGCGTTCTTCTGATCAGCGGAGAACGGCGGGTCATCTACGCCAATCCAGCCTTCGTGCGGCACTGGCGGATCCCGTCCGCTCTGCTCGACGGCTGGGACGAAGCGAAGATGCTGAAACACGCCAGCGAGCAGCTCGTCGATCCCGAGAGCTTCCTCCGCGAGGTCGAGCTGCAGCATGCGACGGACAGGTCGTTCCAGGACGAGCTGAATTTCAGGGACGGCCGTATCCTTTCGCGCCGCAGCGTTCCGTTTCTCGTCGGCGAGCGTTTTCAGGCGCGGATCTGGATCTTCACCGATGTCACCGAGGCGCGGTTCTCATATATCGACGCACTTTCCGGCGTGCCCAACCGCCGCGCTTATTCGCGCGATTTCCCTCTCTTCGCCACCGCCGCCGATGACGGATTGCTGAGATCGGCCGCGATCATGGATATCGACAACTTCAAGGCCTACAATGATCTCTATGGTCATGCCGCGGGCGATGTGGTGCTGCGGCAGGTCGGTGAATTGCTGCGCACTCTTCTGCGCAATGACGACGATCTCGTCTTCCGCATCGGCGGCGAGGAATTCGTGCTGGCCAGCAGGCCGCGCAGCGCGGCGGATGCCGAGCTCCTGTTCGATGGGGTGCGACAGGCGATCGCCGCAACCGCAATCCCTCATGTCGGCAATCCGCCCCATAATGTCGTCACGACATCGATCGGTTATGGCATATTCCGCGGACCACGGCGCACCGGCGACGTCTTCGAAAGCATCGACGCGGCCCTGTATCGGGCCAAATCCGAAGGCCGCAACCGGCTCTGCCAGACAATGCTCGCCTGAGGCCGTCGAAGAACGAGGGTCGAGGGCGCCTACTCCAGCGGATGATGGCAGGCGATCTGGTGATCGGTCCCGACGGGCCGCAGCGGCGGATCGGCGCCGCGGCACAGCTCGCTGGCGCGCGGACACCTTGTATGGAAGCTGCAGCCGCTCGGCTTGTTGGCCGGATTGGGCGTCTCGCCCTTCAGGATGATGCGTGCGCGCTGGCGCTCGCGCGCCGGGTCGGGAATCGGGATCGCCGACAGCAGCGCCGACGTATAGGGATGGCGCGGCGTCTTGAACAGCACCGCGCGCGGGGCCCGCTCCACGATACGGCCCAAATGCATGACCGCCACGTCGCTGCACATATGCGCGACGACGCTCAGATCATGGCTGATGAACAGCATGGTGAGGCCGCGTTCCCTCTGGATCTGGCGCAGCAGGTTCATGATCTGCGCCCGGGTCGAGACGTCGAGCGCCGAGACCGGCTCGTCGGCCACGATGAAGGCCGGATCGGTGCTGATGGCGCGCGCAATGACCGCGCGCTGGCGCTGGCCGCCCGAAATCTCGTGCGGATAGCGTGACAGGAAAGCGGTGGCGAGACCCGCCTGCTCGATCGCCGCCGCCGCCCGCTTCTGGGCATCGGCGCGCGACCAGCCCTGGACGCGCAGATGCTCCACCACCGTGGCGCCGACCGTCATGCGCGGATTGAGGGCGCCGGACGGGTCCTGGAAGATGATCTGCCGCTCGCGCCTCAGGCGTGCCAGGAAGGACGGGTCGGGTGCGGCCGTATCCTTGCCGTCGAACAGCACCTTGCCGAGGCTCGGCTTCTGCAGGCCGACCAGCGTGCGCCCCAGCGTGCTCTTGCCGCTGCCCGATTCACCGACGAGCCCCAGGGTCGCGCCGCGCCCCACGCCGAGATCGACGCCGTCGAGCGCATGCAGGACGCGCTGCCGGCCGATCCGGTAATGGCGCGCGAGCGCCTTCGCTTCGATCAGCATGTCGGTCATGGCGCGTTCCAGCAGGAGACGAAATGGCCGGGACGGAGCTCGCGCAGCGCCGGCGGCGCCCCGCAGGCCTCGCTTGCCTTGGCGCAGCGCGGTGCGAAACGGCACCCGGTCTGAAGCTCGGCGCCTTGCACGCTTCCCGGAATCGTCGGCACCGGTTCGTCCCAGCCGCTGTCGAGCTGCGGAATCGAGCGCAGGAGCCCGTGCGTATAGGGATGCAGCGGCCGCGCGAACAGCTCCTCGGTCCCGGCCATCTCCACGATCGCGCCCGCATACATGACCGCCACGCGGTCGGTCATGCCGGCGACCACGCCCAGATCATGAGTGATGAGAATGACGCCCATGCCGGCCTCGCGGACGAGGCCGCGCAAGAGCTCGAGGATCTGCGCCTGCACGGTGACGTCGAGCGCCGTCGTCGGCTCGTCCGCCAGCAGCAGCCGCGGCGCGCAGGCCATCGCCATGGCGATCACCACGCGCTGGCACATGCCGCCCGACATTTCATGAGGATAGACGGAGAAGCGCTCCTCGGGCGCGGCGATCCCGACCTTGCGCAGGAGATCGACCGCCCGCGCGCGTGCCTCGCGGCGCGGAATATCGAGATGCGCAGTCAGCGCCTCGACGATCTGGTCGCCGACCCGGATCATCGGATGCAGCGCCGTCGCCGGATCCTGGAAGATCATGGCGATGTCGGCGCCGCGCCGCGCCCGCATCGCCGCCTCGTCGAGGCCGAGCAGATCGACACCGCTCAGTTGCGCGGTCCCGCCGATCTCGGCGTCGCGCAGTAGCCGCATCAGCGCCAGCGCCGTCGTCGACTTGCCGCAGCCCGATTCCCCCACGAGGCCCAGCATCTCGCCCGCACCGACATCGAAGGAGATGCCGTTGACCGCCTTGGCCCGGCCGAAGGCGACCAGGAGATTCTCCACCCTGAGCAGCGGGCCTGATGCCTCGGCCGTCATTTGTCGCGGATCCGCGGATCGAGCGCGTCGCGCAGGCCGTCGCCCAGGAAATTGAAGCTGGTCACCGCCAGCGTGATGGCGAGGCCGGGAAAGACGGCGAGCCAGGGGTCGACCTGGAAATCGCTCTGCGCATTGGTCAGCATGTTGCCCCAGCTCGCCGCGGGCGGCTGAATGCCGTAGCCGAGGAAGCTGATATAGCTTTCGAGCAGGATGGCGTTCGCGGTGTTGAGCGTCGCCGCGACGAGGACCGGCGCCAGCGTATTGGGCAGGATCTGGCGCAGGATGATGCGCCAGGACGGAGTGCCGATCATGCGCGCCGCGGCGATGAAGTCGGCCGACTTCAGCACCAGGATCTGCGAATAGACGATGCGCGCGATCTCCATCCAGCAGGTGAGCCCGATCATCAGCGCCATCGAGGCGAGGCTCGGCGTCACGAAGGCGGCGACGAACAGGAGCAGGAACACGCTCGGAAAACACAGCATGATGTCGGTGAGCCGCATCAGGATCGTGCCGATCCAGCCGCCGTAATAGGCGGCGAAGGCGCCGACCGAGAAACCGACGATCACGGTGACGAGCATCGCCGCGATGCCGACCGACAGCGAGATCTGGCCGGCATACATGAGCCTCGTCAGCACATCGCGGCCGAGATCGTCGCTGCCGAGGATGTGGCCTTCCGACAAGGGCGGCGCATAGCGGTTGGCGATGTCGAGCTCTTCGGGATCATGTGGTGCCAGCCACGGCGCCCCCGCCGAGCCGATGATCAGGACGGCGAGGATGATGAGCGCCAGCAGCGCCAGGCGATGGCGCAGGAGGCGCCGGAAGGCGCTGACGCGGCGTGGCGGCGCCAGGGCCTGGGTATCGAGGAGCGCTTCACTCGTCATGGAGCTTCACTCTGGGATCGACAAGAGCGACGATGATGTCGGCGAGGAGATTGCCCAGCACGACCACGACGGCGCCGACCATCAGGATCGCCATGAGGACCGGATAGTCGCGCGTGCTGAGCGCCGAAATGAACAGAAGCCCCATGCCGGGCCAGCTGAACACCGTCTCCGTCACCAGCGCGCCGCCGACGAGCAGCGGCAATTGCAGGCCGGCCAGCGCCACGAGCGGCACCAGCGCCGCCCTGATTCCGTGATTCACCAGGACGCGCGAGGGTTTGAGCCCCTTGGCGCGCGCCGTGCGCACGAAATCCTGATCGAGGATGTCGAGCATGGACGAGCGCGTGTAGCGGCTCCATTGCGCGACCAGCACCAGCGCCAGGACGACGACCGGCAGCACCAGATGATGCAGCAGGTCGAGGAAGCCGCTGCCGCCCGTGCTCATCATGCCGCCAGCCGGAAACCAGCCGAGCGTCTGCGCGAAGAAGAAGATGGCGAGCAGCCCGAACCAGAAGGTCGGCAGCGACAGGGCGATCATGGCGCCGATGGCGGTCGCATAGTCGAAGACCGAATTGCGCCGGACCGCCGCCAGCGTGCCGATGGCGACGCCGATCAGCAGCGCCAAGGCAAGGCTCGTACCCATCAGGAGGAAGGTGGCCGGCAGGCGGTCGAGCACGATCTCGCGCACCTGCTGGCCGCCGAAGAAGCTGTAGCCCCAGTTGCCGCTGACCATGCCGCCCGCCCATTTGAGATATTGGACATAGACGGGCTGATCGAGACCGAACGCCACCTTGATCCGCTCGATGTCCTGGGCGGTCACCGTCGGGTTCAGCGTATAGACCGCCAGCGGCCCTCCCGGCGCCAGATGCATCAGCGCGAAGCCGACGATCGAGACGCCGATGAGGAGAACCGCCGACTGGATCAGCCGGTTGATCAGGAAACGGACCATTCCCCGGATAATCTGGCTTCGTTCAGCTCAGGTCAACTCGCCGTCCACTCCGCCGGGTTCCAGGTGTTGATCGGCGTATAGGGATTGAGCACGAAGCCGCCGACCCGGTCCCTCACCCCGACGATCGTCTGATAGGCGAAGATCGGGGCGAAAGGCATGTCGTCCAGGAGGATCTCCTGGATGCGGTCATAGATGGCCTTGCGCTCCTCCTGCCCGACCGTCTTGGCGCCCTTGGCGGACAGCTCGTCGATCTCCGGGTTCTGGTACTGGACATAGTTGGAGCCGCTGCCGCCCTTGGCCGGGATCGCCGTCGAGATGATGCGATCGCCGTAATCCGGATCGGGATAAAGCAGCGTGTCCCAGCCGACCATGAGCGTGTCGAACTCGCTCTTCACCGTGTAGTCGCCCCACACGACAGAAGCCGGCATGTTCTTGATGGTCATCTCGACGCCGACCTTCTTGAGATTCTGCTGGACGAGCTGCTGCGCCTGCTCGCGCGCCTTGTTGCCGGCGGTCGTCGACATGGTGAAGGCGAGACGCACGCCGTCTTTCGCCCTGACGCCGTCATCGCCGGCTTTCCAGCCCGCCTCGTCGAGAAGCGCCGCCGCCTTCGCCGGGTCGAAACCGGGATCGACCAGCTTGCTGTTATAGGCCCAGTGATTGGGCGGCAGATAGCTGAGCGTCGGAATCGGCACGCCGTAATAGACGGCGTCGATCCAGCCCTTCTTGTCGACCGCCATATAGATCGCCTTGCGCACCCGCTTGTCGGCGAATTGCGGCTTGCCGCAGTTGAAATAGATGAATTCGACGAAGGGCGAGGCGCTCGGCTCGACCTTGCAATTGGGCAGCTGCTTGGCTTTGGCGTAGAGCAAGGGCGGAATGCCCTGCAACTCATAGATGTCGACCTCACCGGTCTGGAACTGGGCATAAAGCGTCTGCTGGTCCGGCACGTATTTCTGCACCAGTGAGGTGAGCTTCGGGGCGCCGCCATGATAATCGGGATTGGGCTCGAACTCGATATGGCTGCCGGCCACCCGGCTCTTGAACTTGAACGGCCCGGTGCCGACGGGATTGGTGTTGAAAGGCGCGGTGTTGATGTCGATGCCGCTCAATATGTGCTTCGGGATGATGCTGGTCTTCTGCCAGGACACCACATAGGGCGCGTAGCTCTCCTTGAGCTTGATACGCAGGGTGTGATCGTCGACCGCTTCATAGCTTTCGACATGGTCATGGCCGTTGCGGCTGCGCACCACCACTTTCGGGTCGCGGATGACGTCGAGCGTGAAGACCACGTCGGCGGCGGTGAAAGGCTTGCCGTCATGCCATTTGACGCCCTGCCTGAGCTTGATCGTCCAGGTGAGGCCGTCGGCGGAAATGCCGCCATTCTCCGCCGTCGGGATCTCGGCGGCGAGATTGGCGATGAGCTTGCCGGCCGGATCGAACTTCCACAGCGCGTCGAAGACGATGTATTCGACAGAGGTTTCCACACCGGTATTGACATAGAGAAGCGGGTTGAAATTCACTGCCTCCTGGGTGACGCCGATCACCAGCTGGCCGGTGGCCGCTGCCGCCTGCGTGGCGCCAAGCCCGGTCAGGACGCCGGCGAAAGGCAGGCTGAGACCCAAAAGGCTGCCGGTGCGCAGAAGGTCCCGGCGGTTGAGCGAAGCTCCTGGTCTGTCATCGGCGACGTCACTCATCATTCACTCCCTTTGTTTTGCGGTCTTGCCGACCGGTGGCGGAGCCAAGGCTAACTCAACAATCCGAACTAGACAAGAATGTACATTAATCTCATCCAATAGCGCTTTGCATATTGCATGTGCGAAGAAGCCTACTGGACATATATGTACATTGGTTTAGTTTGCCGTTCAGGTGAAGGAGAGCGGCATGAAATCGCATTATCGGGCAGTGGTGATCGGCGGCGGCGTGGTGGGAGCGTCCGTCCTCTATCATCTGGCGAAATTCGGCTGGACCGACGTGGTCCTGATGGAGCGTGAGGTATTGACCGCGGGCTCGAGCTGGCATGCCGCCGGCGGTTTTCACGCCCTCAATGCCGATCCCAATATCGCGGCCCTCCAGGCCTATACGATCGACCTTCTCTCCGAGATCGAGAAGGAATCGGGCCAGGATATCGGCATGCATATGACGGGCGGCATCGCCATCGCTTCGGCGCCCGAGCGCTGGGAATGGCTGAAGGCCGCCTACCGCACCTTCCAGACCATCGGCATCGAGGATGCGCGTCTCATCGGCGTCGATGAGATCGGTGAGCTCTGCCCGATCCTCAACACCGACGGCATCATCGGCGGCCTCTATGCCGACCGCGAGGGCCATATCGATCCTTCCGGCACCGTCCATGCCTATGCCAAGGCGGCGAAGCGGCGCGGCGCCGAGGTGATCGAGCACAACCGGGTGCTGGAGCTGAAGTTCCGCTCCGATGGCCAATGGGATGTCGTGACGGAGAAAGGCACGATCACCGCCGAACATGTCGTCAATGCCGGCGGCCTGTGGGCCAAGCAGGTCGGCCGCATGGCGGGCATCGACCTGCCGGTCTCGCCGATGGAACATCATTATCTCGTCACCGAGGCCCTGCCTGAGATCAAGGCGCTCAGCAAGGAGCTGCCGATGATCGCCGACCTCGAAGGCTTCACCTATATGCGCCAGGAGCAGAAGGGCATGCTGCTCGGCATCTACGAGGTCAATCACAAGCATTGGAACATGGACGGCGCGCCATGGGACTATGGCTTCGATCTCATCCAGGAGGACAAGGACCGCATCGCCGATGAGCTTGCGCTGGGCTTCAGCCGCTATCCGTGCCTCGAGACAGCCGGCATCAAGCGCTGGGTGAATGGCGCCTTCACCTTCTCGCCCGACGGCAATCCGCTCGTCGGGCCGGTGCGTTCCTTGCGCAATTACTGGGTCGCCTGCGGCGTGATGGCCGGCTTCCTGCAGGGCGGCGGCGTCGGCAAATCGCTCGCCGAATGGATGATCCATGGCGAACCGGAAGCCGACGTCTACGGCATGGACATCGCCCGCTACGGCGATTTTGCCTCGAACCGCGAATATATCCGCCAGACCACTGGCCAGTTCTATTCGCGCCGCTTCGTCATGAGTTATCCCAACGAGCAGTTGCCGGCCGGTCGGCCGCTCAAGACGGCGGGCGCCTATGGCGCGATGACCGAAGCCGGCGCCCGCTGGGGCAATTCGTGGGGCATGGAAGTGCCGCTCTATTTCGCGGCCAAGGATTTTGAGGAGCCGCCGACGCTCCGGCGCTCCGCCGCCTTCGACATCGTCGGCGCGGAATGCCGCAAGGTGCGCAGCGGTGTCGGCCTTCTCGATATCAGCGCCTTCTCACGCTACGAGGTTTCGGGTCCCGGTGCCGAGCGCTGGCTCGACCGGCTCGTCGCCTCCGCTTTGCCGAAACCCGGTCGTACGAAGCTGGCGCCGATGCTGGGCGAGAACGGCAAGCTCAAGGGCGATCTCACCCTCTTCAACTGGGGCGACGGCACCTGGTGGATCATGGGCTCCTATTATCTCCGGCAATGGCACATGCGCTGGTTCGAGCGCGATCTGCCGGCGGATGTCGCGGTGCGCGATATCTCCGACGACGTCGTCGGCTTCTCGCTGGCGGGGCCCGCCGCGCGCCAGGTGCTCGAGCGCGTCACGCATGCGGACGTCTCGCACAAATCCATGGGCTTCCTCGCCTGCCGCCCGCTCGATATCGGCCTCATCCGCGCCAAGGTCGGCCGCCTCTCGGTCGTGGGCGAACTCGGCTATGAGATCAATTGCCGGGCCAATGAGCACGCGACGCTCCGGCGGACGCTGCTCGACGCCGGCCGCGATCTGGACCTCGTCGAGTATGGCTTCGGCGCCGTCAATGCGCTCCGGCTCGAAAAGAGCTTCGGCATCTGGTCGCGCGAATTCACCCAAGGCTATACCGCCGCCGAAACCGGCATGGACCGCTGGATCGCCTTCGACAAGGGCGATTTCGTCGGCCGCGCGGCGGCGCTGAAGGAGAAGGAGGCCGGCGGGCCGCGCCGGACCCTCGTCACGCTCGAGATCGATGCCAAGGACGCCGATGCCGGCGGCTTCGAGCCCGTCTGGCTGGAGGGCCGCCGTGTCGGCTTCACCACATCGGGCGGCTATGGTCATACACTCGGCAAAAGTCTCGCCATGGCGCTCGTCGATCACGAATTTTCCGAAGCGGGAACGACGCTTTCGACCCATATCGTCGGGGATGAATGCACGGCACGCGTCATCGCCGCCTCTCCCTATGATCCGGAGGGAAAGAAGATGCGGGCATGAGCTCCTTGTCTTTCGTGATACGGCCCGGCTATAGCGGCCGAATATGACACGCCGCTATTCCGCCTTCTCCCTGTTCAAGGAAGGGCTTGCCGGACAGACGGGCTGGCAGCCCGCCTGGCGTTCGCCCTCGCCCGGAAAATCCTACGACGCAATCGTCATCGGCGGCGGCGGCCACGGCCTCGCCACCGCTTATTATCTCGCGAAAACTCACGGCGTCACCAATGTCGCGGTGCTGGAGAAGGGCTGGATCGGCGGCGGCAATACCGGGCGCAACACCACCGTGGTGCGCTCCAATTACTATTATCCCGAAAGTGTCGCGCTCTACGGCCTGGCGCACAGACTCTATGAGGGACTGGGCCGGGACCTGAACTACAATGTCATGCTGTCGCAGCGCGGCATGATCTCGCTCTGCCACAGCGCGATCGAGATGGAGATCGCCGCCCGCACCGTCAATGCCATGCAGATCAACGGCATCGACGCCGAGCTGTGGTCGGCTGACGACGTGCGCCGGGTGGCGCCGATCTACAATTTTTCACCCCAAGCGCGTTTCCCGGTCTTCGGCGGCGTCTGGCAGGGCCGCGCCGGCACCGCACGCCATGACGCGGTGGCCTGGGGCTACGCCCGCGCCGCGAGCGCGCTGGGCGTCGACATCATCCAGAATTGCGAGGTCACCGGTTTCATCATCGCCGGCGGCCGCTGCCGCGGTGTCGTGACCACCCGCGGCGAGATACGGGCAGAGCGCATCGGCATGGCGGTCGCCGGGCATTCCTCGGTGCTCGCCGCCAAGGCCGGCTTCGAGCTGCCGATCAACTCCTACGCCTTGCAGGCCTGCGTATCGGAGCCGGTCAAGCCGATCCTCGACACGGTCGTGCTGTCGCCCGGCACCGGCGTCTATGTCAGCCAGTCCGACAAGGGCGAGATGGTCATCGGCGGCGCCCTCGACCGCATTCCCTCATACGGTCAGCGCGGCAATCTGCCGACGCTCGAAGGCGTCATCTCGGGGCTTCTCGAAATGTTTCCCGCCTTCGGGCAGCTCAAGCTGATGCGGCAATGGGCCGGCATCGTCGATGTGGTGCCCGACTCCTCGCCCATCATCGGCGAGTCGCCTTTGTCCGGCCTGTTCCTCAATTGCGGCTGGGGCACCGGTGGCTTCAAGGCCATACCGGCGGGCGGCACATTGCTGGCGCATCTGCTCGCCACCGGTAAGCACAACGACATCAGCCGCCCCTTCGATCTCGACCGTTTCGTCACCGGTCGGCTGATCGACGAGGCGGCCGGCTCCGGCATCGCGCATTAGGGGTTGAACAGACCATGCAGATCTTCACCTGTCCCTTTTGCGGCCCGCGCGATGAAAGCGAATTCCACTATGGCGGCGAGGCCGGCAATACGCGCCCCGACGGCGCCGATGTGCCCGCCGAGCGATGGGCCCGGTATCTCTATATGCGCGCCAATCCGAAGGGCGACACAAGCGAAGTCTGGGTCCATATGACCTGCGGCGAGTTCTTCGTCATGGAGCGCGACAGTGTCGGCCACAAGGTGACGGCGGCTCATGCGCTCGGCGGCACGGAGAAATCCGAATGAGCGCCGAACGCCTCAGCGCCGGCGGCAGCGTCATCGACCGCGCCCGCTCCCTCTCCTTCAGCTTCGACGGCCGCAAGGTCGACGCCTTCGCCGGCGACACCATCGCCTCGGCGCTGCTCGCCAATGACGTCGCCATCGTCGGCCGCAGCTTCAAATATCACCGGCCGCGCGGTGTCTGGGGATCGGGCGTCGAGGAGCCGAATGCCCTCGTCGATATCGCCGGCCGCGGTCCCAATATGCGCGCCACGACGGAGGCGGCGCGGCAAGGCCTCGTCGCGTCGAGCGTCAATGCCTCGCCCGACGCCGCGCATGACCGCAATGCCTTTCTCGATCGCTTCGCGCGCTTCATCCCGGCGGCCTTCTACTACAAAACCTTCATGTGGCCGGACTGGCACCGCTACGAGCCGCGCATCCGCGCCATGGCGGGCCTCGGCAAGGTCGATCCGGCCTGGACCGCGCCCGACGCGGCCGACCAGATCAACCATCATTGTGATGTGCTGGTCGTCGGCGCGGGCCCCGCGGGTCTCGCCGCCGCGCGCCTCGCCGCACAGGACGGCAAATCGGTGCTCCTGGTCGATGAGCAGCAAGCGCCCGGTGGTTCTCTGCTTCATCGCGATGCCGGGATCGGCGGCAAGCCGCCGGCCCAATGGATCACCGAAACCCTCGCGGCTTTCACCGGCGCCGGCCAATTATTCCTTCCCGCGACCACGGCCTTCGGCATCTACGATCATAATCTGGTGGCTTTGAACCAGCGCCACCAGGACGGACGGCCCGACACCTTGTGGCGGGTCAGGCCGCGCCGCATCATTCTCGCCACCGGCGCCCTCGAGCGGCCCCTGCCTTTCGCTAATAACGACCTGCCGGGCATCATGTCGGCCGATGCGGCGCTCGTCTATTTGCGCCTCTATGCCGTTCGCGTCGGCCGCCGCATCGTCGTCGCCACCAATAATGACGGCGCCTATGAGGTGGCGGAAGCCCTCGCCGAGGCGGGCGCCGCTGTCACCTTGGCCGATATGCGCCGGCAAGCCTTGCCCTCCGCGCCGAAGGGCGTGGCAGTCATGCCCGGGCGCATGACCGCGTCGGCGCAAGGCAGGTCGCGCGTCGAAAGCGTGACACTCGATGACGGGACGAAGCTCGCCGCGGACAGTGTGCTCGTTTCCGGCGGCTGGACGCCGACCATCCATCTCTTCTGTCAGGCGCGCGGCAAGCTCGCCTGGAGCGAGAAACGCGCCGCTTTCCTGCCGGGCGATCCGGTCGAGGGAATGACGGTCGTCGGCGCCGCCAATGGCGCGATCTCACTCGGCGAGGTCTTCGCCGATGCTGCACGCGCGACGTCGTCACCTGCTCCTGTCAGCACCGGTCGCGAAACATCGAACGGTGTTGTACCGGCATGGCCAATTGCCGGCGCCAAGGGCCGCGTCTGGATCGACTATCAGAGCGATGTGACGGCCAAGGATGTCGAGCTGGCGGCGCGCGAAAACTTCGTCTCGGTCGAGCATTTGAAGCGTTACACCACGCTCGGCATGGCCACCGATCAGGGCAAGACCTCGAATCTCGCCGGCCTGGCTCTGCTGGCCGGCATCTCGGATCGCTCGATCGCCGAGACCGGCACCACCACCTATCGCCCTCCCTTCACGCCGGTTCCTCTGACGAGCTTCTCAGGTTCGCGCAGCGCCGAGCTGATGGCGCCGGTGCGCCGGTTGCCGCTCGAGAATACGCATCGCGCGCAAGGCGCGGTATTCCAGGAATATGGCGGCTGGCTGCGCCCGGCCTATTATGGCGGCGCCGATGCCGAGGCCGCGATCCAGGAGGAGGCCCGCCGCGCCCGCCAGTCGGCTGCCCTTTTCGACGGCTCGACGCTGGGCAAGATCGAGGTGATGGGACCGAAGGCCGCCGACTTCGTCGACTTCATCTATTACAACACCATGTCGACCTTGAATCCCGGCCGCTGCCGCTATGGCTTCATGCTGTCGGAGAACGGTGTCGTCTTCGACGACGGCATCCTGGTCCGCCTCGACGAGCATCGCTTCGTCGTCTCCTGCTCGACCTCGCATGTCGCCGCGGTCAATGCGCGTCTCGAGGAATGGCGGCAGGACCGTTTCGGGCGCGATGCGGTCTATATCCACAACGTCACCTCCGAGATGGCGACGCTGACCGTCTCGGGGCCTGCGTCGAAGCAGCTCCTCGCCAGGCTCGATCTCGGCCTCTCGCTCGCCGACGCCGATCTCCCGCATATGGCGATCGGCTACGGACGCTTCGCCGGCGCGCCCGTGCGCGTCGCGCGCGTCAGCTTCACCGGCGACCGCAGCTATGAATTGTCGATCCGCGCCGATCGGGCGGAGACTCTCTGGCGGAGCTTGCAGGAGGTCGGCAAGATCTGCGACGCGGTGACGCTCGGACTCGAGGCCCTGATGATCCTGCGCGCCGAAAAAGGCTACATCGTCATCGGCAAGGATACCGACGGCACCACCATGCCGCAGGATCTGGGCGTCGACGGCCCACGCGCCAGACGGCAGACCGACTATGTCGGCCGCCGCTCGCTGTTCACCGAGGTCGCTCAAGCCCCAAATCGTCTCCAGCTCGTGGGCCTCGCCGTGCCGGATGGCGAGCCGCCGCTTGCCCCCGGCGCTCATGGAATCCTGCGGGACGGCCTCAAGCTCCGCAGCCAGGGCTTCGTGACCTCGAGCTATCTGAGTCCGACTTTGAGGCGCCCCATCGCGCTCGCCCTCATCGAACGCGGCGCCGCCCGCCATGGCGAGACGATCGACATTCAGCATCTCGGGCAGAAGCGGCGCGCCACGATCACCCCGCCTTGCGCCTTCGATCCTTCGGGAGAACGGTTCAATGCGTGATCTCGCGGAAAAATGGTCGCGCGTGCCCGACTGGCGGACCGCCACCCTGGAAACACCGGGCCTCGTTGTCCGTTCGCTGACCGGCTTCTCCCAATATCTGGTGAGCGGCGACCTGGCGGCCTGGTACAGGCAGACCGGCATGGACGATATCGCGGCCGGCGCCCTCTCAGTCGCGCAAGGCGAGCGCTATGCCCTGCGCGTCGCCCGCGACCGCATTCTGGCGGTGTCGGAAGCGCCTTTCGGCATCGCGCCGGGCTGGCATTCGGGCGGATTTGCCGTCAGCACTTTCGATGCCGGCCTGCACATGTTCGAGATCGAGGGACCGGACATGCCGTCCCTGTTCGCGCGCGCGACGACGCTCGATCCCGCCGGCACGACCGCCAGCGCCGCTCTCCTCTTCGCCGGCGCCAATGCTTTGTGCTACCGTCACGGCCATGCCGATCGCCTGCGCGTGCATATCGACCGCGCATTGGCGCCTTATCTCTGGAAATGGCTTGAACAGGCGATCGTGGCGTAGGAGCGAATGGCCAGGCAAACTCATCGCAGCATGACGAAACCGGAAGCGCAGCGCGCCGGGCCGGCCGGCAATATCAAGGTCACCCGCGAGGACTGGCTCGACCTCGCATTGGAGACCCTCATCGCCGATGGCGTGGAGGGCGTGCGCATCCTGGCGCTCGGCCAGAAGCTCGGCGTGTCGCGCTCGAGCTTCTACTGGTATTTCGAAAGCCGCCAGGATCTGCTCGACCAGTTGCTGGAATATTGGCGCAACAAGAACACCCGATTCATCATCGAACGCGCCAAGCGCCCGGCCCCCACCATTACGCAAGCCGTGCTCAATGTCTTCGAATGCTGGGTGGACACTAATCTGTTCAATCCGCGGCTCGATTTCGCCATCCGCACCTGGGCGAGAAGCTCGTCTTTCGTGCACCAGATCATCGACGCCGCCGACAATGAGCGCGTCGTGGCCATAGGCGACATGTTCGCCCGTTACGGCTACAGCAAGGAAGACGCCTTCGTCCGGGCGCGCGTCCTCTATTTCATGCAGATCGGCTATTATTCGCTCGAGATCGTCGAGCCGATGTCAAGCCGGCTGTCGCTGGTGCCGGCCTATCTGCGCAGTTTCACCGGGCGTGAGCCGCTCGACAGCGAGATCGAGGCGTTCGCCCGTTATGTCGAGGCGACCGGGGCCTGAGTTCAATCGTAAAGATCGTATTTCGCCCAGTCAGCCTTCGGTATCTTTTTGCCGATCTCATAATGCAGCTCATGCGCATCGAGATGGCGCGGCCCGGTCACGCAGTCATAGGAGAGATGATACCAGCTGCCGCCGCTGCGGAAGGCCGCACCATGCGCCGCGATCGAATTCTTTCCGATGACGGGCTCATCGAACGTATAGGCGACGACCTTCTCCACATTGAAGGCGGCTTCGTCCCGATTGATGCGCAGCAGGACTTCGGCATCGCAGGTCTGCTCCAGCCGCGTCTGCGGATCGAGCTTCATCAGCTGCCCTTTCAGGCGGCCGTCATCCAGGGCCAGGACGGTCGCGGAGGCGAGGCTTAGGGCGGCGGCGGCCGAGATCAATCCGACAATTCTCGAATACACTGAAGCCTCCCGCATCGCACCTGGATCAAAGCGGCTCAATCCATATTCATTGCGAGCGGCCAAAGCAAGAATGTCGAGCCATCAATCCGCGGTTGCCGGCGCAGTCACCGACAAGTCACGCCGCCTTCAGGTGATCCCCGCCGCAGCGAATCCGTCTTCGACCGCTTTGATCTTCCGGGCGAGCACCGCAGCGCTCCGGCTGCGGAACAGGGCGCGTGCGGCCTGGATGACGCCGCGGCGGCTGTCGGAGAAATCCGACGTTCGGGAAAGCTGCGTGGTCAAGGCCAGGAAGAACATGCCGGCGATATCGTTCTTGCTGAACACATAGCGGCTGCCGGCTTTCGCCGTCATGATCTTATAGGCGGCGAAATTATGTATGCCGCTATTATCATGCACCCAGCCATAGTCGTTGCGCTCATAGGTATAGGGCGGCGTGGCGGTGCGGAAATCACGCATGTGCTTGGGCTGGTCGTGCAGGGTCGGATCGGCCAGGTCGCGCAACGCCTTGCCGGGACCATCGAAGCCGACGCCGATGCGCCACGACCATCTGGCGATCGGCTTGGCGAAATTGGCGATGATGACGCCGAATATATCCGAATAGGATTCGTTCAGGGCGCCGGGCTGCGTGCGGTATTCAAGACGCGACGTGTAGTCGGTGACGCCATGAAACATCTCGTGGCCGACGACATCGGGCATCGCCGCCACCGAATAGAAGGTCTGGTTCGGAAACTTGATCTGCCCATAGACCATCTGGTCGCCGTTCCAATAGGCGTTCTTCCATTCGCGCGCCGGCGTCACCCCGTCGCCGCGGTCCCAGCAATTCACCGTCGAGATCATCTCGCCGCCGCGCCCGTCGATATTGTTGCGCTTGACCACGTCGCGCAGGAAACGGGCAACCTGCGCGCCATTGGCATGGGCATCGACCGCTTCCGACGGCCAAGGATCCGGCGGGTTCGTATAAAGCGTGCCGGGCAGGAGCGCCGCCTGCCGCGTCGGATCCTTGAAATCGAAGCCATAGGTCGTGATATTGAGCTCAAGATCGCGCATCGACCTCTTGCCGCCAGCGGCGTCGACCGCGATCTCTCTCATCTTGTCGTTGCTGTCGCGCGCCTTCTCGACCTTGCGGGCCATCGTCGCGATGCGCGGCAGCTCGGCCAGCAGCTTGCCGGTCTGCGCATCGACGACATAGTCCTTGAGCGCCGCGTCGCTGTGGCCGGCTTCGCCGCGCGGCCGCTTCACCGCGACGTTCTCGATGATATAAGCGAGCCGCCATTTGCCGGCATTCTGGTCGAAATAATAATAGAGCCGCGGCGTCTGCTCCAGCGAGCTCGCTTTGGCGCCGGCCGCCTTCGCCGCCACCGCGAGAGCCTGCGCGGGCGAGACCTTGGCGACATGATCGACCCCGCTCGGCGAGCCCATCGTCGAATTGATGCCGAGGAGACCGTTGTTCTTGTCGAGCTCGACGGTCACCAGCGAGCCATAGACCGGGATCTTGTGAAATCTCTGGCAGAACTTCACCATGACCGTGCCGGTGAGCGGAACGGCCTCGCTGCCGAGGCTCTTGAATTCGCTCTCGGCGCTTTCGGTGCGCGGGCGGGAGAACGCCGCGAGCTCGTCGCTCGCCAGTGCCTCGTCGAGATGGGTCTTCGCCGCCGTCTCGGGGTCGAGCGTCTTTACGTCGATCCCAACTTCCTCTGCCCGGCGCCGCACTCCGCCGGACGCCGCCTCGAGCCGCGTCAGCTTCTTCCGGCCGGCCTTTTCCGAGACGTCGATGGCGAAGCCGCGCAAGCCGGTGTCCTGCATCAGCCCCTTGGCCTTCGGCGAGCGGCGCCGCGACTTGGTCTTGCTGCTCTTTCTGGCCCTGTTCGATCTGGGTCGCATGGGTTCACCCCGAATGGCGCCGCGGCGCATTCCGTATCGGCTCGGCTTCATGCTCGATGACCGAGCGGCGCGCCGGCGCTTCCTGTGAAGCGCGCTGTGCTGTTCGCACCCGCTTTCTGTGCAACGTCGCCCTCTGCGCGGAGTTAAATCCAAGTCTCAGCTGCCGTCAAGCGCATGGCGCTCGGAACCATAGCCACGAGACCGGCGTTGCACCTCCATGGCTACCGTACCCACACCCGATCCCCCCTCGCCTCCCGGTCCGCCGCCGCCCGGCCCCTTGCCGCGCCCGGTGCCGCCTCATGACCCCCTGCCCAACCCGCTGCCGCCATTGCCGACGCCGCGCGAATGAGGCTGCCCAACCCGACCGTGATTGATTTCCGCGCCCGACCCGTTAACGTCGGCCTCTTCATCTCACAACCGGAGAGGTCGCATGATCATCGTCACCGGCGGCAGCGGTAAGGTCGGACGCGCCTGCGTCAGAGACCTCATGGAGCATGGCTACAAGGTCGCCTCCATCGATATGGCGCGCCCCGCCGGCCTGTCCAATCCGCCAAAACCGACGGATGTGAATTTCACCCGCGCCGATATCACCGATTTCGGCGAGGTGATGGCTGCCTTCTCCGGCATCAATGGCCGCGTCGAGGAGCCGGTCACCGGCATCGTCCATCTGGGCGCCATCGCCTCTCCCGGCGAAGCGGCGGATCACGTGATCTTCGAGGTCAATATGATCTCGACCTACAATGTCTTCGAGGCGGCGCGCCGGCTCGGCATCCGCAACATTGTCTGGGCGTCGAGCGAGACGGTCTATGGCATCCCCTATCCCGACGGCCCCCAATATGTTCCGGTCGACGAGGAGATCGAGCTGCCGCAATGGTCCTATTCGCTCTCGAAGCTGATGGGCGAGAAGATGGCCGAGCAGTTCGCCCGCTGGGACCGGAAGACGAAAATCGTCGGCCTGCGCTTCTCCAATGTCCAGGAGCCGCAGGACTACGCCAACTTCCCCGATTATCAGAAGGACCCGCGATCGCGTCACTTCAATCTGTGGACCTATATCGATGCCCGCGACGCCGCCCAGGCGATCCGCCGGTCGCTCGAAGTCAAGCTGACCGGCGCCCATGTTTTCGGCATCGCCAATAGCGATTCTGTAATGACCCGGACCAATGACGAGCTGCTCGACGAAGTCTTTCCCGGCACGAAGCGCAGGCGTCCGCTCGAGCCCCATGAATCGCTGATCTCGATCGAGAAGGCGCGGCGTTTGCTCGGCTACGAACCGCAATATGACTGGCGCAAGGCGAAGTAGGATGGACCTTGCGACATTCAAGGAGACGCTGACGAGGCCGGCACCGCCCGAAGGCCTGGGCCCCGCGCTGCAGGCCCTATGGTGGGACGCCAACGGTGACTGGGACCAGGCGCATGAATGCGCCCAGGCGCAGGACGACAAGGACGGCGCCCGCGTCCACGCCTATCTTCACCGCAAGGAAGGCGATGCGTCGAATGCCGGCTATTGGTATCGCCGCGCCGGCACAAAACCTTTTATCGGCAGCCTCGCCGAGGAGTGGACGGAACTGGCGCGCTCCCTCCTCATCACGCTGTAAGGCCGCGCAGCCTCTCGGATCGGCGTCTGAGCAGCTCGACGACCGTCAGCAGCAGGATCGACATCGCCACGAGAATCGCGGCAACCGCCAGGATTGTGGGTGATATCTGCTCACGCAGGCCCGACCACATCTGCCGTGGGATCGTGCGCTGATCGTAATCGGCCAAAAAGATTACGGCGACGACTTCGTCGAACGAAGTTCCGAAGGCGAATAGCGCGCCCGACAGGATGCCGGGCAGGATGAGCGGCATGATGATCAGCCGGAACACAGTCAATGGTGACGCGCCGAGACTCTGGCCGGCCCGTATCAGGCTGCGATCGAAACCAGATAATGTCGCGGTGACGGTTATGACGACGAAGGGCGTGCCCAGGATCGCATGGGCGACGATCAGGCCCAGATAGGTGTTGGCGAGCCCGATCTCGGAGAACAAGAAATAGAGGCTGGTCGACGTTACGATGATCGGCACGATCATCGGCGATATCAGCAGCGCCATGATCAGTCGGCGTCCCGGCAGGACGCTCTGCGACAGTCCGAGCGCGGCGACGGTTCCCAGGATCGTGGACAGGATGGTGGCGCCGACGGCGATCACGACACTGTTCTTGGCGGCATGGATCCACTGGCTGTTGGACCAGGCATCGCCGATCCACGACCAGCCCCTGAAGAGCTGCGTCGGATCCGCCATGCCGTTCTGCAGGATGTCGCGATACCAGCGCAGCGAATAGGCGGTGGGATCGAGCCTCAGCATGCCTTCGGTAAAGCTGAAATAGGGTTCGGCATTGAAGGACAGAGGGATCACGACCAACACGGGCAGAAGCAGAAACAGAAAGACGAGCGTGCAGAAGGTGAGATAGGCCCAGTGCCAGATACGCTCCCATCGATCCGCATAGACGGGCAATGCCATGTGCTTTCCCTCACCCCAGTCCGATGATGTCGATCTTGGTAAGCCGGTTGAAGGTCCAGTAGAGCGCCAGGATCGCGATCAGCAGGATCGCCCCCAAAGCGGCGGCAAGGCCCCAATTGAGCGACTTTTGGATATGATAGGCGATCATGTTGGAGATGAGCGTGCCGGATTCTCCCCCCACCAGAGCGGGTGTGATGTAGTAGCCGACGGCAAGGATGAACACCAGGAGGCATCCCGCCGCCACGCCGGCAAAAGTCTGCGGCACATAGACTTTGGTGAAGGCCACGAACTGGTTGGCGCCCAGGGATCGCGCAGCCTTCATGTAGACGGGCGATACCGTCTTCATCACCGAATAGAGCGGCAGGATCATGAAAGGCAGCAGAATGTGGGTCATCGCCACAATCGTCCCGGTGCTGTTGAAGATGAGCTCGGCGCGCGTCTCGTCCGTCAGCACATGGCTCCAGACCAGCAGAGAATTGATCACGCCCTGCTTCTGCAGCAGCACGATCCACGCCGTCGTCCGCACCAGAAGCGACGTCCAGAACGGCAGGAGGACGAAGATCATCAGGATATTGGATATTCGTAACGGCAGGTTGGCCAGGAGATGTGCCACCGGATAACCGAGAACGAGACAGCACAAGGTGACCAGACCGCTGATCAGCAGCGTACGCAGGAAGAGTGAACGATAGATCTGCCGGTCGGCCGGCTGGCTTACGATACTGCCGGCATCGTCCACTTTCATGTCCACGGCCGCCAGATAGAAGCGCCCCGTCACCGGACTCGACAGGCGCTCGATCGCCTGCCAGATCCGCGGCTCTTTCCACAGCGGATCGAGGGCTATCATCGCCTCTCGATAGGGCGCCGCCAGCTTAGCGGCATTGCGGGCGGTCTTGAGCACCAGGCTGCGGGCCCCCGACATCTCGACATTGAGCGCGGCCGCCACCGGACCCGCCTCATTGCGCCGCTGCAGCGCCAGCAGGTCGCCCGCCACTCCCGCCCACACGGCTTCAGGCGGTGTGTCGCCTCCCGGCCAGTCGCCTATCGCCGCCGCCGTCGCCGGCATCGCCCGCGCGAAATCGGGACTGTAGACGCTGCGCGCGAGCATGCCACCGATCGGATAGATGAACATGAACAGGATGAAGAGCAGCAGCGGCGCCACCAGCAGGAGGGCTTGCACCTTCCGGCGCCGCAGCGACCTTGCCAGCTCTCCCTTGATCGCGCGATTGTCGTCCGGCGAGGTGATGACCGCTGCAGCCATGGCCGGCCTAGACCGGGAGCGCGCGGCAGTCCTGCGCGCTCCAGCCGAATGTCAGCATTGACCCCTTGGCAAGTCCGTGATGGGTTTCCTTGTTCGCGGCCTTGATCAGAAGACGCACCTGGTTTGCCGTCCTGACGAGAATCCGCATGTGATCGCCGAGATAGACGATCTCCTCGACGACTCCCTCGAGGCATGACGACGTCCCGGCACTTGCATCCGCATCCAGGCGCAGACGTTCCGGTCTCAGCGACAGCATCACCTTCTGGCCCGGCATGAGCTCACCCGCCGCCATTGCATTGACCTTGTCCCCGCCCTCCAGCACGACGGAACAGAGGCGGCCCTCGCCCAGTGTGTCGACACAGGCCGCCATCAGATTGTTGTCGCCAACGAAATTCGCCACGAAGGATGTTCGCGGCCGCTCATAGAGCTCGATCGGCGATGCCAGTTGCTGGATCTTGCCTTGGTCGAAGACGGCAATCCGATCCGACATGGTCAGGGCCTCCGCCTGGTCGTGCGTGACATAGACAATGGTGACCCCAAGCCGTTCATGCAGCTCCCGGATCTCATACTGCATGCCTTCACGCAACTGTTTGTCGAGCGCTCCCAGGGGCTCGTCCATCAAAACGAGTTCAGGCTCGAAGATGAGCGCGCGCGCGACGGCGATCCGCTGCTGCTGTCCGCCCGATAATTGCGCCGGACGGCGTGCCGCGAAGCCGCCGAGCTTGACGAGGTCCAGGGCGCGCAGCACGCGCGCCTCCACCTCCGCCTTGGCGAGCGACCTGACGGTCAATGGAAAAGCGAGGTTCTCAGCGACTGTCATGTGCGGAAAGAGCGCATAGTTCTGGAATACCATGCCGATACCCCGGCGATGCGGCGCCAGTCGGTTGATTTCCCTTCCGTTGAGCAGGATCTGGCCACGGGTCGGCGTTTCGAAGCCGGCCAGCATCATCAACGTGGTTGTCTTGCCTGACCCGGAAGGCCCGAGCAGCGTCAGGAACTCGCCCCGTATGATCTCCAGAGAAAGATCATCGACGATGAGACGTTCACCGTCATAGGTTTTCGCGACATTCACGAAGTGGACAATCGATCGTCCCTGCTCCACCTTCCTGCACCTCCTCGTTGTCGTCCCTCAGATGTGGATCGTTCCCTCCAGGAACACCCGCGCCGCACCGCTCAACAGGACCCTGTCCTGACGGTATTCGCATCCGACCGTGCCGCCGCGCGGCGAAATCTGGCGCCCGACGGTAACCGCACGGCCCAATCTCTCGGACCAGTATGGGGCGAGGCAGCAATGCGCTACGCCCGACACCGGATCCTCATCGACGCCATTGGCGGGAGCGAAGAAACGCGAGACGAAATCGAAGCCGTCCGGGCCAGGCGCGGACACGATGACGGCGGGAAGCGGCAGCTTGGCCAGCGCATTAAAATCGGGCCGCAGCGCCGCGACATCCTCCGGCCGCTCGAAGACCGCGAGATAGTGTTTCGCCGCCAGAAGGGCGACGGGCCTTGCGCCCAGGGCCTCGGCGAGCCGAGGCGGCGGCTGGACAACCTTGGGAATGAGGGCCGGCATGTCGAGCTCCAAGGCGTCGCCACGCGCCGCAACTGTCATGACGGCGCCCGATGAAATGAAGTTGATCCTGTCGGGCCGCGGCTTCAGGCTTCCCGCCAGATGGAAGCCCGCCGCCAGGGTCGCATGCCCGATCATGTCGACCTCCTTGATGGGAGTGAACCATCTGATCTCGAAATCCGCCTCGCCGGGACGGCCTGCCGCGGCGCGGGCCGGCACCGTGAACACCGTTTCCGAAAGATTGAGCTCGCCCGCGATCGCCTGCATGGTGCTCTGATCGAGCCAGGCCTCCAGCGGAACGACGGCTGCCGGGTTGCCGGTCATGGGCCCGCTGGCGAAGGCGTCGATGACGTAAATCGGCAGCCTCAATTCCGTTTCCCTTTCTTCATGCGAGCCTCGCCAGATCTTGTGAATCCTCGAGATATTTGAGCTTCGCGCGGGCGCCGGCGATGTCTTGCGGCAGCAGGCGTGCCGCATGCAGTCCCTCCTCGCGGCCGGCCCTGACACGGTCCCGGCCATCCGGCCCGACGATGCAGCTGCCGCCGAGATAGCGGAATTCGCTGTCGCGTCCGGCATGATTGGCATAGGCGACGAAGACACCATTCTCGAATGCGCGGGCAGGCACGATCTTCTCCGATACGACCGACCAATCATCGGATAGTGCCGTTGGCGCGATCATCAGATGCGCGCCCCGCCGCGCGCAGCTCCGCACCAGTTCCGGAAACTCGATGTCATAGCAGATGAGAACGGCCAATCGCCAATCGCCGAGCGCGAAGTCCGTCAGCCGATCACCGCATGTGAACCACGTATTCTCATATTCCCCGGGCAGACGCAGCTTGCGATGATTGGCGAGCGTTCGGCCGTCGCTGGCGATGACGCGGGCCGAATTATGGAGCCGTCCCTCCGTCGCCTCCGGATAGCCATAGGCGATGGCGCAATCATGGGCCGCCGCGATCCCGGCTACTCCCTGAGCGAACTCTTCCGCCGCTTCGGCCGAGGGCCGCAGACGTTGCCCGGCCCGGTAGTCCGACTGGAAGAGCTCCGGGCAGACCACCAGATCCGCATGTGGCCCACGGGCGATAGCCTGCCCAAGCCTGTCGAGCTTGCCGGCAGGCGGAACACCCGCCAGGCCCGCCTGATAGACGGCCACCGTGATCGGCACTCGGGGCATCACCAGATCGCTCATTACGCGTAGAGCACTTTTCTTGGATATTCGGTCAGATAATCGAAGCCGGTCTCCGTGACGACGATCGAATCGCCGATCCTTCCGCCGCATTTTCCATCGACGCTTATGCCGCCATCCACGGCGAAGGTCATTCCCGCCCGCAGGACCGTCTTGTCGCCGACCTTGAGCTCCGGCGCTTCGAGATAGGCCACACCGATCGAACGGCCCGTCCGGTAGCTGGTGGAATAACCGGCGGCCGCATAGGCGTCATTCGCCGCCAAGGCGACACTCTCGGCGGTAACGCCGGCGCGCACCGTCTTCAATGCGGCCTGCTGGGCGTCGATGGCCGCCTGCTGCACATCGATGGCCTCAGCGCTTGCCTCTTTGACGAAGAACATGCGGTCGAAGCCGAGCTTGTATTGCTTGAACTGCGCCATGTTGCAGAAGCAGAAATAGACCGGGTCGCCGCGTTTCAGTTTCTTGACGCTGGCCCGGCGATGCACCATCGACGTGTCCCGTCCCGACTGCATGATCTGCAGATTGTGAATGAGCGGCGACACGAAGGCCTCCCATCCCTTGTCGGTGAGGAATCCCGCCGCCTTGCGCGTTCCGGCATTCATGACCGCAAGCGCCGCTTCATATTCGGGCGCGTCCTCCTGCAAGGCCTCGTGCGCCGCTGTCATCATGGCGCCGGCAACCTGCCCGGCCTGCTTCATTACCTCGATCTCGAGCGGCGACTTGATCATCCGCATCTCACCGAGCAGCGGCGCGATATCGTGCAAGGCGGCATCGGGAAGGCTGCGGTCGAGCAGATTCCGCACGATGGCGGGAATGGCCTGGAGCTCGACCCACATCCGGCGCGGCGCGGTGCCGATGGCTTCGAGCAATATGTTTTCCCAGCGGCGGGCACCCGCATCTTCCCAGGCGCTGATCCGGGTGATCCAGGTCATCTTGGAAACCATTTCCGTTTCCATGAGCGGCGTGACCACGACCGGCTCCTCGTCCGGCCGCACCAGAAGGAAGGTCGGCCGGCCGAACTCGATCGAAAGATACCCCCAGAAGCCCGCCAGATAGGCGATCGATGCCTCGTCGGTGAACAAGGCGAGCTCCATGCCCTGCTCGCGCATGCGGTCCTGGAGGACGCGTGTTCTCTTTCGTGCTTCTTCAAGCATCGCTCATCACCTCTGCAATTGTGGAAGGAAACGTCCGGCTAGCGGTTGAGCCAGACGTTGAATTTCTCGTTTATCTCATCGCCATGATCGGCCCAGAACTGGACGTCATTCGGAATTGCATTGGCGAAATTCGACGGCTCGGTGGGAAGATAGGGCTTCATCGCGTCCTTCACCGCGGTGACGGCGGATTTCCGTGCCGGACCGTAGGAGATGACGCCGGCCAGAACCGCCATCTGCTCGGGCTTGGAGGCGAAGGAAACGAAACGCCGGGCCGCTTCCAGGTTCTTCGCGCCCTTCGGGATCGCCCAGTATTCCCGGAACCAGATCTGGTGATCCCAGATGATCTTGAACGGCTTCTTCTCGACCACTGCCGCGGTGTAGATCCGGCCATTGGCGGCCATGGTCATCGCCACCTCCTTGTCCGCCAGCAGCTGCGGCGCCTGCGCATGGGCGTCCCACCACAGTATATCTTTGCGGATCGTGTCGAGCTTGGCGAATGCCCGGTCCAGCCCTTCGGGTGTCGCCAGAACCGGATAGACGTCCTTCGCTGCGACGCCATCGGCGATCAGCGCCCATTCGAGAAAGGCCTGCGGTTTCTTGATCAGGCCCCGTTTGCCGGGAAAACGCTTCGTATCGAAGAAGTCTGCCGCCGTGCTCGGCTTCTCGGACGGAAACATCTCGTCATTATACGCGATGATCGTCGACCAGATGATCGTGCCGACGCCGCAATCGGTGAGCGTGCCGTCGATGAAATCATCTGCCGGCTTCGACCCGTCGATGCCCGGCGGCAGGTCTATGCCCGCCACAGGCTCGAAGAGCCCGTCGTCGCAGCCGCGCGCCAGATCCTGCATTTCGACATCGACCACGTCCCAGGTGACATTTCCGGTCGACACCTGCGCGCGCAACTCGCCCAGGCCGCCATTGTAGTCGACCATGTTGGTCTTGATGCCGCTTTCCTTCTGGAAGGGCTCGAGAAACGCCTTCTTCTGGCTGTCGGCATAGCTGCCGCCAAAAGACGTCACCGTCACAGCCTCATCGGCCTGGCCGGGCTGAACGAGGAGACTCGACAGCGCCATGGCGCTGATCGCGATAAGTCTTGGAATTTGCAAGCGCATTTCGATTTCCTTCCCTGATGGCCGGCATATCGGCTCTTGTTAGCTATATACAGCTTAGAAAAATAGACGCCGAAATCAACATAATTCTTACGATTAACGTTAGAAAAAATATCTTGGGCACGTTAAGCTGTATGCATGTTGGGTGCTTTTCGGGTGCCCGAGCATGAAGTAAGCCTGGATAAGAGCACCGGATTCGCCCCGGGGCTTTAGCCAGGCAGGAACGGGATGATGACGACGTGAGCGATCTCGATACCGAGGCCACGGCCCCGAAACGGGTCCAGGCGCACAATATTCATGAGCAGCTGAGGCTCAGGATCTGCCTGCTCGACTATCAGCCGGGCAGCATGCTGCGCGAGAACGACCTGGCGGCCGAATTCGGAGTCAGCCGGACGCCCGTCCGCGAGGCGCTGCAGCGTCTTGCCATCGAAGGCCTGGTGGAGATCAGAAATGGAGTGGGCACCTTCGTCACCCTGCTCAGCCCCGCCGATCTCCATGACATGTATAAAGCCAGGATCGAAATATCCGCTCTCCTCGGTCGCATCGGCCTGCGCCCCTGCACGCCCGCCGATCTCGCGGAAGTGGACAGGCTGATCGTCCGCACCGAAAAGCTCAAGCACTCATTCGGCATCCGCGAATACTGGGACATCAATCACCAGCTTCATTTCGTCGTCAGCGATCTCATCACCAACATGGCCTTCCGCGATGTGTGGGACAGCTTCTATTTCAAGAGCACCCGGGTCTGGTACGGCCTAGCCCAGACCATGACCGATGACGCGACCAATCTGCTGACCATGGAGATCGCGGATCTCCGCCTCGCCATGCGGGAAAACGATGCCGAAGCCATCGGCCTCATCAAGCGGAATTATATAAGCTACAGCTTCCAGCGCGTCCTGCGGCGAGCGGCTGCTTCGACGAGCTAGAGCGCTTCCCGCCAAAGTTGCTCGACTTTGGCGATAAGGAAGCGCTCCAGATTATATGTTTTCGAGCCGTTTTACCCGTTTTGATCGAATCGGAACGATTCGATCAAAACGGCAAGGGCTCTAAATGTCGCTCTCCTCCACCCACACGACATCTGCCGGCAGATTGCCAGGCGCATAGGGTCGCGACCGGGCATCGCGCCCTTGCGCCTGTCGTTCCCTGACGCTCACATGCACTTTCTCGCCGGCCGGCACGAAGCGGCCGCGGCCTCTCGGCAAACAGTATTTCTCCGGCTCGTCGTCATTGGTCCGCTTGCGCGGCAGCCACTCACAGATCCACCACAAGGGCGATGCGGTGAGCCGATCATGCATCCGGTCGAGCCGGTAGTCGGGCGGAGCGGCGAGCCCCATCTCCTCATAGAGCTTGCGGTCGATGACGAGCCCCGACTCCACCGCACTGGCGATCATCCAGCGCAACGATACCTTGTGGAGCCTGGAGGATGCTTCGGGGTAGCCACCACCGATATCGCTGTGGTCGCCGGCGAACCAGACCTGCTCGACATCGCGAGCGCTCATTTTCGGCTTGGCCCAGCGATTGACGGGATAGAAGGCCCGCCGCTCATCGAGCGCCATCGCGTGCCGCATCTTCGTCACCCACCGGCTCTTCCAGGTGAAGGGCAAGGAAATATGCAGGCCGAACCGGGCTCTGTCGTCGTAGTAAAAGCCCGACTTCACGGTGTCGAACACGCCGAGGAAATCGATCTTCGGCCGCGCGGCTGAGAACATTTGGGCGAATTTCCGCGCCGTGTGCCGGTCGCCCGCCATGGCCGCCCTTATGGCATGCGGCAGAAGCTGGCTCTGGCCGGGCGGCAGGATGCCGATCTGATAGATCACGCTCGCCAGGAATCGTGCCGAATAGGCGCCTCTGCTGAAACCGAAGAGGAACAGCTTGTCGCCGGGCTGATAATGATCGGCGATGAAGCTGTAGGCATTCTCGACATCCGCGATCGTGCCATAGCCGAACGCCATACCGGCGAGGCGTTTCAGGCGGGCCCAGAGCAGGCTCAATTTGCCCGGCGAGGTCTGCGTGCCGACCCCTGGCGCGTAATAGGCGACCTGGCGGGGCGAGGCGCGGCGGGTGAGCTGGAATATCCGGATGACATTGGTGGCATTTCCCACCATGGAGTTGTTCGTGCCATCGAGACAGATGACGATGTTCTTCGGTTCAGCCGTCAAAGGCACGTTCTCGCGACAGGGCCGATGGTGCGCCCGATCTAGGCACGAGTCGCGCGGCAAGTCCACCTGCCGACGATGCGGCCGCGGTCGGAGGCCGCCACGCCGGTATCGCCTCCCGATCTCAGCCCCCGATGAAGCTCAGGAGATCGGCGTTGATCGTGGCGGCTTCCGTCGTCGGCATGCCATGCGGGAAGCCCTTATAGGTCTTGAGCGTGCCATTCTTCAGGAGCTTGGCCGACAACGGCGCGGAGTCGGCGTAAGGCACGATCTGGTCGTCGTCGCCATGCATCACCAGCACCGGCACGTTGATCTTCTTCAGATCTTCGGTGAAATCGGTCTGCGAAAAGGCGACGATGCCGTCATAATGCGCCTTGGCGCCGCCCATCATGCCCTGCCGCCACCAGTTCCAGATGACGCCCGGCTGCGGCTTGGCGCCCGGCCGGTTGTAGCCATAGAAGGGACCAGCCGGCACGTCGTAATAGAACTGCGCGCGGTTGGTGGCGACCTGCTCCTGGAAGCCGTCGAAGACTTCCTTGGGCAGCCCGCCCGGATTGCCGGCGGTCTTGACCATCAAAGGCGGCACCGCGGCGATGATCGCCGCCTTCGCCACCCGCGCTTCGCCGTGGCGGGCGATATAATGCACCACCTCGCCGCCGCCGGTCGAATGGCCGACATGGATCGCGTCCTTGAGGTCGAGATGGGCGGTGAGGGCCGCGAGATCGTCGGCATAGTGGTCCATGTCATGGCCGTCGGCCACTTGGCTCGAGCGGCCATGGCCGCGCCGGTCATGGGCGATGACGCGGAAGCCCTTGTTGAGGAAGAACATCATCTGGGCGTCCCAGTCGTCGGAGGAGAGCGGCCAGCCATGGCTGAACACGATCGGCTGTCCCTTGCCCCAGTCCTTGTAGAAGATTTCGACGCCATCCTTGGTCTTGACGGTCGGCATATGCGTGGTCCTTTCGTTGAATGTGCAAGCTAAGCGTGATTGACGTGACAAAGATAGCTGGACCGAGGCATCATACGGATTGGCAAAACTGACAAACTTCAGGGCAAAACTGACATGAAGGCCGAGGGTCGCCCGACCGAGATCGCCATATTGGCCTATCCCCGCGCCCAGTCCGCCGCGGTCCATGGCTTGACCGACCTCTTTGTCGAGGCGAGCCGGATTTCGCGCCGCCTCGCCGGGGAAGCCAAGGCGCCGCCGGCGCTGCGCGTCACCCATTGGCGCGGCGCCGATGGCGGACCCGTCCTCGAACTGAGCTTCGACACCCATCCGGGCCAGCCGAGCCGGCCGGCCGTCGTCATCGCGCCGCCGACCCTCGCCGGTCCTCCGGTCCCCGACATGATCCGGCCCTTCGCCCGGTGGATGCGCCAGCGCCATGACAAGGGCGCGACGCTCTGCTCGATCTGCGGCGGCACTTTCGTGCTCGCCGAGAGCGGCCTCCTGAACAATCGCAAGGCGACGACGCATTGGGGCTATGCCGAGGAGCTGGCGCGGCTCTATCCCGACATTCAGGTCGATGGCGACAAGCTCATCGTCGAGGACGGCGACATCATCTCGAGCGGCGGCATCATGTCGTGGACCGATGTCGGCCTGAAGCTCATCGACCGCTTCCTCGGCTCGGCGGTGATGCTGGCGACCGCGCGGTTTTTCCTGATCGACACGGCCGGGCGCGAGCAGCGCTTCTACAGCACCTTCTCACCCAAATTCGACCATGGCGACGAGGCGGTGCTGAAAGTGCAGCACTGGCTGCAGAAGGAGGACGGCCACCAGGCGACGCTCGCCGCGATGGCGCTCCACGCCGGGCTCGAGGAGCGCACCTTTCTGCGCCGCTTCCGCAAGGCGACGGGTCTCAACCCGACCGAATACAGCCAGCGCCTGCGCATCGGCAAGGCCCGCGAGCTGCTCGAGCTCACCAACCGCACGATCGACCAGGTGGCCTGGGCCGTCGGTTATGACGACCCCGGCTCCTTCCGCAAGACCTTCCACAAGCTGATTGGGCTGAAGCCCGGCGACTACCGCAAGCGTTTCGCGGTGACGCCGGCGGAATGATTGCTAATACGTCGCGCGCCCACCCGACACGTCGAACACCGCACCCGTCGAGAACGAGCATTCCTCGCTCGCGAGGAAGGTGACGAGGCTCGCCACTTCATCGACCTGGCCGAAACGGCCCATCGGAATCTTCGACAGCATGAAGTCGATATGGGCCTGCGTCATCTGGTCGAAGATGGGCGTCTTGACCGCCGCCGGCGTCACGCAATTGACGGTGATCCGGCTCTTGGCTAGTTCCTTGCCGAGCGATTTGGTCAGGCCGATGACCGCCGCCTTGGAGGTCGAATAGGCCGGCGCGTTCGGATTGCCTTCCTTGCCGGCGATCGAGGCGATGTTGACGATGCGGCCGTAATCGTTCTTCTGCATCACCGGCACGATATTGCGGCAGCAATAGAAGACGCCGTTCACATTGATGTCGATCACCTGGCGCCATTTGTCGGACGGGTAATCCCAGGTCGTGGCGTTGGGTCCGGTGATGGCGGCGCTCGTCACCAGCACGTCGATGCGGCCGAATTTCTTGACCGTCTCGGCCACCGCGGCCGCCACGCTGTCTTCCTGGGCGACGTCGACGCCGACGCCGAACGCCTGGGTGCCGATCCTGCCCGCCGCCTTGGCGCCCGCCGCCGCGTCGACGTCCCAGATCGCGACCGATCCGCCCTCCGCGACGATGCGCTCCGATATGGCGAAGCCGATGCCCGAGGCTCCCCCGGTGACCACCGCGACACGTCCTTTGAATCTTCCGGCAAACTGCATGTCATCCCTCTGTCTTGAAATCGAAATCGGCCGGACCATTTCATGCGAAAGGCGCGAGTGCAAGCCATTAAACGCGTGACCGCCATTTCGGAATATGCGACACTGTTGAAAAGTATGACAATTGGGAGAAATGCATGAACAAGCCAGTCCATCCTGCACCCGCCGGCGATGCCGGGGTCGTCCGCATCCAGCAATTCGAAAGCCCGGCCGGCGTGCCGTCGCTGTCGACGCAGCTTCTCGCCACCGCCGACGGCGATCTCAATCGCGAGCTCAACCGCTTCCTGTTCGACCCGCCTTCCGACCCCAATCTGCTCAAGGGCAGGAAGATCGCCATCTGCTGCACCAATGGCGTGGAAGAGGTGGAAATCCTCGGCGCCCATCGCTGGTTGAGCGAGCACGGCGCCGCCGTCCATATCGTGGCGCCCAAGGCTGGTCCCCTCCCGCCCTCCTATGGTGTCAGGATGCCGCAGATCGCCGAGACTCATGTGCTGGCCATCCGCCTCATGGAGAATGGCGGCTGGCTCAAGATCGATCAATATGTCGAGACCGCCAAGGCGTCGGACTATGACGCCGTCATCCTGCCGGGCGGCTGCTGGAATCCGGACTTCCTGCGCGCCGACAAGAACGCCATCGCTTTCGTGCAGGACATGAACAAGGCCGGCAAGCCGGTCTGCGGCATCTGCCACGGGCCCTGGGTGATGATCAGCGCCAGGATGCTGAAAGGCAAGAAGGCGACAGCGGTGTGGAACATCCATATCGACCTCGAAAATGCCGGCGCCACCGTCATCGACGAGCCGGTGGTGGTCGATGGTAATCTCATCACCGCCCGGTTCCCCTATGACCTGCCGCGCATGGTCGAGGCATTGGTGAAGCAGCTGGTGAAATAGCGTATTTCCGCCGTCCCGGCGAAAGCCGGGACCCATTCATTAAGCGCAAGCGGGCGGTGGGATGACGGTTAAGGGGTGAAGGTGACTCCCTACCCCTTGACCTTCCATTCCTTCATCACTTTCAGCGTATCCGCGAAGGACCTGATCCCCGCATCCGAGCCGAGGCCTGTCGCCACCAGCCCCGCCGCGGCCTGCGCGAAACGCAACGAGGTCTCGACATCCATCTTGTGATGCAGCGCCGCGATGAAGCCCGCATCGAAGGCGTCGCCGCACCCGGTCGTGTCGACCACCTTTACCTCATAGGCCGGCGACTTCAGCCGCGTGCCGTCCTTATGCGCGTAGAAAGCCCCCTCGCCGCCCAGCGTGAACACGCAGCAGCCCGCCCCGCGGTCGAGATAGAATTTCGCGCAATCCTCCGGGCTCGACTGTCCCGACATGTCGCGCGCCTCCTCGATCGACGGCATGAAATAATCGATATGGGGCAGAAGCGGTTCGACGATAGCGAGGGTTTCTGCGCTCGCCGCGATGAGATCGAAGGTCACGGTGCGGCCGCGTTTCTTCGCCTCCTTGAGCAAGGTCGCGCTCGCCGGTCCATCGAGCCGCTTGAGCAGCCCGGTCCCGCCCAGATGAATGATCGGCGCATCGAACACCTGGTCATAGGCGGCGGCCGGCACGTCGAAATGATCGGAGGCGCCGCGCACATGCAACGCCGGCCGGTCGCCATTGGGCCGGACATTGAGAATGGTCGCCGAGGTCGCAACACCTTTGAGCCGCTGCATCGCCGATGTGTCGATGCCGTGTTTCCCGAGCGTGAGCAGCACCCAGTCGGCCTTCTCGTCATCGCCGACCGCGCCCACCGCCAGGCTTTTCAGGCCGAGCTTCGCCGTGTCGACGACCGTGCCGCCCGCCGTGCCGGCGACGGTCAGCCTGATCTCTTCGATGAAATCGACATTGCCGCGCTCGGGGATGCGGGTCACGGGCCGGCCCAGCACGTCAAGGATATAGAGGCCGATGACGGAGACGTCGTAGCGCATGGTGAAAGCGTTCTGTCTTATTTCTTGGAGAGATAGGCGACGGCCGCCGCGAAGAAGGCGGCCGCGGCGGTGAGCGCCCAGACCAGCGGCTGCAGATAGAAGGGCGGCGTGCCCAATTGCACCTTGCCGGCCGTGGTCGCGGGATCGGGGGCTTTAAGGAAGAAGACGCCATAGAGATGCGCCGCGGCGATCGAGATCAGGAGCACGCAGCAGAAGATGAGCGCCACCACCAGGGCCACGGTGACGATGCTGCGGACCTTCACGCCGGGCTTCGCCAAAGGCAGCAGGTTGTTGACGAGGCCGGCCAGCACCACGAGACCGGAGCCGATGGCGAACAGCGTCAGGCTGAAGGGCTGGAAGATCAGGAGCAGCGCCAATATGCCGAGCCCGATGATGAAGCCTTCCAGGCGGAGTGCGCCCTTGGGCGTCAAGCTTTTTGCCGGAGCCTCGCTCATGCCCGCACCGCCTTTCCGTCTTCCCCGAATATATGCGTCTGGCTCGGATCGGCGCGCAGATTGAGCTTCTCGCCGATCTTGAACTTGACATCGCGCGGCACCACCACGCGGATATCGGAGTCGTCCGGGGTGCGCGCATGCACCAGCGTCTCCGCTCCCATCGGCTCGATGAGTTCGGCCGTGGCGAGGATCGTGTCCTTGGCCGCGGCGCCGGCCGGCGTGAAGGCGCGGGGACGAATGCCGAGCGTCACTTCCGACGGCTTGAGCCCGCCGACCGCCGGATTGACCTCGAGCTCCACCTTCTCGCCGCCGAACTGGATCGTGGCCTTGGAGCCGCTCACTTTTTCGAGCCTGCCCTTGACCAGATTCATCTGCGGCGTGCCGATGAAGCTCGCCACGAAGACATTGCTGGGCTTGGCGAAGACCTGATGCGGCGTGCCGATCTGCTCGATGACGCCGTCACGCATGATGGCGATACGGTCGGCCATGGTCAGCGCCTCGAGCTGGTCATGCGTCACGATCACCGTCGCCTTGGAGAGATTGGACAGCACTTCCTTGATCTGGCCGCGCATCGAATGGCGCAATTCGACATCGAGCCGCGACAGCGGTTCGTCGAACAGGAAGCAGTTGGGCTCGCGCACGATGGCGCGGGCGACCGCGATGCGCTGCTTCTCGCCCTCCGACACCTGCCCCGGCATGCGGTCGAGCACCTCGGTCAGATGCAGGATCTCCGCCACCCGCCCGACTCTCCTGTCGCGGTCCGCCTTGGAGATCTTCTCGTAATGCAGCGGCATGGCGATGTTCTCGCCGACGCTCAGCGCCGGATAAAGCGCATAGAACTGGAACACCATGGCGATGTCGCGCTTTTCCGGCGCGAGATCGTTCATGCGCTTGCCGCCGATGACGATGTCGCCCGACGTCACCCGCTCCAGCCCGGCGATCATGCGCAAGGTCGTCGTCTTGCCGCAGCCCGAGGGGCCGAGCAGGCACACCACCTCGCCGGCGGCGACCGAAAGATCGGCATCCTTCACGGCGACGAAATCGCCGAACCTCTTGGTGATCTTGCGGGCTTCGATGGTCGACATTTGAGGCTATCTCTTCACGGTGCCGAAGGTGACGCCGCGCAGCAGATGGTCCTGCAGGAAGAAGGTCACCAGGAAGACAGGGATCAGGAACAAGGTTTCGATGGCCGCGAGCAGGCCCCACAGCACGCCGATGCCGCCGCCGCCCACCGCCTGGTTCATGGCCACCGGCACGGTGCGGGTATCGACGCCGGTGAGGAGCAGCGCGAACAGGAACTCGTTCCAGGTCAGGATGAGGCCGAAGACGAAGGTCGCCGCGAGTCCCGCCAGCACCTGCGGCAGGCAGATCTTGCGGAACACCTTGACCTCGCTCGACCCGTCGAGCCGCGCCGCGTCCTCGACATCGGGCGACAGCTCGTCGAAGAAGCTCTTCATCATCCAGATGGTGAAGGGCAGGTTGAAGGCCGTATAGAGCAGGATGATGCCGAGATAGGATCCTGAAAGTCCCGAGATGCGGAACATCAGGATGACCGGAATGATCACCACGATGGCCGGCAGCATGCGGGTGGTGAGGATGATGAACAGATAGGTGTCGTTGCCCTTGAGCGCATAGCGCGAGAAGCCGTAGGCCGCCAGCGTGCCGATCACCAGCGCCAGCAGCACCGAGGTGCTGGCGATGAAGATCGAGTTGAAGAAGAAGCGGTCGAAGCCGGTGCTCTCCGCCACGCCGCCCGCCACATAGGCGCGGGAGAACACCGAGGTGAAGTTCTCCAAGGTCGGCGAGAAGACATATTGCTCGGGAATGAGGCCGAAGAGGCTGGTCGGGAAGAGCTTGGGCGGCACCGCCAGCGCTTCCGTCTGCAGCTTGAACGAGGTCAGGATGATGATCAGGACCGGCAGGAAGTAGATCAGGCTGATGAGGGCGGCGAAGATGGTGTGGCCCCATCCCGCCTCGCCGACGCCCGACGCCTTGCGGAAGCCCAGTTTTTCCCAGATGGATGTCGTTTCGGCCATCGCTCAGGCCCCCTGGCTGCGCCGGTTGGCGATATAGAGATAGAGATTGGTGAGCACGATCACCACGAAGAGCAGCAGATAGGAGAGAGCCGCGCCCTCGCTCGTCTTGTTCTGCTCATTGGCGATGCGGATGACATGATACGAGATGGTCATCGTGTCGTTGCCGCCCTTGGTGAGCAGGATCACGAGATCGGCCATCTTGAAGGCCTCGATGGTGCGGAACAGCAGCGCCAGCATCAGGAGGCCGCGTATATAGGGGAAGGTGATCGTCCAGAAGCGCCGCCAGCCCGAGACGCGGTCGATCGCCGCCGCCTCATAGAGATATTTGGGCACCGAGACGAGGCCCGCCAGCACCAGCAGCATCACGAAGGGCGACCACATCCAGGCATCGGCGAAGACGATGCCGGCGACGGCGCCGGTCTTGCTCGACATCAGGATGAACTGCTCGCCGCCCCAGGCCTTGATCACCTGGCTCAGCAGCCCGAAGGTCGGATCGTAATAATAGGAGAAGAACACGCCCACCGCGACGACCGACAGCATCATCGGCGTCAGCACCAGGATGAGCAGATATTTGCGCAGCGGGAACTGCTTGGCGAACAGCACCGCGAGCAGGAAGCCGACGATCATCTGCGCGGCGACGGTCAGCACCACGAACATCGCGGTATTGGTGAGATTGGCCCACAGCTCCGGCGCCTTCAGATCATTGGTGAGAAGCTGCTGATAATTCCTCAAGCCCACGAAGCGGATGGTCTGCTGGTTGCTCTGATAGGCGAAGAAGGAAAGCCCCAAGGACCACAGCAGCGGGAAGATGTTCATCACGAACAGCACCGCGATCGCCGGCGAGACGAGCAGCCCGCCATAATAATGACGGCGATAGGCATTGACCACGAAGGCGGCCGCGACCATGGCCGCCATGGCGCCCACGATCCAGAAAGCGACATTCGCGGGAAAGATCAGCGTGGCGAGGATCGACACGGCAAGGCCGACGACGATGGCGAGCTTCCAGTTGTCGGGCGCGATCGTCTTGAAGTCGGGCGCCGGCGGCGAAAGAGCGACGCTCGTCATTGAGCCTCCCTCCCCAACCTCGTCATCCCGGCGAAAGCCGGGATCCACAAAAGCCCCTCCCCGCCGGCAGTGTCGCCCGAGTTTAATGGGCCCCGGCATTCGTCGGGGTGACGGAGGTATGGTGAAGTGACGTCCATGATATCAGGCACGAGAACGAACCCTCAAGGCAGAGACAAAGAGGACGCCCGTTTTGGCTCCGGGCGTCCTCGCTTTCCGTCTGTTACGGCGCGATCAGGCCGGCTTCGGTGAGCAGGTTCTGCTGGAACTTCGCCACATTATCGAGCGTCGTCTTGGCGTCCTGCTTGCCGGTGATGGCGAGATCGAACTGATCCTGCTGCTGGGTGAGCAGCTCGAAGAACTGCGGCACGTGCCACACGTCCTTCTGCCAGTCGAGGCTCGGCGCCCAGGCGCGGTTCCACGGCCGGAAGGTGACATAGTTCGGATCGGTATAGACCGACTTCATCGCCGACTGGCCGCCCTTCGAAGCGTATTCGGTCTGCACCGGCTTCGACAGCCACCATTTCACGAAGTCGACCGCTTCCTTGTTCTGCGCATCGGTGTTCCACGTCATCAGAACGAAGGGCTGGCCGCCGATATTGTTCCAGCGGATCATCTTGCCGTCGGCGCCGCGGGTGCCGGGCGCCTGGCCGAAGACCAGCTTGTCGGAAACTTTCGAGGTTTCCGGATTGAGCGAGGCTTCGCCGAGGCCGATCCAGTCGACATTCAGCGCCACCTTGCCTTCACGGAACAGCTCGTCGGACTTGAAGATGTCCATCGTGCCGGTCTTGGCGACGGGCGGCATGTACTGGATGAGGCGCAGATAATGGTCGAGCGCCTTGACCGCCTCCGGCGAGTTGACCACGCCTTCCGCCTGGCCCTTGGGCGCCTGGGTCTCGTCCCAGGTATTGCCGCCGGCCTGCCAGATGAAGCCGTTGATCTGCATCGAGGAGAAGTCGTAGCCTTTGCCGGCCTGATAGGCGATCCCGTAGAAATCGTCATCGGCGGGCTTGCCGGCGAGGTTCTCGCCCTTCTTGCGCTGGAAGAACTGCCCGATATTCTCGAACATCTCCCAATCCAGGTCGTCGAGTTCTTCACCGGTGCAGGGCAGCTTCTTGTTGAACTTCGCCTGGAAGTTCTTCTGCTCTTCCTCGTTGCACAGAATGTCCTTGCGCGCGAAGGTCACCAGCACGTCGGGGAATTGCGGGAAGCCGTAGAAATTGGCCGTCTTGTGCGGATAGGTCGAATAGGCGTTGCGCACGTTCTCGTGCATGTCGTCCATCGCCGCCTTCAGCGCCGGATCGGCATCGATCAGGTCGTTGATCTTGCGGAAATAGCCGCCTTCCACGAAGGCGCCGAGCCACTGCGAATCCGACACCGCCATATTGTATTTCTGCTCGCCCGAGGTGAGCGAGGCGTTGACGCGGGTATAGAAGTCCGGCCACGGGATGAAGTCGATATCGAGCTTCACCGTATTACCCGACGGGGCCTTGTACTGCTTGTCGAACATATCCTTCATGATGCGGGTCGGCGGCCAGTCCGGCACCGCCATCTTGAGCACGATCTCCTCGGCCGTTGCGGGCGTGAGGAACGTGCCGCTCATCATGGTCGCGACCGCGGCCGCGCCTGCGAAGGACGTCAACTTATACTGCCAACTCATGTCCTGTTTCTCCTCCCTGAAGCATGATCCGGAAAAATGCGGTTTCTCCGGAAAGACGTGTCTAGGCACTTCAACTTCCTTCGCGCCGCGGGCGGCTCATCGCAGAGCGAGACCATCCGCGGCGCTGAAGACATGGATCTTGTGGGCGTCGATCTTGATCGGCAGCCGGTCGCCGAGCTTGATCTCGCTGGCGCGTGATTCCGGCAGCAGAATGCGCAGATGGTCGGCCTTCTCGCCGAGCGACACGACGGTGACGTCGCCCAGGGGCTCGAGCAGCTGCACCGGCGCCGAGAGATCGGCCGACTGTGCCGGAGCGATCTCGAGATCGGCCGGGCGCACGCCCATCACGACCTTGTCGCCGGCTCTGGCGCCGAGCCTGCGGTCGAGCGCGAAATTGCCGAAGCCTGTCTCAAGGCTCTGGCCGTTCTCGGCCACCGTCGCCTGCAGCAGGTTGATATGCGGCGCCCCGATCTTGGCCGCCACATAGACATCGGCCGGCCGCTCATAGAGCTCGTCGGGCGTGCCCTTCTGCACCACGGCACCGTCGCGCATCACCGCGATCTCCTCGCCCATCGACAGGGCCTCGAGCTCGTCCGGCGTCGCATAGATGATGGTCATGCCGAACTGGCGGTGCAGGCGCTTGAGCTCGGCCCGCATGTCATGGCGCAATTTGGCGTCGAGATTGGTCAGGGGCTCGTCGAGCAGCAGGATATTGGGCCGCCGGATCAGCGACCGGCCGAGCGCCACGCGCTGCTGCTCGCCCCCCGACAGCGTATTGGGCTTGCGCTCGAGCCGATGGCCGAGCTTCAGCATCCCGGCGGTTTCCTTGACCCGCTTGTCGATTTCGGCCGCGGCGACCCTCGCCTCGCGCAACGGATAGGCGAAATTTTCATAGACGGTGAGATGCGGATAAAGCGCGAAGGACTGGAACACCATCGACACGCCGCGCGACTTGATCGGCGCATGGGTCACATCCGCCCCATGCAGCGCCACCCGGCCCGCATCCGGGATCACCAGGCCGGAAATCATCCGCAAGGTGGTCGTCTTGCCGACCGAGCTCGGCCCGAACAGCGCGAAGAACTGCCCTTCGCCGACCGAAAAGCTCAAATCCTTCAAAGCCTGGACGCGGCCATAGGCCTTGGAGACGCCGTCGAGGCTGACGGCCGGCGACTGGTTGGTGGAAGATGCCACGCGCGCCCTCACAAAGAGAGAGTCGTGCTGGACCAATGATCGATCATCGAACCTGAGTCCTCCCGGTTACACGCATTTTCCGCGTTTTATTCTTGATCAAACTGGTAGTACCAAATTGATCCGAGCGCAAGACTTTCTGTTGGACCTGCATTGCAAAAGTGGTGTTGCACATGCGAATAGCGCCCCTTGCGGGGAAATTCTCTCTGTTCTATGCGTAAACAAACAGAAATTGGTCGGACCAAAATGGTCGATCCAGAATAGCCAGGGAGGAACTTCATGCATCTTTCGACACATAACTGGATGCGGGCCGAGCCGCTCGAGACGACTTTGGCCCGCATCAAGAAATTCGGCTATGAGAGCATCGAGATCTCCGGCGAGCCGACCCAATATAATGTCAGCGACACCCGCAAGCTCCTGAAGCAATACGGCATCCGCTGCTGGGGTTCGGTCACCCTCACCCTCGCCGACCGCAATCTTGCCGCCAAGGACCCGGGCCAGCGCGCCAAGACCGTCGACTACATGAAAAGCGTCATCACCATGGTGAGCGAGCTCGACGGCGAGATCATCACCCTCGTCCCCGTCACCGTCGGCAAGATCCACCCCGATGGCACGCCCGAGGAGGAATGGCAGTGGCTCATCGAGGGCGTCACCGAATGTTATGATCACGGCAAGAAGAAAGGCGTGCGCATCGCCATCGAGCCGCTGAACCGCTTCGAGACCTATCTCCTGAACCGCGCCGACCAGGCATTGGCCCTTGCCGAAGCCATCGCGCCCGATTGCGGCGTCTGCATCGACGCCTTCCATCTCAATATCGAGGACGCCGACATGTATGCCTCGATCAAAAAAGCCGGTAAGCGCCTCTATGACTTCCATGTCGCCGACAACAACCGCATGGCCGCCGGCCAGGGCGCGCTCGACTGGAAGAAGATCGTCCAGACGCTGAGGGAAACCGGTTATGACGGAGCGCTGACCGTCGAATTCGTGGCCCCCGTCGACCGCACGCCGGCAACGCAATATCCGAACGCCATCGAAAAGAACCCGGTCGACATCTCGCCCGAGCAGCTGAAGTTCATCCAGGATCACGGCTCGAGCCTGCTGAGCGAGGAATTCTATTCGATGCTGGTCAAGAAATCGGCCGACACCATCCTGCCGTTGATCAAGTGACCGGCCGGGCCGCTATTGGCTTTCCCCGGCATTCCCCTTCTCCCGCTTGCGGGAGAAGGTGCCCGACAGGGCGGATGAGGGTGTTGGTTCAATCGCGGCAGCTCTTCAGGAAAGAGCTCTCATTGTTCATCACCTCACAGAGCTTTCTGGCGATGCAAAGGCTTAGAGAACACCCTCATCCGGCCTTCGGCCACCTTCTCCCGCAAGCGGGAGAAGGGAAAGCTCAGGCAAGCTGCGTGTCTATTTCAGCGGACGACAGCCTCTCCCTCCCCTCATCGGGAGAACCACAATGAAGATCGTACGGATCGAAGCCACCTGGGTGTCCATCCCCATTGCCGCCGAACGCCAGCACAAGAGCGACTTCGGCCAGATCCGCACATTCGACGCGGCCATCGTCCGTATCGACACCGATGCCGGCATCACCGGCTGGGGCGAAGGCAAGAACGCCGCCGGCAGCGCCGGCACCTATGCGGCCCTCGTCACCCTCATCAACAAGGAATTCGCCCCGCGCCTCATCGGCCGGGACGCGCGTGATATCTCCGTCATCTGGGACTCGCTCTATAATGGCGTGCGCGCCCACCATGCGACCACGCGCGGCCACGCGATGCCGGACATGGCGCGCCGCGGCCAGAGCATCGCCGCCATCAGCGCCATCGACATCGCTTTGTGGGACATCGCCGGCAAATCCCTGGGCGTGCCGGTCTGGCGGCTGCTCGGCGGCCGCAAGGCGGAGGCCATGCCGGCCTATGCGTCCGGCGGCTGGGCCGATGCGAAGACGATCGGCGACCAGTTGTCGGGTTATGTGAAGCAGGGCGGCTTCAAGGCCGTGAAGATGCGGGTCGGCGCCATGGACGGCGCGCCGCATGTCAGCGCCGAGCGGGTCAAGGCGGCGCGCTCGGCCCTCGGGCCCGATATCGAGATCATGGTCGATTCGCACGGCACCTTCACCGTGGCGGAGGCCAAGCGCTTCGCCCATCTGGTCCGCGACTGCAATCTCGCCTGGTTCGAGGAGCCGGTCACCGCCGACGACAAGACCGGCATCGCCGAGGTGCGCGCCTCAGCCATGATCCCGATCGCCGCCGGCGAGAGCGAATTCACCCGCTTCGACTTCCGCGACCTCATCACCCAGCGCGCCGTCGACATATTGCAGCCGGATCTGGCGATCTGCGGCGGCATCACCGAAGCCCGCCGCATCGACGCGCTGGCCACGTCGTTCAATCTGCGCCTCGCCCCGCATCTATGGGCCGGTGCCCCGGCTTTCTTCGCCGGCCTGCATCTCGCCGCGGCGAGCCCGTCGAGCTATATTCTCGAATATTCGCTGGGCGCCAATCCGATGCTGCATGACCTGATCGAGGAGGATGTGAGCGTCACCGACGGCATGATCGCCATCCCCGACCGGCCGGGCCTCGGCATCACGGTGCGCGAGGACATGATCGCCTCCCATGCGGTGAAACTGCAATGATCGAGCACCGCGACCTCGTCTCCGAGCTGGCGCTGTTCTTCCTGCAGCGCAAATACGAGCCGGGCGAGCGCGTGCCTTCCGAGCGCGAATTGGCCGAGCGTTTCAAGGCCGGCCGCGGCCTCATCCGCGAGGCGCTCGCTTATCTCGAGGCCCTGCGCGTCATCGACCGCAAGGCCAAGTCCGGCATCTACATGTCGAATGACGCGGCGAGCGTCGAGGCCCTGGCCCTCTTCGCCCAGATCGGCGTGCCGCTCCAGGCCGAGGAAGTGCGCCAGTCGAACGAGATGCGCCGCATCCACGAGATCACCGCCGTGCGCCTCGCCTGCGAGCGCGCCACGCTGGAAAATTTCGACCGCATGCGCGCCGTGCTCGCCACCTCGATGAAACGCATCGACGCCGGCGAGCCGATCGATCTCGAGGACCGCGACTTCCATCTCGAGATCATCAACGCCACGCAGAACAACATCTTCTACCGCATCGTGCGCATCTTCTACCTGATGACGGCGGAGCGCCGGCGCATCTATTTCCAGCGCCCCGACCGCTGCCGCGAATCGCACAACGAGCATATCCGCATCTTCGAGGCGATCGCCCGACGCGACGCGGTCGAGGCCATGGGCCTGATGGACGCGCATCTCAAAGGCGTCGAGAGCTATTGGACCGGCCTCCTCGACAAGCCCCAGACGCTCGAGAAGCAGCAGCCGGAAGCCGCCTGGCTCCGCCATATTTCGAGCTGATCGTTTAACCGGGATGACGATACTGGAAGAAGAATCCATGCCCATCGTCTACTCGACCCATCCACTCCACCCCAATGCCGCCCGCCGGCTCGACGGCCACGCCGATCTCGTCATCGCCTCCGACCTGACGCCCGACACCCTCGCCCGCGAGGCGCGACCGGCCGACATCGTCATCGTGCGCGCCAATCTCCCCGACGCCCTCTTCGCCGGCGCACCGAATCTCAAGGCCGCCATCCGCCATGGCGCCGGCCTCGACATGATCCCGCTCGAGGCGGCGACCGCCGCCGGCGTGCTCGTCGCCAATGTCCCGGGCGTCAATGCCCGCTCCGTCGCCGAGCATGTGATCTTCGCGGCGCTCGCCCTCGCCCGCCGCTTTCGCGCCATCGACGGCGACCTGCGCAACAAGGGCTGGCTCGCCGGCCGCGCCCACTCTCTGAGCGCCCGCGAGCTCGACGGCGCCACGATGGGCATCATCGGCATGGGCCATCTCGGCCAGGCGATCGCCGCCATCGCCACGGGCGGCTTCGGCATGCGCGTCCTCGGTCATACGCGGCGCAATACCGGCTTCCCGCCGGGCGTCGAGCCGGTCACCCGCGACGATCTCCTGAAACAGAGCGACTATGTCGTGCTCGCCTGCCCCCTCTCGCCCGAGACCCGCGGCTCGATCGGCGCCCGCGAGCTGGCGCTGATGCGGAAAGGCGCCATCCTGATCAATGTCGCGCGCGGCGCCGTGACGGTGGAGGACGATGTCGTCGCCGCCCTTGCCAGCGGCCATCTCGGCGGCGCCGCCATCGACGTCTTCGCCGAGCAGCCGCTTCCCGCCGATCATCCTTTCTTCGGCTTCGGCAATGTCATCCTTACCCCGCATCTCGCCGGCATCACCGAGGAGAGCATGGAGCGCATGGGCATCGGCGCCGTCGAGGAGACCTTGCGGGTCCTGAAAGGTGATTTGCCCGTCAATCTCGTCAACCCGTCCGTCGTGGCGCAGTATCGGAGAAGATTTCGCTGATTTGCGGACAGCCTCTCACGTCTTGGCTTGAACACCCGCGATCAGAATATCGACCAGGCGTTTGGCCGTCTGCTCCCGGTCGGATGCCGGGCTGAATTTCGCGGCGCCGGCAAGCGCCAGCATCAGATCCTTGGGCTCGATATCGGGGCGGATGTCGCCGCCGACGATCGCACCCTTCACGAGTTTGGCGACCGCTCCATCGATCTGACTCATCGTCTCCGTCTTGAGCTCGTCCGTGCCGCCGAGAATCGAGTTGAGCAGTTCCATCATGCTGTGCTTGGTGGCGACGAAGTCGAAGAACAGGAGCAGCCATGCGCGGAATGCCTCGAGGGGAGGCTTTGTCCGCGCGAAGTCATCCGCGGCGGCGACAAGCTGCACGGTTTCATTGCGGAAGACAGCCGTGACCAGTGCGTCGCGGGTCGGAAAATGGCGGTAGAGCGTCCCCGGCCCGACACCGGCGGTCTGCGCGATCTCGTCCAGGCTGGCCTCCGATCCCTTCGCCGCGAACACGGCCTTGGCCGTCGCCAGCAAAAGCATCCGGTTGCGCACCGCGTCTGCCCGCGGCTTCCGGGTCGTCGCAAGGCCGCCCTTGTCCATCGCCAGAAAAATCCCTTGCTAAACGGAGACATCCTCCGTATATTATCCGGAGATACCCTCCTCTTACGCCGAACCGGAAAAGAGAACAAGGGGTGAGGCTCCTGCCAAGACCGTGTGTCGCCCTGAGTTAGTGTGAAACGAAGCGGGCAATGGTCCGCGAGTGCTCACCCCGGCGGCAGGAGAGCAGGTTCAACTGACATTATGAGAGCGGGCCATGACACAGGAACATCCTTTTCACGACGAGACGGCCGGTTGCTTTTCGGGAGGACTGGCCGGATCCCCTGCCCGGTTCGCGAAGGCGCTCGAGGTCCTGCATCCGGGCGATCCCAAGGCGCAGCTCCAGGCCTGGATTGATCAAACGGCGGATCAGATAAACGCCGGCGGCGGCCACGCCAACGACCAGGGACGCGCGCGCATGGATGACGACGAGATGGTGCGGCTTTGCCGGCGCGCCCGCTTGTCCGAGCCCGACATCGCGGCGGAGCTGTTGATCCTGATCAGCGAAGGCGCCGAGGCCGCGCTCCAATATGAAGCGGCCGAGGGCGTTGGCGATCGCTTCCGCCGCGCCGCCGAGGCGACGGTCACGCGGCTCAGCCGCCGCTGAACGGCGGCCGCGGTCACGCCATCTCTGTGGTCATAATGCGACATCGCCATGATATTTAACGCGCGCATCCGAAAACGGTTGCGCGCGAAGCTCAATCGTGAGATACGAACGCCCGTAATTGATCTGTACGAGGACGAGTTTAATCCGCCGATGACCCGCAAGGCATCACATAAGATGATCGCGCTGAGCGCCGCCAACGCGCTGCCATTCAAACGGCAGGGTGAATGCGGACCTTCGTCCATGTGCGTGATTTCAAAGGATTACCTCCTCACGCATCCGGCAGGTCAAAATACCGGAATTCTCGACTAAACCGGCGGCAGGGCCATTCCCTCCGCCATCAGGCAGAGGGACCACAGATGGCCCAATAGACTCGAGACATCCCCTTACTCATCGGCGCCAGGCTCCTTTGGAGCCTGAGCGTCATCGTTTCTTCCTAGCCTCGGCCATGAAGCAGCGCGTGCGTGACTTCGCATGCGCGGGCGATCGTGTGTCCTCTGCGCAACGGAGAACACTGGCGAGCGCTTTCTCTCGACGTGCCTGACGGTCAGCAATGACCCCGCTCTTTGACATTGTGAACGATCCGACGATTGGCCGGCGACGCCATGCCCGATGACGGGCTGCGTTCCGGACAACGGACCATCCAAGCCGCGAGCATGGAGTGGAGCCGTCGGCCGTTTGTCACTTTGGGCGCCCGCCTTGGGCAACGGTAGGAGGCGACTGCCTTAGAAGCAGTTCAGTGCGGGTTCGAATCCTGCTCGGCGCACCACATTATAATGCGGATTTGGTCTATTGGCTGGGCCTCGGAGCGCCACTCCGATGATAGCGGTTCGATTCCGCTAATCCGCACCAGGTGAAAGCGTTGCGGTGAAAACGCAAAGAGGCCCGCTCGCAACGGACCCGTGGCATCAAAAGCATGGGGATGGTCATGGGTGACGGGCGATCCTTGCAAGATCGCTGGCGCGGGGTTCGATTCTCCGCATCTCCACCATATCTTGTTCCTGGGTGGCGGAATGGCAAACGCACCTGACTGTTAATCAGGCGCCGCAAGGTTTGCAGGTTCGAGTCCTGCCCCAGGAGCCAACATACTCGCTGCCAGCCCACGTCACTCCCGAGACTTCAGCCAAGGATCTCGGGAAGGACCGGAGTGAATCCCGAGGCGATCGGCCACCATCGGTCGCTGATAGTCCGCAGGCCGCTATCGGGGGTTCGAGAAGTCGGCGGATCGCACGGATCCGCCGGCAAGGCCTGAGTCACTTCAAAGATCCCGTAGCTCAGTGGATGACCCTGTCCGGCCTGGTTCGAAACCCAGGAGGGAGATCCAGCTTCGCCGGCGGTGCTCAGCGGGAGTGCGGCGGGATCATAACCATAACCGCGGGTCATCCGTTCGATCGGGGCCCCCAGGAAAAGCAATTCCTCGGTTTAGCTCAACAGGTGAGAGCGCGCGGCTGTGGACCGCGAGAATGAGGTTCGAGCCCTCGAGCCGGGACCATTTTTACCTGCGGATATGCCGCTTCCCTTTCGTCAAAATCCGGCCATCGGAGCGCACAAAATCAGGCTTGCGGTTGCCATATTGACGTGGTGTCTTGCCGCTCGACCAGACCGGGAGACTTCTGACGTGCTGCGCATTGCCGCGACCGCTTTCTTCATCATCGTGACTCCGCTCCATGCGCTCGCTGAAAAGCGTGTCGCGCTTGTCATGGGCGCCGACGACTACAAGACCATCCGCCCCCTTTCCAACGCCGTCAATGACGCGATGGCGATCGAGAAGACTCTCGAAAAGCTCGGCTTCGAAGTCACGCTCGAATCGAACCGCGATCTCAAGCGAATGCGCCGGGCGCTGGAGGATTTCCGCGAGGATGCGGCGGGCGCCGACGTGGCGCTGGTGTTTTTCGCCGGCCACGGCGTCGAGATTTCAGGGCAGAACTTCCTGCTGCCCACCGATGCCAAGGCGGACAGCGCCGATCTGCTCAAGACCTCGGCCATGCCGCTCGATGAGATTCGCGCCACTATCGCCGAGGTCGGCAAGGTCGGCCTCATCATGCTTGACGCCTGCCGCAATGATCCTTTCGGCGGTGGCGGCGGCGGTGATGGAACGACCCGCGCCGCGACCGTTGTCGAGGAGCCGGAAATGCCGCTCGACGTCAGGCCCGGCCTTGGCCGCATGGGCAATGCCGAGAATGTGCTCTTCGCCTTTTCCGCCGCACCGGGCGCCACGGCGTCCGACGGCCAGGGTCCCAATTCGCCGTTCACCACGGCGCTGTCGAAATATCTCGGCACCGACGGTCTCGAGATCCGCTCCGCCCTCACCCTCGTCCAGCAGGAGGTCTACGACCAGTCGCGCGGCAGCCAGCTTCCCTATATCGAGAACGGTTTGCCCACTTTGTTCTTCGCCGCGACGACCGTCGAAAAGCTCCCGGAGCGCGAGCGCCTGCTGCTCGCCATGGCCGATGTCACCACCGACCTCCGCGATGAGGTCGAGCGGCTGGCCAGGGAGAAGGACATGCCGCTGGCGCCGCTTTACGGCGCGCTCATCTCGTCCGACGCCAAGGACCTCACGCTCGAGCAGCGCACCAGGCGGCTCACCGATGCCGCCGACGCCTTCGTGACGACGCGCAACCAGATGCGGGCGCTTTCCTCCAACGATCCGGCGGTGACGAAGCTGCGCCAGGAAGCCGAGCAGCAGCTGGCCCTTGGTGCCTTCGACACGGCGCGCGGCAAGCTCGCCGAGGCGGCCAATATCGACTCCACCTCGCGCACGGCGCTGAAAACGAACTTTCTCGAGCGCACTTTGTCCGAGGCGGCGACCCATGTGCTGAGCGGCGGCGCCTCGCGCGCCGACCTCAAATACGATCTCGCCATCGGCAGCTATGAGCAGGCGGCCGCCCTTTATGCCGAGCTCGGCGCCGATCCCCTGCCCGCCGATCAGCGCGAGCAGCAGCTCGCCTCGCTCGAAACCCTGGGCGATCTTTATCTGACCGTCGGCAATCTGGCCGAGGGCCGCAAGGCCTATGAGCGCCAATATGCCATCGCCCAGGCGCTGGCCGGCAAGGAGCCGGACAATGCGCTGTGGCAGGCCAATGTCGCGGCGAGCCGGCTGAAGCTTGGCGACGTGCTGCGCGACCAGGGCGACTCGACTTCAGCACTGGGCGCATATGAAGAAGGTCTCGCCATCCGCAAGGCAATTGCCGAAGCCAATGCCCAAGACGGCAAGGCGCTCGAGGCCGAGGCCGCCGCCTATCTGCAGATCGGCGCGCTGCACAAGCTGCAGGGCGACAACGAGAAGTCGTTGCAGGCCTATGAGGAGGCTCGCGGCGTCATCGGCAAGCTCATTGAGCGCGACCCGGCGGTCGATGGCCCAAAGGTCGCGATGGCGCGCACCTTCCTCCTGATGAGCGAGGTCCAGCAGGCCGCGAAGAAGCTCGCCGAGGCCGGCTCATCTGCGAAGTCCGGCCTGGCCCTGGCGCAGCAGCTGGCCGACGCGAAGCCCGACGACCCGCAGCGCCAGTTCGCTCTGTCCACCGCCTATGTCGCGGTGGGCGAGGTCAGCCGCAGCTTCGATGCGCCGGGCGACAAGGAAGAGCGCGACCGGCTGGCCGTCGCCTCCTATCAGTCCTCGGCCGAGATCCTGCGCCGCCTGGTGGCGGCGGACCCGAAGAACACCGCCTATCAGCGCGCCCTCGCCGGCGCCCTGGAAGGACGCGCCTTCGCGGTCAGGTTCGGCAATCAGGCCAATATCGATTTCGACAAGGTGCTGGCCGACCACAATGAGACGATCGCCATCCGCGAGGCGCTGGCCAAGTCCGATCCCACCAACAAGCTGTGGATCGGCGACCTGACCGCGTCCTATGCCAATCTCTCGACCTATTATGCCTTCGTGCCCGATGAGCAGGCGGCGCTCGATTATACCAGGAAGGCACACGCCTCCGCGCTGCAGCTTGCCGCTCTCGATCCGAAGAATGTCGACTGGCAGCGCAAAGCCTGGGGCTATTATGCCAAGATTTCGGAATCCTACATTCAGCTGAAGCGTTACGACGACGCTCTCAAATCCGAGCAGGACGGGCTCAGCTTTGTCGAGAAGCTGGCGGCCGCCAACCCTGAGCAGGAAATCTACTGGCAGGATGTCACGGTGATGCTCGACCGCATCTCCCGCGTCTATTGGGTGAAGAAGGACTACAAGTCCTATTGGGCCGCCAACGACAAGCAGCTCGACATGGCGCTCGCCAATGAGAAGCGTTTCCCCAAACGGCCTTGGGCGCTCAAGGACGTCTATAAGAACTACATGAAGGTCGGCGCCTCCTGGGCCAAGAACGACCCCAACCGCGCCCTCGATCTCTACAAATCCGCCCGCGGCTTCGCCGAGCAGGCGGCGGCGATCGAGCCCGGCAATCCGGAATTTATCTCCGACATCGCCAACGCGCATGTCGAGTCGGCCTATATCTGGGAGGCCAACAACGATCGCAAGAGTGCGCTCGAAGCCTACCAGGTGGCGCTCGACCTGATCGAGACGGCCGCGTCGCGCACCGACGACAAGTCCGCCTATGCCGCGACCAAGGACCATATCCTGGCCCGCATGAACGGCCTGCGCTGAACCTCCAGATTTCTCCTTCTGCCGCTTGCGCAGGACTGTCCGGGAAAAATTATGGGATGTTGGAGAAAGCGGCGTAAATCACGTAGGTGGAACTCATCTTCAATCGCCGAGACTCAGAATTCAATCCAGATTTTCCCCTTCTCCCGCTTGCGG
>JBMOOM010000069.1:0-68850 GCA_049323275.1 Pseudomonadota bacterium
GTCGCCGATGATGGCGCGGATGCCGACATCCTGCGCCGCGCGCGCCGCGGCGGCCGGGGTGAGCACCGTGCCGGCCTCGAGGAAGCAGGTCGTGCCGTTGCGGATCATCTCCAGGGAAGCCAGCGCGACCGCGAGATATTCCTCTTCGTCGTTCACCGTGTTGAAAAAGACGCTTTCGAACGTGTCGAAGGCGTCGGTCTCGGGCAGCTGATCCGGCAGCGCGCCGCGGAACAGCTGGAAGGAGGCGTGCAGATGGCATTCGACGAAGCCCGGATGGACGGGCGCCCCCGCCGCGTCGATGCTGCGGCCGGCGGTGAAACGGGCGGCGATATCGGCATCATCTCCCACCGCGACGATGCGGCCCTTGTCGATGGCGACGGCGCCATGCTCGTAGATGCGGTCGGCATCGTCAAGCGTGATGACATAGGCATGCCGGATCATCAGCTCGACGGTCGGGCGGGGGACTTGGGTCATGTATTTCTCCGGCCTATGAAATTGGAACCGATCACCAGGCAGACGAGCAGGAACAGCAGCATCGAGGCGAGCGCGTTGATGGAGGGGTCGACACCGCGCCGCATCAGGCCCCAGACCAGCACCGGGATGGACTGCTCATTGCCGATATTGAACCAGGTGACGACGAATTCATCGAGCGACAAAGCGGCGGCGAGAAGCGCGGCGCCGACGATGGAGGGGCGGATCTGCGGGAAGGTGATGTCGCGGAAAGTCTGGAAGGACGAGGCGCCGAGATCGCGCGCCGCCTCGAGGGTGGTGAAGTCGAAGCTTTCGAGCCTGGCATTCATCGTCAGGACGACGAAAGGCAGGCTCACCAGCACATGGCCGATGGCGGCATTGCGCAGGCCTTGCGGCAGGCCCAGCCCGTGGAACATGACCGCGAGTGAGATGCCGATGACGAGGAGCGGCACGACCGCCGGCAGGAGGCTCGCGGCGAGCAGCGTCTGGCGCAGGCGCGGCTGGGCGAGCTTCACCACGCCGAAGGCGAAGGCGGCGCCCAGCACGCCGGCCGCCACCGCCGAGATGGCGGCGAGGATCAGGCTGTTGGCGAGCGCCTTGGTGATGAGTGGATTGGCGAAGGCATTCTGATACCAGGCGAGGGTGAGGCCTTCGATCGGCATGGAAAGCCGGGGCGAGGTGGTGAAGGAGAACAGCACGATCACCACGATCGGCGCATAGAGATAGAGCAGGACGAGGGTCAGGAAGCCGCGCGCCAGGAGCTTCGCGGAGTGCGCCTTTACCATGTCGTCACCCAGCGGACGAGGCGCATCACCAGGAAATAGAGGGTGAGCACGATGCTGATGGTGACGAAGGCGAGTGCGGCGCCGAGCGGCCAGTTCGAGCCGATGCCGCGGAACTGGTCGGCGATGACATTGCCGATGAGCAGGCTCTGGGTGCCGCCGACCAGCGTCGGGGTCACGAAGTCGCCGGCCGCGAGCAGGAAGGCGAAGGCAAAGGCGGTCCTGAGGCCCGGCAGCGCCATCGGCACCAGGATGGTGCGGATCAGCGTGTGCGCGGGGGCGCCGAGATCGCGCGCCGCCTCGAGAAAATCGCGCGAGATGTTGGACATCGCCGAATAGATCGGCAGCACCGCCAGCGGCAGAAGGAGGCCGGTGAGCGTGACGACGATGGCGAAGTTGCTGTAGATCAGGAATTCGAGCGGCCGGTCGATGAGGCCGAGCCATTGCAAGGTGGAGTTCAGCAGGCCCTGCTTGCCGAGGATGGTGCGCCAGGCATAGATGCGCACCAGATAGCCGCTGAACAGCGACAGCAGGATGAGCTGCAGGATGACCTGGCCGCGCGTCTCGAAGACGAAGCGCATGATATAGGAGACCGCGAAAGCGAGCGGCACCACGATCGCCGCGGTGATGAAGCCGACGGTGATGGTGCGGATGATGAGGACGCGGTAGAGGCTCGACGTGGCGATCTTCTCGTAATTGTCGAGCGTCAGATCGGGGATCAGCACGAAGCTGTTCGCCCGCCAGAAGCTCAAGACGAACAGCGCCAGCATCGGCACGGCGAAGAAGACGACGTAGAAGGCGGAAGCGGGCAGAAGCGGGCGCGCCATCACGCCCGCTTCCTTCCAGCGTCCCGCTGTGCCGGTTGCAATGGTCATGCGAATTATGCGGTTTTCCCCTTCTCCCGCGCGCAGCGTGGGAGAAGGTGGCCGAAGGCCGGATGAGGGCTCTTTCTTGAAACGCGCGAGAAATTCAACTGTGTTGCTCTTGATGGCAAAGAGCCCTCACCCGCCCTGTCGGGCAACCTCTCACATTGCTTCGCAACGGGAGAGGGGGAAGTACTGGGAACAGCGCGTTCGTCTTGAGATATCCACATGCATGGCACGCGAGACGTTGAAATTCACGCTACCTTGAATTTCTGCCAGGCCTCGACCCAGGCGGCCGAACCGACGACATCGCCGTCCGGATTCTGCGGCGGCACGACGATCTGGGTGCCGAGGATGCCGCCGCCGGGCTGGCGCACATTGTCATAGGGATAGATGTCGCGCACGCTGGCGTCGATCAGGTCGAAGGCCTTTTCCACCGTGCAGCCGGAGCCCAACTCCTTGGCGAGCGCCGCGTTGCTTTCGGGCAGCGTGATGAAGTCGATGAAGGCATAGGCGTTGTCGATATTGGGCGCATCGACGGCAAGCGCATAGGCGTCCGACCAGAAGAAGGTGCCGTCCTTGGCGGGTGAGCCGACCACCAGCTTGACGCCCTTGTCCTTGGCGATCAGCGTCTGATAGGCCCAGCCGCCGATGCCGAGCGAAGCATCGCCGCGCACCATGACGTCGGCCATGTCGCCATGCGAGGCGCCGATGGTGACGACATTGGGCTTCACGGTGAGCATCGCCTCGACGACCTGCTCGAGCTCCTTGGCGGTGAGCCGGTTCGGCTCCTTCATGCCGAGGGATTTGGCGAAGAGCCAGATATTGCCGAAAGGATCGTCGAGAAGGACGAGCTCGCCCTTGTATTTGGGATCGGCGAAGTCGGTATAGCGCTCCGGCATCGCGTCCCACTTCGCCGGATTGTAGACGCAGGGCTCGTCGCCCCAGATCATCGGGATGCCATAGGTCTTGCCGTCGCGCGTGAGCCACGGGGCGTCCTTGAAGGCGGGGAAGAGGCCCTGGGCGCTCGGGATGCGGGCCATGTCGAGCGGCTGGAACAATTCGGTGTTGGAAGCGAGGATGGCGCGCTGGAAGTCCTTGTTGGGGGTGAGGATGTCCATCGAGCCGCGCCCGCCTGTATTGAAGCGGGTGAGGGCCTCGTCCGCCGCCGACTGGAAGGAGGCCTGCATCTGGATGTTGTTCTTTGCCAGGAATTCCTTGGCGACATTGCCGCCATGCTCGCCGTCCCAGCCGAGGAAGTTGAGCGGCCCGCCGAGCTTCTTCTCCTCCGCCGCGGCGGGCGACGCACCGAGCACCGTCAGCGTGGCAAGGCCCGCCGCGCCCTGAATGAAGCGCCGCCGGCTGACGTCTTCATTGAGCTTGGCATCGAGAATCTGGCGCAGGAACTCCTTCATGGCGTCTCTCCCTGTTGCCCGCGAGCGGGTCGTTATCATTGTTTCTTTACTTACATGTAAGTAAGTTAATTGTCAATGTAAGCAGCCGTCAGACTGGGCGCTGACACGGGCTGTCACTTGCTCGCCAGCGCTTCCTTGATGATCTCGATCTTCTTGTCGACGAGGCTGACCATGCTCCAGGCCATGAGACCGCCCTTGCCGTAGCCGGTCTTGGCCATTTCGAACTGGGCGAGGGAGGTTTCGAAGGCCTTCTTGTCATTGCGCCTGGTGCCGAAGCCCCAATAGACATCGCCGATGCCGTTCTGGACCATGGCCCATTGCAGCGGCGTTTCCTCGAGCGTGTAGACTTCGAGGGCGGCCTTGAAGGCGACGAGCGCCGTCTCGTAGCTCTCGGTGCCTTTCTCGAAATTGGCGATCATGTTGAGCGAGTTGCCGATATTGAACTGCGCCTGCGCCCATTCGAGCTTGCCGTTTTCCTTGGTCAGGATGGTGAGGGCGGCCCGCTTCGCCGCGATCGCCTCCTTGAGCTTTTCGACCTCGCCGCCACCGAATCCGATGGATTCGAGCGCCGTCCCCATCATGCTCTGTGCCGTCGCCCATTGCATGGGTGTGCGTTCGACGGTGAGTTCGCTGAGTGCCGACTTATAGGCCACGACCGACTCATCCAGCTTCGCCGGTTCGTTGTTCAGCTTGCCCAAAGTCTGCAGCACATTTCCCAGATTGAGCTGCGTCGTCGCCCAATCGAGGGGCGCGTGTTCACGGCTATAGACATCGAACAGATCTCTATAGATGGCCGCTGCCTCCTCGAGACGCTTGCCGTCCATGTTGCGCTGCCCGAGATGCTGCAGGGCACTGGCGAGATTGTTCTGCGTGGCCGCCCAGTCGACGGGCGCACGTTCGCGCGTGATCTCGCTTGTCGCCTCACGAAAGATCTTGACGGCCTCTTCGAGTTCCGTCGTGCCCGCGACACGTGTGCCGATTTGTACGAGTGCACCACCCAGATTGACCATGGTGGATCCCCATTGCAGAGGAAACTTGTCGCGGGTGCGAACCTCGAGCGCGGCGCGGAAAGTACTGGCGGCATCCTGCAGCATTGCGAGGTCGTTCTTGCGAGCACCCAGGGCATTGAGCGTGTTGCCGAGATTGTTTTGCAGCACGCCCCAGCGCAAAGGCTCGGCTTCGCGTGTGATCGCCGCGATGCCGGCACGATAGGCAGCGGCGGCTTCTACCAGCCGCGTATCACCGTCATTCCGCTCGCCGAGCGTATAAAGGGCAATGCCGAGGTTGTTCTGGGAATCCGCCCAATCGACTGGCGTCTTGTCACGGCTCCTTACCTCGAGAACGGCGCGATAGGCCGCAACCGCCTCCTCGAGTGACTTTGAATCGGTCTGGCGCTGGCCGAGATTGAGCAACGCGTTGCCGAGATTGTTCTGCGCTGCCGCCCAGTTGACGGGATCGGTCTCACGGGTGAGCACCGTGAGGGACTCGCGAAAAATCTGCGCCGCCTGTTCGAGTCTTTTATTGTCGCCGGCCCGCTCGCCGAGATTCAGATAGGCGACAGCCATATTATTGCGCGTGATTGCCCAGTCGGAATTCTTCTCGCCATTGGGGATAAAAGTGAGGATCACTTCATAGGCGTCGATCGACTTCTGCAGCGCCGCGTTTTCACCTTTCTGGTAGCCATGCGCATTGAGCGCCTCAGCCTCGAGGTTCTTGTAGTTCCACTTGAGCTTTTCGTCCCACTTCTCGACCAATGAAAAGGCTTTTGCATAGTCGGTGGCGGCCGCCATGTGATCGAAAGCAAGCGAGGCCGCCTCGGCCCGGCGCGCATAGATGGCGGCATCGGCGAGACGCTTCTTCTTTACGGCTTGTTCCGCCGCATCGACGAGATCCGCCGTGGCCTCGACCCGTTTCACGGCCTCATCGAGGAATTGCCGCGCAACGGTGATGGCACCTTGCTCGATGGCGCGGTTCGCGGCGTCGGCCATCTTCTTGATCTCGGGATCATCGACATTGAGCGCCGCGCGCTCCGCCATCATCTTCTTCAGGGTTTCGGCCTGCGCCTCGAGGAGCTTCTCCAGCTCTTTGGGATCCTTGGGGATATTGGTCGTGCCGAGTGCGCGCAGCACGCCATATAGCGCGCTCATCGGCACGCCGCCCTTCTTGGCGATGCTTTCGACCTGCAGGCGCTCGGGGCTCGGCAGATCGGCGATGGTGAGAAGCAGCTGACGGCGCTCGCCGGTGATGAGGCCGTCTTCGCCCTCCGGCAGGTCGGGCGCGACGCCCAGATAGAGCATGCGCCTGAGGCTTTCATTCACCCAGGGGCGCTGGCGCGTATCGGTCGAGAGATAGACCTCTTCCGTCACCATGCGCATGACCGAGCCGAGCTCGGCGCCCTTCATCGCCGAGAGATGGCGGAGCAGGGCCGCCGCATAGGGGCTGTTGCCGCCTTCGGCGCCATCGAGCGCCGGGCGTCCGGGCTCGGCGGCGAAGCCGATCACGGTGCCGAGATTGTCGGTGGCGGCGGGAGCCTGCTCGACGACGGCGGCGCCGCGCGGCGCGCCGAGGCCGCTGACCGTCACCGGCTGCGGCGGGCTGTCGGGCGTCGCCTTGAGCTGGGCGGCCGCCGGAAACGGATTGGTGCGGCAGGCATCGACCAGCACGATCACCACCGGCACGGTGGCTTTCAGCTTGTCGACCACCTGGGAGAGGGAGACGAGCTCTTCGCTGGCATTGCCGAGCGAAGCCTCATCGGCATTGACGGGAACCAGATAATTCTCGCCGCCGGCCTCGATGCCGTGGCCCGAATAATACAGGAAGGCGATGTCGGCGCCTTCCGCATCCTCTACGAAACGTTCGAGGTCGCGCGACAGCTTGCCGGCGTCGCGGTCGGTCACGGCGCGCCCGTCGAAGCCGAGATCGGTGAGGAGCTTCGACATCTCACGCGCGTCATTGGCGGGATTGGGCAGCGGCGTGATGTGGGTGTATTTGGATTGCCCGATCACCAAGGCGACGCCTTTGAGCGTCTTCTGCTCTTCGGCCTGCGCGGCGCTGTGCAGAATGACTGCAATGAAGAGAGCGAGAAAAGCGCCGATGGCCCGTCGCGCTTTCCAGGTCAAATATAGAGGCATCATGCCGCCGACCGTCCTCGAGTTCTACCCAAAGGGCTGTTTAGGCGTGCCCTTGCGGCAGGATCAAGGCCGAATTTGGTTCGCCGCGAGGGGCCGGCGGGCTATTCCGCCGGCACCGACTTCAGCCGCCGGCTCTTGCTGTCGATGGCCCTGAGACGCTCCTCCTCGGTGAGGATGTAGTTGCGCGTCATCGGCAGCGCGTGCTGATTGCGGGTGAACTGGATCTGGAAATTGTTCATGCCCTGATAACGGAAGGCGGTCTCGGACGCCGCCAGGTAGAACTCCCACATGCGGCAGAAACGCTCGTCATAGATCGCCTTGGCGCGATGCCGGTTGGCGGCGAAGCGCTTGCCCCATTCGCGCAACGTGTCGGCGTAATGAAGCCTGAGGATCTCGATGTCGGTGACATAGAGGCCGCTCTTCTCGATATGCGGCAGCACCTCCGAGAGAGCGGGTATATAGCCGCCCGGGAAGATGTATTTCTTGATCCAGGCGCTGGTGGCGCCGGGCCCGTCGGAGCGGTTGATCGAATGCAGCACCGCCACGCCGTCGTCCTTGAGGAGGGCGTGGCACTTCTGAAAGAATTCCTTGTAGTGGCCGACGCCGACATGCTCGAACATGCCGACCGACACGATGCGGTCGAACTGCTCGTCGAGATGGCGATAGTCGAGGAGGCGGAAGTCTACCGTGTTGGAGACGCTGCGCTGGCGGGCGCGCTCCATCGACATCTTGTGCTGCTCCTCGGACAGCGTGACGCCCGTGACCTTGGCGCCGCAGGTCTCGGCGAGATAGAGGCCGAGGCCGCCCCAGCCCGAGCCGATATCGAGCACCTTCATGCCGGGCTTGATATTGAGCTTGGCCGCGAGATGCCGCTTCTTGGCGAGTTGCGCGTCCTCGAGGGACGCTTCCGGCGTCTCGAAATAGGCGCAGGAATATTGCCGGTCGCGGTCGAGGAACAGGTCGTAGAGGGCGCCCGACAGGTCATAATGATGGGCGACATTGTTCTTGGCCTTGCCGACCGGATTATACTGGTCGAGCCGCTTCAGCCCGATGCGCAGCTGATTGAGGAACTTGGCGGCACCCGGCGCCGGCCGGTTTCCCATGTTCTGCATGAGAACTTCGAGCAGATCGTAGATCGTGCCCTCGGTGAGCTCGATGTCGCCCGCCATATAGAGCTCGCCGAAGAAGCGGTCCGGGTCGAGAAGCATCTTCATCGGCGCTCGCGGATTGACGATCTTGAAGCCGGCCGGCTTGCCCGAGCCGTCGCCATAGACATGGCTGCGCCCGCGGGCGTCGATCACCGTCAGATGGCCGGTCTGAACCAGTTGCTTCAAAGCCTGGTTTAAAGCTGCGAACATCAGTGCGTCTCCCTCGCCTCCGGCCCCCGCGCCGGAACGTGGCTTATGCGGCATAGTAAACGCAGTTTGACGAATAAGTGAAGGCCCGCAACATTGCGGGGCCCCATAGCGTTAATGCATGGCAGAGGGCGCAAAGTGCCGTTCCGCCGGGAGAATTTAGCCGTGTCTAAATTTCAAGCGTCGGGCGAAACCGTCTGGCCGCCGCGGGGAGTTTCGCCGCTGCACTGATGTCGCGCAAAAGAAAAGGGCCCCGCCGCGGCAGGGCCCCTTCCGGTATTCGCTGTAGGAAGGATCAGTCCTTCGTCTCTTCGGTGGCCTCTTCCTCGGCCGCCGTTTCCGATTCGAACAGCTCCTCGGCGGCGGCCAGCGCCTCGGCCCGCTCGGACACGGGTCCGGTGAGGACCTCGCCGCGCGCCTGGGCTTCCGCCTCGTCCTGCGAGCGCGCCACGTTGAGCGTCACCGGCACCGAAAGTTCGGGGTGAAGGGCGATCTGCACCGTATAGAGGCCGATGGTCTTGATCGGCGCGTCGAGCAGCACGTGGTTGCGCGACACGGCGACGCCGGCCGACGAGGCGGCCTCGGCGATGTCGCGGGTCGAGACGGAGCCGTAGAGCTGGCCCGATTCACCGGCCTGGCGCAGCAGGATGAAGCTCTTGCCTTCGAGCTTGCCGCTGTCGCCCATGGCGGCCTTGCGGCGCTCTTCGTTGCGCGCCTCATGGGTGGCGCGGTCACGCTCGAACTTGGCGCGGTTGGCCTCGGTCGCGCGCAGCGCCTTGTGCTGCGGGAAGAGGAAGTTGCGGGCATAGCCGTCCTTGACCTTGACGACTTCGCCCATATTGCCGAGCTTGCCGATGCGCTCGAGAAGAATGACGTCCATAATATTTGTCCTTTGCTGTCCCCGATCCTGGTGGGATGGGTTAGAGGCGGATCGGGTATCCGCCCCAACCGTGGCAGCGTCCCCCGAAAGGGACGCTCCCAATAAGCGATTACTTCAGCACGTAGGGCAGAAGGCCCAGGAAGCGCGCGCGCTTGATCGCCTGGGCGAGCTCGCGCTGCTTCTTGGCCGAGACCGCCGTGATGCGCGACGGCACGATCTTGCCGCGCTCGGAGATGAAGCGCTGCAGCAGCTTCACGTCCTTGTAGTCGATCGCCGGCGCGTTGTCGCCCGAGAACGGGCAGCTCTTGCGACGACGGAAGAAGGGGCGCCGTGCCGGCCCGCCTTGACCCTGAGCCATTAGTTAGCCTCCCTGTCCGAAGAGAAATCCATGTCGTCGAAGCCGCGGCCGCCGCGGCCGCCGAAGCCGCGTCCGCCGCCGCGCTCGTCGCGCTTGCCGGCCTTCATCATGGCCGTCGGACCGTCTTCGTGCTTTTCGACGCGCACCGTCATGAAGCGAATGACGTCTTCATTGATCGACATCTGGCGCTCCATCTCGGCGATGGCCGCCGGCGGGGCTTCGATGTCGATATAGGTGTAGTGCGCCTTGCGGTTCTTCTTGATGCGGAAGGTGAGGGACTTGAGGCCCCAATATTCGGTCTTGCCGATCTTGCCGCCACCCGAAGTGATGACGGTCTTGAATTGATCAGTCAGCTGATCAACCTGCGCATTCGATGCGTCCTGACGGGTCAGGAACACATGCTCGTAAAGTGGCATGTTTCAAGCCTTTCAAAGTTACTGCCATCAATCGACTCCCGGCGCAGAGCCTCTTCCGAGCCCTCAAAGTGAAAGGCTCGAAAGACCGGATTCTCGAAAGAGCGGAGACACGGGAAGACGGGGAAATCCCCTATTCAGGGCCTTTCGGGCCATGAACCTTCCGTTCAGCCCCCAACCGGAAGCCAACTGGCGGGCGGTCTATGACGGAAAAAGCGGCGAAATGCAAGCGGCCGATCTGCCGCTAGGGCAGGAATTCAGCCGGACGGCGGAAAGGACAGCCGGAAGGCGGCTCCGGCGGCACGGTCGCGCACCGAAACGCTGCCGCCATGGAGCCGCATCACGTCGCCGACCAGGCTGAGGCCGAGCCCGGCGCCGCGTCCGTCCTTCTTGCGCTTGAAGAAGGGCTCGAAGATGCGGGCGCGCAAATCCGGCGGGAGGCCCGGTCCCTCATCCGCCACCTCGACCCAGTCGGGGCCCACGAGAAGGGCGATCGTGCCTTTCCGGCCGCCATGGTCGATGGCGTTCTGCACCAGATTGGTCACCGCCCGGCCGATCGCCTGGACATCGCCCTTGACGACGGCCGGCCCGTCGGCGGCGAAATCGATCTCATACCCCGCCTCGAAGGCGAGCGGCCCCATGTCGAGGATGACCTGGCGCGCCAGGGCGACGAGATCGACATCGGGAAACAGCGTCGGGCCGGAGCGCAGGCGCTGCAGGTCGAGCATCTGCTCGGTGATCACCTTGAGGCGCGCCGCATCCTGCATCAGCTGGGCTTTCGCCGGCCCTTGGGGCAGCGCCGCCAGCCGCGTGTTCAATATCGCGATGGGCGTGCGCAATTCATGCGCGGCATCGGCGAGGAAACGCTCCTGGCGCTCATAGCCTTCATCGAGACGGGCGAGCGCGCCATTCACCGCGCTGACGAAAGGAACGACCTCGGAGGGAATATCGGCCGTCACCAGCCGGCGGCCGCGCTGGCTGACATCGATGGCGTCGGCCTCGCTCGCGGCGCGGTCGAGGCCGGCAAACGCCGAGCGCAGCACCCAGGGTGTCGCGATCAGGGCGCCCACCGCCATGACCGCGAGAATGGGCAGCAGATATTGCAGGGCCACGAGCGAAAGGCCGAGAAGGACGAAATGGAAGGGCCAGAGCGCTTCGCTGCCGGTGGTGAATTGCAGCCGGCCGATGCTCGTTTCGACCCATCTGATCCGCGCCGTCGGCCGGTCGGGGTCGCCGAGATTCCAGCCCAGCCGGGCCTGGCCGATGTCGTCGAGGCCTGAGCCGATATTGGCGTATTCGGGTGGTATTGCGCCTTCCGTGAGCTGGTGGCTCTGACGGTCGCGGATGACGAACCACAGATCGGGGATGCTGCGCCGGAGTGCCGCGAGGCCGGCCGTTTCGCCGAGCTGCAGCCGGCCGTTCTCGTCACGCTCGACCGCCTGGCGCAATATGTCGATCGTGGCGTCGGGCGAGCGGAAGTCGAAGAGGAGCCCGGAACCGAACAGGACCGCGATGACCAGCGCCAGCACGGCGGCCTGGACGGCGAGCAGACGCCGGAACAGGCTCTTCCGGAGCGAGCGCTGGATGGACGCGGTCATCAGGCTTCGCGCAGCAGATAGCCTACGCCGCGGATCACATTGATGGCGACGCCGGCATCAGCCTCGGCCAGCCGGCGGCGCAGCCGCGAAATGTGAGAGTCGAGCGCGTTGGACTGGATCTCGTCGTCGAAACCGAAGACGGTCTCCATGAGATGGGCGCGCGGCACCATGCGTCCGGCGCGCCGGACGAGACCCTCGAGGACGAGCAGCTCGCGACGCGGCAGGCTGATCGGCAGGCCCTTTGCATGGGCTTCGCGATGGGTGGGATCGAAGCTCAGCCGGCCGATGGTGATGAGTGGCGAGGCGAGCGCTTCCGGCCGGCGCAGCACGGCGCGCAAGCGGGCCAGCAATTCGTCGAAATCGAAGGGCTTGCAGATATAGTCGTCGGCGCCGAGATCGAGGCCGGCGACGCGTTCGGGGACATGGCCCATGGCGGTCAGAACGATCACCGGCAAGGTGCTGCCGCGCTTGCGCAAGCCGGCGAGGAAGCGCAGGCCGTCGCCGTCCGGCAATTGCCGGTCGAGCAGGGCCGCGTCATAAGCGGCATCCGCACCGATGAGCTCGGCGTCGGCGATGGTGGAAACGGCATCGACCAAAATGTCGTGCCGGGCAAAGGCGGCCTTGAGCGCCTCGACCATCTGCGGTTCGTCTTCGATCAGGAGAAGGCGCATGGTTCAGAAGAACAAGAATCCCTTGGTGACGGTCGAAAGCGTGCCCGCGACGCTCGCCCACAGCCAGCCATAGCTGTCGGGTACCGCGAGCCTGGATGACTTATTATAGAGCAGGATGCCGAGCATCAGGACAATGATGCCGGTCTCCATCCACTGGACTCCCGAGCTGCCGTGATTCTTGCCGGACATGGGTTCCCTGTGCCGGCGCAACATTGCGGCAGTCTGACGGGCTCAGCCTTCCGAAAGGGAAAGGATCTTTGCCATTGGGTATATGTTGTCCTTCAGGCGGCCGGTCCGCGGTTGTCCGACATCCCGAAAACCGCGCGCCAGATAGAAGCGATGCGCCGTGGCCGTGCTGTTGAGCGTGATACGGTCCAGGCCGAGCTTGCCCGCCGCGGCTTCGAGGGCTTCGATCAAGGCGCTGCTCACCCCCTGGAAGCGGGCGTCGGGCGACACGTAATTGAGTCTGATCTCGCCTGCCGTCGACATGAGGCCGACTCCGAGGACCGCATCGGCGCCGACTGCCACCAGACAAAGGGAGTCTGCGGCCTGAACCCATTCCCTGAATTTCTCCGGCGTCTTGTTGGCGAGCCAACTCGCGAGAAGGGCCGGGTCGTTCTCATGGTCGCGCGCGCAGAGCTCACGGATCGAGCGCCTCAACACCAGAACGGCCTGCTCGGCATCGGCCTCGGTGGCGGGACGGATCCTCATGGGCTCGTGTCCGGGGCCTTCAGCGCCTCGCGCAAGGTGAGGGCGACCTTGCCGAGCTCCTCGTCGCTCGGCCGCGTTATCGGCCTGAAGGTGACATTCTCCTCGGCGATGTAGCGTCTCGACGTGATGTCGGTGGGCGCGACCAGCGGCAGGACATGGGCATGCGCATGGGCGACGTCGCTGCCGGTGAACAGGAAGGCGGCGCGGCTCACCTGGTGTGTCGCCTTGAGGATACGGGCGAGCCTCTGGCCGAGGATGATGATGCGCGAGGCGAGCTCGGCGGTGAGATCGTCGAAGGTCGGATAGTGGTCGCGCGGAATGATCTGCACGTGGCCGGGCCGGATCGGGCCGACATCGAGGAAGGCGACGAGATGGTCGTCTTCATAGACGATATGGGCGGGGCATTGGCGCCGGGCGATGCGGCAGAACAGGCAGGGTTGCGAAGTCGTGGTCATGGCGCGTCTCATCTGAAAGGGATTGCGGTTTCCGGAAATGAAAAACCCTCACCGGGCTGGCGGGAGGGTCGAGGAAACGCGATTCACATTCAGGAATTCAACGCGCGCTCAATCGCCTCCGCCGGTGGTACCCGGCAAGGGTTCGCGCATTCGAAGCTGGCCGATGAAAAGGCTCATGCGGACCTTGTCGCATGGATGCGCCGCGTTTTCAAGCAAGGTCCTCAAGGCAACGGTGTGCGGCCCTGCAGCACCCGGGCGAATTTGCCGCTGTCGATATTGCCGCCCGACAGGATGAGGCCGACGCGCTTTCCCTGCATCCGCGCCTGCTCCTGGACGAGCGCGGCGAGCGCCGCGGCGCCGGCACCTTCGGCGACGTTGTGGGTGGCGCGGTAATAGAGGCGCATCGCATCGGCGATCTCGTCCTCGCTTACCTCGACGATGCGGTCGGCGCCCTTGCCGATGATGTCGACCGCCTCCGCGTGGGGCACACGCACCGCCATGCCGTCGGCGAAGGAGAGGGCTGAATTGGTCGGCACCACGCGGCCCTGGGCGAAGGACAATTTATAGGCGTTGGCCTTCTCGGCCACGACGCCGACGACCTTCGTCTTCAGACCGAGCAGGTCGCGCACCGCGATGACGCCGCAAATGCCGGAGCCGAGCCCGATCGGCACATAGACGGTGTCGAGCTCGCCGGCGCCCGAGAAGAGCTCTTGGGCATAGGTGGCGACCCCCATCACCAGCTCGGGATGGAAGGAGGCCACCATGTCGAGGCCTTGTTCCCGGCCGAGACGGGCCGCCGTCTCGCGCGCCTCGTCGAAATCGCTGCCGGCCTCGATCAGGGTGCAGCCCAAGGCCCGCATCGCCTCGTTCTTCTCGACCGAATTGCCCTTGGGCACCACCACCGTCGCCTGAATGCCCTCGCGCCTGGCGGCGAAAGGAATGGACTGGCCGTGATTGCCGCGCGTCGCGGTGATGACGCCTTTGGTCTCGCCACGCTCCTTGCGCAGGCGCATATGGACGAGCCCGCCCCTGACCTTGAAGGCGCCGATCGGCGTGTGGTTCTCATGCTTGACCCAGCATTCGCATCGGGTTGCCGATGCGAGAAGGGCCAGGCATATTGCGGCGTGGGCGGCATCGCCGCATAGACGATGCCCTGGGCGTGCGCGAGATCGGCATGTGTCAGCATGCTTCTCATTATGGTTCGGCGGCTTGGCCGGTCAATGGGCCGGGAAAGCCCGTGCTTGACTCGCCCGCCATCCGCATGCTTCGTGCCCCCTCATCTGAATCACTTGTAGGTCATGCATGAGCCTCGCATTCATTTTTCCGGGTCAAGGCAGCCAGGCCGTGGGCATGGGCAAGGCGCTCGCCGATGCCTCGCCCGCGGCGCGGGCGGTCTTCGCCGAAGTGGATGAGGCCCTGGGCCAGAAACTGTCCCGGCTGATGTGGGAGGGCCCGGAAGCCGAGCTCACGCTGACCGAGAACGCCCAGCCGGCCCTGATGGCGGTGAGCCTCGCCGTCGTTCGCGTACTCGAAGCCGAGCACGGCCTGAAACTGCAGGACACCGCCAAATTCGTGGCCGGCCACTCGCTCGGCGAATATTCGGCGCTCGCCGCCGCCGGCACCTTCTCGCTCGCCGATGCGGCCCGGCTTTTGAAAACGCGCGGCCGCGCCATGCAGGCGGCGACCCCGGTCGGCACCGGCGCCATGGCGGCGCTTCTCGGCCTCGATCTCGCCGATGCCGTGGCGGTCGCCGAGGCCGCCGCCCAGAACGAGATCTGCCAGGCCGCCAATGACAATGCGCCGGGCCAGGTCGTGGTATCGGGCCATAAGGCCGCCGTCGAGCGTGCCGTGGCGCTGGCCAAGGAGAAGGGCGCCAAGCGCGCCGTCATGCTGCAGGTGAGCGCGCCCTTCCATTGCGCGCTGATGCAGCCCGCCGCCGAGGCGATGGCCAAGGCTCTCGCCAACACGCCGATGCGCCCGCCGACCGTACCGGTCTTTTCCAACGTGCTGGCCGCGCCCTTGAGCGACCCCGAAGAGATCCGCAAGGCGCTGGTGGCGCAGGTGACCGGCACTGTGCGCTGGCGCGAATGCATGGCGGCGATGGCCGCCCAGGGCGTTAAACTCTTTTGCGAAGCGGGCGCGGGTAAGGTCCTGTCGGGACTCGTGAAACGGACCGCACCTGACTCGACGGGAATTTCCGTCGGAACGCCCGACGACATCGCCCAGAACGTGGCGCAGCTCAAACAGGGATAGGAACATGTTCGATCTTACCGGCAAGACGGCGCTCGTCACGGGCGCCACCGGCGGCATCGGCGCCGCCATCGCCCGCATCCTGCACAGGCAGGGGGCCACGGTCGCCATATCGGGCACCCGCGCCGAAGTGCTTGAAGCCCTGAAGGCCGAGCTGGGCGAGCGCGTCCATGTGCTTCCCTGCAATCTCGGCAATGCCGAGGAGGTGGAGAAGCTGGTTCCCGCCGCCGAGACCGCGATGGGGTCGCTCGATATTCTCGTCAACAATGCCGGCATCACCCGCGACGGCCTGGCGATGCGCATGAAGGACGACGACTGGGCGCAGGTTCTGGACGTCAATCTGACCGCCTCTTTCCGGCTCTCCCGGGCGGCGATGCGCGGCATGATGAAGCGCCGCTATGGCCGCATCATCGGGATCACCTCGGTGGTGGGCGTCACCGGCAATGCCGGCCAGGCCAACTATGCCGCCTCCAAGGCCGGCATGATCGGCATGACCAAGGCGCTCGCCCAGGAGCTGGCGAGCCGCAATGTGACGGTGAACTGCATCGCTCCGGGCTTCATCGCCACGCCGATGACCGACGCCCTCAACGACAAGCAGAAAGAGGCGATCATCGCCAAGGTGCCGGCCGGCCGGCTCGGAACGTCGGATGACGTTGCGGCAGCCGCTCTCTATCTGGCCAGCGCCGAAGCGGCTTACATGACCGGGCAGACGCTGCATGTGAATGGCGGTATGGCGATGATCTGAACCGGCGCCGGGCCCCGGATTCCCGGGCGTCCGATCGCTTTATCGACGTGTTTCTGAACGGGTTTTCCCGGCCTTATCAAGGGGGTGGACTTGCCCCTTTTATGGCTCGCGGAATCTGTGTTAGGAAGCCCGGGACACGAGGGGGACGATATGTCCGATCGTAGAACGGAAAATAACTTAAACTACTGACGAGGACGATTGAACATGAGTGATGTTGCGGAGCGGGTGAAGAAGATCGTGGTCGAGCATCTGGGCGTCGATGCCGAGAAGGTGAATCCCGAAGCCAGCTTTATCGACGATCTCGGCGCCGACAGCCTCGATACGGTCGAGCTCGTCATGGCCTTCGAAGAAGAGTTCGGCATCGAGATTCCCGATGACGCCGCCGAGACGATTCAGACCGTCGGCGACGCGGTCAAGTTCATTGAAAAGAGCGCCGCTTGACGGTTGCCGGTTGCCTCCCCGCGGGGAGGACCATGGATTGCAGCGCGGAGGCAAGAGACCAAAAGTCTTGCCGCCGCGTTGTCATATAAGAGAGGAGTTTTGATGCGCAGGGTGGTTGTCACGGGGCTGGGGATCGTTTCGCCGCTTGCGACGGGAATCGAGGAAACTTGGTCGCGCCTGACCGCGGGTGAAAGCGGCGCCGGTCCGATCACCAAATTCGATACGTCGGACATGGCGTGCCGCATCGCCTGCGAAGTGAAGCCCGGCGACGGCAGCAACGGCACGTTCAATGCGAACCAGTGGGTCGAGCACAAGGATCAGCGCCGCTACGACAGCTTCATCATCTATGCGCTCGCCGCCGCCAAGCAGGCGGTGAAGGATTCAGGCTGGGAACCGAAGACCGAGGACGAGAAATACGCGACCGGCGTCCTGATCGGCTCGGGCATCGGTGGTCTGCCGTCGATCGAGGCGACCACCTTGCTTCTCAACGAAAAGGGACCGCGCCGCGTCAGCCCGTTCTTCATTCCGGGCTCGCTGATCAACCTCGCTTCCGGCGTGGTGTCGATCGAGTTCGGCTTCAAGGGGCCCAATCACGCCGTCGTCACCGCCTGCGCCACCGGGTCCCATGCGATCGGCGATGCCAGCCGCATGATCGCGCTGGGTGATGCCGACGTCATGGTGGCGGGTGGTGCCGAAGCCGCCATTTCGCGCCTCGGCATCGCCGGCTTCATCGCCTGCAAGGCGCTGGCCACCAAGTTCAACGACGCGCCGGAAAAGGGCTCGCGTCCCTATGACCGGGACCGCGACGGCTTCGTCATGGGCGAGGGCGCCGGCATCGTGATTCTCGAGGAATACGAGCATGCCAAGGCGCGCGGCGCCAAGATCTATGCCGAGGTCATCGGCTACGGCATGTCGGGTGACGCCTATCATATCACCGCCCCCTCCGAGGACGGCGACGGCGCCTATCGCTGCATGCAGGCAGCTCTGAAACGGGCCGGAATCTCGGCCCATGAGATCGACTACATCAATGCCCACGGCACCTCGACGCCGTTGGGCGATGAGATCGAGCTGCGCGCGGTCGAAAGGCTGATGGGCAATGGGATCAACGGCTTGGCCATGTCCTCGACAAAGTCGTCGACCGGGCATCTGCTGGGGGCGGCAGGCGCCGTCGAGGCGATCTTCTCGCTCCTCTCGCTCAGGGACAATATCTGCCCGCCGACGCTCAATCTGGAGAATCCCTCGGTCGACACCGAGATCGATCTGGTGCCGCTGAAAGCCCGGAAAAAGGAAATCAACACAGTTCTGTCCAATTCCTTTGGTTTCGGTGGGACGAACGCGTCGTTGATCATGAGGCGAGTCTGAGCTTCCAGCGCGTGATCTAGGGCGCTTTCCCGCCACTTTGGTGACAAGGATGCGTTCTAGACTGGTTGCCTGACAGCCTCCTTGTCCATTTCTGACGGGCAAGGCTCTAATGGAGACCTATCGTGGCCGACCAGCGTAGGCAGAGATACAGCGTGGTGGTGCCGCCGCGCCGCCGGCGCCGCTCGGCCATCAGAAGGGTGTTCTATTCCCTCATGCTCCTGGCCGGAGGCACGGCGCTCGTCGCCTTCGGCGGCGCCCTCTATGGCTACGTGAAATTCACCCAGCCGGGCCCGCTCGCCGCCGACAAGGTGGTCCAGATCGAGCGCGGCAGCAGCGTCCTCGACATCGCCGCGAATCTCGAAAAGAAAGGCGTCATCTCCGACGCCAATATCTTCGCCGCCGCCGCCAAGCTGGCGCGGCTGACCGGCACCGGCGCCCATCTCAAGCCCGGCGAATATCAGTTCAAGCAGGCGATGAGCATGCGCGAGGCCATGGGCCTCATCGCCTCCGGCAAGTTCATCACCTACAAGGTCACCATCCCGGAAGGCTGGACGACCGCGCAGGCCCTCGAGCGCCTGCGCAACAACGAGGTGCTGCTCGGCGATATCACCCTCACCCCGGGCGAGGGCGAGATCATGCCCGATACCTACGTGTTCCAGCGCGGCGAAACGCGCGACAACATCGTCAAGGGCATGATGAACGCGCATCAGAAGATGCTCAACGAGCTGTGGCCCGAGCGGGCCGAGGACACGCCGGTGACGACCCCGGCCGAGGCCATCATCCTCGCCTCGATCATCGAGAAGGAAACCGGCGAGCCGGAGGAGCGGCCGCGCGTCGCCTCCGTCTTTGCCAATCGCTTGCGACTCGGTATGCGGCTCCAGTCGGATCCGACGATCATCTATGGCATCACCGGCGGCAAGACCAAGCTCGACCGGCCTTTGACCAAGAAGGACATCGCCGAGCTCACGCCCTACAACACCTACCGCATCAATGGTCTGCCGCCCGGCCCGATCGCCAATCCCGGCCGTGCTTCGCTGGAAGCGGCGCTGTCGCCGGCCAAGACCAAGGATCTCTATTTCGTCGCCGACGGCTCGGGCGGCCATGTCTTCGCCGAGACGCTGGAAGAGCACCGCGTCAATGTGAAGAAGTGGCGCGAGATCGAGAAGAACAAGAATCAGGGCGGCGAGGAAGCGCCGGTCATGGATGAGAGCGCCCCGACGGCGGCGCCCGTGGATAATGTGGCAGCTGCCGAGCAGCCCGCGCCGGAGGCGGCGACCACGGATCAGCAGACCACGACGCCGAGCCTGCCGACGGGGACCGATATCCAGGCGGCGGACCAGCAGAATGCTGCTAACCCGGCGCCCGAGCCGGAAGCCGATACCGATGCCGGCGCGCCCGAGGCGGGCGACGCGCAGCAGACCGCCGGTGATAGTACCGTGCCGCTGCCGCGGCCCAAGCCCGGGCAACTCGGCGAGGAGCCGGCACCCGCCCCGGCGGAGGCCACGGCGACCCCGTCGGAGGCTGAAACCACGGTGGCCGAGGCGGTCCTCAATCTGAAGCCCGGCAGCGTGATCCGGGGTTCGAAAGGCCTCATTCCGATACCGGCGCCAAAGCCTCACGCTCCTTAACCGGACGCCCGAAAAGCGGTATCCCTCCCTCCCGGTCAGGCGGTAAAGTCGCCCAAGTTTCGATTCGGGGATGGGTCTATGTCGCTGTCGAGCATGACAGGTTACGCACGCGCTTCGGCGGCGCTCGATGGATTGCACTGGCAGTGGGATATCAAGAGCGTCAACGGCAAGGGGCTCGACATCCGCTGCCGCCTGCCGCCCGGCTTCGAGACGCTCGATCTGCCGGTCCGCGAGATCGCCCAGAAGCACCTGAGGCGCGGCAATGTCCAGATCGGCTTCACTGCCGACCGCGGCGGCGCCGAACAGACGCTGGCCGTCAACGAGGCGGCGCTCGAGCAGGTCGTGGCCCTGGCCGAGAAGCTGCGCGAGCGGCTGGGCGGGGCGCCGCCGCAGATCGAAAGCCTGCTGGCCTTGCGGGGCGTCATCGATGTCGCGAGCCCGGTCGAGGACGAGACCCAGACGGCGCGCCGCGACAAGGCTATCCTCAAAAGTGTGGAGGAGGCGTTCCAGGCGCTTGCGGTGATGCGCAAGGCCGAGGGCGGTAAGCTCGCCGCCATTCTGGGCCAGCATCTCGACCGGATCGAGAAGCTCGTCATCGCGGCGCGCGACAACCCGGCGCGCACCGTCGAGGCGATCAGGGCCCGTCTCGGCGAGCAGGTCAGCCGCCTCATGGAGACGAGCACCTCCTTCGACCGCGACCGGCTGCATCAGGAAGCGGTGCTGCTCGCGACGCGGGCCGACATCGCCGAGGAGATCGACCGGCTCTTCGCCCATATCGAGGCGGCGCGGAAACTCGTGCAGTCGCGCGAGCCCGCCGGCCGGCAGCTCGACTTCCTCGCCCAGGAGTTCAACCGCGAAGCGAATACCCTGTGTTCCAAGGCGTCCGATAGGAGCTTGACGGCGATCGGGCTGGAGTTGAAGACCGTCATCGATCAGATGCGTGAGCAGGTGCAGAATATTGAGTAGCGGAAAGCCAAAGACGATGATCGCGCGGCGCGGCCTTCTCCTCGTGATGTCCTCGCCCTCGGGTGCCGGCAAGACCACGCTGTCGCGTGCGCTCCTGGCGAGCGATCACCACATCCGCATGTCCGTGTCGGTCACGACGCGGCCGCCGCGCCCGGGCGAGCTCGACGGCAAGGATTATTTCTTCATCTCCAAGGAGCGCTTCTTCGAGATGCGCGACAAGGACGAGCTTCTCGAATGGGCCGAGGTTTTCGGCAATCTTTACGGCACGCCGCGTTTGCCGGTCGAGGATGCGCTCGCCAAGGGCCGCGACGTCCTGTTCGACATCGACTGGCAGGGCACCCAGCAGCTCGAGCAGGCGATGGGCGAGGATCTGGTGCGCATCTTCATCCTGCCGCCTTCGTCGGACGAGCTGCGTGACCGCCTCGTCAAGCGCGCCCAGGATTCGGCCTCGGTCGTCGCCAAGCGCATGGCGGAGGCCTCACGCGAGATGAGCCATTGGGCCGAGTACGACTATGTCATCGTCAATGACGACGTCGCCACCTCGAGCGCCGAGATCACCGCCATACTGACGGCGGAGAGACTGCGCCGCAAGCGCCGCGTCGGCCTGACGGAATTCGTCCGTGGGCTGAACAAGACGCTCTGAGGCGCGCCGGCCGTGCTTTCCTTTTCGCCGGGCAATCTCTGGCGTCATGCCGACTTCATGCGCCTGTGGGCGGCCCAGGCGGTGTCCGCCTTCGGCGCCCGCATCACCCGCGAGGGCCTGCCGCTCGCCGCCGTCCTGACCATCCAGGCCACACCCTTCGAGCTGTCGGTCCTCGCGGCACTGGCGATGGGGCCGGGGCTCGTCGTCGGCCTCTTCGCCGGCGGTCATGTCGACCGCTCGCGCCGGCGTCCGATCCTGATCGCGATGGACATCGTCAGAGCGCTGGTCCTGATGACGGTGCCGGTCGCCGCCTGGAGCGGGATGCTGTCGATGCCGCAGCTTTATATTGTCGCCGCCAGCGTCGGCGCCGCCAGCGTGCTTTTCGACATCGCCGACAATGCCTATCTGCCGAGCCTGATCGCCTCCGAGGATCTCCTCGAAGGCAACGCCAAGCTCAATACCACGGGGTCGGTGGCGGAGATCGGCGGGCCGGCGCTCTCCGGTATCCTGTTCCAGCTCCTGACCGTCCCGGTCGCCATCGCCGTCAACGCCGCGACCTATCTCGTCTCCGCCGGCTTCTTGAGCGCCATCCGCGGGATCGAAACACCGCCGCCGGTCTCCGGCGAGGCTGTGAGCCTGCGCCGGGACATGAAGCTGGGCCTCGGCGCCATCTTCGGCGATCCTTTCGTCCGTCCGATCTTCGTGATCACCCTGGCGGAAGCCTTCTTCGGCTCGTTCCTCGCCGGCCTCTATGTTCTCTACGCCATCGACACGCTGGGCCTGAGCCCCGCCATGATGGGCGTCACGATTGCGGTCGGCGGTCTCGGCGCCCTGGCCGGCGCGATGCTGGGGCCGATACTGGTCGGAAAGCTCGGGGTAGGGCGCAGCATTCTCATGGCGGCGCTCGGCTATGGCGCGACGAGTGTTCTGATCCCGCTCGCGCAAGGCGAGCCCCGGCTCGCGATGGCGGTGCTGATGGTGGCGCAGTTCGTCGGCGACGGCCTCGCTGTCGCCGGCAGCGTGGTCGCGGTCAGCCTGCGCCAGACGGTCCTGCCGCTCGCCATCATGGGCCGGGTCGGCGCCGCTTTCCATGTCGGCACCGGCAGCCTGGCGGTGCTCGGCGCGCTTTTGGGTGGCGTTCTCGCCACGAGCTTAGGGATCAGGGAGACCTTGTACATCGCCTCGGCCGGCCTCGTTCTGGCGCCGCTCTGGGCGATGCTCTCGCCGCTCTGGCGCCAGCATGATATGCCAGGCTCGGCGGAACGGGCAGGAGAGTGAAGCTGTGAGCGACAAGCGCGTTTGTTTCGATTTCGAGGTCGACTTCTCCAATGGCGGCGGCATCCAGGGGCAGGATTTCAGGCTGGACATCGATGGCGACGACATCGGCGACGACGCGCTCGCCGCCTATATCATCCGCGATCTCCGCCTGCTGATGGTGGGCGAGGTTCGCATCCTCAACAAGCGCATCATAGAGGAGCGGCACAAACGTGCCGCGGCGGCTGAAGTCCGTCCCGAGAGCGAGGGAGCCGGAGCCTTCATTGACCTCAGCCACACGATCGAAAGCGGCATGATCACCTATAAGGGCCTGCCGGCGCCGCTCATCTGCGATCATCTCTCGCGCAGCAAGTCGCGCGAGATCTATGCGCCGGGCACCGAGTTCCAGATCGGCCGGATCGACATGGTGTCCAATACCGGCACTTACATCGACATGCCGTTTCATCGTTATCCCGATGGGCATGATCTCGCCGGCCTGACGCTCGAGCGGGTCGCCAATGTCCCGGGCGTGCTCGTCAGGGTCGAAGGCGCGAAGGAGCGTGCGATCGACTGGCATCATTTCGTGCCGGTCCGGTGCCGCGACCACGCCGTCCTTGTTCACACCGGCTGGGACCGGAATTGGCGGACGGACCGCTATTTCGAAGGACATCCTTTTCTGACCGAGAAGGCCGCGCTTTATCTGCGCGACCAGGGTGCGCGGCTGGTCGGCATCGATTCCCTCAATATCGACGACACGACGGGCGGCGAACGGCCCGTGCATTCCGTGTTGCTCGCCGCCGGCATTCCCATCGTCGAGCACCTGACCGGTCTCGCTTCATTGCCGGAGGCGGGCTTCCGTTTTTCGGCGGTGCCGCCGAAGATCAAGGGCATGGGCACTTTCCCGGTGCGCGCCCATGCCCGCATAGCTAAGGCTTGAGGATCACGCGTCCGGTGACTCCGCCGGCGCGCAGATCGGCGAGCGCGCCATTGGCGCCGCCGAGCGGCCGCTCGGATACCGGGATCGGCCTGATGCGGCCCTCGCGCACCAGCATCATCAGCGCGCGGGCTTCGTCGAGGCTGCCGACATAGGAGCCGGCGAGCGTCAATTCCCGCAAGGGGAACATCGGCACCGGCAGGCTGAACCGGCCGCCCATCAGGCCGACGATGATGACGGCGCCGCCTTTGCCAACGACGCTCTGAGCGAAGGTGAGTGACGCTTCGGAGCCGACGAAATCGATCGCCACATCCATGGCGCCGGCCTGCTTGAGCACCTGCTTGCGCGCATCGGGGGAGGTGGGGTCGAAGGCGGCCCCGGCGCCGAGCGACAGGGCCGTCTCGCGCTTGGTCGGAGCAATATCGGCGCCATACAGGCGCGCCGGCGTCAGCGCCCGGGCGATCTCGAGCCCCATCATGCCGAGTCCGCCGAGGCCGACGATCATCAGGGCGCCGCCGGCGGGAAGGAACCGCTCCGCCTTGCGGATGGCGCTGTAGGCGGTGAGGCCTGAGCACATATAGCTGCCGGCGACACGCCGGTCGACGCCCTGCGCTTCGATGAGATAACGCGGATGCGGCACCAGCACATGGCTGGCGAAGCCGCCATCGACGGTGATGCCGAGATGGCGCGGCGCATCGCAGAGCTGCTCCTGGCCTTTGCGGCACTTCTCGCATCGGCCGCAGCCGCACCAGGGATAGACCGCGTAGAAGGTCTCGTGGTCGAGCGGCCCGGCATCGGGGCCCGCCGCTTCGACATGCCCGGCGATCTCATGGCCGAGGGTGAAGGGAAGCTGGCGTCCGGCGGTGATGTCGAGGCGCTTGCCGTCGCCCAGATCGAAATGGCCGTCCTGCAGATGGAGATCGCTGTGGCAGACGCCGCAGGAGGATATCTTGAGCAGGACTTCGCTGCCTTGCGGCTCCGGCATTGCGGCCGTGGTCGCGGCGAGCGCCTCGCCATAGGCGATGAGCGATTGGCGGATCATGCGGTTTTGCTCCCCAAGGCGGCCGCGATACGGGCGAAATCGGCGACCGCCAGCTGCTCGGCGCGCAGATTGGCGGCGATGCCGAGTTCGTCAAGCACTTTGGTGATGTCGGGGCCGAGACTCTTGAGGCTCGACCGCAGCATCTTGCGGCGCTGGCCGAAAGCAGCGGCGGTGACTTTTTCGAGGACGGTGACGTCGCAGGCGGGCAGGCGCTCCGGCCGGGGAATGAGCTGGACCACCGAGGAGGTGATCTTGGGCGGCGGCGAGAAGGCGCGCCGGTCGATATCGAAGAGCTTCCTCGCCGTCGCGCACCACTGGCTGATGATCGCCAGGCGGCCATAGGCGTCGGATCCAGGCGCCGCCACGATGCGATCGGCCACTTCCTTCTGGAACATCAAGGTGAGCGATGAGAACCAGGGCGGCCATTTGCCGGTGAGCCAGCCGGTGAGCAGCGGGGTCGCGATATTATAGGGAAGATTGGCGACGATCTTGGCGTCGCCCTCGATATGCGCCGCCCAATCATAGCGCAGCGCATCGGCCTCGATGATCTCGAGGCGGCCCGGATAATGAGCGGCGATCTCCTGGAGCGCCGGCAAAGCGCGGGCGTCCTTCTCGACGGCGACGACCTTGCGGGCGCCTTCGAGCAGCAGAGCGCGGGTGAGGCCGCCCGGGCCCGGGCCGATCTCGACGACGGTCGAGCCGTCGAGCGGCGCCGCGCTGCGCGCGATGCGGCGGGTGAGGTTGAGATCGAAGAGGAAGTTCTGCCCCAGGCTCTTCCGGGCATCGAGGCCGTGGCGGGCGATGACCTCGCGCAGCGGCGGCAGGCCGTCCTCGCTCATGCGGCGGGACCGCCGCGCCGGGCGATCTCGGCGGCGAGGCGGATCGCCGCCATGAGGCTCTTCGGATTGGCTTTGCCGGTGCCGGCGAGGCTCAGCGCCGTGCCGTGATCGGGCGAGGTGCGGATGAAGGGCAGGCCCAGCGTGCAGTTGACGCCGCCATGGAAGTCGAGCGTCTTCACCGGGATCAGCGCCTGGTCGTGATACATGCACAGGATGGCGTCATATTGGGCGCGCGCCTCGGCGTGGAAGGCGGTGTCGGCGGGAAGGGGCCCCTGCACGAGGAGGCCTTCCGCCCGCAATGTCGCGAGCGCCGGGGCGATGATGGTCTGCTCCTCGTGGCCCATGGCGCCGTTCTCGCCGGCGTGCGGATTGAGGCCGGTGAAAGCGAGGCGGGGGGCAGCGATGCCGAAACGGAGTTTGAGGTCGCGCGCCACCACCCGCGCCTGGCGGATGATGAGTTCGCCGGTGAGCTGGCGCGGCACTTCGTTGAGCGCGATATGGACGGTGACCGGAATGGCGCGCAGATCGGCGGCGCACAGCATCATCACCGGTTCGGCCGGATGGCCGTGACGTTCGGCCAGATGGGCCAGATAGTCGGTGTGACCCTGATGCGAGAAGCCCGCGGCGTAAAGCGCTTCCTTCTGGATCGGGTTGGTCACGATCGCGGCGATCTCGCCTTTGAGCGCCATCGCCACCGCCATGTCGATGGCGCCGATCACCGTGCCGGCGGTTGCGGCAGTGAAACGCCCGATCTCCGGCCTTGCGGCGAAGGGCAGGTCGACGACCGGCAGGGCTGTGGGGAAGGCTCCAAGAGCCTCGGCCGGCGATCCGATCTCCTGCACCGGCACGGCAATGTCGAGCCGGGAGAAACGTTCGCTCAGATAGGCGCTGTCACCGATGAGGAAGAAAGCGAGACCGGGGTCGGCCCGGCAGGCGAGCCAGGCCTGGGCGGTGATGTCGGGACCGATGCCGCCGGGCTCCCCGATCGTCAGTGCTAGCGCTTGATCAGGAAAAGTGGCACCGGTTTTCCGTCCGATCACGCGCCAAATATGAGATTCCGATCACGTTTATCACTTTAGGTCGATCCGACCTAAAGTGATCGTGATCTAAGGGGGCATTGGACGGCGGCGCGGTCACGGGGCTTACTCGGTCGCCTTCGCGTCCTTGTATTCGATGAAAGCGTTGCGCCGGAGCTCGCGCATGTAGCGCTCTTCATAGACGTCGTATTTCTTGTTCGTCAGCATGGTCTCGATCTGCTGGCGCGTGGGCTTGTCCGGCGAGAGGCTCTTCTTGCCGCAGAAGGCGATGAGCTGGATGCCGGCCTTGCTGCGCGAGGGCCCGATGATGCCGCCGGCGCCGGCCTGGTCGAGCGCCGATTTGAGGGGTTTCGGCAGCTTGGATCCGTCGGCCTGAAGCCGTTTGCCGATGCGCACATTGTAGATGCCGCTCGCCGCCGCCCGGGCGTTGTTGCAGCCCTTGAAGGCCTTGCGGTACTGCGCGGCGTCGGCTGCGCGCGCCATGAACAGCTGATCGGCCATGGCGTCGCCGGTATTCTCGACCGGCATGTCGATTTCCAGGATCTCGTAGACGGTCACCGGCTTGAGCCGCGGGTCGTTCACGATCTCATTGTATTTCTTGTCGATCTCGGCCGGATCGACCTCGACCTTCACCTTGTACATGGCGTTGAGCAGGCGGTTGAAGGCGATCTGCGCGGCCACCAGGCGGCGCAGCGCGCCCATCGAGGTGCCTTTGGATTTGAGCTGTGCGGCGAGGCCCTTGACGTCGGTATTCGAGCCCTTGGCCATCTTCTCGATCTGGGCATCGATCGTCTTGTCGTTGGGATCGGCCTTGTACTTCTTCGCCTCGACCAGCTTGATGACGTCGTCGATCACCGCCTGCAGCGCCCGCTTGCGCTGCTCGGCGGCGCTGCCTTGGGGGCGGCCGAGGATGGCGTTGAGCTTCACCCGCTGGTCGACATCGTAGCTGGTGATCGGAAAGTCGTTGACGGTGACCAGCACGCCTTGCCCGTCCGCCGCGGCGAGGGCGGCAGGAGCGGTGGAGAAAACGGCCAGAGCAAGAGCGGCAGCGAAAAGAGTTCCGATTTTCATATCGGTATCAGCCTCTATTGGCTCGGCAGCACACCGATGTTGTTGCCGAGCGACTTGAGGTCGATCGAGAATTGAACTGAACGGTCAATCTTTTCATCCTCATCCGCCCGATCTTCCTCGTAGAAGAGGCGGAAATTGAAGCAATCACAGTTAAACCCGATACCCACCGTGTCGCGGATCAGCTTGCTCGAGTCCATATCGTAGCGGGCGCCCGCATAAACACTCCAGCCGCCGGAGAAATTCCAACCGGCGCTGCCCCAGACCTGCTCTTCGCTTTCGGGACGCCCCGAATTCGCGTCGGCATCGACATTCGCGTAGAATAATGACGCGGAAAACCTGTCGAAATTGAGGCTCAGGCCGGCTTCCTGGGCATTGATATCCGATAAATCCTCCTCCATGCGGACCTGGTAGGAGAAGCGGAGGCTGTCCCAGGGCTGGATCGCCAGGGCGGCAACCAGGTCCGAGCTCGTGTCTTCGAGGCCGCTGCCGTCGGTGAAGCTGTTTTCGCCGGCGACATGGAACGATTCGCCGAGACTGGCGCGGATGAAGCCGCCATTCTCCGACAGGAAGGTGTAGAGCAGGCCGGCATTGACGCGGGTGCCGCCTTCATAGCGGTCGAGACCGCTGAACCGGTCATGCAGGAACAGGTTGGTGGTGTCGAAATTCAGGTTGATCGAGTCTTCGTTGCCGATCCTGTCCTCGTCCTCCTCGTCGGTGGAGGCGATGAGCTGGGTCACCGGGGTCAGGATGTGCTGGCCGCCTTCGGTGTTGGAGAGGAACGGCCAGCGCATATCGAGGCCGACGGTCGGCTGGAAGCGGGTGGTCGTGTCGCTGTCTTCGGTGAGGTTGTTGTCGTCGGGCAGGTTCTCGGTGATGTAGACGTCGCCGCGCAGATTGGCGAAAGGCGTGATGACCTGGCCCATGCTGTTGATGATCTGCCGCTGCCAGCGCAGATTGGCGATGCCTCGGGTCTGTTCGGTGCCGAGATTGACGTCGGTCAGCGGCAGATCGGGATCGTTGGCGAAGACCGCATCGTTGCGGCGGACGCTGTAGAAATTCCAGTCATAGCCGAACTCGCCGCCGAGCACCGGCTGATCGAGCGTGTAGCTGTGCTGGATATAGGGGAGCGCGGTCGGGAAAGTATCGTCGTCGTCATCGGAGTCGAGCGACTGGAAATGCAGGGCTTGCGCGGAGAAGTAGTTCCGATCGTTGAGGCCGGTGATGTAGACCTTGTCGATCGCCTCGTCGCGGCTGTCGATCTTGTATTTGTCCATGAAGTCTTTGTCGCTGACGAGCGTGCCGTCCCAGCCCCAGGTCCAGTTGTCGTTGATCTCGAACCGACCCTGTGAGCGCGCCGAGCCGCGGAACCGTGAATCGCCGGCGGCGTCCGAGCCCATGGTCAGCTGATAGATCCCGGCGACATCGACATTGTATTGGCCATCGGCGAGGCGGTGCCGCCATTCCGCCTTGCCGAGCACGCCTTGCTCGGAGGTGACGACCGGCATGAAGGTGAGGTCGTAATTGGGCGCCAGATTCCAGAAATAAGGAACCTCGACTCCGACGCCATAGACGCTGGCATAGCTGAATCGCGGCGACAGGAAGCCGGTCCGGCGTTTGACCGTCGGATCGGCATGCGAGAAGGAGGGCAGCGTGATGATGTCGGCGCCGCCGAATTCGAAGGTCGCGTCCTTGTGATAGATGACGCCTTCCTTCTCGTCATGCGTCACCTGGCGCGACCTCAACTGCCACAGCGGCTTGCCGCTGGAGGTGAGGCAGCTGCCGCAGGCATTGTAGATGACATTGTCATAGACGGTCAGATAGCCGTCCTGGCGCACCGCGTAGTCGGCGGTGATGACCGCGTCATTGGTGAGCAGCAGGCGCAGATGTTCGGCGAAGCCGTCCTTGAACTTGTTCATCAGCGAGGCGCGGTCCGCCTCGAGAATGTTGCCGCCGGGCTCGCGCAGCCTGACCTCGCCGATGGCGGTCATCTTGTCGTTGCGCTGATCGTAGGAGACGCGCGTGGCGACGAGCTCGTACTCGCCATAGGTAAGAATGACCTTGCCGATGGCGGTCGCGATCTTGGTCTGCGCGTCATAGGTGATCTTGTTGGCGACGACGTTGACGCGCGATCCCTTGGGCGGCGTCTTGAAGTTGGTGTCGCGCACATCGCCGGGCGCGGCGAGGGCCGTCGGGGTCGGCCAGGCGAGGAGGGTGCCGAAGCACAGGCTTGCCGCGAAGAGCGCAGCAACACTCGCACCTCCAGGCAATAGCCTGGAGGGCGTCAGCCTTCCCCTTCGACGCCCCGTCGTCATGAGATCTGTGAACTACCCGAATAACTTTATTTTACACTTTCTTAACCCGGTTTGCCCGGACGCGCAAAGTGCTTTTCGATGTCTGAATGTAACGGCTTCTTTGGCCGCCCCAAGGCAGGAAATTGGCATACTTAACAATCCATTACAGGAGTTGAACCGCACCCGTCCAGCGGCTAAGGAAATAGCCCCTATTTCCTCAGCGGGATTGATGCATGCATGTGACATTCGCTGCGCCCGGGCAGCCTAAATCCGGCGTTCTGGTCGTCTTCTGCCCGGAGGACAAGAAGCTCTCCGGCACCGCGGCCGAGGCCGACAGGCGCAGCGGCGGCCATTTATCCCGGGCGATGAAGGCGATCGCCTTCGAGGCCAAGCGCGAGCAGATCCTTGATCTCGTGGCGCCGGAAAAGCTGACTCTCCAGCGAATCATCCTGCTGGGCATTGGCGACCCGGCCAAGCTCACGGCCCGTGAGGCCGAACTCCTTGGCGGCGCCATTGCCGGCTATCTCCAGGCGGCCAAGACCGAATCGGGCGCCGTCGCCGCCGATATCGACGGCCTGACCCTCGATGCGGCGGAGTTCGCCGCTCTCCTGGCCTCGGGCGCCACGCTCAGGACCTACAGCTTCGACCGCTACAAGTCGAAAAAGCCAGGCAACGGCAAAGCGCTCACCGCGCTCACCATCCTGACCGGCGAGGCGGTCAAGGCCAAGAAGGCCTTCGCCGATTACGAAGCGGTGGCCGAGGGCGTCCATTTCGCCCGCGACCTCGTCAATGAGCCCGCCAACAAGCTCAATCCGGTGGAATTCGCCGCCCGCGTGAAGGCCAAGGGCAAGGCCGGACTTGCGGTCGAGATCCTCACCCCCGCCCAGATGAAGAAGCTCGGCATGGGAGCGCTGCTCGGCGTGGCGCAGGGATCGGTGAACGAGCCGCGCCTCGTCGTCATGCGCTGGCAGGGCGGCAGGAAGAGCGACCAGCCGGTTGCCTTCGTGGGCAAAGGGGTCACCTTCGACACCGGCGGCATCTCGATCAAGCCGGCCGCCGGCATGGAGGACATGAAGGGCGATATGGGCGGGGCCGCCTGTGTGGCGGGCCTCATGCTGGCTTTGGCGCGGCGCAAGGCCAAGGTGAACGCGGTCGGCGTCATCGGTCTCGTCGAGAACATGCCCGACGGCAATGCCCAGCGTCCGGGCGATATCGTCACCTCGATGTCGGGCAAGACGATCGCGGTGCTCAACACCGACGCCGAGGGCCGTCTCGTGCTGGCCGATGCGCTCTGGTACACCCAGGACCGCTTCAAGCCGCAATTCATGATCAATCTCGCCACGTTGACCGGCGCCATCATGGTGGCGCTCGGCAAGGAGCATGCCGGCCTGTTCTCGAACAATGACGAGCTGGCGGCGCGCCTTTACGATCTGGGCCTGGCGACGGGCGAGAAGGTCTGGCGCATGCCGCTGGCGCCCGAATATGACAAGATGCTCGATTTCGAAGTGGCCGATATGAAGAATATCGGCGGGCGCAATGCCGGCGCCATCACCGCCGCGCAGTTCCTGCAGCGCTTCGTCAACAATGTGCCCTGGGTGCATCTCGACGTCGCCGGCACCGCGATGGATTCGAACAAGTCGCCGATCAACCAGAGCTGGGGCTCGGGTTGGGGCGTGCGCCTGCTGAACCGCCTCGTCGCTGACCATTACGAAAGCTGATCGAGCGCCTGTGACCGCGGTCGTCACGTCGGGCAGCGCGACCTGAGGTGACGCCATCTGCGATCGACGCTCTTCACAGTTTCGTGCTTTCCGGGCTAGATGCGGCCATGCCGTCCTTCGAACCCGTCAACGCCGTTGTCCGCGCTCTCGACATCCTGCGGCTCATCAACGAATTGGGGCCCATCTCCGTCGTCGACCTGCAGAAGCGCAGCGCCATGCCGAAGGCGACCGCCTTGCGCATGGTGGAGACGCTGATCGCTCAAGGCTATGTCAGCCGTTCCGAGAATGCGCTCTATGCTCCCACCGGAAAGTGCCTGCTGCTGAGCAGCGGCTTCGACAGCAAGGCCAGCTATGTCAAGGCGGCCGAACCGGTCCTGGCCAGGCTGCGCGACAATATCGGCTGGCCCTCAGACTTCGCCATTTACGACAATGACGCCATGCTGATCGTGCTGGCGAGCAGCGAGCTCGGCGTGCTGTCGCTCACCGGCCAGGGAGCTGCGCGCGCGCCGCTTCTGCGCAGCGCCCTGGGACGCATCTATCTCGCGCATCTGAGCGACGAGGAGCGCAAAAATCTGGTCGACCGGTTCCTATCTGTGGACACGCTCGCCGGAACGCGCCGCCAGGTGGAGAAGACCCTGAGCGAGGCACGGGAGCGCGGCTATGCCATCTCCGATGAGGCCTATCTCGATGCGCTCTATCCGGCCGGCATGCATGCGATCGCCGTGCCGGTGCTCGGCCGCAAGGGGCCGCTCGCCGCCTTGAACGTACTGTTCCTGCGCAAGGCGCTCAGTCTCGACAAGGGCGTGAAGACACTGCTGCCGTCATTGCGCGCGGCCGCGCGGGCGATTGCCGATGGGATAGAGGAATAGGTTCATCAGATGAGCCGATTGGTTCATCTGATGACATTGCTGGCGATGTGCCGATAGAGGGGAAGGGGCATTTCCTTCATCGCATCGCGAGGCATGCATGGCACGGCATACGTCTTCTTCGTCTCTCATCGGCAAATTGGGTCGCCGCGGCTTCATGCAGCTGGCGCTGGCCGCCGGACTCACGGTTGCGACGGCCGACCGGCTGTGGGCGCAGGAAACGGCGGAGCGCAAGCGCGGCGGACATTTCAAGATCGGTCTGGGGCAGGGGGCGACGACCGATGTGCTCGACCCCGCGACGTTCATGGATTTCATGCCGGGCACGGTCTGCGCTTCCTATGCGAATTTCCTCACCGAGGTGGACGCCGACGGCAATATCACGCCCGATCTGGCGGAGTCCTTCGAAGGCTCGGATGGCGCCAAGACCTGGGTTTTCCGGCTGCGGAAAGGCGTCCAGTTCCATGACGGGCGCGCGCTCAGGCCGGAGGACGTCGTCGCCTCGATCCGCCATCACATGGGCGAGACTTCGAAATCGGCGGTGAAGGCGCAATTGAGCGCGATCAAGGAGATCAAGGCCGACGGCGGCAATGTCGTATTCTCGCTCGAGGCCGGCAATGCCGATCTGCCCTATCTCCTCAGCGACTATCACCTGCCGATCTTTCCGGCCAAGGAAGACGGCAGCATGGACTGGCAGGCGCGGGTCGGCACCGGTCCCTATACGCTCGATGCCTGGCAGCCCGGCATCGGCGCCAAGCTCAAGCGCAATCCGAATTACTATCGTGATACCTGGTTCGACGAGGTCGAGATCCTGTCCATCGTCGATGTCACGGCCCGCATGAACGCACTGGTGACGGGCGATATCCATTTCGCCGATCGCTGCGATCTCAAGACGCTCCAGCTCCTGAAACGCGATCCGAATATCGAGATCGACGAGGTGACGGGCTTCGCCCATGCGACTTTCTCGATGGACGTGACCCAGGCGCCCTTCGACAATCCCGATGTCCGCAACGCGCTGAAATACGCCGTCGACCGCGAGGCGATCCTCGGCAAGATCTTCTTCGGCCATGGTATCGCCGGCAATGACAATCCGATCGCGCCATCGGTCAAATACGCGACGAGCCTCGCGCCCGCGCATGTCTATGATCCGGCCAAGGCCCGCGAGCTCCTGAAGAAGGCCGGCCTCGACGGGCTCAAGATCGATCTATCCGCGGCCGACACGGCCTTTGCCGGCGCTGTGGACGCAGCACTGCTGTTCAAGGAATCGGCTGCTGCGGCCGGCATCGACATCAATGTCATCCGCGAGCCGAACGACGCTTATTGGGAAACGGTATGGGGCAAGAAGCCTTTCATCGCTTCCTATTTCAGCGGCCGTCCGGTGCAGGACCTGCAGTTCTCGCTGGCCTATGCCGAGGGGGCGGCCTGGAACGAGACGAAATGGGCGAACAAGCGCTTCGGCGACCTGCTCACCGCGGCGCGGGTCGAACTCGACGACGCCAAGCGTGCGGCCCTCTATGCCGAAATGCAGCAGCTCGTTCATGATGACGGCGGCACTATCGTCCTGCTCTTCATCAATTATGTGAGCGCCCATTCGAAGAGCGTCGCGCATGGCAAGCTCGCCACCGACAAGGAGATCGACGGCACCAAGATCGCCTCGCGCTGGTGGATGGCGGCTTGAGAATGGAGGCGAAAATGACCGAACGCTATTTCCCGATATCCGAGTATGAGCGGCGCTGGGCTCTCGTCCAGGCCGAAATGCGCCGGCGCGGCGTTGAGACGGCCGTCGTCTGGGGCCGGAGCGGCGGCACGTTCGACCGCGCCTCCGACATCTATTATTTGACCAACTATTACGGCAACAATTCCGGTCAGGGCTTCGACAACGACCTGCAGAATTGCCGCGCCTTTTCCGCCGTCATCCTGCGCGCCGGCGAAAAGCCAGAGCTCATCATCGAGGAATCGGCGCCGCATCTCAATCTGCTGGCGACCGATCGCATCGTCAGCACATGGGATCCGGTCAGGACGGTGGCCGAGCGCCTCGCAGTGCGTCCGAACACGGGGCCGGTGGCCTTTCTCGGCACCGACTTCTTCTCCATGAAGCATTGGACGCAACTCCAGGCAGCGACGCCTTCCGTCACCTGGCAGTTCGAGGATGACATCATCCGCAAGATCCGCCGGGTGAAGAGCGCGCTCGAGCTCGATGCCTATCGCGAGGGCGGGCTGATCGCGTCACGCGCCTGCAATCTGCTGATCGAAGGGCTGCTGGCGGGAATGTCGGAAGCCGAGGCGGCAGGCGAAGCCGCGCGTGAAGTGGTCCGCTCGGGCGGCGCCATTCACATGATTCCGGTCTCGCATGGCGACAAGATCGACAATATGTGCCGCAATCCGCTGCCGGGCTACAGTCATGACACGCCGAAGCCGGGCGATCTCATCCGCGGCTTTGTCTATGGTCCGATGTTCCAGGGCTATTATCTCGATCCCGGCCGCACCGTGGTGGCGGGACGCAAGCCGACGCCGGCTCAGCGCGAGCTCGTCGAATCCTGCGCCAAGGTCACGGACGATCTGCTGGCGGCGCTCAAGCCCGGTTTCAAGGTGCGCGAACTGGTCGATCTCGGTGACCGGCTCAAGGCCGATCTCCATGTCGAGGATGACGAGATGGCCAAGAAATTCCCGCTCTATGGCCATGGGCTGGGCCTGTTCTTCGAGCAGCCGATATTCTCGACGGCGATGGGTTATGGCGATGACGAGTTCGTCGAGGGCATGGTCGTCGGCATCGAGGTCTTCTTCGCCCGTCCGGGAGTCGGCAGTGTCGGCTTCGAGCAGAACGCCATTCTGACGTCCAGCGGAGTCGAGCTTCTGACGACGACGCCGATGTTGTGGTGGTAGGGGTTAAGCCGACAACGGCGGGATGCCGGGCTCCATCGACAGGTGCGAGTGGATGCAGACAAGCCGCTCGCTATCCTGTCTCAGGGCGAGGGTGCAGCGGCCTTTTCTGTCATACCAGCCGCCATCCTTGGTTCTGCCCTGGGAGTGCCAGAGCGAGATCACGATGGCGGTATCGCCGGAGATGACGATCTTCGGGTCGTCAAAAGTGAAACCGGCGATGGTCGGCCAGATGACGCGCCACTGCCGGGCCTCGAGGTCGGACAGCCCGGTCAGGATTTCGGAGAACGTCCCGAACGAAATCACGTCCTCGGCGAAGAGGGCGCGCGCTTTGGCGAAGTCTTGACCATTGATCAGGACTTCCCAGTCGCGGAGCCAGTGCAGAACCTTACTTTTCACGTTTTGACCTTTGAGCGGAGTTTATGACGCGAGGGCGTGGGTTTTTTCCACGAGCGTCTGGGCGGCGATGTCGAAAGCGCCATATTGATCGATGAACATCTGCCGCGCGATTTCATGGGCACGCTTTTCGCCATTCACCGTGGCGTTGCCGAAGCCAAGGCGAAGCTTGGCGCCGATCTGCGATGAGAAGTGCCAGGTATTGCCGCCAGGATTGCATTCGAGCACATAAAGCTTTCCCGTATTCTGTTCGCGCAGGACATCTATCGCAAGCAGCGGTATCGACGCAAATGCGGCATGCACCTGTTCGGCGAGCGCCAATATGTCTGGCTCCTTCACCAGCTTGCGGTCCTTGTCGCCGCCCTGGGTTGCGATGATGGTGCGCTCGATGTCGGCGTCCGGCGCATCGAGCGAACAGCGCGGCGCCTGCAAGGTCGAGTGCCAGGAATAGAGGATCTTTCCGAAGAGTGTCTCGACCCGATGGAAGGAGGGATAGGGGCCGGTATCGACGAATCTCTGCACGAGATAGCCTTGCGAGTCCACATGGATCGGATGGCCCGCGGGAAAATCGTGCGGCCGCAACTGCTCGATCCGGCGGCGCCGGAACAATTGCACCCCATCGCCTTTGGACGTCAGGTTCAGATCCATGGGCTTGATCAGCACGAACTCGCCGAAAAGCAGCGGGTCGAGCATCATGCCGAATTTGAAGGCGAGGGTGGGCGGCGTCGGTATGCCGGCGGTGCGGAAGGTCTGATACTGCAGGAGCTTGTCGATCGGCACGTTCTTGAGCAATTTGCCGCGCCCGATCCGCAGATTGAACTTGGCCGAGAAGGCGACGATGAGCGTCGGGTTTTGCCACACGGCCGGCGGCAACTGCGATTTCGAGTCCATCCCGATCGCATAGACCGTGATATCCCGGTCGAGCGCCGTGATTTTGCGCCCGATGTCCGCGAAGTCCCGCTCATAGCGCGAGCCGCGGTGAATCAAGATCAGACTTTTCTTCATGCAACTGTAATGAATGGACGATCAGTCGGACTTGCGTCCCACCCGGTTCAGATAGGCGCGGATTCCGTGATAATAATTGACCAGCGCTTCCTTGTAGAGCGCATCGGCCGTGTCGAATTCGGCCTGGGTGATCTTGTGCCGTTTGAGCTTGCGCATCGCGGCCTTGTAGGAGGTGATCGCCTGGCGGCGGCCGGCTTCGAGAAATTTGCGGAAATCCTCGAGCTGGCCCGGCCGCGGATCGCCAAGCGCCATGTCCTTGAGCGACATGCCGTTCAGGGGATTGGCGCCGGAGACGGTGGCCCCGGTTCCTTCATAGTCGACGATGGCGGGACACATTCCGGGCGCCAGGCTGACTGCCGCGCAGACCTTGCCACAGGAGGCGGTGAGACTTGTTTCGCAGCAATTGCAGAGACCGACGGCTTCGGCCCTGCCGACCGGCATGAACAGGCCAAATCCGATCACTGCCGCGACCGCGGCTCCCCTCAGCACAAAGCGCCCCATGGCGTTCCCCGTTTTGTCTTTGTTGTCGTTACCTTATAGCATGATCCGGAAAAGTGCGTAGCGGTTTTCCGGAAAGATCATGCGCAAACAATAAGATAAAGCGTGATGGCGACACTTTCTAAAGCCATCATGCTTTAGCGGCAAAGTCCGCATTGCGCAAAGAGCGTTGACCGGCACGGCCCGACCGGCTTGGATGCCGCCATGACCGACGTACTTTTCTACCATCTCGAGCAGCAGCCGCTCGAACGCGTGCTGCCGCAGCTCCTCGAGCGCACCATCGACAGGGGCTGGCGGGCCGTGATCGAGACTGATTCGGATGAACGGGTCGAGGCGCTCTCGACGCTGCTCTGGACCTATACGGAGGAGGGGTTCCTGCCGCATGGAACTGCCCGTGACGGTTATGCCGACGCCCAGCCGGTATGGATCACGGCGTCGCCGGAGAATCCGAACGCCGCCTCGGTGCGCTTCTTTGTCGGCGGCGTGGAGCCTTCGAGCTATGAGGGGCTGGAGCGCGCGGTCCTGCTGTTCGACGGGGCCGACCCCGAAGCGGTCGAGCGCGCCAGGCGGGTCTGGAAGGATGCCCGCGGCCAGGGCCATGAAGTCAGCTACTGGCAGCAGGATGAGCGCGGCCGCTGGCAGAATAAAGCGAAAGCTGCATCCTAGAGCGCTTCCCGCCAAAGTTGCTCGACTTTGGCGATAAGGAAGCGCTCCAGATTGTATGTTTTCGAGCGCTTTTTCCCGTTTTGACCGAATCGGAACGATTCGATCAAAACGGGAAGGGCTCTAAAAGCGCAGGATCCGGATCCAGCGCGCCACGTCGATCAGGCTGACCAGAGCGGCGGCGACATAGGTGAAGGCGGCGGCGCGCAGGACTTTCCGCGCCCCCTTCATGTCTTCGGGACGCATATAGTCCTGGAGCGCCGGCAGAGCCCGCTTGAAGCTCGCATCGAATTCGGTCGGCAGCGTCACCAGATGGATGACGATGGTCGAGGCGAGTATCGCGAGACCGGCGGCGAGCTCGAACAGCAGCACCGCGGGTGAGCGCACGAGCGCGAAGATCAGCGGCGTGGCGAGGAGCAGGGCGCTGCCCACGCGTTCAATGATGAGGCCATAGCGGACGAGCTTCTGGCGTATATGCAGGGGCCTGTAGCCTTGCGCGTCCTGGAGCGCGTGGGCCGCCTCATGCGCGGCGACCGCGACCGCGGTGACGGACCTGCCTTCGAAATTGGCCTTGCTGAGCCGCACCGCCTTGTCGTCCGGACTGTAGTGATCGCCGGCTTCGACCATTTCCACCTTCACATCGGGAAGCCCGGCCTCGTCGAGCAGGTGGCGGGCGAGCTCGCCGCCGGTGCCCGGAAAATCGGCGCGCTCGCGCGCATGGCGCGCCATCGTGCTGCGGATCAACAACTGCGGCACATAGATGAGGGCGAGGAGGGCGATGAGACCGAGGGCGGCAAGAACCATTCAGCGTGACGTTATATTGTTCATCCTTGGCAGAACTGTGCCGACCTGCGTAGCATGGCGTTCCTTACCTGAAGCATAGCCGAAACGATAACCCGAAGCCTAATCACGAACGGAGGAGACGATGTGCGTACCTGGCTGCATGGCGACTGTTGCTGAGACGATATCACGGCGGGGATTGTTTCGCGCGGCAGGGGCGACGGCTTTTGTCGGCACGATGTCGGCCTTCAGCCCCTTCGCGGCGCAGGCGGCGACGATGAGTTTTTCCAGGGTCGTCGATCTCACCCATGTCCTGACGCCCGATTTCCCGACTTTCACCGGCAAGCCGCAGTTGACCGTGGAGGTCCTGTACCGCTTCGAGAAGGACGGCTGGAACGAGAATCAGTGGCACCTCATCGAGCATACCGGCACTCATATGGATGCGCCTCTGCATTTCTCGACCAACGGACCCGACGCTTCATCGCTCCCGGCCGAGACGCTGGTGGCGCCGCTCTGCATCGTCAACATCGCCGAGCGCGCCGCCAAGGACCCGGACACGCAGGTCACGGCCGACGACATCAAGGCCTGGGAAGCCAAGAACGGCGCCCTGCCGGACGGTGCCGCGGTCGCCATGAATTCGGGCTGGGACCAGCATGTGAAGACCGACAAGTTCCGCAATGCCGACAAGGACGGCGTCATGCATTTTCCGGGTTTCCACCCGGATGCGGCCGCGCTTCTTCTCGAGCGCAAGGTGGTCGGCATCGTCGTCGACTCGCTCTCCCTCGATTACGGCGCCTCGAAGGACTTCGCCACCCACTATCGCTGGCTGCCGGCCGGACGCTGGGGCCTCGAATGCGCCGCCAATCTCGGGCAATTGCCGGAGAAGGGCGCCGCCATCGTGGTCGGCGGCCCGAAGATCGCCGGCGCCACCGGCGGCATGACGCGGGCCTTCGCGCTGCTCTGACACGAGCGACCGCCTCTCAGGGGAGCGCAAGGCGGTCGCAGATGAGCATCTCTTTCTCCCGCGGCTCAGTGTGGGAGTGGACCCTCGCAGGCCGACAACCGAAGTCCGGAAGGAGCCATTTTCGCGAATCTCCCTGTATCTACCCTATTTCCCCGCGGAGGCTTGGTCATGGCCCAGCGGAGAGACACGGTCTTGATGTAGCGAGATCCAAACATTGTCGTCCCCTATCTGGTCGCCTGATCATACCATTTGGTCGAGACTTTCCTGCGCCTCGAGCCAGAGCGTTTCCTGCTCCTCCAGGTCGCGGCCGAGCTTGGCCCGCAAGGTGGCGAAGCTGGCCGCCTTCTTGGGGTCCGCAATATAGAGCTGGCCGTCCTGCAGGGCGCGGTCCAGAACGTCGAGCTTCTCCTGCAGTTTCGACATCTTGACCGTGATTTCCTGAATCTTTTTCTTAACCGCCGCCGGATTGGCCCTGGCCGCCATGGGCGGCGCCTTGACGGGCGCCGGAGCGGGCTGCGGACTCTCGCGCTTCGGCGCCGGGTTGCTGCGGCCCAGGATGAAGTCGGTATAATCGTCCATGTCGCCGTCGAAGGGCTTCACCGTTCCATCGGCGACGAGCCACAGGCGGTCGACGCTGGTCTCGATGATATGCCGGTCATGGCTGATGAGAATGACGGCGCCCTGATATTCGTTGATGGCGTGGATCAGCGCTTCGCGCGAGTCGACGTCGAGATGGTTGGTCGGCTCGTCGAGCACCAGGATATGCGGCGCATGAAAGGAGGCGAGGGCAAAAAGAAGACGCGCTTTCTCGCCGCCGGACAAGGTCTTGCATTTTGAATCGGCGAGCGTCGCGCCGAAGCCATAGGAGCCGAGACGGGCGCGCCGCTGCGCCTGGGTGGCTTCCGGCAGCAGCTCGCTGAAATAGTCATAGGGCGTGCGCTCGGGCGACAGTTCGTCGAGCTGGTGCTGGGCGAAATAGCCGACGGTGAGGCGCGGCGGATGTTTCATCTCGCCGCTCATCGCCTTGAGCTTGCCGCAGAGGAGCTTGGCGAAGGTCGACTTGCCGTTGCCGTTCGATCCCAGAAGCGCGATGCGGTCGTCCGGATCGAGGCGCAGCGTGATGTTGCGCAGGATCGGCTTGCCTTCGGCATAGCCGACGGACGCATGGTCCCAGCGCACCAGAGGTGGCGCCAGAGGTTTCGGCGGATCGGGGAAATGGAAGGCCGCCACGCGGTCCTCGATCACATCGGCGATCGGCTCGAGCTTGGCCAGAGCCTTGAGGCGGCTCTGCGCCTGGCGGGCTTTCGAGGCCTTGAAACGGAAGCGCTCGACGAAAGCTTCCATATGCTTGCGCTGGTCTTCCTGCTTCTTCTTGAGCTTCAAGGTGAGCGCCTGCTGTTCGCGCCGCTGCCGCTCGAAGCTGTCGTAATTGCCTTGATAGAGGGTGAGCTTGCCGCGCTCGAGATGCAGGATGGCGCCGACCGCGTCGTTCAGGAGATCGCGGTCATGGCTCACCATCAGGATCGTATGCGGATAGGAGCGGATGAAGCTCTTCAGCCAGATCGTGCCTTCGAGGTCGAGATAGTTGGTCGGCTCGTCGAGGAGCAGCACGTCGGGAGAGGCGAACAAGGCGGCGGCGAGCGCCACGCGCATGCGCCAGCCGCCGGAAAGCGCCGAGCAGGGGCCGTTCTGTCGCTCTTCCGAGAAGCCGAGGCCTGACAGGATGGTCGCGGCGCGCGACGGCGCCGAATGGGCGTCGATATCGGCAAGGCGCAGCTGAATCTCGGCGATCCGGTGCGGGTCGGTCGCGGTCTCGGATTCCGCGAGCAGGCTGGCGCGTTCGACATCGGCGGCGAGCACGGTGTCGATCAGCGAGTCCTCGCCGCCCGGCGCTTCCTGCGCCACCGTGCCGATCCTGGCATTGCGCGGCAGGCTGACGCTGCCCGATTCCGACTGGAGGTCGCCGAGGATCAGATGGAGAAAAGTCGACTTGCCCACACCATTGCGCCCGATGAGGCCGACCTTGTGGCCTTCGGGAATGGCGACGGAAGCGTCTTCGAGGAGAAGCCGTCCGGCAATGCGGTAGGTGAGTCCGTTGACATGCAGCATGGGCGGGCTGTTTAGCCGCAATTTTGGGCATTGTCATTCCTTAGGTGCAGTGCACAATGCAACCAAAAGGGGTGAGGAAATGGCAGATACGGCCCGCTATATTTTGCCTGTCGATGGCGGCTATGTGGACGAGATCACCGTCCTGCTGCGCGACCTGCTGCGCCGGGTGATCCGCGAGCGGGCGCCCAAGGTTCTTCCCATCATCGACAATCCTGAAGACGCCCGCGCCATCAAGCCGGAATTGCGCGCACCGGCCCTTCAGGTCATCGGCATCTGGCTGCAACTTCTTAATATCGCCGAGGAAAATGCCGCGATGCGGTCCAGGCGCCGGCTCGAGACGATGGGCGGCAATGACCAGATCCTAGGCTCTTTCTCGAATGCCTTCGCCAATATCGCCGCCGCCGGCGCCACGGGCGAGCAGGTCGCCGCAGCGCTCGAGACGGCGGAGGCCGGCCCCACCATCACCGCGCATCCGACCGAGGCCAAGCGGGTGACGGTGCTCGAAATCCACCGCCGCATCTATCTCCGCCTCTACGACCTCGAAAGCCCGCGCTGGACGCCGCGCGAGCGCGAAGCTCTCATCCGGCAATTGCGCAATGACATCGACCTTCTCTGGCTCACGGGCGAGATCCGGCTCGAAAAGCCGACCGTCGAGGCGGAAGTCGCCTGGGGCCTGCATTTCTTCCGCGAGACCCTGTTCGAGCGCACCCCGCAGCTCTGCGAGTTGCTCGAAGGCGCGCTGGCGCGCCACTATCCCGAGCAGCCGATCCGCGTGAGCCCGCCGGTGCGGTTCTATTCCTGGATCGGCGGTGATCGCGACGGCAATCCCTATGTCACCACGGCGACCACGCGCTTCGCCCTGAGCGAAAACGCCAAGGCGGCGATCGAGCGGCTCGACAAGCGCCTCGAATATCTGGCGCAGACCGTCTCGGTCTCGGAGCAGGAAGCCGATGTGCCGGAGGCTTTCCGCGCCCGCGTCACGCGCGAGATCGCCAATGCCGGCGATGAGACGCTCATCCAGCGCAATCCGGGCGAACCCTTCCGCCAGTATTTCGCCGCCTTGCGGGCGCGGCTCGCCGCGACGCGCAGCCCGCAGGACTTCCCGGAGCGCAAGGCCTTTGCCGGGCCTGAGGAGCTTGCCGAAGCGATCCATCACGCCGAGCGCGCCCTGGCGCAGATGCATGCGACCTCGATCGCCGCTTATACGGTGAGGCCGGTGCGCTGGGAGGTCGATATCTTCGGCTTCCGCACCATGAGCCTCGACATGCGGCAGAATACGACGGTGATCAACCGCGTGCTGGCCGAACTGTGGCAGAAATTCAACCCGACGGCCAAGCGCGAGCCGCCCAAATCCGATTCATCCGAATGGGCGAAGTGGATAGTGAGCGAGCTGAAGCGGCCGATGGGATTCCTGCCACTGTTCCAGGGCCTGTCGGATGAGGCGCGCGAGACGCTCGATCTCCTGGGACTGATCCGCTCCTCTCTCGATGGCGCCGATCACAGGGCGACCGGCGCCTTCGTACTGTCGATGACGCGCAGCGCCACCGATATCCTCGGCCTCTATCTGCTCGCCAAATATTGTGGGCTCTTCACCGATGCGGCTTCGCGTGAAAGCTGCCGGCTCGCCATCGTGCCGCTCTTCGAGACCATCGACGATCTGCAGCGCGCGCCCGGCATCATGGAGGAATTGTTCAAGATCCCGATGGTGCGCCGCACCGTGAAAGCGTTGGGCGGCCGCCAGGAAATCATGCTCGGCTATTCCGACTCCAACAAGGATGGCGGCTTCTTCTGCGCCAGTTTCGAGCTTTATGAGACGCAGCGCCGGCTCGTCCAGGTCGGACGCGGCGCCGGGGTGGAGATCAGCTTCTTCCATGGGCGCGGCGGCTCGGTGAGCCGGGGCGGGGCGCCGACCGGGCGTGCCGTGGCGGCCCAGCCCGCCGGCACCGTTGGCGGACGGATGCGCGTCACCGAGCAGGGCGAGGTCGTCTCGTCCAAATTCGCCAATCGCGGCACGGCGCTCTATCAGCTCGAGGTGCTGGCCTCGAGCGTGCTGGTGCATACGCTCAAATCGGCCAAGGAAAGCGAGTTGCGCCTGGTGCCGGAGCATCAGGCGGCGGTGGAGGCCATTTCATCGGCCTCGTTCCAGGCCTATCGCGGCCTTGCCGAGGATCCGGGCCTCATGGACTATTTCCAGGCGGCGAGCCCGGTCGAGGAGCTGTCGCTGCTCAAGATGGGCTCGCGTCCGGCGCGGCGCTTCGGCGCCAAGGGTGTCGAAGATCTGCGCGCCATTCCCTGGGTTTTCGCCTGGAGCCAGAACCGCCATGTGATCACCGGCTGGTATGGGCTGGGCTCGGGCCTCGACCGTTATGTCGCCGAGAAGGGCGATGCCGGGCTGGCGCTGCTGAAAGAGATGTTCGTGCGCTCGCGCGGCTTCCGCCTCGCCATCGATGAGGTCGAGAAGTCGCTTTACCTGGCCGATATGGAGATCGCCGCGCTTTATGCCGGGCTGGTTCCCGACCGCAAGGCGGCCAAGCGCATCCTGGGGATGGTCCAGGCCGAGCATGCCTTGACGCGCGACCGCGTCCTGCAGCTTTCCGGCGCCAGCGGCCTGTGCGCCCGTTTTCCGGGCTTCCGCCGCCGCCTCGATCGGGTGCGCCCGATGATCGACCAGGCCAACCGCTGGCAGGTCGATCTGCTCAAGGATGCGCGCGCCGGCAGGCCCAAGGACAAGGCGCTGACCCCCTTGCTAATGACGATGAATTGCATCGCCGCCGGACTGGGCTGGACCGGCTGATCTTGCCCAAGCTCCTCCGGCGTGATCTAGTAACGCAAAATATAACGGAGGAAGCCTGATGAAGTTCGATAAACGGAGTTTTCTGGCTGCCGCGGCCATGGCCGCGCTGGCTTCATTCTCGATGCCGGCTTTTGCCGCCAATATGATCGGCAATTGCGAGGTGACCGGCGAGAAGGGATCGATCCCGATCGACAAGCCGGCCAAGGCCGGGCAGTTCACGGTCGTCGTGTCGCTGCCGGCGCCGATCTGGTGGAACGGCGACACACCGGAATCCATCAAGGACGGCATGGAATATTGTTTCGCCGCCGAGATCGCCTGGCGGGCCGGATATGACAAGTTCGAGCTCGTCAATGTCGGCTGGGATCCGCTGGTCACCGGACAGGTGACGGATTTCGACCTGGCGATCTCCGAGATCTCGATCACCGACGAGCGCAAGAAGGTCGTGGACTTCTCCATTCCCTATTTCAGCTCGGATATCGGTGTTCTCGTCCGCGCCGACGCGCCGGTCGATGGAACGACGATCAAGGACAAGACGGTGGGCGTGCAGCAGGCGACCACGGGCGCCAGCTTCGTGGCCGACGTGCTGAAGCATCCGGCTGACAAGACCCAGGTCTATCCCGATCAGGGCGACATGTTCACCGCACTGGCCGCCGGCCAGATCGACGCCGCCGTCACCGACACCTCGATCGTGCTCGCCGAAGAGGTGAAGACCAAGGGCCAGCATGTGGTGGCCGGCCAATACAAGACCGGCGAAAGCTACGGCGCCATCTATGCCAAGGGCGGCGCCAATAATGCGACGCTCGACAAGATCATCAAATCGATCATCGACGATGGCACGATGTCGAAGCTTGCCGATAAATATCTCGCCGCCGTCTGGGGCAAGGATCCGGCCAAGGTTCCGTATTTCACGCCCTGACGGACCTTGAAACGGTGAGCGATATCGCAGCCAAGGAAAGAGTGGGCGGCGCGCTGCCCACTCTCCCCGCCCGAACCGACGGGCTTTCCCTCGCCGCCTTGCTGTTCGCGGCCTTCTGTGTGCTCTGCGCCTGGGGTGCGACGCGTACCGTTGCGGCGGCGCTCGATCACCTTCAGATCGAGCGCGGCGCCGGCTGGTCGATTGTGTTCTTCCTGACGATCGCCGCTACGGCCACCTTGTTCTGGCCGGCTGTCCGTTCCTGGACTTTCTCCAGCCGGGCCCGCCAGGCGCTTGCGGCCAACAATATCGTCGAGGCGCGCATCGACGCCGCATCGGCGCGCGAATGGTCCTATCTGACCTTCGGATGGGGCGCCGCCGCTCTGGTGCTGCTCGCCTTCGCCAGCTTCATCATGGCGAACAATGCCGGGGTCGGCAAAACCTTCTTCTATCTGCCGTTGATCGCCGAAAAGACCGGGCTGGTCCTCTGGGCCTTCGTGAACAACGTGAAGATCTTCATCATCGCCGAGATCCTGGTGCTGATCTGGGGGCTCGTGGTGGCGATCGCGCGCCTGATGCCGGGCCCGGCCGGACGTCCGGTGCGGCTGCTCGCCATCGCCTATTGCGATATCTTTCGCGGGTTGCCGGCGATCCTGACGCTTTATCTCGTCGGTTTCGGCCTACCGATCTCGGGGCTGCCGGATCTGATCATCCCGCCCATCGTCGGGCTCTTCGTGAATTTCGACGGCATGACGGCGGCCGAGATCAAGCAGTTCACCCGCATCCCGCTCACCTGGTATTGCATCCTGGCCCTGACGCTCACCTATGGCGCCTATGTCGCCGAGGTCTATCGCGCCGGCATCGACAGCATCCATCCGAGCCAGTGGGCGGCGTCGCGCTCGCTCGGCCTCTCCTATCTTCAGACGCTGCGCTATGTGATCGTGCCGCAGGCGGTGCGCCGCATCATGGCGCCGCTCCTCAACGATTTCATCGGGCTGCAGAAGGATACGGCGCTCGTCCAGGTCATCGGCGTCGTCGACGGCTTCAACCAGGCGCGCATGATCGCCTCCAATGCCTTCAATCTCTCGGCGGTGACGATCGTCGCCATCATCTTCGTGCTCATCACCATTCCGCAGGCGCGCTTCGTCGACCGGCTGGTGGAGCGTGACCAGGCGCGCATGCGGGCGGCGAGCTGACATGGCCTTTCTCGAAATCAAGGACGTTCACAAGCGTTTCGGTTTCCTCGAGGTGCTGCGCGGCGTCAACCTGTCGGTTAACGAGCATCAGGTCGTCTGCCTGATCGGTCCGTCCGGCTGCGGCAAGTCCACGCTGCTGCGCTGCATCAACGGCCTCGAGCCGATCCAGGGCGGCGAGATCGATCTCGAGGGCGACCGTGTCTCGGGACCGGGCGTCGACGTCAACCGGCTGCGCCGCGAAGTCGGCATCGTCTTCCAGAGCTTCAATCTCTTCCCGCATATGAGCGTCATCGAGAATGTCACGCTCTCGCCGACCAAGGTTCTCGGTTTCAGCAAGTCGGAGGCACGCGAAAAGGCCATGGCCTTGTTGTCGCGCATCGGACTCGAAGCGAAGGCCAATGAATATCCCGACCGCCTGTCGGGCGGCCAGCAGCAGCGTGTCGCCATCGTCAGGGCCCTGGCGATGGAGCCCAAGCTCATGCTGCTAGACGAGATCACCTCGGCGCTCGACCCTGAGCTCGTCTCGGAAGTGCTCAATATCGTGCGCGACCTCGCGGGGCAGGGCATGACCATGCTGCTCGCCACCCATGAGATGGGTTTTGCACGCGAGGTGGCGTCGAAGGTCTGCTTCCTCTATGACGGTGTCGTCCATGAGGAGGGGCCGCCGGAGAAGATCTTCGGCGCTCCCGATCATGAGCGCACCCGCGCGTTTCTGAAGCGCATCATCGAGGCAGGGCGTCTTTAAGTTCAGACATGGCACGCATAGCAGTCGTCACCGTTCCCTCGCCGCAATCCTGGATCATCGTCAATGCGCTGGTGAAGTTCTTCGGCCCCGTGACCATTATCGCCGAGGATCGCGAATCGAAACTGACGCTGATCCGCCGGCGCATGCGCCGCCAGGGCGTGATCACTGTGCTGGGTCAGATCGGCTTCGTCCTGTTCCAGCGGCTCCTGGCACAGAAGTCGCGCAAGCGCATCGGGGAGATCATCGCCGAATATGGCATCGATCCCAATCCCAATGCCGCCTCAGAGATGATCCAGGTGGGGTCGGTCAACAGCGATGCCTGCCGCGCCGCTCTGGCGCGGCTCAAGCCCGACGTGGTGCTGGTTGTCGGCACGCGCATCATCGGCAGGGAAACGCTGTCCGGCATCACCGTGCCGGTGATCAATTTCCATTCCGGCATCAATCCGAAATATCGCGGCCAGGCCGGCGGCTATTGGGCGCTCGCCATGGGCGATCCGGAGAATGCCGGCGTCACCGTCCATCTGGTCGACGAAGGCGTCGACACCGGTGCCGTCCTCTACCAGGCGCGGTTCACGGCGACGCCCCGCGACAATTTCATCACGTATTTCTTCACCCAGGCGGCGATCGCCCGTCCGCTCGCCATCACCGCCGTCGAAGATGCCTTGGCCGGCCGGCTCAAGCCGGTCAAGGTCGACCTGCCGTCCCAGCAGTTCTATCACCCGACCTTGTGGTTCTATCTGTGGACGGGCTGGACCAAGGGCGTGTGGTGATTATTTGAAGGCGTCGTCGACGGGCACCTTATAGGCATTGGCGAGCCGGTTGGTCATGTTGGCGAGACCGGTCACCGCATAGACCTCGCGGATCATCTCCTCGCTGGCGCCTTTCTGGCGGGCGCCCGCCGTGTGGCTCGCCATGCAGTAGTCGCAGCCATTGGTGACGGAGACGGCGACATAGATCAGTTCCTTGGTGAGGGGATCGAGCGCGCCCGGACCCATCATCTCCTTCAGGCTCTCCCAGACATGGCGCAGCATGCGCGGGTCATGGGCCAGATATTTCCAGAAGTTGTTCACATCGGCGACTTTACGGGTCGCCTTGATGTCGTCGAAGACGGCGCGCACCTCGGCGCTCGCCATTTCATAAGCGATGGGCTGCATTGGTAATTCCCTCAATAGGCGTTCGGCTGCCTCATTCTGCCTTAAACTACCTTGGGAGCCTCTAATTTTCGTCATATTACTTGGGACTATGGTGCTGTTATGCGCATTCTGGAGGGCGGCATATGAAAAAGACAGTCATCACCCTGGCCGCGGCCTTGCTGCTCGGGACGTCCTGGACCGCCCTGGCCCAGGAGCAGGACCCGACCCTGATCATTCCGGACGGTGCCGGCCAGCAGGGCGGTCAGGCGCCTGAGCAAAAATCTGAAAAGAAGCGCAAGAAGCGCGAGGCCGAGCAGCCTTCGGCCGAGCAGCAGTTCGAGCAGCCGCAGCCGGAGAAGAAAAAACGCCGGAAGCAGGCCGAGCAGCCGGATGATTCGATGCAGCAGCCCTCGGGCGAGCAGCAGTTCGAGCAGCCGCAGCCCGAGAAGAAGCGCAAGAAGAAGCAGGCTCAGCAGCCGGAAGAGCAGTTTCAGCAGCCGGTGGAAGAGCAGCTTCAGCAGGAGCCGGTGAAGAAGAGAAAGAAGAAGCAGCAGGCCGAGCAGCCCGAAGAGCAGACTCAACAGCCGGCTGAAGAGCAGCTCCAGCAGGAGCCGGTAAAAAAGAAAAAGAAGAAGCAGGCGGAAGAGCCGGTCCAGCAGCAGCCGACCGATCAGCAGGTCGAACAGCCGGTCGAGCAGCCCACCGGCCAGCAGGCCGAGCAGCCGCAGCCCGAAAACAAGAAAAGGAAGAAGGAGCAGGCCGAACAGCCGGCTGAGCAGCAGCCTTCGACGCCCGAGCAGACGACCGGTGAGTCCAAGACCCCGGCCACTGGCGGCGTGCCGGCGGACGTATCGCAATATCTCTCCGATACGCGCCCGGCGAGCGAGCTGTCCGATGCAGAACTCAGCCAGAGGATCAAGGCCGGCCGCAGCCTGTCGAAGACGAAAGGCCTGCCGGACGATGTCCGCCAGGAGCTCGCCGGCAAGGCGAAGCAGGCGCGCACCGAAGCCATCGCGCGTGAGCGGGGTGGCGGCAGGGCGGGCCAGCAGCCGGAGTCCGGCCAGCAGACGACCGAGCAGCCGACCGGTCAGAAGCCCGAGCAGACGACGGGTGAGTCGAAGCCCGGCACATCCGACCAGGCGGGCGTTCCGCCGGAAGTGTCGCAATATCTTTCCGACACGCGTCCGGCGAGCGAGCTCTCGGATGCCGAACTGGCTGAGCGCGTGAAGGCCGGCCGCACCCTGTCGCGGACGAAGGGCCTGTCGGACGACGTCCGCAAGGAGCTGGCCGGCAAGGCGAAGCAGGCGCGCACCGAGGCTCTGGCGCGCGAGCAGGGCAAGGGCGGCAAGCAGCCGGAGCCCGGCCAGCAGCCGACGGCGGAGCAGCCTTCCGGCGAGCAGCAGCCGACGGCCGAGAAGCCGGTCGGCGAGCAGCCGGTCATTGCCGACCCCAAGAAGAATGCCGAAGGCCAGGAAGTCGTCCCCATCGATCAGCCCGGTCAGCCGACGGTCACGCTCGACAAGAAGGACGTCGAGAAGTTCGACAGCAACAAGTCGACGCCGCAGGCGGAAGCCAAGGCCAAGAGCTATCTCGACGACAACCGCCGGGGCGATCAGCTGAAGGACGACGAGGCCAAGGCGCGTCTCGACGGCATGCGCGATCTTCTCTCCGACAACGAGCTGTCGCGCGAGACCAAGCGCGAGCTGCGCCGCCGGCTCAAGGAGGAGCGTGATCTCTATCGTAGGCGCGTCGCCGAGAAGGTGATCGTCGAGGAGACGAAGGACGAGCAGCGCGACCGCTTCCCGCGGCGGCGCGACCGCGAGGAGGATCGCCGCTGGGACAATTGGGCCGAGCGCGACATCCTGCGCGACCGGCGCCGCTCGGATGAGCTCGAGGAAGGCGAGTTGCGCCGCCGCATCGATATCTATCGCGAGGCCATCTATGACGACCGCTACAGCGATGACGAACGGGCCTACTGGCGCGACATGATGGATCGCGACCGCCGCTATCTGGGCGACCGCATGCGTTACGACCGCGATGAGCGCGAGCGTTACTGGCGCGACCGGCGCGACCGCAACGAGATCAACATCGCCATCAACATCGATCTGAGCGGCGACCGCGAGCCGCCGCCCTCGGCCTTCCTCGACGAGATCGACGACGAGGAGCTCGAGGACTATCTGGTGACGGCGCCGCGCCGCAAGGTGGCCCGCCGCTATACGGTGGCCGAGATCGAGGAAGAGCCGGAAGTGCGCACCGCGATGCCGGCGATCGAAATCGACAACATCCATTTCGGCTTCAACGAGGCCTTCCTGCGCGAGGAGGAGGTGCAGAATCTCGACCGTGTGGCCGAGGTGGTGGAGAAGATCCTGGCCGCCCATCCGGGCGAGGTCTTCATGATCGAGGGCCATACCGACGCGGTCGGCTCGGAGGCCTATAATCTGAAGCTGTCGCGCGAGCGCGCCCAGGCGGTCAAGAAGGCGCTCACCACCTATTACGCCATCGAGCCCCGCAACCTGGTGACGGCCGGCTATGGCGAGCGGTATCTGAAGATCCCGACCGCCGAGCCCGAGGAGGAGAACCGCCGCGTCTCCTTCCGGCGCGTGACGCCGCTGGTGGGCGAGGCCGAATAGGCCGGCAGCGCTTCCCGCCAAAGTTGCTCGACTTTGGCGATATGGAAGCGCTCCAGATTACAATGTTTTCGAGCCCTTTTGCCTGTTTTGATCGAATCGAAAACGATTCGGTCAAAACGGGAAGGGCTCTAAAAGCCCGCCTACTTGAAGCCTGTCCGGGCCGCCGCTATAAGGCGGCCCGATCTTTAACAACTAGAACCCAAGGGGATATTCATGGCCAAAGAGCGCACGCTCTCTATCATCAAGCCGGATGCGACTCGTCGCAACCTGACCGGCGCCATCAACGCCAAGATCGAAGGCGCGGGTCTGCGCATCATCGCCCAGAAGCGCGTGAAGTGGAAAAAGAAGGACGCCGAGACCTTCTACAAGGTCCACAAGGAGCGTCCCTTCTACAAGGACCTGGTCAAGTTCATGACCTCGGGCCCGATCGTCATCCAGGTCCTGGAAGGCGAGAAGGCGGTCGCCACCTATCGCGAAGTCATGGGCGCCACCGACCCGAAGAAGGCCACCAAGGGCACCATCCGCAAGCTCTTCGCCGAATCGATCGAAGCCAATTCGGTGCATGGCTCCGACAGCGCCGAGAACGCCAAGAAGGAGATCAAGCTCTGCTTCAAGGCTACGGAGATCGTGGGCTGAGCCGATGTGGGTCGCCGTCTACATCCTGTCGATCGTCCTGGTGAACTGGCTCTTCGTAGCCGTGGCGCCATGGCCGACGGTGTTCGGCGACCTTTATCTCGCCAATCTGGTGGTCGGCTTCGTCTTCGTGCTCCGCGACTACGGGCAGAGGCAGGCCGGCCATAAGATCCTGCTGGCGACTTTGGTCGCCGGCATCATCACCTATTTCATGGTCGATCCGGCGATCGCCATCGCCAGCATCACCGCTTTCGTCCTGTCGGAGATGACGGACTGGGCCATCTATTCCTTCACGCGCAAGCCGCTCCAGCAGCGCATCCTGATATCGAGCCTGGTCGCCGTGCCGCTCGACACGCTCGCCTTCCAGTATCTGGCCAATTATCTCACGCCGGCCGCCTTCTCGATGGAAGTGCTGAGCAAGGCCGTGGGTGTGTTCATCGTCTGGTATCTCCTCAGGCTGCGGACCGGCGACGAGCCGGCGCCGGCGCATTGACGCATCATTGACAGCTCAGGGCTGCGGCGGCGACGGCTCGACCGGCACGCCGCGCACGCGCTCGCGATAGGAGATATAGATCGCGCAGGCGATGAGGATGCCGACGCCGGTGAAGGTCCAGCGGTCGGGCAGGTCGCCGAAGAACCACCAGCCGCAGACCACCGCCATGATCATCTCGGCATAGGCCATGGGGGCGAGGAGCGAGGCCTCCGCGTAGTGATAGGCCGCGATCACCAGATAATGGCCGATGAAGGCGATGAAGGCGATGGCGAGGAGAAGCCCCCATTGCTCGGGACTCGGCGTCACCCAGAAGAAGCCCACCGCCAGGGTGCTGAGGACGGCGCCGGCCACATTGGTGTGGAACATGGTGACGATCGGATCGGCGCGCCCGGCGATGCGGCGGGTGAGGATCATGTAGATGGCGCTGGTCGTGCCCGAGAACAAAGCCAGCAGCACGCCCGCATTGATCTCCTGGAAGCCCGGACGGATGATGATCAGTGTCCCGATGAAGCCGATCACGACGGCGATCCAGCGCCTGAGCCCCACTTGCTCCTTGAGGATCACCGGCGACAGCACGGTGACGACCAGCGGCTGGACGAAATAGATGGCGAGCGTATCGGCGATCGGCAGGTAATGCAGAGCGAGGAAGAACAGCGCGGTCGAGGCGAGGACGAGGCTGGCGCGGACCGTGTGCATCACCGGCATGTCGGTCTTGAGCGCGCTGACCGGCCGGTTCCTGAGCACGAATGGCAGATTGACCAAGGTGCCGAAGAAAAAGCGCGCCCAGACGCTTTCGACCACCGGCATGTCCATCTGGCCGAGGAATTTCGCCGCCACATCGAGGAACGGCAGAACGAGCATGGCAGCCAGCATCAAAAGAATGCCGGTCAGGGGCGCATTTTGCTGTTTGAGAGAAGTGGCCATACTATATCAGGAGAAGGACGGTTGTGCCCCTCTACTAGGAGGATCGGGCGATGACAATGCGGATCGCTGCAATCCTGCTTTGCCTTTGGGTAAGTCCTGTCTGGGCGATAGAAGGCAGCGGCGGACCGGTGCACACCATGCTCACCGTGTCCAATCAGACACTGGATGTCGAGGTGACCTGGCTGCAGACCGGCGGCGTGGTGCAGCTCAAGATCGTCTCCACCGAGGCGGTGCCGGAAGAGAAGCGCGCAGATGTCCTTCAGGCGGCGCGCCAGCTTCTGCGCGCCAGCGCCGGCGGGAGCAACAAGGTGATGATCTCCGACACCGGCAAGCTGATCGGCAGCTATCGTCTGACCGGATGGACCAAGCCGTTCTCGGCCAATGACCTGACGCTCGGAACGCCATAGCTCAGCGGGTCAGCAATTCCGGGCGGTACTCGAAATGCATCGTATCATAGTGATACCACCGGCCGCCCCAGATGAAACCGTGACGCTCGAAGACCTCGACGATCTCGGACGGGATCCGGTTGGCCCAGGCGATCTTCCCGTCCTTGCCCGGCTTGCGCCAGCGCCAATAATCGGCGAAATCGGTATTGAGGTCGATCGAGGCGCCATAGGCATGCATCGACAGGCGGTCGGTCCCGGCGATCGCCCGGCAATTATAGGTGCCGGCCGAGGGGCTCAGATATTTCTGCATCGGCTTGGGCAGTTTCGCCAGGTCGCGCGCCACCGCTTCGAGCGCCCGGTCGACGCCCTGGCGTGTCGTGATGCGGACCGTGCCGCCGAACCATGAGACCTTGCGCATCTGGAGATCGGCCTCGCTCTTGCGGCAGTCGCCATAAAGCGCGCGGAACAGCGCTTCGACGCGGATGCGGCCCGGATCGACATTGAGCCCCGGCGCTTCCGGCTTGACATGCGCCGGATAGGGAAAGGCGAACATGTCGTCGACATCCGGGCTGTCGAGCAGCTCCTCGAAGCTCTTGTCGATGCGGCCGTCCGACATCGGGATCGTCGCGCCCGATCGGAGTGTGAGCTTCGCCTTGTCATAGTCGGCGATGACATCCGGATAGGCGTTTTTGAGCCGCTCGAGATAGCCGGCGAGATTATCGGGCGGGGCGCCGTAGGGGGGATCACCGGCCGAGGCCGCCGAAACCGTGAGGCAGAGCAGGAGGACCGCAAGGAGGGACTTCACTTGGCCTTTTCGAACTTTTGGATCAGTTTGACATTCTCGGTTTCGATATAGGTAAGCTCGACCTCGCCGAATTGCGGCCGGTACCAGTCGAATTGCTTGAAGTAGTTCGAGACTTCCTTACGCACGAATTTGCGTCCGCGCCGGGCATAGATCTCGTTGCGGGCATTGCGCAGCTGCGCCTTGTCGAGACCCTTGAGCTCCTGCGGCATGAGCAGGCGGCGATCGGAATCGGCGAACAGGAAGCCGGCCTGAGGCGCCGACTGGTTCAACTCATACTGACGGATCAGCGCGACATTCTTCTTCTCGACCGCATTGATCTTCGGCTCATGGGTCGTGCCCTGGTACCAGTCGAATTTCTCGAAATGCGCGCGCAAGCCGGGATCGTTGAAGATGCGGCCATGGCGCGCGAATATCTCGTTGCGGGCGAGCCGCAAGGTCGCCGGATCCTTGCCTTCGAGATCGGACGGGCTCAGCAACTCGTCGCTCGATTGCGGGAAGATCACGCCGATGCCGGCGTCGGGCTCGGGCGGCGTGAGGTCGATCACCTTGCCGGGAGAGATCAGAGACGCCGCGGTTGCCGTGGCGAAGAAGAAGCTCTTGGTCAGCGAATTTTCCAGCCAGACCGTCTGGCGGCCTTCGGTCCGCTCGCGCACATGCAGGCTCACCGAGCGCATGAGGTCGGAAAGCTCTTCATTGGGCTTGGTCATATTGCCGAGCAGGCCTTCGGCGAAGGGGCTGTGATCGCCGCTGCCGTCGAGCGCCACCGCGCCTTGGGCGGTGGAGAAGGCGATGAGCATGTCCTGGCTGCGCGCTTCCGTCTCCTCCGGCTTTTCGATCACCGTGGCGCCGCGGCTTTCCAGCGGATTGTTGCGGCAGGCGTCGAACAGCAGCATCTTCACATTGGCATGGGTGCTGGAGAGCGTCTGCAGCAGGCGGTCGGTGGCGAGCGCCTCCTTGTCGATTTCGTCGAAATTGCTCATCGAGAAATCTGTCGGCAGCAGGAAGCTGCGGCCATTGATCATGGCGCCATGGCCGGCATAGTAGATGAGGGCGGCTTCCGCCGAGATGCCTTCCGGCACGAAGTCATCGAGCGCCTTCTGGGCGGTGGCGAGATCGCTGTCCATCACCATGGTGACGGTGAAGCCGAGATCGGAAAGCGATCTGGCGACGGCGCGGGCATCGGCCACCGGATTGCGCAATTCATAGCCCGGCCGATAGGCGGAATTGCCGATGACCAGCGCGATGCGTTGCGCCGTTTCAGCATGGACAGGCGTCACGCCGAGAAGCGCGAGCGCCAGGCCTGCAATCTTGAGCCGCCGTCCGAGTGCCATCCCGTTCCTTCAGCCGGGGACTTGTTGCCCCGGATCGTGCCGTGCAATTTGGGCATTTTTCCGCCGCCGGGCAAGCCTTCAGGAAAATATGTCGCGAGCGCTTGGAAGGCACTATGCTGGTCGGGAGCCAAATGGAGAACCCGCATGAAACGACTGCTCATCCTGGCCGGTCTGATGATACTCGGCGCGGGCGCCGCTCAGGCGACATCGGGACCTGGCTGCCTGATCGTGACCCGCGTCGCGGCCAATGACGCGCTGAACATGCGCTCGGGTCCCGGCACGTCCTATCGGGTCGTCGATGTCCTGCCGCCCGGCAATCACGGCATCATCCATCTCGACGGTCCCTGTGTGCCGCGATCCGCGAAGCCGTCGTCACGCTGGTGCAAGGTGACGCATTATAATGGCGAGCGCACCACCAAGGGCTGGATCAAACGGCTCTATACGAGGGACAGCGACTGTCCTTGAGCGCTTCGCCTGAGGAAACTCTCGAAGTCCTCGGAGGAGAGATGCGGGGAGGTCGCCGCATAGCGGCCGTCGCGGATGGAAGCGCACAGGGTTGAAAAGGCTCCCGGCCAGGGATCTTCCAGTTCAGCGGTGAGGCGCCCGAAATAGACCTCGGGCGCGCAGCCCTCGTAGCGGTAAGGCCTGCCCAGAATGCCTGTCGCTACTGCGGCGATCTCAGCCATCGAATAGGACCTGGCGCCGGTCAGGTGTCGGGCCTCGTCGGATGCACTGAGTACCGCCTCGACGGCGGCGGCGGCCACATCGTCTCGCGAGATCGGAGCGATCCGCGCATCTGCCACGGGAACCGAGATCAACGTCTTCTGCAGCCAGTGCTGAAGGATGAAATCGCAATAAAGTCCGCATCTGAGGATCGAGGACGCGAAGCGCGCGCTTTTCAACCGCCTTTCGGCGTCGCGATAGACCGGCGCGAAGTAGAAGGGCGAGCCGTCATCCACATCGATGATGCTGGTGAACACAGCATGGGCGATGGTGCTGCGGTTCGCCGCGTCGATCACATGAGCGTGCTGGCGGATCACGTCGTCGGCGAAGCCGTCGCTGGCGACGAAGAGCAGCTGCGTCGCGGATGAGAAAGCGCGGTCGAGACTGCCGGGATCGCCGTAATCGGCGATGATGAGAGGAACATGCGCCGGAATTACTTTGCGCAAGCGGGCTTCGTTGCGCCCCATGGCGGTCACCGGCAGGCCGAGATCGGCCAGCCGGCGGACGGCCCGGCTGCCGATATGGCCGCTGGCGCCGGTGACGACGATCATGGTTCCGTCTTCAGCTCGGGGCGTTTGATCTCGTAGAGGAGCAGCGCCGAGGCGGTGGCGACATTGAGCGATTCCGCCTGGCCCGGCATCGGGATGCGCACCGATACATTGGCCTTGGCGGCGAGCTCGGCCGAAAGCCCAGCCCCTTCACTGCCCATGAGGAGGAGGGTCGGGCGCCGATAGGCGCGGCGGAAGTCGCTGCGGGCATCGGCCGCCGTGGCGACGATCTCGCCCGGCCATTCATCGAGCAGGGCAGCGAATTTAGCTGTCGCCAGGCGGGTGAGGGTGACGCCGAAGAGCGAGCCCATGGCGGCGCGCACCGCTTCCGGCGAGAACGGATCGCAGCTTTCGCCGGCCAGAACGATATGGCGTATCGCCAGAGCGTCGGCGGTGCGGATGATGGTGCCGAGATTGCCCGGATCGCGAATATCCTCGAGCGCGAGGACGACATCCGCCGTCTGGTCGAAAGGCGAAAGAAAGTCGGACTGCCTGAACACGGCAATGAGGCCCGAGGGATTGTTCTGGGCGCTGAGCCGCGCCATCACCGCCTCCGACACGCGGATGTCGCGCGCCTGGCCCCATTCCTGCGGGCCGGTGACGGAAAGGACCATGTCGGGAGCAATGCCCGCGGCACGTGCCCGCTCTAGGCCCCGGATGCCCTCGGCGACGAACAGGCCCGTCTCCTGGCGATGTTTCTTCTGATCGAGCGCGCGGACCGACTTGATCGTCGGATTCTGCGCGCTGGTGATGATCTCGGCCGCCATGGTCAGGCCGGATTCCTGGAGGAAGAGGAGACGTGGGACATGATGGCGTCACCATCACGGACAATGCCGCCAAAGGCAAGATTGTCCTGACAGGTTTCGTCAGGCCCTTCCGTTATTTACCAGGGCCACCACCAGGAAAGGATGCGCCATGGCCGTCACGGGCAGCTGTCACTGCGGTGCCACACGCTTCGAGCTCGATTTCACCCCGACGCATGCGCTGCGCTGCACCTGCACCTTCTGCACCAAGCGCGGCGCTCTCTGGACCTATTGCCGGCCGGACCAGTTCCGGCTGCTGACGCCGCCCGAGGACGGCAAGGTCTATGCGCGCCGGCACCCGGAAAACCGGCACTTCTTTTGCCCCATTTGCGGCTGCGGGACCTTTTCCGACACGCCCGACTACAGGAGCGAGCCGTTCGATCCCAAGCGCCGCCGCATCGGGGTCAGCGCCCATCTGCTCGATGACTTCGATATCGGCGGCCTGACCGTGGATGTGATCGACGGCCGCAATCTCTGGTAAGGGCTGCCATAGGGGCAGGTCTGCGCGGGGCGTATTTCGTCAGGCTGCGATTCCACGCTATAAGCACGGGTCATGAATATCCGTCCCAATATGAAGACCGGCAAGTCGGTCTGCCCCCATGATTGTCCCTCCGCTTGCGCCCTCGAGGTCGAGCTGCTCGACGAGCACACGATCGGCCGGGTGCGCGGCTCCAAGGACAATTCCTATACGCTGGGCGTCATCTGCGAGAAGGTCGGGCGCTATGCCGAGCGCATTCATCATCCGGACCGGCTGCTCCATCCCTTGAAGCGCAAGGGCGCCAAGGGCGACGGGCAGTGGCAGCGCCTCTCCTGGGACGATGCGATGGGCGAGGTGGCGCAAGCCTTCCTCAAGGCGGAAGAGCGCTATGGCGCGCTGTCGGTGTGGCCTTACTATTATGCCGGCACGATGGGCCTGGTGATGCGCGACGGCATCAACCGCCTGCGCCATGTGAAGAAATATTCCGGCATGTACGACACGTTCTGTGTCGCTTTGTCGTGGCCGGGCTTCCTTGCCGGCTGCGGGCGCATGACCGGCTCCGATCCGCGCGAGATGCAGAAATCGGATCTCATCGTGATCTGGGGCACCAATCCGGTGAATACCCAGGTCAATGTGATGACCCACGCGTCGCTGGCGCGCAAGACGCGCGGCGCGAAGATCGCCTGCGTCGATGTCTATGAGACGGGCACGATGAAGCAGGCGGATGTGAAGATGATCATCCGGCCGGGCACCGACGGGGCGCTCGCTTGCGCCGTCATGCATGTGTTGTTCCGCGACGGCTATGCCGACCGGGCCTATCTCGAGAAATATACCGACGTTCCGCGCGAATTCGAGGCGCATCTGAAGACCCGCTCGCCCGAATGGGCGGCCGCTATCTGCGGCTGTCCGGGGACTGAGATCGAGGCCTTCGCCAAGCTCATCGGCCAGACGCAGCGCACATATTTGCGCATCGGCTACGGCTTCACCCGCTCGCGCAACGGCTCGGTCAACATGCATGCGGTGACGGCGATCGCCGCGGTCACCGGTTCCTGGCAGTATGAGGGGGGCGGCGCCTTCCATTCCAACAGCGGCATGTACAAATGGAACAAGACGCTGATCGAGGGACTCGAGAGCCGCGATCCCTCCATCCGCCAGCTCGACCAATGCCGCATTGGTCCGGTGCTGTTGAACGATCCTTACGATCTGGCCGGCGGCCCTCCAGTCACCGCGATGATCATGCAGAACACCAACCCGGCCTCGGTGGCGCCCGACCAGAGCAAGGTGCGGCAGGGGCTGATGCGCGACGACCTGTTTCTCTGCGTGCATGAGCAGTTCATGACCGAGACGGCGCAGCTCGCCGATATCGTGCTGCCGGCGACCATGTTCCTCGAGCATGACGACATCTACCAGGGCGGCGGTCATCAGCACATCATGCTGGGCGCCAAGCTGGTCGAACCGCCGGGCGAATGCCGCAACAATCACGAGGTGATCGCCGATCTCGCCCGCCGCGTCGGCGCGACGCATCCGGGCTTCGACATGACGCCCCGTGAGCTCATCGACTGGACGCTCAAGAACTCGAACCGGCCCGATCTCGAAAAGCTCGAGCAGGAGACCTGGATCGACGTGCAGCAGGATTTCGAGACCGCGCATTTCCTCAACGGCTTCGGTCACCCGGACGGCAAGTTCCGTTTCAAGCCCGACTGGCAGGCGGCCCGTTTCAAGGCCGGCATAGGTCCCTTCGGCCCGGTCGATGACATTCCGGCGATGCCCGATCACTGGGGCGTCATCGAGGAGGCGACCGAGGCCTATCCGTTCCGGCTGGCGACTAGTCCGGCCCGCACCTTCCTCAATTCCACCTTCAACGAGACGCCGTCCTCGCGCAAAAGGGAAGGGCGGCCGACCGTCTTCGTTCATCCCGACGACCTTGCCGCCCATGGGCTCAAGGATGGCGACAAGGTGCGGCTCGGCAGCGCCCGGGGCGAGGTGAGGCTCCATGCCAAGGCGATGGACGGCATCCGGCGCGGCGTGCTGATCGCGGAATCGATCTGGCCGAACGACGCTTTCGAGGACGGCAATGGCATCAACACGCTCACCGGCTGCGACCAGCCGGCGCCTGCCGCCGGCGGCGTCTTTCATGACAACCGGGTCTGGATCAAGCCCGCCTGAACGGGTCCAGAATATGAACCGCAGATGAACGGGCCGATCAGCCTGGGCTCAGCCTGGGCGGAGTACGGTTGAACGCAAGTTCGGCGTTTACCGCTACTGACGAGGGCCCCATCATGATCCGCCGCCTATTGGGATGCGTAGTGCTGACAGTCGTCCTGGCCGTGCCCGTGGCGGCGGCCGAGAAGGTCAAACCGAAGCTGACCAGCGAGGCCAAGGACGGCGTCCAGACGACCCAGGACAACATCACCAAGATGAAGCTCAAAAAGGCGCAGCAGCCGACCTTCACCCCTTCTTTGGGCGGACCGCCCGTCGCGCCGCCGCCCCCGGCCGCGCCTTCGATCAACTGACGATAATTGAATCAAGGGCTTAGTCTGTGAATCTAAGCCTTTGAAAAGAATCATTTTCTCAAAATGAGAATCGGCACAGAGTTCCGCCCATGACCTTCCGTCGCGCCACGCTGCCCACCCATTGGTTCCTGATCATGGCCATGCTCCTGATGGCTGCCACCGTGGCGCCCTTGGCCATGCTGGCGCTTCTCGTCTGACCATTTCCGGCCTTGTTCGCGAGACGTCGTCTCCTGCCAGTCTCCTGACATAATCTGACAGCAGTGTAGGCTAGGTTTCTGGCCATGAGACGCGCTGACCGACTTCTTCAAGTATTGCAGATTCTCCGACGCCACCGGCGGCCGGTGACCGGGGACGCCATGGCCGAGGAGCTGGAAGTGTCGCTGCGCACCGTCTATCGCGACATAAATTCGCTGGTCGGCCAGGGCGTGCCGATCAGGGGCGAGGCCGGCATCGGCTATGTGCTGGGCGAAGGCTACGACATGCCGCCCCTGATGTTCACCGCCGACGAGCTCGAGGCGGTCATGCTCGGCCTGCGCTGGGTGACCCGGCGCGGCGATGCGCAGCTGACGCGGGCGGCGCGTGATTCGGTCGCCAAGATCGGCGCGGTGCTCCCCGAGGGCCTGAGGCCGTTCCTGTTCGATGCGAGCCTCGTCGTGGCGCCGCGGGATGGGCGCACCGTCGATACGGTGGACGTCGCCGCCTTGCGCAGCGCCATCCGCGAGAGCCGCAAGGTGTCGATCCAATATCGTGACGAGATCGACCGCTATACCGAGCGCACCATCTGGCCGATCGGCATCGTCTATTACGAGGCGACCCGCAATATCATTGCCTGGTGCGAATTGCGCACCGCCTTCCGCCATTTCCGCACCGACCGCATCGGCCAGGTCGACATCCTCAAGGACCGCTATCCGAAGCGCCGCAAGGCGCTGCTCAAGGAGTGGCAGGAGGAGCTGCGCGCCGACATGGAAAAGCCGGATCTCGACGTGTTTCTTTAACGCATTGCCTTGAAGAAGGCCTTCGTCCGCTCCTGCTGCGGATTGGTGAATATCTGCTCGGCGGTTCCGATCTCGACGACGGCGCCCTGATCCATCATGACGACGCGGTTCGCGACGTCGCGGGCGAAGCCCATCTCATGGGTGACGACGATCATGGTGGTCCCCGCCAGGGCGAGTTCCTTCATCACTTCCAGCACTTCGCCCACGGTTTCCGGGTCGAGGGCGCTGGTCGGTTCGTCGAAGAGCATGACCGCCGGCTTCATGGCGAGAGCGCGGGCGATGGCGACCCGCTGCTGCTGGCCGCCCGAGAGCTGTGAAGGATAGTGTCCGGGCCGGTCGGAAAGCTTTACCCGCGCCAGCAAGTCGCGCGCCTCGGCCGTCACCACCTTTTGATCGCGTCCCTGTACGCGAACGGGCCCCACAGTCACGTTTTCGAGCGCGGTGAGATGCGGGAAGAGATTGAAGCGCTGGAAGACCATGCCGATCTTCTGCCGCCGGTCGGCGATGCGTGTTTCCGAATCCTCGACGATGCGGCCCTTGTGCTCGCGATAGCCAATGAGCTCGCCATCGACGGTGATGCGGCCGGACTGGATCTTTTCGAGGTGGTTGATGCAGCGCACCAATGTCGTCTTGCCGGAGCCCGAGGGCCCGATGAGGCAGACGACCTCGCCGCGGTGGACATCGAAGGAGACGCCGCGCAGAACCTCCACATCGCCGAAGGATTTGCGGATGTCGCGCAGCGAGACGAGGGGAGTGGGTTCTGATGTCGTCATCGTCTAGCGCTGCCCCGAAAACAGGCTGCGCAAGCCCGGTTTGGCCTTGCTGTCGGCGGCCGGCTGGTCATAACGCCCGTAATGGGCTTCGAGGCGTTTCTGCACGAAGCCCATGATCGTCGTCAGGATCAGATACCAGATGGCGGCGATGATGAAGAGCTCGAAGGTGCGGAAGGTCGCGGCATTGAGCTGCTGGAGGGTGCCGAACAATTCGCGGATGCCGAGGATGGCGAGGAGCGACGTGCCCTTGATCATCAAGGTGAATTCATTGCCGAGCGGCGGAACGACCATGCGCGCCGCCTGCGGCAGGATGATCCAGCGCATCGCCGTGACGGGCCGCATTCCCAAGGCGCGTGCCGCGTCGAACTGGCCCTTGTCGATCGACGACAAAGCGGCGCGGAAGATTTCCGCCATATAGGCGGCTTCGTTGAGCGAGAGCGTGATCAGGGCGGCCTGGAGCGGGCCGGTGAGCGTGAAGGGACCGATCTGGATATCGGGATATTTGTAGAAGCCCGCCGCCGCGACGCCGGTATAGATCAGCACGAGCTGGACGAGCAGCGGCGTGCCGCGCCAGACCCAGACATAGAACTTACCGAAGCCGCGCAAGGAGGCGCGTTTCGAGCGGATGCAGAGCGCGATCAGAAGGCCGATGGCGACGCCGAGCGCCTGGGCGACGACCGATATCCAGATCGTCAGCCACAGCCCCTTCCAGATGATGGCCGGCGGATTGAACAGATATTTGAGGAAGAAGGCGGTATCGATATTGAGGTCGCCGCTCATGGCCTGGATCTCACTGACGGGAAAATCGGCCGGGAATCCATTGCTTCCCGGCCGCAGTCGGGGTTACTCGAGGCCCATGGCCTCGAAACCCCAATTGGCGAGGATCTTCTTGTACTCGCCTGAGTTCTTGATCTCCTTCAGGGCGCCGTCGAAGGCGTCATGCAGATCCTTGTCCTTCTTGGGCGTCGCGAGGCCGATGGTCAGCGAGAAGAGCTGCGGACTGGCGAGCTTCAGGAGGCCCGGCTTCTGCTTGTTGAAATAGCCGGCCTGGTCGGTCGAGCCGAAATACACATCCGCCAGGCCCGCGGTGAGCTGCTGGAAGGCGTCGGTGCCGCTTTGCAGCGACAGGATGTTGATCTCGGGCTTGCCCGCGGCCTTCAGCGCGTCGCTGGCTTTCTTGAGCTCGGCCTCGAGCGCCGAGCCGACCGCGACCGAGACCTTGAGGCCGGAGAGATCCTCGAGCGTCTTGAAGGTCACCGGATTGTCGGCACGCGTGATGAGCGCGTTGCCCGAAACGGCATAATTCACGAAGTCGACCGCCTCGCGCCGTTCCGGCTTGTCGGCGAGACCCGAAATGATAGCGTCGCACTGGCCGGCCTGCAGAGCGGGGATGAGCCCGTCGAAGGAGATGTTCTTGTGCTCGGAGGTGACCCCCATCGTCTTGGCGAGCGCCGCGGCGATGTCGATGTCGAAGCCTTCCGGCGCCTGCGTCTCCGCATTGAGCATTTCCCATGGCGGATAAGCGAGCTCTGTGCAGAAGACGACCTTGCCGGCCGCTTTTATTTTTTCAGGTGCTGCGACGTCTGCCTGGGCAGCGTTGGCCAGGAATCCGCACAGCGCGATGCCGGCAATTCCCAGCGCCGATCGGCGATTACTCATACTCGTCTTCTCCTCCCTGTGCCGCCCCTTCAAGGGGACGGGCCGTTGCGATTCAAACGGGCGTCTTGCTTCCTGTTGCCTGGCGCCTGCGGTAATTCTCCATGACTTCCTTGCCGGCCTGCGCGACGAGCTTGCGGATCTCGGCGGCGGCGCGCTTCTTGTCCTTGTCGACGATGGCGTCGAGGAGCGATTCCTGCGCTTCGGCGGGATATCCCGTCTCGTCGAGCTTCACGCCGAGAACGGAGAGGATTTGCCGCACTTCGATGGCGATCTCGTCGAACAGGCGCAGAAGCCGCTTATTGCCCGACAGCGTGCAGATCGAGCGGTGGAACTCTATGATCGCCTCTATCAGCTCGGATTGCTGCCCGGAGCGGGCGCGGGCGATGAGATTCTTGTGGGTGACGCGCAGCATTTCATGCTGCTCGGGCGTGGCGCGCTTCACCGCCGCTTCGACCGCGGCGGCCTCGATCCATTCGCGCAGCTCATAGAGATCCTGGATCTCGCGCTCCTCGAACTGGCGCACGAAGAAGCCGCGGCGGGGCAGAGAGATGAGGAGACCGCTCTGCTCGAGCAGGCGCGCGGCCTCGCGCACCGGGCCGCGGCTGACGCCGAGCTTCTGGGCGATCTCGCCTTCCACCAGGCGCTGGTTGGGCAGCAGCTCGCCGGTCGTGATGGCGTGCTGGATCTGCTCCTTCACCTGGGTGACCAGAGTCAGCGTCGGGACGGCGTGAAAGCTCTGCTCCAAGTCCTTTTCTCCGGGCATGGCCGCCGAATGAGGTTTGACAGCGCTCCGGAAATCAAACACAGTAAGCTGACAACTGTCAACAGTTTACAGATCACGACAATGGATCACAGCGCGACCGCCCGGCGGCACTGGCTTCCTCTTAAGACCGAGATAGCCCACAAATTCAATGAGCTGTGGGCGTCCCCCGAACTCGGTAATATGGAATTCAAGGCGCAGGCCACTCTCTGTGATTGGCTGGAAAGCCACGGCTTCGACGTGGAGCGGGGCGTTGCCGGCCTGCCGACGGCGTTCCGCGCGCGGCGCGGCAGCGGGGGCCCGCGCGTGGCGCTGCTCGCCGAATATGATGCCTTGCCCGGCACCGACAATGACGCTGTCGCCGAGCGTCGGCGGCGCGGTCATCCGGCCGGTCATGCCTGCGGCCATAATCTCATCGGCCCGGCCAATTGCGGCGCCGCGATCGCCGCCGCTCTGGCGGCCGAGGAGGCGGGACTCGCCGGTGAGATCATGGTTCTCGGAACGCCCGCCGAGGAAATCGTCTGGGGCAAGGTGGCCATGCTCGGGCTCGGCGTCTTCGACGGCATCGACGCCATTCTCACCTCGCATGGCGACTATCAGAACGGCGCGCTGTCGCGGCCGTGCCAGTCGGTGCTGAATGGCGAAGTGATCTTTCTCGGCGAAGCCGGCCATGGCGGCGGCACCCGCCGGCGCAACGCGCTCGATGCCGCCGAGCTTGCCGTGCAGTCGCTGGAGCGGTTGCGCGCCCATCATTTCCCCGACACGTCGGTCGAGCATGTGCTGCGCGTGGCGGGTCATATTCCCAATGTCACGCCCGACGAGGCGCGGCTCTGGTTCACGGCGCGGCATGAAAGCTTCGAGCGGGCCCGCGAGGTCTTCGATTTCGCCATCGGCGTCGCGTCGCGCGCCGCCGAAATGACGGGCGTCGGCTTTCGCCATCAATTCATCGCGGGAACCCGCGGCTATCTGGCGAACGACATTATGGCTCGGGAGGTTCATGCCGCGCTCGAAACCGTCGGGCCGCCGCGCTGGACGGAAGAGGGCCGCGATTTCATGCGTGCGCTCGCCAAGGTCTGCCGGCCGGACGGTGAGTTCCGGCTCGATGAGGGGATCGGTCTCTATAGCGAGGGCCTCGATCCCTACGGCCAGGATGACGGCGAGGTGAGCTGGCGGATACCGCTCGGCCGGGTCAACTGGGCCTTCCCCGATCAGGTGCCGCTGCATAATTGGGCGCTGACCGCGCTGGCGGGGCACCAGGCGAGCCATCCGGGACCGCTGATGGCCTCCGAGGCTCTCGCCGTCGCCACTCTCCGGCTGCTCGCCGATCCGGCGCTCATCGGCACGGCCAAGGAGGAGCTCGGCCGGCGCACGCGAGGCGTCGATCTCGGCCAGCCGATGTTCGGCGCGCTCGAAACCATGCGCCATCGCCCCGACGCCTTCTGGAATGCGAGCTGGATCGAATGACAGCTCTTCCCGATCCCCGCACGCTCGATCTCGTGCCGGAGCAGACGATTCCAGTGACGGTGCTCACCGGCTTCCTGGGCAGCGGCAAGACGACCCTGATCAGACGTCTTCTCGCTCTACCGCGGGCCGCCGACACGGCCGTCATCGTCAACGAGTTCGGCGAGATCGGCCTCGATCACCTGCTGATCGAAAGCGTGGACGAGAATATCGTCGTCCTGCCGGGCGGCTGCCTGTGCTGCCAGGCGCAAGGCGATCTCGCCCGCGCCTTGCGCAGTCTGCAGGACAAGGCCGCCATCGGCCGAATTCCAGCCTTCGCCCGCGTGATCGTCGAAACTAGCGGCCTGGCGCATCCGAGCGCAATATTGCAGGCCTTCGTGAGCGATCCGCTGCGCCTGTCGCGCTACCGCCTGACCGGCCTCGTGACCGCGATCGATGCCGTCCTGGGGCTCGGCCAGATATGGCGGCATGAAACGGCGCGGGCGCAGCTGGCGCTCGCCGACCGGCTGTTGGTCACCAAGCTCGATCTGACGGACGAGGCGGGCAGGGGCCGGCTGATGAACGAGCTGCGCCGTCTGGCGAGCGTTCCCATTGAACCCGCCTCGGCGGATGATCAGCTCGCACTGCAGCTTTTCGATATGGAGCCGGCTGTCAGTCGGCATAAAGTATCCGCTGACCATGCAGCGGCCTACGATAGCGCCGTCATCCGCCTTACGGGGCCAGTCGACCTGCACACTCTTCAGGCCGGCATCGAGGGCCTTGCGCATCGGCAGGGCGAGTCGCTGCTACGCCTCAAGGCCATGGCCGATGTCGCGGGTGACGAGCGGCCTGTGAGCTTCCATGCGGTTCAGCACCTGGTCGCGCCGCCGCGTTTTCTCGATTCCATTCCACGCACCGCGCCGCGTGTTCTCGTGGCGATATTTGCGGCCGGCGCCGGTGAGGATATCCGACGCGATCTTCGCGATGTGATGGTGCGTGCTGTTGAAGGTGTCCGATGAAGCTCAAAGCCCTGGATCATGTCTCGCTCGCGGTTTCGGACATCGATCTGTCCATCGCCTTTTATGCCAGGGCCTTCGGCTACGAAGTCGCTTTCATCGAAAGGGACATGGCGAAGGAGATCCGCAGCATGACGGGAGTGGACTCTCTCTCCTGCCACCTTGCCCAGCTGGCGCGCGCCGATGGCGGGCCGCGCCTCGAGCTCATCGAGTTTCGCGACCATCCATTCGCCCCGCAGCCGCTTCCGCTGGCGGTGGGATGCGGCCATGTCGGCTTCCTGGTTGATGATCTCGACGATGCCCTGGGCGGAATGGTCGCGATCGGCGCCGAGCCGGTCGGCAGCATCACCAGCTTTCCGGAAGGGCGCTCCACCTATTGCCGGGCGCCCGGCGGATCCTTCTTCGAACTGCTTGAGATGAAAGAATCATGAAGCTTAACGAGATCAATCTGTTTCGGACCATGGTCAGGCTGCGGGCTTTCGACGAGGCCTGCCTCGAAGGCGTGCCGAGCTTCGAGATCCATGGCGAGCTCCATACCGGCATCGGACAGGAGGCGATCGGCGCCGCCATGGCGCAATCCCTGACGCTCCATGACGCGGTGGTCAGCACGCATCGCAATCACTATCACGCGCTGGCCAAGGGCGTTCCGCCGCGCGCTTTGATGGCCGAGATCTTCGAGAAGGAGACGGGCCTCTGCCGGGGCCGCGGTGGCCACATGCATCCCTTCGATCCGCAACATAATTTCTCGGCGACCGGCATCGTCGGCGCATCGCTCCCGGTCGCTCTCGGCTATGCCTATAATTTCAAGCTGAAAGGCCTGCCTTATGTCGCCGTCGGGGTCTGCGGCGATGGCGCGACCAATCACGGCACCTTCCATGAATGCCTGAACATGGCGGCGGCCTGGGATCTGCCGCTGGTCTGCCTGGTCGAGAACAACCAATATGCGATTTCGGTCCGCTTTTCCGAGGTGACCGCGACACCGGCGATTGCCGACCGCGCGGCGGCCTATGGCGCGCTGGGACGGCGTGTCGACGGCACCGACGCCGAGGCGGTGGTGAAGGCGTTTGCCGAGGTCGTCAGGCATACGCGCAATGGCGGCGGTCCGTCTCTGCTCGAGGCGACCTGCTACCGCCATCGCGGCCACTATGAGGGCGATCACGACAATTATCGCAAACGGGCCGAGAAGCAGCGCATGCGGATCGAGATGGACCCGATCACGCGCTACCGGCGGGTGCTGATCGAGCGCGGCGGGGCCGAAAGCGAGCTCGACGCGATCGTCGCCGCGGCCAAGGCCGAAATGAGCGCCATGCTGGCCGATATCCGCAAGGATGCGATGCCCGATCCGGCCGGCGCCATGGATTATCTGTTTGCGGAGACGGTGTGATGACGGCCGACATGGCAGCGAATATGCGCAAGATCAATGCGTCCCAGGCGGTCGCCGAAAGCCTGTATCAGGAGATGGAGCGCGACGAGCGTGTCGTGCTGCTGGGCGAGGACGTCGGCCGCTGCGGCGGCGTTTTCGGCTCGAGCCGCAATCTGCTCGACCGCTTCGGAACCATGCGCGTGCGCGACACGCCGATCTCGGAAATGTCCTTCACCGGCATGGGCGTCGGCATGGCGATGGCCGGACTCCGGCCGGTCGTCGAGATCATGTTCGTCGATTTCATCGGCGTCTGT
>JBMOOM010000070.1:0-4173 GCA_049323275.1 Pseudomonadota bacterium
GTGATCGTCGAGGGCATCGATCCAAGCAAGGAGGGCACCGACTGGACGGCGGACGAGGTCGCCGTGCTGGTCGGCAGCTATTTCCTGATGCTGGCGGAGGAGCGGGCCGGGCGGGAGTACAACAAGTCGGAGTACCGCCGAGGCGTCATCGCCACGATCGGCCGCAAGCCCGGATCGATCGAGCGGAAGCTCCAGAACGTCTCATGCGCGGCGGCGATCAGGGTGAGACTCCAGCGACAATCAAGGTGAGACTGCGCCGATGGGGGCGGACCGAAGGGAGGGCGTAGCCCGACCGGAGGACCGTCCCCATCGGCGTCGCGCGTTTTTGGACCCGTCTGGCGGTCGGGTGCGGCTGGTGCAAGTTGTTGATTCGTCTCGACAAGAGGGAATCGACGCCTTGCCTGGCCTTCACATCACCGACCACCAGATGAGGCTGTACATGACCTACCGACAGACACTGCCCCCCGAGGCCGCCGCGGCCAAGGCGGGGTTCTCGAAGGCAAGCGCGTATCGAATCGAGGGCGATTGTCGCCCGCCATCGCAGAAGAAGACGCCGAGGGGCCGGCGCCGGTCCGATCCGCTCGCGCAGTATTGGGAGGCCGAGATCGTTCCGATCCTGAAGGCTGCGCCCGGCATCCGCGTGATCGGCGTGCTGGACGAGCTGCGCCGACGGCATCATGACCTGAACCCGAACATCCGCCGCACGCTGGAGCGGCGCATCAACGCCTGGCGGGCGCTCAACGGCCCCGAACAGGACGTGATCTTCCGCCAGCAGCACGAGCCCGGCCGCCTGGGTCTGTCCGACTTCACCGACGTGAGCGCGCTCGGTATTACCATCGCGGGTGAGCCGCTCGATCACCGGCTCTATCACTTCCGGTTGGCGTTCTCCGGCTTCGAGCATGCCCATGTCGTGCTCGGCGGCGAAAGCTTCGTCGCCCTGGCGGAGGGCTTGCAGAACGCGCTGTGGGCGCTTGGCGGCGTGCCGCGGGAGCATCGCAGCGACAGCCTGTCGGCAGCGTTCCGCAATCTGGCCGCCGACGCACGGGAGGATCTGACGCAGCGCTACGCCGGGCTGATGGGCCACTATGGCATGGCGTCAACGCGCAACAATGCGGGCATCGCACATGAGAATGGCTCGATCGAGAGCGCGCACGGCCATCTCAAGCGGGCACTGGAAGATGCGCTGTTGCTGCGAGGGACGCGCGACTTCGCCAGTCTCGATGCGTACCGGGCTTTTGTCGACGAGATTGTCGGCCGGCGCAACGCCAACCTCACCAAGCCGATCGCGCTCGAGAAGGAGGCATTGGCGCCGCTGCCAAAAGGCCGCACGACCGACTTCGAGGAGAAAGTGATCCCGGTGACGTCGTCAGGCGGCTTCATCCTGCGGCGCGTGTTCTACACCGTGCCTTCAAGATTGATCGGCCATCGCCTGCGTGTGCGCATCTTCGACGACCGGCTCGAATGCTTCCTTGGCGTCACGCCGGTCGTGACGCTGCGGCGCGGTCGACCTGTGTCCGAGAGCCAGGGCGGTCATGTCGTGGATTACCGGCACGTCATCCATGCCCTGCGGCGCAAGCCGATGGCGCTCCTCAATCTCGTTTATCGCGACCAACTCTTCCCGCGTGCAGCTTACAAACGTCTGTTCGAGACCTTGCGGGAGCATGGTGATGACCGGCGCGCCTGCAAGGTGACGGTCGAGCTTCTGGCGCTGGCTCACGAGCGCGCCTGCGAAGCAGAACTCGCCGAGGCGATCGCGATGGATCTGGACGCCGGACAGTTACCCGATCTTGCCGCGTTGCGCGACCGCTTCCGACCCGAGGCGGCCTCGATCCCGCGTGTCGCGGTCAAGCTGGCGTCGCTCGACGTCTACGATGAACTCGCCTCCGTCAGCCTCATGTCGGGCCGCTCGAACCTGGGAGAGGCAGCATGACCGGTATCGCTATCTCCGTCGATGCTGCACGTGTCGAGCTGCTTCTCAATGAGCTCCGCCTGCCGGGCGTCAAGGCGATCTGGCCGAAGCTCGCCGCACAGTCGGACAAGGAAGGGTGGCCTGCCGCCCGCTTCCTCGCCGCCCTTGCCGAGCACGAGGCCGCCGATCGCACCCGCCGTCGGATCGAGCGACACATGGTGGAAGCGCGTTTGCCAGCCGGCAAGACGCTCGCCACCTTCGACTTCGAAAGCGTGCCGATGCTATCAAAGGCACAGGCGATGGCGCTCGCCGCCGGCGACGCCTGGTTGAAGGCCGGCGCCAATTTGCTCTTGTTCGGTCCACCGGGCGGCGGCAAGACCCATCTCGGCGCGGCGATCGGCCTGGCTCTCGTCGAGAACGGTTGGCGCGTTCTCTTCGCGCGCACCACTGATCTGGTGCAACGGCTGCAGGTCGCGCGGCGCGAGCTGGCGCTGGAGTCCGCGATCGCCAAACTCGATCGCTATGACCTCCTGATCCTCGACGACATCACATATGTGAGCAAGGATCAGGCGGAAACCAGTGTGTTGTTCGAGTTGATCGCCGCCCGCTACGAACGACGCGCGCTGCTGATCACGGCTAATCAGCCATTTGGCGAATGGGGGCGTATCTTCCCGGACCAAGCAATGACGTTGGCTGCCATCGATCGTTTGGTCCACCACGCCACGATCCTCGAGATGAACGTCGAAAGTTACCGTCGAAAAGTTGCCCTCGATCGCAAGCGCGGTCCAGGCCGGCCGCCTGTTCACACTACCCCAAACGAACTCGACAAGACTTTGATTGACGCTGGCAGCGCCGCTTGATTGTCGCGCAGCGTCAATTAACGCTTGCCAAGTCGACGGCCAGCGTCAATTATCTCCTGACTCGGCCGCCTCGTCTCATCTTGATTGACGCGCCGCTCTCATCCTGATTGTCGCGCTATAGGTCGCATCATCGATGAAGACGAGCAGGGTGCAATGTGGGCCGCGATCCTCGAACCACCAGTGTTCAGAGCCGTCGATCTGAATCAACTCGCCCACACAGTCGCGACGATGCCGTGGTGCGTGTTCCAGCCGATCGTGATCACCGATTCCAGGCGATCGTGATCGCTATTTCCAGCGATCGCGATCAGGGGCAATCAGGAGGCGCGCACCGCTGACAGTCTGCAACCCGGGTAGCTTGGGTCTTTTGCCTAACCGCAGAGGATCGAGATGCCGACCGAGAGACTGTCCATGCGCCACATTCGCGAAGTTCTACGCCTGCACTACAGCGTCGGCATGTCGCAACGCGCCGTTGCCCGCAGCCTCGGCCTGGCCCAGGGCACGGTCAGCAAATACGTGAACCAAGCCCGCCGCGCTGACCTGACCTGGCCGTTGCCGCCGGAGCTCGATGACGACGTCCGGCTCGAGAATCGCCTGTTTCCGCCGCCGTCCGATCGGCCCAGCGACGAGCGTCCGCATCCGGACTGGGCGCTTGTGCATCGCGAGCTGCGGCGCCCGAACGTCACGCTGATGCTCTTGTGAGAGGAGTATTGCGACGCAAACTCCGACAGCTTCAGCTATGCGTGGTTGCGAACGCTACAGGGAATGGGCCGGCCGTCTCAAGCCAACCCTGCGCCAGGTTCATGTCGCCGGCGAGAAGCTGTTCGTCGACTATTCCGGCCACACCATGGAGGTGGTTGACGGGCTCACCGGTGAGGTGCGCAGCGCGCAGATCTTCGTCGCCGTGCTCGGCGCCTCGAACTACACCTACGCCGAGGCCAGTCTCAGCCAGGGCCTGCCGGGCTGGATCGCCTCGCACGTTCGGGTATTTGCCTATTTCGGCGGCGTGGCCCGGCAGACGGTGAGCGACAATCTCAAGGCCGGCGTCACCCGGGCCTGCTTTCACGAGCCGATGGTCAACCGGACCTATGCCGATCTCGCCCGCCATTACCGCACCGCTATCGTACCGGCACGGCCGTATCGGCGGCGCGACAAAGCCAAGGTCGAAGTCGGGGTCCAAATCGTCGGGCGATGGATTCTGGCGCGCCTGCGCAACCGCCGCTTCTTCTCGCTTGCCGCCCTCAACGAGGCGATCCACGCGCTGCTCGTCGATCTCAACAATCGACCGCTCCGGAGCTGGGGACGAAGCCGGCGCGACCTGTTCGAAGAGCTCGATCGCCCGGCGCTTACCCCCTTGCCAGATGAACCGTACGAGTATGCCGAGTGGAAGCGCTGCCGGGTCAACCT
>JBMOOM010000071.1:0-68630 GCA_049323275.1 Pseudomonadota bacterium
TCAACATAAGAGAAAAGCGACCCCGACCTCTCGTCCGATCCGCGCATGAAATCCCCTCAATGCTTGCTGCATCAAGTGAATCACGTCTGAAATCCTTCCGCTACAGACTTCTTCAACAGCCTGCTAGGTTACTCCACCAATCTTGGAACGCTGGTTCTTCTTCGCGGGAGGCCAGCGTTCTTTTCTTTCTCGCGACGAATGATTTGTCAACTCGCTGCTTGGGCGGCGAACTGAATATTCGCGTTAAGGATTCATCTTCTGGAGTTTGCCATGAGCAAGGGCGTCCGTAGAACTAGGCCACTGCGCAAAGATCTGCCAGCCTACATCACTCGCAAGATCGGGCAAATAATCACGAAATATGCGTATCTGGATTACAAACTAAAGACACTTGTCTGGAAACTCGCCGGCGTAGATGAAACAGTGGGACGACTCGCTATCCGTGATCCGCGCGCCGTAGATAAACTCACGTTGTGCAGAGAACTACTATTCGTTCGAGGCGTATCTATTGAAGATGCCAAATTTAGATCCGTCTCTAGACTACTCCAAAAGGTCGAGAGCTTTCGCGATTTGCTCGCGCACGGCGTATGGACCGAAGAAGAAGGCACATGGTGGGCAATCTATTTCAAAGGTAATTTAGCCGACCAGGCGATTCCGCCGATAGCTCGGAAAAGAGCACTAAGACCCGAGGCCATCAAGATCGAGCGTGATGATGGTCTGAATAGTCTATTGGCAGCTGTCGACTCTCTCATCGAGTCGATTGAGAGCCTTGAGCACCATGCGTCACTTCCAAAAGCCGTGAAATCGGCATCAAAGAATAACACGCCGTAGCGATACGCGCGAAGGATGTCGAGCTCGCCTGCCGCCTGTCACGCGAGCACCAGGCTTATTTCGAGCACCGGCTCAATGTGTGAAGGGCGTCAGCCCTTGCCGGCGGAGGGAAAGAGCTTGCCAAGCTCGCAGGCACGACGCACGAGATCGGCCGATGCCGCCTCATTTCGTGTCGATTCATACAGCAGCTCCAAACGGGAGTTTTCGATGCCGCAATAGGCCATCGTCCCCATTTCGAGCTGGATTCGCATGGCTTCACCATAACGGCGCTTGGCAAAGCTCGCCTCGGTCGAGGACGCGACACCGATCATCAGGCCATGCCGGTGCGGCAGCGTTCGCGCGCCATAGGCCCAGTCGCGATTCCACACACGATCGATCCAGCCTTTGAGCATGGCCGGGACCGACCACCACCAGACCGGGAAAACCATCACGATGGCGTCGTTGCGATCGACACGCGCCATTTCGGCTTGCGCGGATTCCGAATAACGCTTGCCGATGAACGACCGGTCGGGTTCATCCGGCTCGTGCAGGACCGGGTCAAAACCCTCGCGATAAAGATCCGCGAGTTCGATCTCGTGTCCCTGCTCGCGCGCGCCGGCGCTGAAGGCTTCGGCGACGGCGCTCGTCAGCGAGTCCGTCCGTGGATGGCAAAATACGAGCAGGACACGCAAGCGTTCGAACCTTTCCGTCGTCAGGTCTTTCTATCACTGATGAGCTCGCCGCCAACCGCCCATTGATCTTTTGCGAACTCCGAAATGACCACCTGGACGGAGGCCGGCGTGCCGCCGCAATGCGACGTGAAGCACTCCGTCAGGCCCTTCACCAGCGCCCGCTTCTGCTCATTCGAGCGTCCGGCCAGCATTTCAACGTGGATCGTAGGCATATCCTCACTCCGTGTCTGTCTGATTGAGATGTGCGCGCTGGAAAGGCGCCGGCGCAGCCCCTGCCAGGCCAGCTTCAGCAGCTGCAGCTGCGCCTCACCGTCGGTTTCCGGCAAGATCGGCACGACCGGTCACCCGGTCAGGCCAGCCACCAGCGTTTGACGAAATGGCCGCCATCCAGCTCCCAGCTCGAGCTGATCTGCGGACCGGTGGCGACCGCCGCGGCGACGCCATGAACATTGTCGATGAAGGCGGGAATGATCGTTCCCGCATCGTCGCTGACGATCAGCTGCATCTCGCGATACATTTCCGCCCGCTTCTTGTCGTCAAGCTCCGAGCGCGCCTCATGCAGGAGCTTCTCGAAACGCTCGTTCTTCCAATGCGTGTCGTTCCAGGGCGCATCCGCCGCGTAGTTCACCGAGAGCATCTGGTCCTCGGTGGCGCGCTGCGACCACCAGGCATAGCGGAACGCGGTCTTCGGCCAGATGTCGGAGAAGTAGCCGTCATTGGCCTCACGCGCGACATTGATGTCGATCCCCGCCTTGCGCGCGGATTCCTGGAAGAGAAGCGCCGAGTCGACGGCGCCGGTGAAAGCGCCGTCCGACGTGTGGAGATCGACCTTCAGACTGTCCATTCCGGCTTTCTTGAGATGGAATCTCGCCTTGTCGGGGTCATAGGCGTGCTGCGGCACATCGTCGGCATGGAAGCGGTAGGTCGATCCCGGCCCGATCGGCTGGTCATTGCCGATGCGGCCGAAGCCCATGAGGATCTTGGCCACATATTCCTCGCGGTCGATGGCGTATTTGAGCGCCAGCCTCACGTCCTTGTTGTCGAAGGGCGCCTGGTCGACCATCATCGGGATGGTGTGATGGGCAAGGCTCGGCACATCGAGAACCCGCACCGCGCTGTTCGACTTGAGGCGCCCTGCCGTCTTCAGGTCGACCCGGTTCACCACCTGCAACTCACCGCTGACGAGTCCCGCCTGACGCGCCGCGACATCGTTGATATGCAGCAGCTCAGCCGATTCCAGATAACCGCTCGCCTGGTCCCAGCGATTGGGATTGAGCTTGAGCAGGCTGCGGACGCCGGGATTGAACTCCTCGAGAATATAGGCGCCGGTGCCGGCTTTCGCGGCCCAGTCCGGCTTGCCGTCCTTTGACGGCAGGATGTTGAGATGGAAGTCCGTCATCAGATAGGGGAAATCGGCATTGCCGCCACTGAGCTTGACGACGACGACGTCCTTGCCGTCGGCGGTGATCGCCTCGATGTCGGTGAGATTGGCCTTCACGCCGGATTTCGATTCGGCGCGGCGGTGGGAATTTATCGAATCGATGACGTCCTGGCTGTCCAGCGACTTGCCGTTGCTGAATTCGACGCCCTTGCGCAGGCGGAAAGTCCAGGTCCTGGCATCCTTCGAGGGCTCCCAGCTTTCGGCCAACGCCGCCCGCAATGAGCCGTCGGCCGCGATCTCGGTGAGATTGTCGCGCGTCGACGACCCGATGACCACCATATAGGTGTCGTTGAAGGTCTCGGGATCGAGCGTGTCCGTCGTCGAGCCGCCCGCTATGCCGGCCACGAGATGGCCGCCGCGCTTCGGCTCGTCGGCGCGCGCCCTTTCACTCGCAAGGAGAGGAAAGCCGGCGGCCATGCCGAGAGCGGCAGCGCCCTGCAGCAGGCCGCGGCGGGAGAACGTGGGGGTCAAGGCACGGCTATCCGGCAATGTTCTGCGCGTCATATCAAGAACCTCCGTCATGGAATTGCATTGGCTCGGTCTCATCGCCCGACCGGACAGGAAGATGGCGCGCGGCCCAGTCGCTCCATGAGCCGGCGTAAAGCTGGATGTCGTCGCGGCCGAGCTCGGCGCCGGCCAGCACGATGTTGCAGGCGACGATGCCGGAGCCGCAGTAGGCGATGATGCTCCCGGCCTTCGCGGTCACCGCGCGCAGCCGGGCATTTTCGATGAGCCCGCCGGTGGCCGGGATGTTGATGGCGCCAGGTATGTGCCCTTCGACCGGATCGAGCGGGGGCGCTTCGCCGCGAAAGCGCGGCGCTCCCCGCGCATCGACGACCGCCGTCCCGCCGGAAGAGAGGGCAGCCTGAACATCGGACGCACGCGCGAGCGATGCCCGGCCGGGACGGATGGTGAAGGATGCAGGCGCCGGACTTGCTAGGTCACCGGTTTCGACGCCCCCCGTCCAACCGGGGAAGCCTTCGCGCAGCACGAACACCTTGTCATGTCCGAAATAGCGAAACAGCCACCATGCGCGCGCCGCGACGCCGCCGAAGCCGTCGTCGTAGCAGACGATGAGATCATCGTCGCCGATACCGGCGCGGCCTGCCGTCGCCGCGAACACACCGGCCGCCGGCAACGGGCTGCGGCCGTCTCCCTCCCGGCCGACAAGATGGGATTGCAGGCCGAAATAGACGGCGCGCGGCAAATGTCCGGCCCGATAGGCGCGTTCGCCATAAGAAGGATCGTCGAAACGATGCCGGCAGTCGATGAGGCGAAGCCCCGGCTCGGACAGATGCCGCGCGAGCCAGGACGAAGTGACCAGCGAACCCGTGGGCGGTTTGATCATGACGCCCTCGCCTAGCTCAGGATCGGCCAGCGCGACTGGCGCTCGAGGCCGAGCTTCGCCCACATGCGGTCGGTCGACTTGCGCGCCAGGTCATAGATCTGGGCCGACTCCATGCGCCGCGGCCGTCCGGCCGACCATACGGTCTCGCCATTCACCAGGACGGAGGAAACGGATTTCGAGCCCGAGCAATAGACCAGCGTCTGCAGCGGATCGACGCCCGGCTGCGCTTCCGGCAAGTCGGTCGATCTGATGACGATGTCGGCGCGCTTGCCCACTTCCAGCGAACCAATCTCGTCGGCCATGCCGAGCGCCCGCGCCCCGTTGATCGTGGCGAGCTCCATGACATCCTCGGCCGAGAAGGAAACGCGCTTCTGCGTGCGCTCGCGCGAGGCAAGCAGCGCCAGCAGACCCTGCAGCCCGATATCGTAGCGGCATGCGGAGTTGGCGCCGTCGGAGGCGAGCGCCGTATTCACGCCGTAGCGATGCATGTGAAGATGCGGCCCCCGGTGGGTGGCGCCGGTCGCGAGCGTCATCGCGGTGCCGGGGCACCAGGCCACCGACATGCCCGATTGGCGCACCATCGACATTTCGTCGCCGGTGAGGTCATTCATGTGGCTGAAGGTGCAATTGTGCCCCAGCATGCCGGTATCGGCGAAGTGGCAGAGCGCCCTTTTGCCCAGGCGCCTCTCATCGGCAGCGGCGTCGTTGGGCCCGAATGACTGATGCTGCGAGAAGATCACATTGTTCTCGTCCGCGACGCGCTTGGCCGCGGCGATAAGCTCATCCGAGGCGCTGCCGAGGCCGAACAGGACCACGCAGCCGCGCACCAGCCCATCGGGCTTGCTGTTGCGCTTCAATTGCGAGCCGAGCAGGTCCAGGCTGCGCTTGAGCGCGCGCGGCGCCCGCGACATGGCATGGACGCCAGGCGCCGCCGGCATGTCCCACAGGAACGGATCGCCGACAAAGCCGCGGATGCCGACCCGTTCGGCCGCCTCGGCGGCGGCATGCGGGTTGTGCACGGTCCCGGCCTCGAGGAAGCAGGTGGTGCCGTTCGACAGCATCTCGATGCAGTTCAGCAGCGATGAGGCATATTCATCCTCATCGTCCACACTGTCCCACCACCGGCGATAGATGTTCATCGAGGTCGAGAGATCCATCGTATCGGGAAAGGCGCCGCGCGCCGCATTCATGAAATGCACATGCGTGTCGATGAAGCCCGGATGGACGACACCGCCTTGCGCATCGACCTGATGGCGGGCGAAATAGGTCCGCATCAGCTCGTCGGTGGGGCCGATGGCCACGATGCGCGTGCCGGTAACCGCGACGGCGCCACGCTCGATCATCTCGCGGTGCGGATTCATCGTGATCACGAAGGCGTTCTTGATGAGCGTATCGACTTCCTTGCGCGTCATGTCGCGTGCCACCTGCAAATAAGTTTATCTGTTTTGATTACGCATGATTTTTCCCGATCATGCTTCAGCCGATGACCCGGCGATAGAAATCCAGCCAGTTCAGCCCCATGAAGCTGGCGATGTCGCCGTCCTTCCAGCCGCGACCACTGAGCTCATCGATGATGCGCGGGAAGTCGGCGGGGGTTTTCATCCAGTCCGGCCATTTCGGCGGAACGACCGGCGCCCAGTCGAATGTGCTGCGGCCGGTGCGGACCTGCTTGATATAGGAGAGCGGCCGTTGCCAGACGAAGTCGGTGCCGAGGCCGACATGCTCGATGCCGACAATGCCGACGAGATGCTCGACCATGTCGCAGAAGCGCTGCAAGGTGCAGCGCATGCCGCCGGGCAGCATGGCCGGGAACAGCGCCATGCCGAACATGCCGCCGCGCTTCGCAAGGGCGCGCAATGTCTCGTCGTTCTTCAAACGGTGGGTGAGCTCGACATCGCTGGCGAAGCTCGCCGGATTCGAATGGGTCACCGCGATCGGCGCCTCGGACATCTCAATCGCATCCATGGTGGTCTTCAGGCCGCAATGCGACGAGTCGACCAGCATGCGCAGGCGATTCATCTCCTTCACCAGCCGCTTGCCATAGAGCGTCAGGCCGCTATCGACGGTTTCCTGGCAGCCGGCACCGACAAGGGTCTGATGATTGTAGGTGAGCTGGATCACACGGATGCCGAGATCGTAGAAGATCTCAGTCAGCGCCAGATCGTCCTCGAGCGGCAGGGTATTCTGGAAGCCGAGCAGGACGGCGGTCTTGCCTTCGGCGCGGGCGGCGAGAATATCGTCGGCGCAGCGCGCCGGGCGGATCAGATCGGCGTGATTGCGCAAGGCGCGGCGCCAGCGCGACAGAGCGGAGAGCGCTGCCCGCGTATTGTCGAACGTATATTCCATGCAGGTCATGTGGACGCAGCCGACGCCGCCCTTGCGCCATTCGACGAATACGCTCTCGTCGCACTCATCCGCCTGCAGCCCGTCGATGATGAGCATCGGTTGCGCCTGTGCAGAATTGGACATGATCAGCCTCTTCGAACCGTCTGGAATGCCGGTATCGTTATGGGCCGCCGGGAGGATCGTCCAATATCGCTTTTGGAAACTGTGATATTCTATGAATATCACTGTACGCCCTCATCCGGATGATACATAAATAAGATATTTCAATGAGATAAAGGTGATTTTCTTGTCGTTCTTGAGAAAAACTCATCCCCGGAAGAAGAAAAACTAAGCAATATGGAGCTTCGGCATATCAGATATTTCGTGGCGGTGGCGGAGGAGCTGCATTTCCGCCGGGCGGCGGAACGGCTCAATGTTTCGCAGCCGCCCCTGTCGCAGCAAATCCGTCAGCTGGAGGAGGAGTTGGGCGTCGCCCTCTTCAATCGCAACCGCCGGGGCGTCAGCCTGACGCCGGCCGGACGGCGCTTCCTGCCCAGGGCGCGCCGGATATTGAGCGATGTCGATATCGCCCTCCTCCTCACCAAGAGAGATTCGGCGCAGACCTTCACCGTGGGCTTCGTGAGCTCGGCGACCTCTCTCATGGCGCCGATCCTGCGCAATTTTCGCGGTGCTCATCCCGAGATCGACCTGCGTCTCGTCGAAGGCTCGACCAGCCAGCAAGGCGACATGCTGCGTAGCGGCGAGATCGATGTCGGCTTCCTGCGCCCGCCGGTGCCGGGCCGCGGCATCAACACCGAAATACTCGTCGAGGAGAAGCTGGCGCTGATCGTCGCCAACGACCATCCCCTGGCCGGCCGCCCGCACTTGAAGCTCGCCGATATGGCGCGTGAGAGATTCGTGCTGTTCCCCCGCCCGCTGGGGCCTGGCCTGTTCGATTCCATCATCGTGGCCTGCCGCAACGCCGGCTTTTCACCCGAGATCGATCAGTTCGGCGATTCGATGCTCACGATTCTCGGGCTTGTCGCGGCGGGACAGGGCGTTTCCCTGGTTCCTGCCTCGCTGAAGCGCGATGCCTCGGGGGTGGTGTTTCACCAGCCGAGCGATCTCGACGAGAAAACGGCGCTGGCCGCGGCCTATTCGGTCGAACGCCTGGGCAGCCCGTTCATCCGGACATTCATCGACAGCGTTCGCGAGATGCAGACCTGGCGCGACATGGAATCCTCATCGCCATGAAGCGCTTAGCCCGAGACGACCTGCCTAATACCGCACAAGACGCCGCTCCAGCAGCACGACGATCAGGAACAAGGTGATCGACAAGGTCGATGACAGCGCGATCGCGGCATAGAGCCTGTCGGACTGGTAGTTGAAGGTCGCCTGGATGATGAGGGCGCCCAAGCCCTTGTCGGAGCCGATCCATTCGCCGACGATGGCGCCGATGACGGCCGTGGCGGACGCGATGCGCAGCGAGGAGAACAGCATCGGCAAAGCGCGCGGGAAGCGCAGGCGCCAGAGCACTTCCCATTTCGTGGCGGAGAGCACACGGAACAGCTCGAACTCGTTGGCGCTGGCCGAATTGAGGCCGCGGATCATGTTGACGAGGGTGGGGAAGAAACAAATCACCGCGGCGATGACGATCTTTGGCGTCATGCCGAGACCGAAGATGAGGATGATGATCGGCGCCAGCGCCAGCACCGGAATGGTGTTGAAGAACAGCACAACGGGAAAATATGCGGCCTGCAGGAAACGGCTATGGACGAAGACGATGGCGAGGATGACGGCGGCAATATTGCCGATGACGAAGCCGGCCACGGCCTCGACGGCGGTGGGCCAGAGATTGGAGAGAAGCAGCGCGCCTTGCCTGGCGAAGATGGCGAGGATCGCGGTCGGCGTCGGCACGATATAGGCCGGGACGCCCGCCGCCGGCAGCAGGAACTGCCAGGCGAGCAGCAGGGACGCGGCGCCGAACAGCGGATAGAGCGCCGATCGCACCGGTGACAGAGCCCTGGCCCCGGTCATGACGCGGCCTCCAAAGCGGCGCGCATCTCGGCCATTTTGGCGACGATGGCGGGATCCTCTCGCGAGCAGCGGTTGCCGTCCTGCTTCAGAGGACGCAGATCGACATCCTCGACCACGCGCCCGGGATTGGCGGCGAGCACGATGATGCGGTCGCCGAGATAGACCGCTTCCGCAATCGAATGGGTGACGAAGAGGATCGTCGCCCCCGTCCGCCGCCACAGATTGAGCAATTCGTCGTTGAGACGGTCACGGGTGATCTCGTCGAGCGCGCCGAACGGCTCGTCCATCAGCAGAAGCCGCGGCTCGCCCAGAAGCGCGCGGGCGATGGCGGCGCGCTGGCGCTGGCCGCCCGACAATTGATGCGGATAACGTTCGGCGAACTGGGCGATGCCCATCATCGCCAGGAGCTCGTCGGTCTTGTCGTCAATTTTGCGCGTCAGGCGCGACTGGCCGATGGCGAGCGGCAGGCGGATATTGTCGCGCACCGAGCGCCAGGGCAGAAGTGTCGAATCCTGAAAGACGAAGCCGACATCGCGGCGCGAGCGCACGATCTTCGGATCATCGCCCAGAACCTTGATCGAGCCGCGCAAAGGCTCGAGCAGATCGGCGACGACGCGCAGGAAGGTCGACTTGCCGCAGCCCGAGGGCCCCAGGATCGACAGGAAGGTCGCGGCCTCGATCGCAAGATCGAGACCGGCGATCACCTTGGCGCCGCTATTGCCATAGCCGACATCCAGCGCCCGCGCTTCGACCGCCCGCGTCATCTCGTCAGCCGGCGGGACCGCTGAGCTTCGGCCGGTCGCCGGCAGACGCTTCCAGGATCTTGGTCGAATAGCAGTCGGCGGCGGCGGGGCGGCCATTGGGAAACTGGCCGACCTTGTCGAGCAGCGCCAGCTGCTCCTCGATCGAGCTCACGTCGAAGACGCCCCATCCGTCCTTGGCGGTCACGTCGTCGAAGCTCAATTTCAGGATCAGGCCGATGGTCTTCTGCTCCCAGCCGAGATCGAGCTCAGGATAGGCTTCGACCATCTTCTTCACCGCGTCCTGCGGGTTGGCGTGAACGAAGGCCCAGCCCTTGCCGACTGCCTGGATGAACTTGGTCAGCGTTCCGGCATTCTGCTCGATGGCCGTGTCGGTGGCGAAATAGACATTGGCATAGGAGCTCAAGCCCAGATCGCGCACCAGGAGATCGATGCGGTCGTCGCCCACGACGCTGAGCGCCTGGGTGTTGGTGATCCAGCCGCCGATCGCATCGACATCGCCGCGCACCAGCGGCGCCTTGTCGAAGCCGACATTGACGATCGTCACCTCGGATGGATCGATGGCGTTCTTGGCGAGGATCTCGTCGATGACGAAACGCGCGGTCGGCTGCACGCCGATCTTCTTGCCCTTGAGATCGGCGGCCGAGCGGATCGGGTTCGAGGCCTTGGACGTATAGGCATAGGGGCTGGTGCGGAAGCCGCAGGCGATGATCTTCACCGGGACGCCCGAGGCGCGCGCGGCAAAAAGCTGCGGCGTCTCGGAGAACTGGCCGAGCGAGGCGGCGCCCGAAATGACCGGCGGCACGGTGGCGGCGTTGGGGCCGCCGGGGCTGAACTCGACCTCGAGACCCGCTTCCTTGAAATAACCGTTGGCGACAGCGATGATGTCGCCGATCTGACCGTTGGACATCAGCCAGTCATACTGGATGACGACCTTGCCTTCGGCGCGGGCACCCGGCGTCAGCACGAGGCCCAAGCCCGGAGCCGCCGCCGCGAAACCGGCGAGACCCGCCTGCAAGAGGCGGCGACGATTCATGCCAAGAGTCCAGTTCATTGTCTTCCTCCCTATTTTGTTTCGGTGTGATAGTCGCCCGGACCGCCGGCGAGCCAGGCATAGAGCTCCCACAAAGTGCCGTCGGGATCGGTGAAATAGGCGCAGCGCGCATTCCAGACATGGTCGGCGGGCGGGCCATAGAAGCCGACGCCTTTCTCCGACAGTTCGCGATAGAGCCGGTCGAGCTCGGCGGGCGATGAGAGCTGGATGGCGATGCAGGCCTTGTGCGCCGCCTTGGGCGAACGGGCGTTGGAGACGCCGGTATGGCGGTTGATATGGTCGAGCTCCCAGGCGGCGAGCGTCACGCCCTCGCTGTGAAAATCGGCGAAGCCCTCGGCACGGCGGCGCAAGCGGAAGCCGAGCTTGCCGACATAGAACTCCACCGTGCGGCCGATGTCCTCGACGAGCAGGCAGATGTCGGTGATCTTCTGAAGCTGGCCGAGCGCCATGTCAGTCCTTTCGAAATTTTGAATCGGGCAGGAAGACGCCGACGCGTTCCGCCGCACCGGTGATGTGTTTGCGCATCGCCTCGCCGGCGCCTGAAGGATCGCCCGCCACCAGCATCTCATAGATGCGGACATGCTCGCCGACATTGACCTCGACCAGGTCATGCAGCGGGTTGGTGAGGCGGGCATAGTGGATCGACTGGCGGATCTGCTCGCAGATGAAGGAAATGAAGCTGTGGATGTAATTATTGCCGGTGGCGCGGGCGATCTCGCGATGGAAGGTGAGGTCTGCCTCGATACTGCCGTCCTGCCAGCGCTCCTCGCCGCTCATCCGGTCGAGCGCCGCCTTGATCTGGACGAGATGCTCATCGGTGCGCCGCGCGGCGGCAAGCGTCGCCGATTCCACCTCGAGGATGCGGCGCAATTCGAAGAGCCGCTCCATATTATCGGCGCTCTTCAAGGCCTCGCGGTCGATGCGGATGGCGGCGCGCTGCTCGGGCGCCAGCACGAAGGCGCCGACGCCCTGGCGCGCCTCGATGATGCCGTCGGCGCGCAATTGCGCGATCGCTTCGCGTACCACATTGCGGCTGACGCCGAAACGCTCGGCCATCTGCTGCTCAGTCGGCAGGCGGGCGCCCGGCTGGTGCTCGCCCTGCTCGATCTCGCGGGTGAGCAAGGTGGCGACGCGCAAAGGCAGCGCCTCATAGGAGCCCATGATCGGCGAGCGCGGCTTCATGCGTTACCTTCCGGAATGAGGCAGCCGGGATTCATCATATTGTCGGGATCGAAGGCCGATTTGACCGCCCTCAGCAAACGCCGCTGCACCGGCGACAAAGCCGGCCACAAGACATCGCGGCGCGAGCGGCCGATGCCATGCTCGGCGCTGAGCGACCCGTCGAGGCCGGCGACGATGTCATAGAGGCCTGAAAGGATCTTCCGGCCCTCGGCGCGCGCCGCGCTCTCGCTCAGATCCTTGGGCGGCATGACGTTGAAATGGATATTGCCGTCGCCCGCATGGCCATAGGCCTGGGCCAGCCAGGCGGGATGATGGTCCGCGACGAAAGCACGGGCCTCGGCGATCAGGCTCGGCACCTTGTGCAGGCGCACCGAGAGATCGGTGCGGACATGGAAGCCGCTTTTGCCCTGGCCTTCCACGAGACCTTCACGCACCGCCCAGAAAGCGCGCGCCTGGGCGATGCTTTCGGCCAGTACCGCGTCGACGACGAGGCCCTTTTCGATCGCCGCGCCAATGAGCGCCTCGATCATGGCGCGCAGGTCGATCGCCTCGCTGGAGGCGCATTCGAGCACGACATGGACGGGGATGCTCTCGGCCACCGGGAAGGCAATAGCCGGATCGGCGAAGCGCGCGAGCGCCAGGCATTCATGGCCGATCACCTCGAAGCCGGTGACGAGATCGGAGCAGACGGCGCGCGCCATCGCCATCAGCGCCATCGCGTCGGCGAAGGAGGCGCAGCCGAGATAGGCCACTTCGCTGCGGCTCGGCTTGGGAAACAGCTTGACCTCGACGCCGGTGATGATGCCGAGCGTGCCTTCGGCGCCGATGAAGAGCTGCTTCAGATCGTAGCCACGATTGTCCTTGCGCAGGCCGGTGATGCCGTTCCAGATCTCGCCATCGGGCAGCACCACTTCGAGGCCGAGGATTAGATCGCGCGCCATGCCGTAGCGCAGCACATTGATGCCGCCGGCATTGGTGGCGGCATTGCCGCCGATCTGGCAGCTGCCCTGCGCACCAAGCGCCAATGGGAAGAGACAATCCGCTTCCTCGGCCGCGTCCTTCAGCTTCTGCAGGATGCAGCCGGCATCGGCTTCCAGGGTGAAATCGCCGCCATCGAGCCTGCGGATGGTGTCGAGGCGCGCGAGGCTGACAATGACATTGCCGCGGTCGTCATCGCTGAAGCCGCCATTGACGAGGCCGGTATTGCCGCCTTGCGGGATGACGGCGAGCCGATGCGCGCGGCATAGCCGGACGACCGCCTGCACCTCGGCGACCGAAGCGGGCCTCAGCACGCATAGGGTCCGGCCCCGATAGTCGCCGCCCCAGTCGCGCAAGTGTCCGGTCATCCGGTCGGCATCGGCGACCATGCCGGCAGGGCCCAGCGCCGCCCGGAAGGCGTCGAGCGCCGGCTGGAAATCGGCCTTGCGGTTGGCGAAGCCCATGCGGTTCCTCTCCGGAGCGACTGCGCGCCCCTGGGAGAAGGATCATAGGGTCATCCTACAACTTGGCAACAAGAATCCCTGTCTTCGGACGCAGCCCAGCCTAACGCCTTATAGGCAGATGATTTTCAGCTCATCAGCTTGAGCTGGCGGATCGGCCGACCGGGCGAGACGGCCTGGGCGGCGGCCACGATGCCATTCGCGTCGATGCCGTAATGCCGGTAGAGATCGGCGATCGTGCCGGTCTGGCCGAAATGCTCGACGCCCAGCGAGCGGGTGCGATGGCCATGGACGGCGCCGAGCCAGGCAAGCGTGGCCGGATGGCCGTCGATCACCGTGACCAAAGCGCAATGCGACGGCACCTCTGAGAGCAGGCGCTCGATATGGCTCCTGGCATGGACGAGGCCATGCTCGCGGGCGCGCTGCGCCGCGGTCCAGCCGGCATTCAGCCGGTCGGCCGAGGTGATGGCGAGCAGGCCGACATCGCGGCGGTCTTCCGCCATGAGACCGACGGCCTCGATCGCTTCCGGCGCCAGGCATCCGGTATAAGCGACGACGACCTGCGCATTGGGGCCGGGCTTTCTCATCCAATAGCCGCCATTGACGATGCCCTCGGCGAGCTCCGGCGTCATGGCGCGTGTCGGCTGGTCGATCGGCCGGGTCGACAGGCGCAGATAGATCGAGCCGCCCACCGCGTCGCGCAGCCAGGTCGTCTCATCGACCTCGGCCTCACCCGAGCGCTGGATGTAATCGAAGGCGAAACGCAGGATGACCGCGAGCTCGTCGACGAAGGCCGGCTCGAAACTGGCGAGGCCGTCCTGCGCCATGCCGATCAGAGGTGTGGCGATCGACTGATGGGCGCCGCCTTCCGGCGCCAAGGTGACGCCCGACGGCGTGGCGGCGAGAATGAAGCGCGCATCCTGGTAGCAGGCATAATTGAGCGCATCGAGACCGCGCTCGATGAAAGGATCATAAAGCGTGCCGATGGGAATGAGACGCTCGCCATTGATCGAATGCGAGAGCCCGAGCGCCGACAGCATGATGAAGAGATTCATCTCCGCGATGCCGAGCTCGAAATGCTGGCCTTCGGGCGAGAATTCCCAGGCGAAGGTCGAGGCGATGCGCTCCTTCTTGAAGGTGTCGGCCATCTCGGTGCGCGCGAAAAGCCCGCGCCGGTTGACCCAGGCGCCGAGATTGGTCGAGACCGTCACGTCGGGCGAGGTGGTGACGATACGGCGGGCGAGATCGCTGTCGCTCTTGCCGATCTCGTTCAAGAGATTGCCGAAGCCCGCTTGCGTCGAGAGGGTGACGGGCTGCGTGGTGGCGATCTCGGCCGGCACCGCGATGCGCGGGCTCACGAGGCGGCGCGTACCCTTTTGATTGAAGGGCGCCTTCTCGAGAAAGGCTTTGAGCTCCGCGACCGGCGTGGCGAGACCTTCGAAAGGCTCCCATTCATGGCCGGCGCGCACCCGCATCGTCTCGCGCAGGGCTTCCGTCTGCGCCGTCGTCATCAGACCGGCATGATTGTCCTTGTGGCCGGCGAGCGGCAGGCCGAAGCCTTTGATGGTGTACGCGATGAAGCAGACCGGCCGGTCGTGCTTCTGCGCCGCCGCGAAGGCATCGAGCAGTGACGGCAGATCATGGCCGCCGAGATTGGACATGAGCCGCGCCAGCTCTTCGTCCGACCTGCGGTCTATCAGCTGCGAAATCGGTCCCTGGTCACCAATATCGTCATGCAGCCTTTTGCGCCAGGCCGCACCGCCCTGGAAGGTGAGCGCCGAATAAAGCTGGTTGGGACAGCTGTCGATCCAATCGCGCAAAGCAGCGCCGCCCGGCTCGGCGAAGGCGTCCTCGAGCAGCCTTCCATATTTGAGGATGACGACGTCCCAGCCGAAATTGCGGAAGATCGATTCGAAGCGCTGCCAGAGGCCCTCGCGCACCACCGCATCGAGGCTCTGGCGGTTGTAGTCGACGATCCACCAGGTGTTGCGCAGGCCGTGCTTCCAGCCTTCGAGCAAGGCCTCGAAGATATTTCCCTCATCCATCTCGGCGTCGCCGATGAGCGCCACCATGCGGCCCTCCGGCCGGTCCGCCGCCCAGCCCTTGGCGCGCACATAATCCTGCACCAGCGAGGAGAACAAGGTCTGCGCGACGCCCAGTCCGACCGAGCCGGTCGAGAAATCGACATCGTCGATGTCCTTGGTGCGCGAGGGATAGGATTGCGCGCCATGCCAGGCGCGGAAAGCTTCGAGCTTCTCCCGCGTCTGGTTGCCGAAGAGATACTGGATGGCATGGAAGATCGGGCTCGCATGCGGCTTGACCGCGACGCGGTCCTCCGGCTTCAGCACGGCTAAATAAAGCGCCGTCATGATGGTGGCGAGCGAGGCGGACGACGCCTGATGGCCGCCGATCTTCAGCCCGTCGGCCTTGGGCCGGATGTTGTTGGCATTGTGGATGGTCCAGGTCGCGAGCCACAGGATCTTGCGCTCGAGATCGGACAGAACGGCCACGCGGGAATCGGTCATCGTCAGCTCCGGAAGGGGACCTCAGGCTAACAAAACTGACGCAGGGCTTTTTATCAATTTCAGCTTGTTGGAGAACCTATATTGGCGGTATTCATCTCTTTCTCCTCCTATTTTAGCAGAATTCACCAAGAATGAAACTGGACGATATCGACCTCAGAATCGTACGGGCGCTGCAGATGGACGGGCGCATGGCGGTGCAGGAGCTGGCCGACAAGGTCGGGCTGTCGGCCTCGCCTTGCGCCCGGCGGGTGCGCAATCTGGAGAAGGCCGGCATCATCAAGGGTTATGCGGCGGTCATCGATCCGGCCAAGGTCGGGCTGCCGATCAGCGTCTTCGCCTCGGTCAAGCTCGAGCGCCAGCGCGAGGAGGAGCTCGACCGCTTCGCCCAGGCGATCTCGCGCTGGCCGGAAGTGGTCGACTGCTTCCTCATGACCGGGCAGCGCGACTATCTCATGCGCATCGTGGTCAGCGACCTCGAAGCCTATGAGCGCTTCCTGAAGGAGAAGCTCACCCGGCTCGACGGCGTCGCCTCGATCGAATCGAGCTTCGCGCTCGGCGAGGTGAAACGCTCGCATGCCTTGCCGGTGAAATGAGCTATTGGAAAACCTGCAGTGCCGCCCCGGGCAATCGCACACGCACTGATTTCGCACCGGGTCGCGAGGCGGATTCCGCCCGCAGCAAATGCGGACCGAGCTTGAAGGTGTGGACGAAACGCGCGCCCTGATAGCTCGAAGCGGCGATGTCGACATCGAATTCGTTGGGTCCCGCTTTGCCCTCCACGGCGCAGAATTCGATGCGCTCCGGCCTTATCGACAAGGTGACTGGGCCCGGCGCGAGGCGCCTGGCTGCCCTGGTCGCGGTGATCGCGAGGCCGGAGCCGACGGAAATCTGCATGTCGCTCGCGCCGATCGATGTCAGCTCCGCCGGCAGCAGATTGCTGGCGCCGACGAAATCGGCGACGAAAGGATTGACTGGGCGGTCATAGACATCTCCGGGCGCTCCGTCCTGGACGATGCGGCCTTTCTCCATGACGATGATGCGGTCGCTGAGCGACAGCGCCTCGGTCTGATCATGGGTGACATAGATCGTGGTCACCCCGGTGCGCTGCTGCAGGTCGCGCAGCCAGTCGCGCGCTTTGTCGCGCAATTTGGCGTCGAGATTGGACAAGGGCTCATCGAGGAGCAAAACGCGCGGGCGATAGACCAGCGTGCGGGCGAGCGCCACGCGCTGCTGCTGGCCGCCCGACAATTCGCCCGGATAACGTCCGGCATAGGTCTCCATGTCGACCAGCGCCAGGGTTTCGGCGATGCGCCGGCGCGCTTCCTCGCCGCGGATCTTGCGGATCTCCAGCGTGAAATCGAGATTCTGCGCCACCGTCATATGCGGCCACAAAGCATAGGACTGGAACATGAGGCCCAGATCGCGGAAGCGCGCATCGACGAAGATGCCGGCCGCCTCGTCATAGAGCACGCGCCCGGACATGGCGATGCGGCCCGATGTCGGCCGGTCGAGGCCGGCCAGCGCATTGAGCGTCGTCGACTTGCCGCATCCGGAAGGCCCGAGAAGCGTGACGAACTCGCCCTCGGCGACGCGGAAAGAAACGTCCCTCAGGATTTCGAGCGCGCCGATGCGGCGGCCCAGGGCTTCAACGACGACGTCAGCCATGAAGTTTCACTCCGAAGAGACGGGTGGCGATGAAGATCAGAAGGGCGGTGATGGCGATCTGGATGACCGAGAGGGAGGCGACGATGCCGGTGTAACCCGGTATCCAGGCGCTGAGCATGGCCATGGAGATGACCTCGTTGCCGGGCCGGTAGAGGAAGATCGCCGCCGCATATTCCTTGAAGAACAGGATCACCAGCAAGGTGTAGCAGGACAGGAAAGCGGGCTTGACAATGGGGGCGATGATGCGGCGCACCGTCTGCGACCAGGAGGCCCCGACGATGCGGGCGGCGCGGTCGAAATCACGCGTCACCTGCAGCATGGCCGGCGCCACGATGCCGTAGCCCGCCGGCAGATGGCGGATGATATAAGCCAGCGCCAGCACCCAGAGCGTTCCGGCGAGAAAGCCGAAGCCCGGCACCAGGACGATGGCATAGAAGACGCCGAGGCTGACGATGAGTCCCGGCACGGCGCGCGGCAGTTGCGCCAGGAGATCGACGAGGCGCCGGAAGCGGAATTCGGAACGCTGCGCCACGAAAGCGAGCGCGCCGATGATGAGGGTGCCGAGAAGACCGCCGCCGACCGCCAGCAGGATCGTGTTGAGGATCGACCTGGCATAGGTGCCGTTCATGAAGGTCTCGCGGTAGTTCTCGAAAGTCAGCACATCGAGCGGCGAGATGAAGGGCGACAGCACGCTGACGAAGGAGCGCAGCAGGAGTCCGAAACCAAGCGCCCCGATGGTGAGCCCGACATAAAGCAGCACCGCGCCGAAAGCCGGCCAGCGCCAGCGGCCGAGACCGAGGGGCTCGAGCCGGCCGCCTTTCGGTCCGATGCTGATGAAACGATGGGCGCGCGCCAGCAGCATATGCTGCAAGGCGACGAGCAGCGACACCAGGACGAGAAGGATGAGGGCGGCGGCGGAGACGAGGCCGTAATCCGGCCGGCCGGCTTCGAAGCCCTTGTCATAGATGAAGGTGGTGATGAGCTGGATGCCGACCGGCCCGCCGAGCAGCAGCGGAATGGCGAACATTTCGAGCGCCGCCACCACATTCATGACGAAGCCATAGACGATGGCCGGACGCATCAGCGGCAGCGTGATGCGGGTGACGATGCGCAAGGGCCCGGCGCCGGCGATGCGGGCCGCCGCCTCGAGACGCGGATCCTGCTGCTGGGCGGAGGAGAGACAATAGAGGATCGTCATCGGCACCATGGCGATGCCGGAGATCACCGACAGCCCGGTAACCGTATAGATGTTCCAGGGCGCCTCGCCGCCGACGAGATTGACGAACAGCGCGCTCACATAGCCGGAAGGCCCATAGGTGAGAATGGCGCCGAAGCCGATGATCAGGGGCGAGACGAAGATCGGCCAGAGCAGGATATTGGCGAAGATGCCGCGGGCCGGAAGATCGGTGCGCCCGACCAGCAGCGCCAGCACGGTGCCGAAAACCAGCGAGAAGCCGATGGAGATGACGCAGAAGACCAGCGTCACCGACGCGAGCTGCGGAATTTCCGGCAGGCCGAAGAGATTGCTGAAATTGGCGAGGGTGAAGGCGCCGTCCCAGGCATAAAGCGGCACCGCGCTGAAGGCCTGGAGGATCAACGGCGCCAGCGGGATGGCGACGAGAGCGAGGCAGACAAGGCCGATGCCCGATTGCGCCGCCGTCTCGGCGAGGCTGTCGCCTTGCGATCGCGAGGTCCGGCGCGGCAACGAATCCGCCGCGCCGGAAGAAACGTCGTCTTTCACCGTCATTGCGGCGTGAAGGCGGCCTTCCAGCGGGCCGTGAACGCGTCGCGATTGGTGACGAGATCACGGTCATAACCGACGATCAGGATGTTCTTCTCGCCGACCTGCTCGACGATGCTGCCATAGCTGAAGAAGGGGACATCCTCCTTCTTGATGTCGGGGCGATAGGGCGTGACGCCGTTCTGCGCCAGCGCGATCTGGCCTTCGCGCGACAGAAGCGTGTCGAGCAGCAGCTTGGCCGAGTTGGGGCTCGAGGCCGCCTTGGTGAGCGCCAGACCCCGCAGCACGACGGGCGTGCCGTCGGCGGGGAAGGACCAGCCGACGAGCTTCTCGGCATCCGGGCGGCTGAGGCGTGGAATGTTGACGCCGGAGAGGAACAGGCCGACGCCATATTCACCGGAGAGAACCTTGTCGCGGATCGTGCCGGCGCTGCGCTCGGGCCGCGCCGAAGGACCGATCTCCTCCATCAGCGACCATTGATCGGCGCGGTCACGCGCCCAGGTCCAGAACAATGACAGGCCGAAAGGATTGGCGGCTGCGTCATAGGTCGAGATCTTGCCCTTGAGGTCGGGAGCGAGTGCGGCGACATCGGCCACCGATTTCGGCGCCTTCTCGGCCGGCACCACGAATTTGTTGTAGGCGATGATGATCGGGTCGGTGGAGGCGCTGTAGAGGCCGGGGAAAGGCCGGCTCCATTCCGGCAGATCGGCGGTGTGCGGCGACACATACGGAACCGCCTCGCCCTTGTCGATGAACTCGAGCCAGCGGTCGGCGCCGCCGGTGAGGATGAGATCGGCGGTGCGCGTCCTGGTCGAGCTCTCGGCGTAATATTTCTCCCACAGGTCGCCGCCCATATTGGTGGCCTCGACCTTGATCCAGGGATATTTCTCGCCGAACAGCTTGAGCACCGGCTCCCAATATTCGGGCTCGAGATTCGAATAGACGAGAATACCCGCTTCGGCCTTGCTCGCCTCGACGACCGCCGGATCGTCCTTCACCTGCGCCAGGGCAGGCATGGCCCCGCCGACAAAAATCGCCAGCGCCAGCAAGGCGCCCTTGATGCCCTTCATGTCTTCCTCCTTGTTATTCCGATTTTTGTCCGCCGGCCGGAGCCGCAGTCTGCTCCTGCTCGGCGATAGTGCGCTCCAGGATGGCGCGCGAATGATCGATGTGCCGGCGCATCAGGAGCGCCGCCAGCTCGCCGTCGCGATGCTTCAGCGCCTCGAGAATGGCGACATGCTCGAAATGCGCCGCGCGGCTGCGCTCCGACAAGGTCTTCCACGCGCTGTGATAATAGCTGCGGGCGTGGCGCCAGAGATCGCGCGAGAGAAGACGCAGCAATTCGTCATTGCCGGCGATCTCGGCGAGACGCGTGTGGAAGTCGCGAATGGGCGGCAGACGGCGCTGGCGGTCGCGTTCGATCCCATCGATCTGCTCGCCCTCGGCGGCGAGCATCGCTTCGAGCGCGGCAATGTCCTCTTGCGTGATGCGTTGCGCGGCGCGCTGGCAGGCGATCGCCTCGAGCGCGGCGCGAATCTCATAGAGATCGGCGATCATTTTCAGCGTCAGCTGGATGACCCTGACCCCGCTATAGGGCAGGCGCTCGATGAGGCGGCGCTCCTCCAGGAGCCGTAGCGCCTCGCGCAGGGGCGCCCGGCTGACCCCGAAACGGGCGGCGAGCTCTGATTCGCGGAGACGGGCGCCGCCGGGCAGGTCGCCCGAAATGATGGCGTCGGAAATGACCCGGACGATCCGGTCGGAAAGCGGCGCGTCGCCATCTTCCGGAATTTGATTGTCGACAATTTGCATGGATCAGACTATCAGATTTCAGAAAACTGCTGTCAATAGCGAATCTACAGAAATTCTGGTCGACAATCGTGATCAAACTCGCCAGAGATAGACCAAACCCGCCTCTCACAGGAGCGATCTTGCCGGTAAAATTCCTCTGCTCTTCCGGGGCCGTCGGCTCCGGCATAGACCTTCCCTCCTTTCGCGAAGGCCTCGCCCGCCAGCCGGATTTCGTCGCCTCGGATGCCGGCACGATCGATGCCGGTCCCTATCACCTGGGCGCCGGCACCGGCGCCTATGCCTATGAGGCGATCCGGCACGATCTCGACATCCTGCTCGGCGAGGTTCCGCGCGGCACGCCGATCCTGATCGGCTCGGCCGACACCGCCGGGGGCGATCCGCATGTCGACCGGACGCTCGATGTGGTGCGCGACGTGGTCTCGGCGCGCAAGCTCGAACGCTTGCGCGTCGCCGTCATCCGCTCGGAGCAGAGCAAGGACTATCTCAAGAAGATGCTGCGCCAGGGGCGCATCAGGCCGCTCGAGAATGCGCCGCAATTCGATGAGGATACGATCGAGCGCAGCACGCGCATCGTCGGCATGATGGGGGCCGAGCCGCTGCAGCAGGCGCTCAGCCACGATGTCGATCTCGTGCTGGCGGGACGCTGCAGCGATTCAGCCCTCTTCGCCGCCCTGCCGATCAAACGCGGCATTCCGGAAGGCCTCGCCTGGCATGCCGGCAAGGTGGTCGAATGCGGCACGCTGACCTGCGAGACCTATCGGCGCGGCACCATGTATGGCGAGCTCACGCAGGATCATGCGATCATCACGCCGCTCGGCCGCGATCTGCGCTGCACGCCGCAAAGCGTCGCCTCGCACAGCCTCTATGAAAATGGCGATCCCTATCTGCATCGCGAATGCTCAGGGACGCTCGACCTCACCCATGCGCGCGTCACCCAGCACGATCCGGTGAGCGTAAAAATCTCGGGCTCGGGCTATATCCCGGCCGATCAATACAGCGTGAAGCTCGAAGGTGTCGAGCTCGCCGGCTATCAGACGGTGATCGTCGGCGGCATCCGCGATCCCTTCATCATCCGGCAGTTCGACAGCTGGATCGGCGAGGTGAAGGCGGAGATCACGGAGCGGGTCGGCAAGCTGCTCGGCAATCGCCTCAATGCCTCCGACTGGCGCATCGACGTCCATGCCTACGGCCGCAATGCGGTGATGGGCGGGCGCGAGCCGAAGCTCGAGGAATTGCCGCATGAGATCGGCCTCGTCGTCTGCCTCAGCGCGCCGACGCAGGAGCTCGCCACCAAGATCGCCGAGCTCAGCCGGCAGCCCTTGCTGCATCATCCGATCCCCGAATGGTCGGGCTCCATCACCGGCTTCGCCTGCCTGTTCAACCGCGCCTATATCGAGCGCGGACCCTATTGGCGCTTCTGCGTCCACCATGTCGTGCTGCCGCACGATCCGATGGAGATGTTCCGCCTGGACGTCGTGACGCTTTCCGCCTGACCGCAAGGACTTCCATGAAACTCCATGAACTGACGAGCCTCATCCGCAGCAAGAATGCGGGGCCCTTCTCGCTCACTTTCGACATCATGTTCTCGGACGCCAAGGCTTACGAGCATGTGAAGGCCTCGGGCGCGCTCAATCCCACGGCACTGGCCGGGCTGCTCCACTGCTCGCCCAATCAGATCCGGTTCTTCGTCTGCGACAATGCGCTCGCCTTCAAGGCGACGATCCCCCGGGCGCTGCCCGCCGGCGATCCGGCCGACGGCGATCTCCATGGTGGCCAGCAATTTGCGCCGCTCATGGATATCGAGATTCCAGACTTGCCGGTGAAGTAGCTCGATCAGCGGCCCTCGCGATCGGACACGACCTCGAGCGGCAGGCACCCCAGGAACAGGTCGCGCGCCCTTTCGATATGGCTGCGCATCAAGGCGCGCGCCTCCTCGCCCTCGCGCCGCGCGATGAGCGACAGGATCGCCGAATGCTCGCCATTGATCAGCGCCAGGCGCTCGACCGGATTGGGCAGCGACATGGAGCGCGCGATATAGATCTTGAAGCCGATGAAATCCTGCACGCGGTCGAGCGCCTGGACGATGAAGGGATTCTCCGACGCCATGGCGATGGCGCGATGGAAGTCGAAGGATTTGCCGATGCGATACTCGCCGCGCTGAACGTGACGATCGACCTCGTCGATATTCTGGCGGATGACGTCGAGCGCGGCGCGGTCGCAATGCCTGGCGGCGAGGAAGGCGGCTTCCTGCTCGACGAGAACGCGGAACTCGAAACATTTCTGAAAGTCACCGATGCTCACCTGGCCGGCGGAGGCGTCGTCGCCACGCGCATGCTCATAAAGCACGATGCTGCCTGAGCCCTGCACCGAGCGGATGAGGCCGTTGTCGCGCAGTTTGGCCAGGGCATTGCGCACCACCGGGCGCGAGACGTCGAACTCCTCGGTGAGCTCGCGCTCGGTCGGCAGCCGCGAGAAGCGCGCATACTGGCCCGAATAGAGGCGGTCGAGCAGCGTCTTATAGACGACGTCGCTGCGCCGCCGGCCCGGCAAGGTCTCAGGAAGTGTGTCGTTCATCATTGCCCGTACGAACAAATTTGTAATGACAAATCTCACAAATTTGCAGGGTTGTCGATTCTTTTCTTGACGTTTCAGACCAATATGTAATTTATTCGCCCATAAATTTACAAATATGTGATATCCAAAAGGGAGTGAACTATGCGCAAGGGACTTCTCGCCTTCCTCGCCGCGGCCGCGCTCGCCGCCAGCACGAGCCTCACCGACGCCAAGACGCTGCGCGTCTCGGCGCCCGCCCCCATCAACGACATCGACCCGCATGGCTCGAATTCCGTGGTGCGCGACACGATCATGGCCGGACGCCAGATCTACGATCCGCTCCTCGAATTCAAGGACGGGGAGCCCGTCGGCCGCCTCGCCACCGAATGGCAGCAGGTCGACGACAAAACCTGGCGCTTCACCTTGCGCGACGGCGTCGCCTTCCATGACGGCACCAGCCTGGACGCGGCGGATGTGAAGGCCTCGATCGAAAGACTGGCCAAAGCGAAGGGCGGCCTCGCGCGCCTGTGGACGCAGCTCGACAGCGTCGAGACGCCGGACGCCAAGACCGTGATCGTCAAGCTCAAGGAATCGGTCGGCCCCTTCCTCAGGAACGTGGCCCTGCTGCAGATCGCGCCCTCGGAAGCCATCGCCGCGGCCAATGGCGAATATGGCGCGGCGGTGCGGCTTCCCGGCACCGGCGCCTTTTCGATCGAAAGCTTCGAGCCCGGCCAGGCGCTGACCCTCAAGGCCAATCCCAATTACTGGGGCGGCGCTCCCAAGATCGACGGCATCAGCTTCAAGACCATCCCGGAGCTCACCGGCCGGGTGACGGCGCTGCTCAATGACGAGATCGACGTGACATGGGGCGTTCCCGATGACCAGATCCCGTCGCTGCAGTCGAACAGCGACGTCACCGTCAGCATCGTTCCCTCGGTCCTCTATTACTACAACTGGTTCAACAGCAGCCGAGGCCCGTTCAAGGATGCGCGGGTGCGGCAGGCGATGTGGCACGCCGTCGACGTCAAGCAGGTCGTCGGCGATCTTCTGCCGCTGACGGGTTCGATCGGCAAGGCGCCGATCGCCGAGACCGTCTTCGGCTATGCGCCGCAGGAGCCCTATTCCTACGATCCGGAGCTCGCCAAGAAGCTCCTGGCCGAAGCGGGCTATCCGCAGGGCTTCTCGGCCGAGCTCAAATATTCGCAGAATTTCGGCGCTTCGGTCGACCAGATGGCGCTCGCCTTCGTGTCCTACTGGGACAAGATCGGCGTCAAGGTCACGCCGCTGCAGCAGGAGCATGCCGTGTGGACGGCGGCGCTGCGCGATCTCGACTGGGACATGGTGCTCGCCACCAACCCCTCCTACACCGAGGACGCCGACTACACGATCGGCCGGCTCTATCTCGGCGAGAACAAGGAAAACGGCTACGCCAATCCGGAGCTCGACAAGCTGCTCCTCGCGGCACGCCGCGACTCCGACCAGGTCAAGCGCAAGGAGCTCTATGCCAAGGCGATCAAGATCATCTGGGATGACGCGGTCGGCATCTTCCCGTCGGAAGCCAAGGCGGTCTATGCCCATCGCGCCAATGTGACGGGCATCCAGCTCGCCCCGACCATGGCGCCGCGCTTCCGCGACGCCGAGATCAAGTAATTCTCCTCTCCTCTTTGCCTTGGTACCATGACAGGCCCGGCGGACATGAAAGAAGACCACGATATCGAAGCCGCCGGGCTTTCCATCTTCGCGCGCCGTGACGATGCGGCGCCGCTGCCACTGGTGCGCGACATCTCCTTCGCCGTGCCGCGCGGCCGGATCAGCGCGCTCATCGGCGAATCGGGCAGCGGCAAGAGCCTCACCGCCTCCGTGCTGCTCGGCCTCACCGATACCGACCAATATGACGTCTCCTTCGCGCGCCTCAGGATCCTCGATACCGAACTGAAATCGGTCGACGATGCCGGCTTCGCTCATCTGCGCGGCACAGCGATCGGCTATGTCACCCAGGATCCCGGCCGCTCGCTCGACCCGACCATGACGGTCGGCGACCAGATCGCCGAGCTTTTCGTGCTGCATCAGGGCATGGGCTGGCATGCGGCGCGCCACGAAGCCGTCCGCGCCCTCGACCAGGTGCGCATCGCCGCCGCCGCCGCGCGGGCGTCCGACTATCCGCATTCCTTTTCCGGCGGCATGAAGCAGCGCATCGTGATCGCCGGCGCCATCGCGCTCAAGCCCCGCATCCTCATCGCCGACGAACCGACCAGCGCCCTCGACGTGACCGTCCAGGCGGAGATCCTGGCGCTCATCGACGAACTGCGCCGCACGATGAAGATGAGCGTGCTCCTCATCACCCATGATCTCGGCATCGTCTATCAGCTTGCCGACCAGGTCCTGGTGATGAACAAGGGCGAAATCGTCGAGCGCGGCGAGGCCGAGCAGATCTGCCGGTCGCCCATGCAGGATTATACCCGCAGGCTCATCGCCGCGGTCCCCGATATCGGCGATGCGCCGGGGCGGCGAGGCGTCCATGGCTGACGCGCTGCTCGACGTCGACGGCCTCGACGTCGTCTATGACATCCGCGACGCCACCGGCCGCGCGGTACGGCGGCTCCATGCGCTGTCCGGCATCTCGCTCGCCCTCGCGCGGGGCGAGGCCATCGGCGTCGTCGGCGAATCGGGAAGCGGCAAATCCACTTTGGCGCGGACGATCGTCGGCCTCGTCACGCCGAGCAAGGGCCATATCCGGATCGACGGCAAAGAGCTGCCGCGCCGGCGCGGCAGCGCCGCCCGGCACGGCATCCAGATGATCTTCCAGGATCACACCGCGACGCTCAATCCGTTCCAGACGGTCGGCCGCATCCTCGATGAGGTGATCGCTCTGTGGCGTCCCGACATGGCGAAAGCGCAGCGGCGCCAGCAGGCGCTCTCTCTCCTCGGCAAGGTCGGTCTCGATGCGGAGGCGCTCGAGCGCCATCCGCACGCCTTTTCGGGCGGACAGCGCCAGCGCATCTCGATCGCAAGGGCGCTGGCCACCGAGCCCCGCCTCCTCATCTGCGACGAGCCGACCTCGGCGCTCGACGTCTCGATCCAGGCGCAGATCCTCGATCTCTTCGCCGATCTCAAGCGCGAAGGTTATGCGCTGCTGTTCATCTCGCACAATCTCGCGGTGGTGAACCGCATCGCCGAGCGCATCATCGTGATGCAAGGCGGCCGCATCGTCGAGCAAGGCGATACCGCCGCCACCATCCGCGCCCCCAGTCACCCCTATACGCGCAAGCTCGTCGCCTCGGCGCCGCGGCTTTCGGACCGCGGCGCGCTGCTCGCCAGCGTCCAGGCGCGTTCCGACAATCCAGAAGAACAGGAGAAGACCCGATGATCTTGAACGAGCGCTGCTTCGACAAGTTCGAGCCCCTGCCGCGCATCATCTATCACGCCGACTTCGATACCGGATATAACGGCTTCACCGAGACGATCGGCAATTACGAAGGCACGCTCGACGAGATCATCCCCGAAATGGCGGATTTCCGGCCGCCGCAGCTGAGCAACCGGCCGATGTGGGACACCGGCACGGCGGGCTCGCTCGACGGGACCTATGCGCTGAAGCTCGCCACCCGCCCGCGCAAGGGCAGCGTCGCGGTATGCACCAAGCGCCTCACCTGGACGAAGCTGTCGCGCATCCGCATGGAAACCTGGTTCGGCATCAAATCCGAGGCGACCCAGCTCCAGTTGTCGGAAACCGATGTGCGCGGCTTCGGCTTCCTGCTCGACCTCCAGGACGACCGGCTGCGCATGCTGCCGCGGGTGCGCTATCTCCATGCCCGCGACGGCCAGAAGATCGGCAAGTGGCAGGTCAAGGTGGAGAAGCCGGCCAAGCGCGACATCGGCGATCGCGGCGAGACCGTCTCGATCAACCATTACGCCGATGAAGGCTACGCCGACATCCCGAACGGCCAGCATGAAATGTGCGGCAACGAGCTCGCCAGCAAGATGAACTGGCACTATCTGTCGGTGACGTTCAATCTCCAGACCATGCGCTTCGAGACGGTGCGCTGCAACGACATCGCCATGGACGCCTCCTCGCTGGCGCCCTTCGAGATCGCCGTCATGCCCAATCTGCGCGGGCTCCTGAACACGATCTTCTTTGTCGAAACCGATGTCGACAAACGGGCCTATCTCTATCTCGACAGCGTTCTTTATTCGACGGAGGGTTGAAAACATGCGGGAGAGCTACACGGCGGCCGTCGAACGCAATGTCGTCTGCGGCAGGAACTTCACCAGCGAGCCTTATGAGGCGGCGTGGGCGGACGAGGCGATCTTCTTCATCCGCGTCCTCGATCCGAACCACGAAGGCAGTCTCGCCTTCACGGCCGAGATCTCGCCCGACGGCATGCGCTGGTGCGGCGAGGGCAGTGCATGCGAAATCGCCAAGGGCTCCGAGCTCGGCTTCATCCGGGTGAAGCATTTCGGCGGCTGGCTCAGGATCCGCCGCACCGATGCGGCGAAGACCGAGCCGAAAGTGATCGTCTATCTCAATCTCAAATAGACAAGATCCATGTGGAGCTATGTCACGCGGCGGATATTCCAGGCCCTGATCACCACGGTGGTCACGGCCGTCGCCGTGTTCATCATGGTGCGCGTCGCCCCCGGCGATCCGATCGAGGTGCTGCTCGGCGACATGGCGAGCGCCGAGGAGATCGCCCGCGGACGCGAGGCCTATGGGCTGGACCAGCCGCTCCTGGTCCAGCTCGGCATCTATCTCGGAAAGGCGGCGATGCTCGATTTCGGCAAGTCGATCACGCAAGGGATTCCGGTGCATGAGCTGGTCCTGTCGCGCGTCGGCCCCTCGGTGCTGCTTGGTATCGTCACCATCCTGCTCACCATCCTCATCGCCATTCCGCTCGGCATATTCTGCGCGCTGCGGCGCGACAGGACGGCCGACAAGATCGCCAGCGGCGGCGCCTTCGTGGCCCTGTCGCTGCCGGATTTCTGGCTCGGCATCGTGCTGATCCTGATCTTCTCGCGCACGCTTCACCTGCTGCCGAGCTCGGGCGGCAGCGGGCTCGCGCTGATCATGCCGGCGGTGACGCTGGCGCTGCCGCTCGCCGCCGTCAATCTCCGGCTCATGCGCAACGAGACGATCGGCGTGCTCAAGGCGCCTTATGTCACGCTGGCGCGGGCCCGGGGCCTGAGCCTCTCCGATATCCTCAGACGACATGTATTGCGCAATGCCATCATTCCGGTGCTGACCATCGGCGGCGTTCAGTTCGGCCATCTGCTCGGCGGCGCGGCGGTCATCGAGAGCGTCTTCGGCTGGCCGGGCATCGGGCAATTGCTGATCCGCTCCATCGCGACGCGCGATTATCCCGTCGTCCAGGGCTGCATCATCCTGATGACCGTCATGGTCGTCGCCGTCAATCTGCTGGTCGATCTCGCCTATCGTTTCATCGATCCCCGTTTCCGGTCCGCCTGATGACAGAACCCAGAAGCTTCAAGCTCCGGAAAATTCCCGTCGGCATGATCATGCTCCTGGCGCTGGGCCTCGCCGCCGCGATCGGACCGCTCTTCATCGACTTCAATCCGGCGTCCGCCGACACCAGCAGCCGGCTCCTGGCGCCGTTTTCGCATAATCGCGCCGGCGCCTTCTTCCTCCTCGGCACCGACCAGCTCGGCCGCGGCATGCTGGAGCAGATCGTCCATGGCGCCCGCACCTCGCTCCTGATCGGCGTGTCGGCCGCCCTCATCGCCGGTCTCGCCGGCACGCTGATCGGCGTCATGGCCGGCTGGCTCGGCGGCCGGTCCGAGACGCTCATCATGCGGATCGCCGACATCCAGCTGTCCTTCCCGTCGATCCTGATCGCGGTCTTCCTGGCCGCCTTCGTGCCGCCCAGCATCATCGCCGTCATCCTGGTGCTGGCGGCGACACGCTGGGCGCAGATCGCCCGGCTCGCCCGCGCCGTGACCGTCAAGGCCAGGCAGCAGAGTTATGTCGAAGCGGCGCTGACTCTGGGCTTTCCTGTCCCGAAGATCATCTGGTCCTGCATCCTGCCCAATCTCATCGCACCGCTGATCATCGTGCTGACCGCCGAGCTCAGCCTGATCATCCTGGCCGAATCGGCGCTCGGCTATCTCGGCCTCGGCACGCCGCCGACGATCCCAAGCTGGGGACGGATCATCGCCAATGGCAAGAATTACCTCGACAATGCCTGGTGGATTTCCACCTTGCCGGGTCTCGCCATAGCATTGGTCGTCATCGCCATCGGCCTCACCGGCGACTGGATGCGGCGCTATTTCGCCCGCAGCGGCTGGGAAGTCACCTGAAGGAGAACATCATGGCTCAGACGGATTTCAACAAGAAGACGCGCGACAGGCTGCTCACGGTATCGACCGCCACGCTGACGACGGTCATGTTCAAGCGCGGCTTTCGCAATTGCTTCATCGGCGGCATCCATCCGCTCAATCCGGCCGAGGCGCGGATGGCGGGCCCGGCCTATACGCTGCGCTACATTCCGGCGCGCGAGGATCTCGACCATCTCAAGGTCTTCGAGGACCGGGCGCATCCGCAGCGCAAGGGCGTCGAGGAATGTCCGACCGGCCATGTGATGGTGATCGACAGCCGCAAGGACCGCAGCGCCGCCTCGGCCGGCGACATTTTGGTGACCAGGCTGTGGAAGCGCGGCGCCGCCGGCATCGTGACCGACGGCGGCTTTCGCGATTCCGGCGATATCGCCAAGCTGCCTTTCCCGGCCTACCATAGCGGGCCGTCGGCGCCGACCAATCTCATCCGCCATCATGCCGTCGACCTCAATGTCCCGATCGGCTGCGGCGATGTGGCGGTCTATCCGGGCGACGTGATCGTCGGCGACACGGATGGCGTGGTGGTGATCCCGCGCGAGATCGCCGATGCGGTGGCGGAGGAAGCGGTGGAGCAGACGATGTTCGAGAATTTCGTGCAGGAACGGGTGATGGCGGGCGAGACCATACTGGGCCTCTATCCGCCCGGCCCAGAAGCGCGCGCCGCCTACAGCCAGTGGCGCGGCGCGCAGGCCGGCGCATAGGAGCATACCATGGATGAACGCAAGAAGCTTGCGGACCTCCGCAGCCGGCGCTGGTTCGGGGTCGACGACCTGCGCGCCTTCGGCCACCGCTCGCGGGCGCGCCAGATGGGCTATGACAAGGTCGACTGGGACCGGCCGATCATCGGCATCATCAACACCTGGTCCGACATCAATCAATGCCATGCTCATTTCCCCGACCGGGTGCAATGGGTCAAGCGCGGCATATTGCAAGCGGGCGGCATGCCGATCGAATTGCCGGCGCTCAGCCTGAGCGAGCCCTTCGTCAAGCCGACGACCATGCTCTACCGCAATCTGCTGGCGATCGAATGCGAGGAGCTGATCCGCAGCCATCCGATCGACGGCGTGGTGCTGATGGGCGGCTGCGACAAGACCACGCCGGGCCTGATCATGGGCGCGACCTCGGCCGGCCTGCCGGCGATCTTCGTGCCGGCCGGGCCGATGCTGCGCGGCCACTGGCGCGGCCAGGTGCTGGGTTCGGGCTCCGACAACTGGAAATACTGGGACGAAAGACGCGCCGGCAAGATCACCGACGAGGAATGGTCCGGCATGGAAGGCGGCATCGCGCGCTCCTACGGCCATTGTATGACCATGGGCACGGCCAGCACCATGACCGCCTATGCCGAGGCGCTGGGCATGACGCTGCCGGGCGCGAGCTCGATTCCCGCCGCCGACTCGTCGCACCAGCGCATGGCCGCCGCCTCGGGGCGGCGCGCCGTCGAGATGGTGTGGGAGGATCTGACCCCGACCAAGATTCTGACCCGCGAGGCCTTCGATCACGCCACGATGGTGCAGATGGCGATCGGCGGGTCGACCAATGCCATCATCCATGCCATCGCGATGGCGGGCCGCGCCGGCATCTCCTACGGCCTCGATGAATTCGACGCCATGTCACGACGCATCCCGGTCATCGCCAATATCCGGCCGTCGGGTTCGACCTATCTGATGGAGGACTTCTTTTATGCCGGCGGGCTCAGGGCCATCCTGAAGCGCCTCACGCCGCATTTCCACGCCAATGCGATCACGGTGACGGGCCGGCCGATCATCGAGAGCTCGGAGACCGCTGCCATATATAATGAGGACGTCATCCGCCCGCTCGACCAGCCGATCTATGCCGAAGGCGCCACCGCGGTGCTGCGCGGCAATCTGGCGCCCAATGGCTGCGTGATGAAGCCCTCCGCCGCCGAACCGCGCCTGCTCAAGCATCGCGGTCCCGCGATCGTCTTCGAAAGCTATGCCGAGATGAAGACGATGATCGACCGCGACGATCTCGACGTCACGCCCGATCATGTGATGGTGCTGAAGAATGCCGGGCCGCTCGGCGGGCCGGGCATGCCGGAATGGGGCATGCTGCCGATCCCCAGGAAGCTGATCAAGGCCGGCATCCGCGACATGCTGCGCATATCGGATGCGCGCATGTCGGGCACCAGCTATGGCGCCTGCGTGCTGCATGTCTCGCCCGAGGCCTATGTCGGCGGCACCTTGGCCCTGGTGCGCAATGGCGACATGATCTCGGTCGATGTCGCGCGCCGCGCCATCGCCCTCGAGGTGCCGGAGGAGACGCTGGCCCAGAGACGGTCGGAATGGAAGGCGCCGCCCGCCCGCTATGAACGCGGCTTCGGCTGGCTCGCCGGCCGGCACATGACGCAGGCGCATCGCGGCTGTGATTTCGATTTCCTCGAGACCGGCTTCGGCTCAGCCGTCGGCGAGCCGGCGATCTATTGAGCGCGCGCTTGAGCGAAGCACGGGCGGCGGAAGCCGTCCGCCTCCTCCTCGCCAAGGCCGGCGCGACGCCCGACATCGCGCGCGACGTCGCGGAGAATCTGGCCGATGCCGAAGCGTGCGGCCATGGCTCGCATGGCCTGCGGCTCACGGCGCGTTATGTCGACCTGCTTCTCGCCGACGGCTCGGTGGGCCAGGCGCGGCCGCAGATCCTCTCGCAGGACGGGCCGATCCTCAGAATTGCCGGCAACAACGCTTTCGGGCAGGTCGCCGGCGCCTTCGCCACCCGGCATGGCGTCGCGGTGGCGAAGCAGCATGGGATCGCGGCGGTCGCGGTCACCGGCAGCGGCCATTTCGGACGCAACGGCAAATGGCCGGAGCTCGCCGCCGAAGCCGGCCTCGCCTCGCTCCATTTCATCAATGCGCCGGGCGCGCCCTCGAGCGTCGCGCCGCCGCAGGGCCGGCCGGCGCGGCTCACCGCCAATCCGGCCGCTTTCGGCCTGCCGCGTCGCCGAGGCGATCCGGTCATCGTCGATTTCGCCAGCGGCGATTTCTCGGTCAATGCGATCAAGCAGGCGCAGGAACGCGGCGAAAAGCTGCCGCGCGCCTCGATCCTCAAGGAGGACGGCGCGCTCAGCGACGATCCCGCCGACTTCCTCCGTTCGGCCAGTCGCGCGATGCTGCCGTTCGGGGGCTTCAAGGGCTTCGGTCTGGCCGTCGTCATCGAGCTGCTGGCCGGCGCCCTTACCGGCGGCGGCACGCATAAGGGTCATGCACCGGGTGACGCCACCAACAACATGCTGTCGATCTATCTCGATGCCGCGCGCTTCACGGCGGAAGACGTCTATGAACGGGAGATGGCGGCGTTTCTCGACCGACTTGAAACCGTTCCCGGAAACCGCAGCCGGCAAAGGCGTGACGAAAGCCGCCGCACCGGCCTGGTCCTCCATCCCTCGCTGCGCGACATTCTCCGCGAGACGGCGGCAAAGCTCTCGATCGAGGCCGATATCGCAGTGCTTCTCGACGGTCGCTAGGCCGTGAACCGGCGCATCCGGGTCGTGTGCGCCGTGACGCCGGCGCCTCGGTTCTTCGATCCACTTGGCAAGATTTTACGTTCATGTAGACTGCCCCTAGATCACGATCACTTTAGGTCGGTTCGACCTAAAGTGATAAACGCGATCGGAATCTTATACTTAGCGCGTGATCGGACGGAAAACCGGTGTCCACTTTTCCTGATCACGCGCTAGGGAGAGGGATCGTCACGGGGTTTCTGGGCCATGTCTTTGACCCGCAGGGATTTTCTAACCGGCGCCGCGGCGGCGGCCGGCACCATCGGCCTGGCGCGGGACGCCCAGGCCTATTCCAAGACCTACAGCGCCTCGGCGCTCAAATATTTCAGCGGCACCCAGGAGGACAACGGTCATATGTACCGCCTGACCAACTGGAAGAAGATCAAGCCGCAATGGCGCCGCCAGCTGGTGAAATATGAGAGCATCGAGCCGCTCGGCAGCGTGGTGATCGACACGTCGAACCACTTTCTCTATGTCGTCTTCGAGAACCAGACGGCGCTGCGCTACGGTGTCGGCGTGGGGCGCGACGGCTTCCGCTGGTATGGCCGCGCCCGCATCGACCGCAAGGCTTTGTGGCCGCGCTGGGTGCCGCCGCCCGAAATGCGCAAGCGCCAGCCCGAGCTTCCCGAATCGATGGAAGGCGGACCGGACAATCCGCTCGGCCCGCGCGCCATGTATCTCTACCGGAAAGGCACGGATCTCGGTTATCGCCTGCACGGCACGCTCGAACCGTGGTCGATCGGCACCAATGTCTCCTCAGGCTGCGTCCGCATGTTCCCCGAGGACGTGATCGACCTTTATCAGCGCTGCCCGGTCGGCACGCGCGTCCTCGTCCTCAAGCATCTGGGCGCCGCGATCATCGATGAAAGCGCGCCCGTCGACACCCAGCCGCCGGATTGATCCATGACGATCGCAGCAAGCCTGAAGAATGTGGCCGTCCTCGCTCTGGCTCTGATGCTTGCGGCCTGCGCGAGCAGCGGCGGCGGCAACATGGCTGGCGCACCGACCGAAGGCACCAATGCACCGGTCGGCGGCGGCATCAACGTGTCGCCCGGAAGCGAAGAAGATTTCATGGTCAATGTCGGCCGCCGCACCTTCTTCAAGCAGGCTTCGGCCGACCTCGACGACACGGCGCGGGTGACCCTCGACAAGCAGGCGCAGTGGCTCAACCAATATCCGCAATGGAAGGTGAAGCTGCAGGGCTCGGCGGACGATCCGGGCTCGGTGGCGTCACAGAAGACCTTGTCGCAGAAACGCGCCGACGCGGTGCGCAACTATCTCGCCTCGCGCGGCATCGCACCCGAGCGCATGCTGGCCAAAGGATATGGCCGCGACAAGATCGGCGAGGACTGCCCGGAAATCGAATGCAAGTCGCAGAACCGGCGCGTCGTCACCAATCTCCAGGAAAATCCGGAGTTCTGACGCCCCCTCTCCAGCCTATTTGGCAGGCGGGAACGATCATGTAGACTGGGCCGGCTTGAGTGAGGGCTCGAGTTGAGGTACCGGGCCGATGCCCTTGACCAAACGTCAGCTCCTGGCCGGATTCGCGGCGGCGTGCACAGCCGGCGCCGGCGGGCGGGCGCATGCGAATATCCGCGATTACAGCCCCGCCGCCCTCGCCTATTTCGACGGCACTCGACAAGACTACGGGCATGCCTACCACGCAACCAACTGGAAGAAGATCAAGCCGCGCTGGCGCCGTCAGCTGGTGCAGTATTTCAGCACCGAGCCGGCAGGCAGCGTGGTGATCGATACCGGCAATCACTTCCTCTATCTCGTCTTCGAGAACCGCACCGCCCTGCGCTATGGCGTGGGCGTCGGCCAGGACGGCTATCGCTGGTATGGCCGCGCCCGCATCGATCACAAGGTGCTGTGGCCGCGCTGGGATCCGCCGCCCGGCCTCAGACAGCGCCATCCCGATCTGCCCGTGTCGATGGCGCCCGGGCCCGACAATCCGCTGGGCCCCCGGACGCTTTATCTCTATCGCGACGGGGTCGATCTCGGCTATCGCCTGCATGGCACGCCCGAGCCCTGGACCATCGGCGCGAATGTTTCCTATGGCTGCATCCGCATGTTTCCCGAAGACATCATCGATCTCTATCTGCGCTGCCCGCTCGGCACGCGCGTGCTCGTGCTCAAGCATCTGGGCGCGCCGGTGATCGATGAGGCCGCCACGGCCCATACCGAGCCACCGGGCTGAGCGATGCCCGGGAGCACCAGGAAATTGCCGAACGGCCTGGCCCTGTGGCTGCTTCTGCTGCTGATCGCCCTGGTGGCGATCTATGCGGCACTGGAAAGAAACAGGCTGCCGGGCACGCCCGAAACCGTCACCGCGCCGATCCAAGGCGGCATCAGCGTCGAGGCCGGCAGCGAAGAGGACTTCATGGTCAATGTCGGGCGCCGCATCTTCTTCGCGGAAGGCTCGGCGGCACTCGACGAGACGGCGCGCATGAGCCTCGACAGGCAGGCCGAATGGCTCGGCAGATATCCGCAATGGAAAGTGAAGCTGCAGGGTTCTGCGGACGATCCGGGCGATGCGGAGGCGCAGAAAGCCTTGTCGCAGAAGCGCGCCGACGCTGTACGCGACTATCTCACGGCGAAAGGCGTCGCGCGCGAACGGCTGCTGGCCAAAGGTTATGGCCGCGAGCGCATCGGCGCCGACTGCCCGGAGATCGAATGCCAGTCGCAGAACCGGCGGGTCATCACCAATCTCCAGGAGACTCCGGAGTTCTGAGCGACGTCTCATTCAGTTATTCCCCCTCTCCCGTTGCGCAGCAATGGGAGAGGGTGGCCGAAGGCCGGGTGAGGGCTCTTTGCTGGAAACTGACACTCTTCAGAAGAGCCCTCATCCGCCCTATCGGGCACCTTCTCCCACGCTTCGCGCGGGAGAAGGGGAAATTGTGGAGAGCGTCGAGCTACTCCAGTCCGATGCGCCGCGCTCCTTGGCGGAACAGGCTTTCGACATCGGCCGGGAACCGGAAGGTCGAGCGGAAATCATCGAAGCCGTAAGAGGGCAGCGTGCGGCGGACCGCGGCAGCAAAGACACGCCCCTCCTCGATACGGCCGGCGAGCGCCAGGCAATGGGCGGCGATCGCCTGGATGGTGGCATGGGCGTTGGGCCGGCCCGCCGCCTTGAGCGCCCAGTCCGCCGCCTCATCGAACTCACCCAGACGCACATGGGCGAGCGCCCGCGTGCCGAGCATGCCGAAAAGCAAAGGATCGAAGGGGCTGAGGCTGCGCGAATGATCGGATGATCCGATCGCCTCGCGCGGATCGCCCGACTGGCAGCCGACGAAGGACAGCGCGTAATGACCAAGCGCGAAGCTCGGGCTCAGCGCCACTGCCTGGCGCAGCTCGGCCATGGCATCGTCGCGACCGCCTTTGAGCCACAGCGCCCGGCCCATCGCCCAATGCGCCGCCGGATCATGCTCATCGGCGATGAGCCCGCTGCCCGCCGCCTTGTAAGCGAGCTCGCCTTCCGTCTTACGGTCGGACCAGTGCTGGAAAGCGCTCTGCCAGTGAGTGAAAGAGAGACCGGCATAAGCGCGCGAATAGGCCGGATCGAGCTTCACCGCCGTCTCGAAAAAATGCCGCGCCTGGTCGTTCTCGTCCTTGGTGAAGCGATACATGTGCCAGAGGCCGCGATGATAAGCCTCCCAGGCATCGAGCGAGACGGGCGGCTTCAGCACCGCTCGGCCGCGCTCGGCGGCCTCGATCTCACCGGCGATCGCCGGCACGATGCGCGCGCCGATTTCCTCCAGAAGGAGAAACGTGTCCGCGCGGCTCTCGTCGAAAACCTCGGTCCAGACGATCCTGGCATTGCGCGTCTCGGCGAGCTCGACCGTCACGATGAGGCGGCCGGCTCGCCGGCTCAGCGTTCCGCTTGCGACATAATCCGCGTCGAGACGGCGCCCGGCTTCAACCGGATCCAGGCCGCGCTCCGCCAGGACGGCGACGGAGCCGCGGGCGATGACGGCGAAGCTGCGCAATTTGGCGAGCCTGGTGATGATGTCCTGGGAGAGGCCGTCGCTTTTCGTCTCGCCGATGAAGGGCATGATCGCCAGCGCGCGGCGGCGTTGAGCATCGGGCTCTGGCGGCGTCGAGGCGGACAGCCGCACCGACGGCAAGGCGCCCGTCCTGATGCGCCGCCATTCCTCGCGGAGCGGTGTGACATCCATCCCCTCGGTCTCGAAACGCCGCGCGGTGGCGGCCAGATGCTCATCCGCCTCCTGGAGCCGGCCCCGCGCGGCAAGGGCCGAGAGGAGGCCCATATGGGCGCGCCGGTCGAAAGGCGCGAGCGCGATCCATTTTTCGAGACTGGCGAGGATATCGTCACCCGCTCCGTCCGAACCGGCCACGAGATGTTCGAGCACCGCCACATGCCAGGCGCGAAACCGCCGGCGCTGCCCCATCAGCCAGGCCGCGAAATCGGGGCAACGGTCGATCTCGAGTCCTTCGAGGAAATCGCCGGCGAACAGCCGGGCGAGCCCGGCCAGCCGCGCTCGTCCCAGCTTCTCCAGTCCCGCCGCGACAGACGCGGCGATCTCCAGCACGTCCACGGCGCAGCCGCCCAGATCGAGCGCCACCGTGTCATCGCGCGTCACAACGCGATTCCGGTCCGGCTCATCCAGCAGCGCGCGCAGCTTGCTCAAGCACCACCGCAACTCGCCGCGCGGATCATTAGGTACATCCCAGAGCAGCTCGCAGAGATACGCCCGGCCGACGGCCTGCGGCGCCAGCGTCAGATAGGCCAGCAGCGCCTGCAGCTTGCGCGACGCCGGCAAGGAACAAGGCGTGCCATCACGGCTGACGGCGAGCGGCCCCAGCAGCCCCAGACGCAGCATCTTCATCCCATCATCGCCGGGTAGAGCGGATTCCACGAGCGTTTCCACGCCTCCTCCTACGCCTGCGCCCTCGTCTGCAGTCTATCATCATCGTGGCGAGGGCGCATCTTTCAACAGGAGCAGACAATGGCAGGCTTCATCGGCCTTCTCTACGGCGCCATCGCCTATGCGATTTTCCTCGGCACGTTTCTCTACGCCATATGTTTCATCGGCAACATCATCGTGCCCAAGACGATCGACAACGGCATCGCGGGGCCGATATCCGAGGCCTTCATCGTCAATGTATTGCTGCTCGGCTTCTTCGCCGCGCAACACAGCATCATGGCGCGTCCGGCTTTCAAACGCGTATGGACCAAGCTGGTGCCGCATTCGGTCGAGCGCAGCACCTATGTGCTGTTCGCCAGCCTCGTCCTCGCCCTGCTGCTGTGGCAGTGGCGGCCGATGCCCGACATCGTCTGGCAGGTCGAAAATCCCATGGGAATAGCGGTCCTGCACGGAATCTTCTGGCTCGGCTGGGGCGTTCTGCTGCTCAGCACCTTCCTCATCAACCATTTCGACCTGTTCGGCCTCCAGCAGGTCTGGGCGCGGCTGCGCGGCCAGAAATTGCCTGCGCCCGAATTCCGCACACCCCTTTTCTACAAATGGGTTCGCCATCCGCTTTATGTCGGCTTCCTTCTCGCCTTCTGGGCGGCGCCGACCATGACCGTCGGCCATCTGCTGTTCTCGGTGGCGACCACGGGCTACATCCTGATCGGCATCTTCCTCGAGGAGCGCGACCTCATCGCCCTCTTCGGCGACCGATACCGCGCCTATCGCCGCGACGTAGGCATGCTCTTCCCGCGCCCCGCACTCAAGCAAAAACAGAACCCGGAAAAGCAGGTTCCATGAAATCGTCCGAGCGCGTTGCGCGGAAAGAAACGAAGATGAGACCACTGCGCAACGCAAGCCCGGCACGGCGCGAGGAGACGCTCGACCCGCATGACTGGGCGACGCTGAAGGCCCTGTCGCATCGCATCGTCGATGATTCGGTCGCCTATCTGCGCGACATCCATGACCGGCCGTCCTGGCGCGCCATGCCGGGCGACGTGAAGGCATTCTTCACGAGCCCAATGCCGCGCAAGCCCGGCGAGATCGACGGGATCTATCGCGAGGTGACGGAGAAACTGATGCCCTATCCGATGGGCAACAACCATCCGCGCTTCTGGTCGTGGTATATGGGCGCCGGCAACTATACCGGCGCGCTCGGCGATTTCCTCGCCGCGATCCAGGGCTCGAATCTGGGCGGCGGCAATCACGCCGCGGCCCTTCTCGACCAGCAGGTGCTGAGCTGGTGCAAGGAAATGACAGGGTTCCCCGCATCCGCCAGCGGCACGCTGACGAGCGGCGGGTCGGAAGCCAATCTGCTGGCGCTCACCGTGGCGCGCAACGCCAAGGCCGGCATCGACATCCGCGAGCATGGCGTCGCCGCCATCGAGAAACCCTTACGCTTCTATGCCTCGGACCAGGTGCATAGCTGCCACCGCAAGGCGCTGGAGGCGCTCGGCCTCGGCAACCGCGCCCTGCGCCGCATCGCCACGACCGCTGACTTCAAAATCGACATCCCGGCATTGCGCCAGGCGATCGCCAAGGACCGCGCCAAGGGTTTCAAGCCCGCCTGCCTCATCGCCACCGCCGGCACCGTCAATACCGGCGCCATCGACGATCTTCACGCGCTTGCCGATCTCGCCCAGGCGGAAGATCTCTGGTTCCATGTCGATGGCTGCATCGGCGCGCTGCTGGCGATCGCGCCCGAAAATGCCTGGCGCGTTTCCGGGCTCGAGCGCGCCCAGTCGCTCGCCTTCGATCCGCATAAGGGCCTGCATGCGCCCTTCGAGGCGGGTTGCGTGCTGTTCAAGAACGCGACGGCGCATCGCGCCGCCTTCGCCGTCACGCCGGAATATCTCGAAAGCGCGCCGCGCGGCCTCGCCTCTGGCCCATGGCTGCATGAATATGGCCTGCAGACCTCACGCGGCTTCCGGGCGCTCAAGATCTGGCTGGCGCTCAAGGAGCACGGCATCGAGAAATTCGGCCGCCTCATCGACCAGGCCATCGTCCAGGGACAATATCTGAGCCGGCGCATCGCCGCGGAGCCGCGACTGGAGCTCGTCTCGCCTACGACGATCAATATCGTCTGCTTCCGCTGCCGGCCGAAACAAATGAAGAGCGAGGACGCGTTGAAGGCGCTCAATGTCGAGATCATGCTGCGGCTGCAGGAGCAAGGCATCGCGACCCTGTCCGACACGACGCTGCACGGCCGCCACTGCCTGCGCGTGGCGATCAATAATCACCGCACCCGCACGAGCGATCTCAATCTCCTTCTCGACGAGTTGCTGCGGATCGGCGCCGAACTCGCGGCATGAAGCCTCACGCCGCGTCGCGCAGACGGCTGCGCCTGTCGATCAGCGGCAGGCTGACGATCGCCCGCAGCCCGCCGGCGTGATTGACGAGCCGGATATCGCCGCCATGGTTGCGGATGATGTTGCGCGCGATGGAAAGGCCCAGACCAACGCCGCCCGTCTCCTGATTGCGCGAATCCTCCAGGCGGAAGAAGGGCATGAAGACCTGTTCGGCCATGTTGGCCGGGATGCCCGGACCGTCATCCTCGATAATGATGTCGATGCCGTCGGCCTGCATCGCCATGCTGATGCGGGCGCGCTTGCCGTAGCGGGTGGCGTTCTCGACCAGATTGCGCAAGGCGCGGCGCAGCGCATCGGGGCGGCAGCGATAGCTGATCTTAAGGCCGTTGTTGAAGCTGACGTCGTGGCCCATATCGGCGAGATCGTCAGAAAGCGACTGGATCAGCGCCGTCAGGTCGACGGAGCGCGTCTCCTCGGCGGCGGAGTCCTCGCGCGCGAAGGACAATGTCGCCTCGGTCATCTTCTGCATCTCGTCGATCGTGCCCAGCATCCTTTCACGAATCTCGTCATCATTCACGAATTCGGCGCGCAGCCGGAGCGAGGTGATCGGCGTGCGCAGATCATGGCCGATGGCGGCCAGCATGCGGGTACGGTCGGCGATGAAGCGCGTCAGGCGCTCCTGCATCCGGTTGAAGGCCTGGGCACTGTGACGAATGTCGCGTGGACCGGTCTCGGGCAATGGCGTCACGGTTTCGCCGCGGCCAAGCGCCTCGGCGGCGGCGGTCATGCGGCGCATCGGCCGGGTGATGCCGCGGATCGCGATGCCTAGCATGATCGAGAGAACGATGGCGGTGATGACGAGGGTCGAAACGGCGTGCGATGTCCAGAACCGCTCCTTCCACGGCTTGGCATAGGCGATGTTGAGCCAGCCGCCCGGACTGAGCTTGACCGACAGGCCGATCGCATTGGCCTTGTCGAGGCGGTCGGGCACGCTCATGTCGAGGCACATGACCTTGGCCAGCCGCGGGAAGTTCCATTCGTCCCGATCAGGCGCGATCCAGGTGGAATTCGCCGACGTGATCGCCCTGATATCCTTATGGAACGCATCGGCGATGGATTTGGCGACAGTGACGGCCGACTCCGTCGTCGAAAACGGCTGGACGAGCCGGTCCCAGGCGTCACGCCGCCAGGCGGCCGCGTCGGCGGGCTCGGCTTCCGAGACCCAATAGCGCGTGTTGAGGGTGTTGTTGGCGCGCGTAATGTCTCCGGCCAGCGATGGCGGCGTCGTCTCGATGAGGCGCGCGACGGTCTCGGCCCGGCTCATCAGCTCCTCGCGATAGGCGGCGCGGATCGCCTGATCGCGCTCGTCACGCGAGAACAGCAGGCTGATCGCCTGTGAGAGGAGAAGCGCGAACACCGCCAGGCAGATGAACTGCGTGGCCATGCTCATGTCCCGGAACAGCTTCATGCCGGCTCGACCGCGGCGGAGAAGCAATAGCCGCCACCCCAATGAGTCTTGATCAGGGCCGGCGTCTTGGGATCGATCTCGATCTTCTTGCGCAGGCGCGAGACCTGATTGTCGATGCTGCGGTCGAAAAGCTCGGCGGTGCGCCCGACGGTGAGGTCGAGCAGCTGGTCGCGCGTCAGCACCATGCCGGCATGATCGAGAAAGGCGCAGAGCAGCCGGTATTCGGCGGTCGAGAGCGCCACCGCGACGCCATCGGCGCCGATCAGCTCGCGACGGGCGCCGTCGAGAAGCCAGCGGTCGAACTTGAGCTGCTGTGCCGTCGCGCGGCCGCGCTGCGGCGGCAGGCTGTGGACGCGGCGCAGCACCGCCTTGATGCGGGCCAGCAGCTCGCGCGGATTGAAGGGCTTGCCGAGATAATCATCGGCGCCGAGCTCGAGGCCGATGATGCGGTCGGTCTCCTCGGTCATGGCGGTGAGGAGGATGACGGGAATGTCGGTGGTGTCGCGCAAGTGGTGGCAAAGCGACAGTCCGTCCTCGCCCGGCATCATGATGTCGAGCACGACGAGATCGAAGGCGCTCCGGTCGAGCAGCCGGCGCAGCGCCTGGGCGCTTTCTGCGATGGTGACGCGATAGCCGTGCCGGGTGAGATACTTTCCCACCAGGTCGCGTATGTCGCGGTGATCGTCGACGACCGCGATATGAGGCGTCGCGTTCATGGCTGGAGGTCTACACTCCCCCGAGGTGAAGTAAAGCTCACACTCGCGTGAAAAGTGTATCAAACTATGGCGGAAGCCGGGGCTGTGACAGATCAAGGCAGATCAGGCCCTTTTGCGCCCAACTTCCGCGACGCGCCGCCTCCATATAGCCCCCGACACAACAGATCGGGCCATCACCATGTATCAGCACTCTGCCGCCGAAACCGTCCAGGCCCCTGCCAATGGCCACTTCATGCCGGGCCTCAGGCTGCCGCGCGCCACCGCCGCGGTGGCGCTGTTCGCCGATATCGTAGGGTATACGGAGCACTGCGAGCGTCTGGATCCCGAGGAGGTCTTCCTGCTGCTCTGCGAGTTCTATCGCCACGCCGGACGCGCCATCACCGCGGAGCGCGCCGATTTCGTCGATCACTTCGGCGATGAGGTGCTGGCGGTGTGGAAGCACGAGGCGCCGCTCGGCATCCAGGCGCTCAAGGCGCTGCGCTGCGGCTTCGCTCTGCATGCCGAGATCGCGTCCTGGAACGGCTGGCGGCAGCGCAACGGCCTCGAGGCGGTCAAGATCGGCATCGGCATTCATGCCGGACCCGTGATGCTCGGCCGCCCGCTCGGCGGCTATGGCGGCGGCGCCAGCGTATTCGGCGACACGGTGAACATCGCCAGCCGGCTCGAACGGCAGACTCGGCTCATCGGCGCCGACATCGTCGTCTCGGACCGGCTCTACCGGCTGGTCGAAGCGATGAATCCGCGCGAAAGATTGCTCGAGCGCTTCGCCGCCACTCTCGAGGTCACGCTCAACGGCCGCGCCGAACCCCTCACGATCCGCCACGCGACGGCAAGAACGGATTTATTCTGACGCGTGCCGGCCCAGGAAGGCGCCGACCGGACCCGCGACGCGCTCCGGCGCCTCGAGCAGAATGGCATGGCGCAGGCCTTCGAGGATGACGAGCTCGGAATTGTCGAGCTCACCGGCGATGAATTCATTGAGGCGCGGCGGGCAGCCGCCGTCGAATTCGCCGGTCAACACCAAGGATGGGCTCTTCACTTCGTGAAGCCAGGGCGCCATCTCGGTCTCGGCATAAATATGGAAGACATTGAGGAAGATGCCCGCGTCGGTCTCGATCACCTGCTTCAGGCGATTGGCGATGACGTCCGGCCGCCTCTGTCCGAATTCCGGCGTGAACCAGCGGTCCTTCAGCGTCTCGAGAACGGGCGGTATGCCCTTCTGCTCCATCGCCGCGACGACGCCCTTGACCTTGGCGCTGTCATCCGCCGTGCGTCCGGCCGCGGTGCTGAGCAGCCCCAGCGAGATGACATGCTGCGGATAACGGCGCGCATAGGCCGGGCCGATCATGCCGCCCAGCGAATGGCCGATGAAATGGGCGCGCTCGATGCCGAGCTCGGCGCGCAGGGCCTCGAGATCGTCGACCAGGTCGTCGAGGCCGAATGGCACCGGCACCATCGGCGATCGGCCATGGCCGCGCAGGTCATAGGAGATGCAGCGGTAACGGTCGCGCAGCAGCTTGACGAGGCCGTCCCAGGACTGGCGCGAGGCGCCGATGCCGTGGATCATGAACAGAGGCGGGCCTTCGCCCTCGACCGAAAATGCCGATCTGACCGGTTTCGCCATAATGACGCTTCGCCCTATTTCTTGTCGGGATATTTGTCGGACATCAGAATGCCGGCGCCGCCCCAATCTTCCTTGGCGACATCGGCGATGACGATCTGCACGCTTTCCGGCGTGCCGCCGCAGGTGCGGATGAAGGCATCGGTCAATTCCTTCACCAGAGCGCGCTTCTGATCGACGGTGCGGCCTTTGAACATTTCAACACGGATGACGGGCATTTCGGGTCCTTATGCTGCGCGATTTGCTGCGGTTTTAGGTATATGCGGCATGATAAATTCGGCAAAGCGGTGCATGGCGTCCAGCGCCTCGCTCTGCGTATGGCCGATATTCACATTCATGATGAAATCGTCAATGCCGAGCTCGGCATATTGGGCGATCCGGTCGACCATTTCCGATTTGGTGCAGATAATCAAGTTCTGCGACAATTGCTCGATCGTCTGCTTCTGCGGAAGGGGTGCGATCTGGCCGTGCTCGACGATGCCGGGCCCGATGAAGACATTGTTGAAGCGGCTGTAATAATCGTAGGCGAGCTTCAACTTATGTTCGGCATCGGCGTCGTCCTTGGCCAGGAGGCAGACGCGCGACAGAGCGAGGCGCAGATGCTCGCCGTCCTTGCCGAGCTCGGCCTTGCCGCGATGGAAGGCGCCGACCTGCGCCTTCATCTTCTCGAAGGTGGCGTCGAGCGGCGTCGTCTGGATATGGAAGCCGCGCTTCGTCGAGGCATAGATGCCGTCCGGCACCAGCGCCGCCACCATCAACTGCGGCCGCGCCTTCGATACCGGCCGCGGCATCACGGTGATCGGATCGAACTTGTAATATTTGCCGTCCCAGGAGACTTCCTCGCCGGCGAAGAGCGCCATCAGCAGATTGAGCGATTCATCGAATTTCTCGCGCGAGATCTCGATCGGCACGCCCATGCGCGCCATTTCATAGGCGAAGGCGCCGCGCCCGACGCCGAGGATCAGGCGGCCTTCACATAGAATGTCGGCCTGGATCGCCTGGCCGGCGAAGATGCGCATGTCGTGCAGGGGCAGAACGGAGACCGAGGTGACGACCTCGATACGCTTCGTCACCGATGCGACCTTCACCGCCATCTGCAACGGATCGGGCACCAGAAGGATGTTGATCAGGTGATGCTCGGGGATGGTGACCCCGCGATAGCCGAGGCGCTCGGCAAGCTTCGCCTGCTCGATCATGTCGGCATAGAGCCGGTCGCCGCCATAGGTCTTGTCGGGATAATAGGCCGAGAGGAAGTGATTGAATTCCACGATGGATCCCGTTGCTTCAGGAGAGATGGGGTTGCGCCGCGGCAAGGCCGGTCCAGCGGCCGAAGACGCCGCTGCGATAGATCAAGGCGTCCTCGGCGACCTCGCCGGTGATGCACATGACCTCGCCGATGACGATGTTGTGGGTGCTCGCCGGATGGGCGGTGACCAGCGCGCATTCAAGCGTGAGCACCGCATCCTCGAGAATGGGCGCGCCGGTGACGCCGGTGCGCCACAGACCCGTCTCGAATTTCCGCTCGGCCGGGATGCCGCCGTCGAAACCGGCAAAGATGCGGGCGAGCGGCAACTGGCTGGTGGCGAGGAGATTGATCGAGAAGCAGCGCGCCTCTTCCACCGTACGGCAGGTGGTGCTGCGGCGGTTGAGGCAGGCCAGCACTTGCGGCGGCTCGGCCGAGAGCGAGCAGATCGCCGTCGCGGTCATGCCGGCGCGCCGCGGCGCCGATCCCGCCGCGACGACCGCCACGCCGGCCGGGAAGCGGCGCATGGCGGAACGGAAATCATCAGGGCTGCAGGTCATGGCGGCCACTATCGGCGCGAGGTAATATCTTGTAAAACGAATTAACTTGGCCAGAAAGTTCGAGAAATCCGAACCGATGGGAAATATCCGATGAATTTGACCCATGTTCAGACCTTCGTCGCGGCGGTGGAGACCGGCAATCTCAACCGCACGGCGGCGAAGCTCAATGTCACCCAGTCGACGGTGACGGCGCGTATCGACGCGCTGGAGAGCCTGATCGGCCAGAAGCTCCTTCACCGCAACAAATCGGGGACCGAACTCACGCCGGCGGGGGCCAAGTTCCTGCGCCATGCCGAGGTGCTGATGCAGGTGTGGCGGCAGGCGCGCTACGAGACGTCGCTGCCGCGCGGCTTCGAGGACGTCCTGGCGCTCGCCTGCGACCCGCAATTATGGACGGGCGTCGCCGAACTGTGGGTGAGGGATCTGCGCCAGGCACGCCCTATGATCGCCATCAGCGTCGAGGACCAGCCGGGGCGCGCCATGGTCGATATCGTCCTTTCCTACACGCCGCCCGCCGGCGCCTTTTCCGTCGACATCGTCGGCGAGGACATGTTCATCGAGGTCGCCACGGTGAAACGCGGCCTGATGCGCTGGGATCCGCTCTATGTCTATGTCGATCTCGGCGAGGATTTCCGCCGCCAGCATACGGAAGCCTTTCCGGTCGACGAGACGGCCATCGTCACCTTCTCGAGCAGCGTCCAGGCGCTCGATCACATACTGAGCTGCGGCGGCTCGGCCTATCTGCCCTATCGCGTGGCACGCCCTGAGATCGAAGCGGGCAAGCTCTTCGAAGTCGACGGCGCGCCGCGCTTCAGCCGCACCATCTATCTCGGCCGCAACAGCGCCCGCACCGATGCCTGGCCATGGTTCGGAGAGTTCCTGCAGGAGTTCAAGGGAAAGCTGGTCAGCCACATGGCCGTCCCGGCGAAAGGCGGAATCCAATAGATCCTTGAGACGCGAGCATTGCGCGCCCACTTGCGCTTATTCAATGGATCCCGGCTTTCGCCGGGATGACGAACTGAGGGAGCGTCGCCACAACACAACGCAAATTGTGCCGAGAGATACGGCCTCTCATATCGTCATCCCGGCGCAAGCCGGGATCCAATAAATTGGTGAAACGCGGGGAGCGCCGCCCGCTTGCGCTTATTCAATGGTTCCCGGCTTTCGCCGGGATGACGAACTGAGAGAGCGTTGCTACACACAACGCAAATTGTGCCGGGAGATATGGCCTCTCATATCGTCATCCCGGCGCAAGCCGGGATCCAATAAATTGGTGAAACGCGGGCAGCGCCGCCCGCTTGCGCTTATTCAATGGGTCCCGGCTTTCGCCGGCATGACGCGAGTGAAGGTGGTTTCTACAGCACCACGTAAGACGCCGCCGGGCGGCCGCGCAGCAGGCCGGCGAGGATGTCGAGGCCTTTCTGCAGCTCGGTGCGCGACGCGGTGGCGCCGCCGAGGCTCACGCGGATGGCGTGGCGCGAGGGGCCGTGGCCGACGACGAAGGCTTCCGCCGGCGTGACGGCGACGCCTTGGGTGCGGATCTGCGCGACGAAGCTTTCGGCGCGCCAGGTCTCGGGAAGCTCCAGCCACAGATGCAGGCCGGTGGGCAGCGAGCGGAAAGACTGGCCGGCGAGCGACTGAGCCGCCAATAACTGGCGCTTGCGCAACTCGTCGCGCTGCAACTGCGCCAGCTTTTCGGCGGTGCCGTCCTCGATCCAGCGATAAGCGATCTCGGCCGACAGAGACGAAGCCATCCAGGTCGTGGCGCCGAGACCGGGGATCAGGTCCTTGGCGCGGCCCGGCGGTGTGGCGATGTAGCCGATGCGCAGGCCCGGGCAGACGATCTTCGACAGGCTCGTCACATAATAGCTGTGCTCGGGCGCGAAGCTCGCGATCGAGGGCAGCGCCTGGTCGATGAAGCCGCCATAGACATCGTCCTCGATGACGATCACATCGTGCCGCACCGCAATCTCGGCAATGGCCCTGCGGCGTTCGACCGGCATCACCGCCAGGGTCGGGCTCTGATGATTGGGACAGCAGATCAGCGCGCGCAACGGTCCGCTTCGGCAGGCCGCCTCGAAGGCTTCCGGGATGAGACCTTCCGCATCGATCGGAAGCCCGCGCAAGGTGAGATGCCGGTTGGCGGCGAGAAACTTGATGCCGGGATCGGTAAGCTCCTCGGCGGCGATGGTCTCGCCGGGCTGGATCAACGCCGAGAGAATGACCGATACGCCCTGCTGGCCGCCATTCACGATGACGATGTCGTCGGCGAAGGCCGTGACTCCGCGGGCAGCGAGCCAGCGCGCGGCGGCTTCGCGATGCTCGGGCATGCCGACCCAGTCGCGATGATAGGGCAAAAGCAACGGCAGGCGCGGACCGTCGGCGATCGCCCGCATGGCCACGCCCATCGCCTGCTCCTGCGCCGGCAATTGCACCGGGCAATTGAAGGTGAGGTCGATGAGATCGCTCTGGGCGCGATTGGGCTCGAGGCGCGAAATGTCGGAGGCGCGGGATGAGATGAAGGTGCCGCGCCCGACCTCGCCCTCGATCAGATGACGGCGCGCCGCCAGCGCATAGGCCTTGCTGACGGTCGAGACCGACAGCTGCAGACGCCAGGCGAGCTCGCGATGGGTGGGCAGCCGGTCGCCCGGGCGCAATTTGCCGGCGGTGACATCGTCGGCCATCGCATCGGCGATGGCGACATAGATGCGGCCCGGTCTCGATCTGTAATCAGGAACCCACACAATAGGCGCCGTCCGAAGGTGGAAAGGGTGCGCAGGCTAATCCGCGCGCCATACAATGTCCAGAAGGCCAAGTGAATCAAAGCTCTTATGTCGCAGGACAATATAGCAATTGACCTGCTTGTCCTGCTCTCTATTTTCCGATTGCACGCCTTGCCTGAAGGATACGTCCGCAAGGCCCAAAAATCCAAGAACCACGGAGGGAGTGGACCATGCCGATTTGCCTAAACCGTCATCGTGCCAGGAAATTCGGGCGCTTCGCCTTGCCCGTCGCGATCAGCGCGCTGCTCGCCACCTCGGCGCTCGCCGCCGATCAGATCACCATCTCGTCCTGGGGCGGCAACTACCAGGAAGCGATCTCGAAAGCGATCTGGCAGCCGACCGCCAAGGAGCTCGGCATCACCATCCTCGAGGATTCGACCAACGGCCTCGCCGATGTGCGCGCCCAGGTGACCGCCAACAGCGTGCTGTGGGACATCACCGAGCTCACCATCGACGGCTGCGCCCAGGGCCAGACCGAAGGCCTGTTCGAGACGATCGACTACAACGTGGTGAAGTCGGAAGGCTTCGACCCCGTCGTGGTGCAGCCGACCTATATCGCCTTCAACTATTATTCCAATGTGATCGGCTGGAGCACCGAGAAATTCGGCGATGCCGGACCGCAGAGCTGGGCCGATTTCTGGAATGTCGAGAAATTCCCCGGCCGGCGCTCGCTGCGCAACGATCCGGCGGAAGTGCTGGAGGCTGCCCTTCTCGCCGACGGCGTCGAGCCGGCAAAGCTCTATCCGCTCGATCTCGACCGCGCCTTCAAGAGCCTCGAGAAGATCAAGCCGAGCATCTCGGTCTGGTGGTCGTCGGGCGCGCAGGCGGCACAGCTCGTGGCCGACGGTGAAGTCGACATGATCGGCGCCTGGAACGGGCGCATCAGCGCGGCGATCGCGGCGGGCGCCAAATACAAATTCACCTTCAATCAGGGACTGCTCATCGCCGACTGCCTGGCGATCCCCAAGGGGGTGAAGAACAAGGACCTGGCGATGAAGGCGCTGGCCAAGGCGGTGTCGCCCGAGATCCTCGCCAATATCCCGCAATATATCGATTACGGTCCGGCCAACTCCAAATCCTACGACACCGGCAAGATTCCGCCGGAACTCGCCAAGACGCTGAACACGGCGCCGGAAAATGCCGCCAAGCAGGCGATCGTGCGTGGCGACTGGTGGGGCGAACATGGACAGGAAGCCCGCGACCGGTGGGCGAAGTTCATCAATCAGTGAACTGCGACTGACGCCCTCTCAAATACCTCCCCTTCTCCCGCGCGCGGGAGAAGGTGGCCGAAGGCCGGATGAGGGTGTCCTTCGCGCAGCATGTACTGAACCAACACCCTCACCCGCCCTGTCGGGCACCCTCTCCCGCAAGCGGGAGAGGGGGAAAGTTCGGAAGCAGTGACCAGCACTACGCAAAAATCCGGCGTTCCGATCACGATCAGGCAGCTGGTCAAGACCTATGGGTCCTACCGCGCCCTCGATTCCCTCGACCTCGACATCGCAGGCGGCGAGTTCCTGACGCTGCTCGGGCCGTCGGGCTCGGGCAAGTCGACATTGCTGATGGCGATCGCCGGCTTCATCCGGCCCGATTCCGGTCTGCTGCAGTTCGGCGCCACCGACGTCACGCGGCTCGAGCCGCATCGGCGCAATATCGGCGTCGTCTTCCAGAATTACGCACTCTTCCCGCATATGACCGTGGCGCAGAATGTCGCCTATCCGCTGAAGCTGCGCGCTGTCGGCAAGGCCGAAATCGACAAGCGCGTGCAATGGGCGCTGGCGCTCGTGAAGCTCGACGGCTTCGGCGACCGCTCCATCCACCAGCTCTCGGGCGGCCAGCGCCAGCGCGTGGCGCTCGCCCGCGCCGTCGTCTTCGAGCCGAGCGTGCTGCTCATGGACGAGCCGCTCTCGGCCCTCGACAAGAAATTGCGCGAGCATATGCAGATCGAGATCCGCCGCCTGCATGAGACGCTCGGCGTCACCACCATCTATGTGACGCATGACCAGCGCGAGGCGCTGACCATGTCGGACCGCATCGCCGTCATCAATCACGGCCGCTTCGCCCAGCTCGGCGCGCCCAAGGCGCTTTATGAGAAGCCGGCCAGCCGCTTCGTCGCCGAGTTCATCGGCGATGCGACGCTGCTGCCGCTCGATGCCGGCGAGAGGCAGCCGACTTTCCGCGGCCGCGCGGTGAAGACCGAGGAGAGGCCGAAAGAGAACGCCTCCTATATCGTGCTCCGGCCGGAAAAGATCCGCCTTCTCGGCAAGACGGAAGACGCGGGCTGGAACCGCTTCGCCGGCACGCTCGACGACATCGTCTATCAGGGCGAAAGCGTGCTGCTGTCGGTCCGGCTCGAAGGCGGTGAGACCTTGTTCCTGCGCCAGCCCACCGATCAGCAGAGCCTCGCGGCGCTGCCGCGGCGCAACGAGCCGGTGGAAGTAGGGCTTCATGCGCAGGACACGCTGATCGTGCCGGAAGAGGCCGCGTGATGACGCCGCATGCGGCCGAGGCGATGGAGGGCGATGCCCGGCGCCAGCGCTGGCGGCTCCTGGCGCTGTCGAGCCCGGCCTTCCTTCTCGTCCTCATCGTGCTGCTCATTCCGGTCGGCTGGCTGTTCTTCCTCTCCTTCATGGACAAGGACGGCTTCACCTTCGCCAACTATGCCAGGCTGTGGCAGAATCAGGCCTATTTCGAGATCTTCCGCGTCACCTTCTGGTCGAGCTTCCTGGTCACCGTCCTCACCGTGGTGCTGGGCTATCCGCTCGCCTACCTCCTGTCGCAACTGCCGCGCCGCCTTGCCATCATCGGCCTCACCGTGGTGCTGCTGCCGTTCTGGACGTCGCTGCTGGTGCGCACCTATGCCTGGCTGGTGCTGCTGCAGCGCAAGGGCCTCGTCAATTCGATGCTGATGTCGCTCGGCATCATCGATGAGCCGTTGAACCTGGTCTACAACATGTCGGGCGTGGTGATCGGCATGGTGCATATCATGCTGCCTTTCATGGTGCTGCCGCTCTATGCCACCATGCGCGCGATCGATCCCGGCCTGATGCGCGCCGCGATCAGCCTCGGCGCCCCGCGCCGCAAGGCGTTCTTCACCATCTTCGCGCCGCTGTCGCTGCCCGGTCTCATCGCCGGCAGCCTGCTCGTCTTCATCTATTGCCTCGGCTTCTACATCACGCCGCAAGTGCTGGGCGGGGGGCGCATCAATCTCGTCTCGATGAAGATCCTGGAGAACGCCACCATCTATTCCGACTGGGGTGCGGCTTCCGCCCTCGGCGTCGTGCTGCTGGTGGTGACGCTGCTCCTCTTCAAGGCGATCCAGATGATCGTGCCGGTCGACCGGCTGATGGGCAGGTCGTGATGATGGACATGGACTCGGATCCGACCGTCAATCACTGGCGCCGCCTGTGGCTCTATCTCTATTGCCTGGCGGTCGCGATCTTCCTTTTGGCGCCCATCCTGGTCGTCATTCCGATGTCCTTCTCGCCGTCGGAGTTCCTCGAATTCCCGCCGAGCGCGCTGTCGCTGCGCTGGTATCAGAGCCTCGTCAACAGCGCCGAATGGACGGGCGCGGCGATCATCTCGCTGAAAGCGGCGGTGCTCACCGTTCTGGTCGCGACCCCGCTCGGCATCGCCGCCTCCTACGGCCTGCAATACTCCGAGATGGGCATCGCCAGGCTGGTGCGCTCGGCGCTCATCGTTCCGCTGATCGTGCCGGTGATCATCGTCGCCATCGGCGTGTTCTATCTCTTCGCCCGGCTCAACCTCGTCAACACGCTGACCGGCCTGGTGCTCGCCCATAGCGTGCTGGCGCTGCCTTTCGTCATCGTGGTGGTGAGCGCCGGGCTGCAGCGTTTCGATCCCAATCAGGAGCTCGTCGCCCGCTCGCTCGGCGCCTCGCGGCTCAAAGCCTTCATGACGGTGACGCTGCCGCAGATCCGCCCCTCGGTGATGTCGGCGGCGCTGTTCGCCTTCATCACCTCCTTCGACGAGGTGGTGGTGGCGCTCTTCGTGTCGCGCGGGCCGTCTTCGACCCTGACCCGCAAGATGTTCACCTCGCTCCGCGATCAGGTGAGCCCGGCGATCGCCGCCATTTCCACCATCCTCATCCTCATCACCTTCCTTCTCGCCATGGTCGCGCTGGCTTCGGCGCGCGGCGACAAGCCGCAGAAATCCTGATTCTTCATCCATAGGGGCCATGATGCACGCCAAATCCGCCGTCTTCTCCATCGACGAACATAAAGAGCGCTTCAGCCGCGCCCGCGCCGCGCTGAAAAGCGCCAAGCTCGATGCCTGCCTGATGGTGGCGCCGGAGAATGTCTATTATGTCGGCGGCTATGAGACCTGGGTAGGCGTCAACAGCCCGCAATTCCTCGTCTTCACCGCCAAGGAAGACGCCCCGACGCTGATCCTGCGCAATGTCGATCTGGCGCTGGCGCGCGAGACGACCTGGGTCCAGGACATCCGCACCTATCATCTCCATACCGACAGCGTTCCTGACCTCGTGAAGAAAGTGCTGAAGGAGAAGGGCCTGACCGGCGGCCGGCTCGGCATCGAATTCCAGTCCTATGCGCTGCCGCACGGCATGGCGCTCACACTGAAAGACGCGCTGCCCAAATTCGACCTCACCGACGCGACCGATCTCTTCGGCGATCTGCGCCTCGCCAAATCGCCGGCCGAGATCGACATGCTGCGCGCCGCCGGCAAATTCGCGCAGATCGGCCTCACCGCCGCGAAGCGCACGCTGAAGGCCGGCATCAGCGAGATCGAGCTCGCCGCCGAGATCGAAGGCGCCATGCGGCGGGCGGGAAGCGACTATTGGGCAATCCCGACGGAGCTCGCGAGCGGCTGGCGCTCGGCCGGCGGCCATGCGGCGCCGCGGCCGAAGAAGATCGAGCCCGGCGACCTCGTCCATGTCGAATTCGCCGGCGTCAGCAACCGCTATCACGCCGCCGCGTTGCAGACGCTCGGCGTCGGCGCGCCGCCGAAGCGCGCCGTCGAGCTTTATGACATCGCGCTCGAATCGCTCAAAGCCGGGCTCGCCGCGACCAGGCCGGGCGCCCGCGTCGATGCGATCGAGGAAGCCTCGCTCGAGCCGCTGCGCCAGCATGGACTCGAGCATGCCGCGATGATGCGCTTCGGCTATGGGCTCGGCATCGCCTATCCGCCGATCTGGCTCGAGACCCTGCAGATCAGCCGCGGCTTCGACCGCGTGCTCCAGCCCGGCATGGTCTTCGTGCTGCATTCCTGCCTCGAGCTTCCCGACGAGGAACTCGGCGTCGTGCAGGGCGGCACCTATCTGCTGAAAGAGGATGAGCTCGAAATGCTGGCGGGCGCCGGCGACGTCGATCTGATCCGCGTCTGACCATGCCGATATTACTCGATCCCGTCGCCTCCGACGCAACGCCGCCGAAGCGCACCGATGTGGCGGTCATCGGCGGCGGCATCATCGGCGCCGCCACCGCGTATTTCCTGGCCGAGAAGGGCGTGTCGGTGCTGCTCTGCGAGAAGGGCGAGATCGGGGCCGAGCAGTCGGGCCGCAATTGGGGCTGGTGCCGGACCATGGGGCGCGACCTGCGCGAGATGCCGCTGGCGCAGGAATCCTTACGCCTGTGGCGCGGATTGTCGGCGCGCATCGGCGCCGAGACCGGATTCAAGCAGACCGGCACCCTTTATATCTGTCCGGATGCGAAGACGCTGGCGAAGCGCGAGGCGTGGCTCGCCCAGGCGCAAGCCTACAATGTGTCGTCGCGCATTTTGCGCGGCACCCAAGTCAACGAAACGCTCAGCGGGGCCGCCGGACAATGGGCGGGCGCCCTCTTCACCCCCGATGACGGCGTGGCCGAGCCGCATATGGCGGCGCCGGCCCTGGCGCATGCGGCGCGCCGGCGCGGCGCCTCGATCATGACCAACTGCGCGGCGCGCTCGATCGATGTGAGCGCCGGACGCGTTTCCGGCATCGTCACCGAGAAAGGCCGCGTCGCCTGCTCCAGCGTGGTGCTGGCGGGCGGCGTGTGGTCGTCACTTTTCTGCAAGAGCCTGAATCTGCGCCTGCCGCAGCTGAAGGTTCTCGCCTCGGTGCTGCGCACCGCGCCCACCGACAAAGGCCCCGGACCCGCCGCCTGGGGACCTGGCCTGTCGCTGCGCAAGAGGCTCGATGGCGGCTATACGGTGTCGCATGGCAGCGTGATCGCCGATATCGTCCCCGACAGCTTCCGCTATTTCCGCGATTTCCTGCCGCTGCTCCGGATGGAATGGAGCGGCATCGAATTGCGCGGCGGCAAGAGCTTCTTCGAGGAAGCAGGCTACGGGCGCTACTGGACCAAGGACGCGCCCTCGCCCTTCGAGCGCCGGCGCGTGCTCGATCCGGCACCTTCGCCGCATGATCTGGCGCGGGCGCGGCGGAATCTCGAAGCCAGCTTTCCGGCGTTCAAAAATGTGCCGACGCAAGCGAGCTGGGGCGGCTTGATCGACGCGACGCCGGATATATTGCCGGTGATCTCCGGCGCCGCCGGACTTCCGGGCTTTTACATTTCGACCGGCTATTCCGGCCATGGCTTCGGCATCGGACCCGGCGCCGGACTGCTCACCGCGCAGATGGTGACCGGCGAGAAGCCGGTGGTCGATCCCGAACCCTTCCGCTTCTCGCGTTTCAGCGACGGCAGCGATGTCAGGCCGCGGACGGGATTGTAAGGAAGCCGCGCTCTCCGTCCCTCCGCAACGATTATTCCATCGGTGAGTTTGATGATACATCCGGCTCATCCGGAGGAAGAATGGCCGAAAACCCCACAGCCTTGCCGCCCGTATCGATCACCAACGCGCCCAATGGCGGGCGGCGCGGCAAGGCCGATCACCCGGCCCTGCCACTGACCGCCGGCGAGCTGGCGCGGGTCGCCGCGGAATGCCTGGCGAGCGGCGCCGCGATGCTCCATCTCCATGTCCGCGACGGAGACGGCCGCCATCTTCTCGATGCCGATGCCTACCGGCAGGCGCTCGGCGCCATCGCAGCGGCAACCGGCGACCGGCTCGCCCTTCAAATCACCACGGAAGCGCTCGGGCTCTATGCACCGGCTGAACAAATGGCCGTCACCAAGGCGGTCCGCCCCGAAGCGGTGTCGCTGGCGCTGCGCGAGCTCGCGCCCGATGCGGCTTCCGAGCCGGACTTCGCCACCTTCCTTCTGTGGCTCAGGCGCGAGAAGATCATGCCGCAGATCATCCTCTATTCGCCCGAGGAAGCCGTGCGTCTCGCGCAGATGCGGGAACGCGGCATGATCCCCTGGCAGGACGTGCCGGTGCTCTATGTGCTCGGCCGGTACAGCCCGGGCCAGTTGTCACATCCCTCCGACCTCATTGCGTTTATCGCACCGGATGCGCCGCGCTTCCGCCATTGGACGACCTGCGCCTTCGGCCGGCATGAAGCGGCGGCGGTGACGGCCGGCGCGCTGCTCGGCGGACATGTGCGCGTCGGCTTCGAGAACAATCTGCAGCTACCCGACGGGACGACCGCGGCGAGCAATGCCGAGCTCGTCGGCGTGACGGCCGACATCCTGCGCCGCTGCGGCGTCACGCTCCTCACCGCGCCGGAGCTGAGAGACGGCTGGGCGGCGCTTCGCTGAATATTATCATACAAAACCGCCGTGTTTGCCTAAAATTTGACCAGCGCCTCATCGCGTAACGGCATTAGTCTTTCGTCGAATGCGGCCATCTTGGCTTGCACCCGCCCGGTGGCGTTCGTATCGTTCCTGTTTCGCACATAAAGCACAAAGACGCGAAGTGCGCGGTGGGAGGATCACGGAAGACATGGCCGAGGTCGAGATTCGTGATGCGCGTAAGGCCTATGGCACGGCGCAGGTCCTGCACGGGGTGAGCGTCGATATCGCGGATGGCGAATTCGTCGTTCTGGTCGGCCCGTCGGGCTGCGGCAAGTCGACCTTGCTGCGCATGATCGCCGGCCTCGAAAGCATCACCGGCGGCGAGATCGCCATCGACAAGCGCGTCGTCAATGACGTGGCGCCGAAAGAGCGCGACATCGCCATGGTGTTCCAGAACTATGCGCTCTACCCGCATATGACGGTCGCCGAGAATATGGGCTTCTCGCTCAAGCTCAAGAATGCGCCCCAGGCCGAGACGGACCGGAAGGTGCGCCAGGCGGCCGACATATTGGGGCTGGCGCCCTATCTCGACCGCTATCCGCGCCAGCTGTCGGGCGGCCAGCGCCAGCGCGTCGCCATGGGCCGCGCCATCGTGCGCAATCCCAAGGTCTTCCTGTTCGACGAGCCGCTGTCCAATCTCGACGCCAAATTGCGCGTCGCCATGCGGGCGGAAGTCAAGCAGCTGCATCAGCGCCTGAAGACGACGACGGTTTATGTCACGCATGACCAGATCGAGGCGATGACCATGGCCGACAAGATCGTGGTGATGAATGACGGCCGCATCGAGCAGATCGGCGCGCCGCTCGATCTCTATGACAAGCCGCAGAACCGCTTCGTCGCCGGCTTCATCGGCTCGCCGGCGATGAATTTCATTTCCGGCCGGCGCGCCGGCACAGGCGCCTCGGCCAGCTTCGAGGCGGAAGGCGGCGTCAGCATCGCCATCGCGGCGCCGGCCGGCCTGGCGCCCGGCCATCCGCTCGTCCTCGGCGTCCGTCCGGAGCATCTGATGCTGGGGCCCCACGGCATCCGGGCGGATGTCGTGGTGGTCGAGCCGACCGGCTCGGAAGTCCAGGTCAATGCCCGCGTCGCCACCGGCGAGGAGATCGTCGCGGTGTTCCGCGAAAGACACAAATTCACGCCCGGCGACACGATCACGCTGACACCGCAGCCAGGCACCATCCATCTCTTCGATGGGGAAAGCGGACAGCGCATTTCATAAGCAAAGACCAGACAGGAGGAGAAGATGGGTTTCACCAGACGCGACTTGCTCAAGACCACCGCCGGCGCTTCCGCCGGTCTCATGGCGCCTTCCCTGCTCATTCCGAGAGCCCGTGCCCAGGAGCTCTCCTTCAAGCCCGAGGAAGGGGCGAGCCTCAGGCTGCTGCGCTGGTCGCCCTTCGTCAAAGGCGATGAGGAGCAGTGGCTCGCCAACACCAAGAAATTCACCGAGGCGACCGGCGTCGAAGTGCGCGTCGACAAGGAAAGCTGGGAAGACATCCGGCCCAAGGCGGCGGTCGCGGCCAATGTCGGATCCGGCCCCGATCTGATGTTCGTATGGTTCGACGATCCGCATCAATATCCCGACAAGCTGCTCGATGTCAGCGATCTCGCCAATTATCTCGGCGGCAAATATGGCGGCTGGTATGACGGGCCGAAGAGCTATGCGACGCGCGACGGCCAGTTCGTCGGCCTGCCGCTCGCCACCATCGGCAATGCCATCGTCTATCGCGACAGCTGGGTGAAGGAGGCGGGCTTCACCGAATTCCCCAAGACCACCGACAAGTTCCTCGAGCTGTGCAAGGCCTTGCAGAAGTCGGGCCATCCGGTGGGCTTCACCCATGGCCACGGCGTCGGCGACGGCAACAACTATGCGCATTGGCTGCTGTGGAGCCATGGCGGCAAGATGGTCGACGAAAAAGGCGTCGTGGCGATCAACAGCCCGGAGACGCTGAAAGCGATCGAATATGCGATGGAGCTCTACAAGACCTTCATCCCCGGCACCGAGGGCTGGCTCGACGTCAACAACAACCGCGCCTTCCTCGCCGGCGAGTTGTCGGTCATCGCCAACGGCATCTCGGCCTATTATTCGGCCAAGAACGATCCGAAGCTCGCCGAGATCGCCAAGGATATCCGCACCACCAATCTCCCTGTCGGGCCGGTCGGAACGCCGGTCGAGCTGTACCAGGTGACCACCGCCGTCATCTTCAAATACACGAAATATCCGAATGCGGCGAAAGCCTATCTGCAATTCATGTTCGAGGAAGCGCAGATGAACGACTGGATCAGCAAATCGAGCGGCTATTGCTGCCAGACGCTGAGGGCTTTCGCCAGCAATCCGGTATGGACGGCGGATCCCGCGAACGCGCCCTATGCAAAGGCATCAGAGACTCTGCGGCCCAACGGCTATGCCGGTCCCCTGGGTTATGCCTCGGCGGCGGTGATGGCGGATTACGTGCTGGTCGACATGTTCGCCGAAGCCGTCACCGGCCAGCAGACACCGCAAGCCGCGATGGAACGCGCCGAGAAACGCGCCAACAGGTATTACCGGGTGTGATAAGCCATCCATTTCCCCTTCTCCCGCTTGCGGGAGAAGGTGCCCGAAGGGCGGATGAGGGTGTTGGCTGGGCTTGCACCGTCGGAGCCACACCCTCACCCGGCCTTTGGCCACCCTCTCCCGCAGGGCGGGAGAGGGGGAAATACTGGAGAGGACTTGCGAACGATCGATGGCAGACACTGCAACCATAGGAACGGCGCGGCGGCGCGTGTCGCTGCTCGAGCGGCTGGAGAACAGCCGGCTCGGGCTCGGCCTGTTGTTCCTGCTGCCGGCGGCGGCGCTGCTGCTCGTCTTTCTGACCTATCCCCTGGGCCTCGGCGTGTGGCTCGGCTTCACCGACGAGAAGGTCGGGCGGCCCGGCATCTATATCGGGCTCGAGAATTACGCGTTCCTGTGGCAGGACAGCGTGTTCTGGCTGTCGGTCTTCAACACGGTGCTCTATACGACCGTCGCCTCGGTGCTGAAATTCGGGCTCGGCCTGTGGCTGGCGCTGCTTCTCAATGAGCGCCTGCCCTTCAAAGCCTTTTTCCGCGCCATCGTGCTGCTGCCCTGGGTGGTGCCGACGGTGCTGTCGGCGATCGCCTTCTGGTGGATCTATGACGCGCAGTTCTCGATCCTCTCCTACGTGCTGCAGAAGATCGGCCTCATCACCGGGCCGATCAATTTCCTGGGCGATCCGACCAATGCGCGCGCCTCGGTGATCGCCGCCAATGTCTGGCGCGGCATTCCCTTCGTCGCCATCACGCTGCTGGCCGGCCTGCAGACCATCTCGCCGTCGCTCTATGAAGCGGCGACTCTCGACGGCGCCACGTCCTGGCAGCGCTTCCGCTTCGTGACCTTCCCGCTGCTCACCCCGATCATCGCCATCGTGATGACTTTCTCGGTGCTGTTCACCTTCACCGACTTCCAGCTCATCTATGTGCTGACGCGCGGCGGGCCGGTGAACGCCACCCATCTGATGGCCACGTTGAGCTTCCAGCGCGGCATATCGGGCGGCAATCTCGGCGAGGGAGCGGCGATCGCCGTCGCCATGATCCCATTCCTGCTCGCCGCCATCCTGTTCAGCTATTTCGGCCTGCAGCGGCGGCGCTGGCAGCAAGGCGGGCGCGACTGATGGCGGACGTCACCCCATCCACCGCGCGCGCCGGCGACGAAGGCGGCATGAACTATCTCGAGCGCCTGCCGCGCCGGGTCGTCACCGTCTATCTACCGCTGGCCGTCTTCGTCTTCGTGCTGCTGTTCCCCTTCTATTGGATGGCGATCACCACCTTCAAGCCGAATGAGGAGCTGACCGACTACAGGAATTTCAGCCCCTTCTGGGTGGTCAGTCCGACGCTCGACCATATCCGCTATCTCCTGCTCGAGACCTCCTATCCGGGCTGGCTGCTCAATACGGTGATCATCTCCGTCGCGGCGACCTTCCTGTCGCTCGTCGCCTCCGTCTTCGCCGCCTATGCCATCGAGCGCCTGCGCTTCAAGGGATCGCGCAGCGTCGGCCTCGCCATTTTCCTCGCTTATCTGGTGCCGCCGTCGATCCTGTTCATCCCGCTCGCGGTGATGGTGTTCAAGCTCGGCCTCTATGACACGCGCTTCGCCCTCATCCTCACCTACCCGACCTTCCTCATTCCCTTCTGCACCTGGCTGCTGATGGGCTATTTCCGCTCCATTCCCTATGAGCTCGAGGAATGCGCGCTGATCGACGGCGCCACGCGCTGGCAGATCCTCACCCGCATCGTGCTGCCGCTGGCCGTGCCGGGCCTGATCTCGGCCGGCATCTTCGCCTTCACGCTGTCATGGAACGAATTCATCTATGCGCTGACCTTCATCCAGTCGTCGGAGAACAAGACGGTGCCGGTCGGCGTGCTCACCGAGCTGGTGCGCAGCGACGTCTATGAATGGGGCGCGCTGATGGCCGGCGCGCTGCTCGGGTCATTGCCGGTCGTCATTCTCTATTCCTTCTTCGTCGAGCATTATGTCTCGTCGATGACCGGCGCGGTGAAGGAGTAGACCTAGAGCGCTTCCCGCCAAAGTTGCTCGACTTTGGCGATAAGGAAGCGCTCCAGATTATATGTTTTCGAGCCCTTTTTCCCGTTTTGATCGAATCGGAACGATTCGATCAAAACGGGAAGGGCCGCCCTTGAGGCGGCCATCCAGCCTATCCGGTTTGCAGCCGCATGGCGTCGGGACTGGATGGCCGGGTCGAGGCCCGGCCATGACGAATGGAGGGAGCGCGGGGAAAAGTTACTGCAGGTCGCGCCATTTCGCCGGCGGCAGCCCGAATTCGCGCTTGAAGGCGCGGTTGAAGGCTTCCTCGGCTTCGTAGCCGACGCTCGCCGCCACCTGCGCCACACCCTGGCGGCCGTCGCGCAGCAATTGCTTGGCGAGCTGCAGGCGCGACTGGGTGAGGTACTTCATCGGCGGCAGGCCGACGCTGTGGGTGAAACGCTCGACGAAGGCCGAGCGCGACAGGCCGGCTATGCCGGCCAGCGCCTCGACCGTCCAGTCTTCGGTCAGGCGGTCATGCAGAGCGGCGAGCGCGCGCCCGACATATTGATCATTGAGGCCCTTGAGCCAGCTGCGCTCTTCTTCCGGAAGACCGTTCACATAAGCGCGCACGGCTTCGGCGAAAAGCAGCTCCGACAAACGGCCCATGATCGGCGACGACGCGACCTCGCCCTTGCACATCGATTCCGCGGCGTAGCGGACGGAGGATTCGATCCAGTCGCGCGACACGCCCTCCCTGATATTCACCTTGAGGATGCGCGGCAGAGCCGTGATGAGCGGATTGAAGCGGTCCTCGGTGGCGAGGAAGCCACAGACGATATGGGTGGGCTCGCCGTCGCCGCCATGGACGATGCGTGCCAGGCCGCCATCGGGCGACGCCTCGATGAGGTGATGCGAATTGACCGGCTCACCGTCGAGGCCGCTCGACATGATGTGCTCGTCGCTGCGCGGGAGAAGCACCAGCTCGCCTTCATTGATCTCCAGACGCTCGCCATCGCCGATACCGACATAAGTGCGGCCGGTAACGACATAATGCAGCGTCACGATATTTTTCGGCGAGGTGAGGAATGGACGAACGTCATCGGGCGTGACATGTGAAAGCACGCACCAGGGCGCCGTGAAGCGGGCATCGAGAAAAATGCCGCCCGTCAGTCTAAGCGTACGAAATATCTCGGAAAGCGTGTCCTTCACACCCGCGATACCTTTCCTGCCCCGGCTGATCAGTCAATTCTTCCGGCGTCGTGGTCATTCATTTCCGACGCCTTATTCCCTAGACACCACCCTGCGAGAGGAGCCGCGTGGCAGCGGCGCAAAAGGCGGGTTGTTCCCTGTCAGGGAAGAACGGCCTCATACACTACACTTTATGGAGATTGCAATGAGCAAAGCTTCCTTCGGAAGCGGTGCAGCCCATGGCTCTTCGGCTTCGGGCAAAGTGCGTTCCAGCTTCGCCACCATGGTCTTCAGCGTACTGAGAGTGCGCCCGGAGCGCAATCACCGCGCGCGCCAGGCCCATATGCTCAATGATTTCATGCTGAAGGATATCGGCGTGTCGCGCGCCGACATCCTGGCGGCGTCGCATGGACGGGGCAAACGCCATGGCTAACCTCTTGGCCAGGAGCCGCGGCGCGCCGGTCATCTTCCTGCATGGCACGGCCGGCAGCCGCCGGCAGTGGCAGGATGTCATCGACCGGCTGCCCGGCGAGTTCGAGAGCACGGCGCTCGATTTGCCCGGCTATGCCGCCCACGAGGTGCCGCAGACAACGCGCAGCCTCAGCGCCGAAGCGGAGACGATCCTGCAGAAAGTTCGGGCAGTCGGCCGGCCGGTGCATCTCGTCGGCCACTCCTATGGCGGGGCGCTGGCGCTGCGCATCGCGGTCATCAGGCCGGATATGATCCGCAGCCTGACGCTGTTCGAGCCGGCGATCTTCCATCTGCTGCGCGACGGCCATCCGGTCGAGCGCCAGATGTTCGCCCATATTGCCGGCCTCGCCCAGGAGATCGGCCTCGCCGCGGCGGCCGGCCGGCCCGATTGGGGCGCCGCCCGCTTCGCCGACTTCTGGAATGGACCGGGCAGCTTCGCCGTATATGCGCCGGAAACCCGCGAGCGGGTGGTGGCGCGGATGGATCTCATCCGCGCCAACTTCGCCGCGCTTCACCAGGAGACCTGGCCGCTCGAGGATTGTGCCCGCGTGACCTGCCCGATGCTCGGCCTCTATGGCGAGAGCTCGCCGCTCATCGGCCAGCATCTGATCCGGCTCGTCGCCGGCCAGATGCGGCAGGCGAAAGTGCTGCCGATCGCCGGCGCCGGCCACATGCTGCCGGTCACCCACGCGGCGGTCGCCGCGCGGCTCATCGGCACGCATCTCAAGGCGGCCGAGGCGATGGCGGCCGAGGCTGCGCCGCGCGTCGCCTGACATTCCCCCCAATCTTTCATCCAACGGAGACCACCATGACTGCCAGCAGACATGCCGAAACACTCGTCCTGCATTCGGGCCCGCGCGCCGAGCCCATGACCGGGGCGGTGGCGGTGCCGATCTACCAGACGACATCCTTCCAGTTCCGCGACACGGCGCATGCCGCCGATCTCTTCGCACTGAAGGAGATCGCCCATATCTACAGCCGCATCACCAACCCGACCAATGAGGCGCTCGAGCTCAAGCTCGCCGCCCTCGAAGGTGGCGTGGCGGCGATGACCGTGAGCTCCGGCCAGGCGGCCACGGCCATCGCGGTGCAGAATATCTGCCAGGCCGGGGACAATATCGTGAGCTCGACCGACCTCTATGGCGGGTCGTGGAATCTCTTCGCCCACACCTTCAAGACCATGGGCATCGAGGTGCGTTTCGTCGACCCGGCCGATCCGGAAGCGTTCCGCCGCGCCAGCGACGCGCGGACGCGGGCCTACTACGCCGAGACCCTGCCCAATCCGAAGCTCGCCGTCTTCCCGATCGCGGAAGTGGCGCGCATCGGGAAGAGCCTCGGCATTCCGCTGATCATGGACAACACCTCGGCGCCGGTCATCTGCCGGCCGATCGAGCATGGCGCGGCGATCGTCGTGCATTCGACGACGAAATATATCGGCGGCCACGGCACGTCGATCGGCGGCGTCATCATCGACAGCGGCAAATTCGACTGGGAAGCCCATGCGAAGCGTTTCCCGATGCTGAACCAGCCCGATCCCAGCTATCACGGCGCCGTCTGGACGGAAGCGGTGAAGCCTCTGGGCCCCATCGCCTATATCGTGAAGGCGCGCACGACCCTGCAGCGCGATCTCGGCGCCTGCATGAGCCCGTTCAACGCCTTCCAGTTCATCCAGGGCCTCGAGACGCTGCCGCTGCGCATGCGCGAGCATTGCCGCAATGCCGAAAGCGTGGCGGAATATTTAAGCCGGCATGATGCGGTGACGCGCGTCATCTATCCCGGCATGCACAAGGCGAAGGAGACCGACCGGCGCGCCGGCGCCTATCTCAAAGGCGGCCGCGGCGGGCTCGTCGGCTTCGAGCTGGCGGGCGGCATGGCGGCGGGTCGGCGCTTCATCGATGCGCTCAAGATGTTCTATCACGTCGCCAATATCGGGGACGCGCGCTCGCTCGCCATTCACCCGGCCTCGACCACGCATTCGCAATTGAGCGAGGACGACCAGCGCGCCACCGGCGTGACGCCCGGCTATGTGCGGCTGTCGGTGGGTCTCGAGCATATCGACGACATCATCGCCGATCTCGACCAGGCGCTGGAGCAGGCGAGCCTGCGCACAGACCGCGCGGCGTGAGCCCGAGGCTGTAAAAATCGATGGGGGCCGGATGCACCATCCGACCCCCTCTTCATTTTATACAAGGTAGAAACACGGTAATTCGCGAAAATGCGGATTACGCGTTCGGCACCCCGCCCTTGCGGCCACGGGTGAAGACCAGCGCCGCGCCGAGGAGCGCGGCGATGGCGGCATAGGTCGCAGCACCCAGGGCGCCGAAGCCGTCGACGAAGACGCCGCCCAGCAAAGCGCCGGACGCGATGGCGATCTGGAAGGTGGCGACGAGAAGACCGCCCGCCCCTTCGGCTTCATCGGGAGCGGCCCGCACCATCCAGGTCGAGAGTCCGACGGGAAGCATGCTGAAGGCGAAGCCCCAGATGGTGACGGCGATGGCGGCGAGCCAGGGCGAGGCGCCGAACAGGATGAGCAGCACCGCCATCAGGCCGATGATGAAGGCGCCGAGCGCCACTTCGACGCGCAGGCTGCGCTCGAGCAGGAAGGCGCCGGCGAAATTGCCGAAGAAGCCGCCGATGCCGAAGCCCAGAAGCACCAGCGAGATCGACGTGACCGACAGCATCGGCACCTCTTCGAGGAGCGGGCGGATGTAAGTGAAGCCGGCGAAGTGGCCCGACACCGCGAGCAGCACGGTGAACAGCGCCAGCCTCAGGCTCGGCCGCTTGAACAGCGCGACGAGCGTCGCGATGCTGGGCGAGCCGACGGGCGGCAGGCTCGGCAGGGAGGCGAGCTGCGCGATGAGCGCCAGGAGGCCGACGCCCGCGGCGCTGAAGAAGGCGGTGCGCCAGCCCCAGACATCGCCGATATAGGCGCCGACGGGCGCGGCGCTCACCGTGGCGAAGGAGACGCCGGTGAGGATGATCGACATGGCGCGCGGCATCAGCCGCATCGGCACGAGACGCATGGCCATGGCGGCCGCCATCGACCAGAAGCCGCCCAACGCTACCCCTAAGATGATGCGCGCGGTGAGCAGCATGGCGAAATTGGTGGCGAGGGCGGCGATGAGATTGGAGACGAGCAAAGCGAGGCTGAAGGACCACATCACATAACGCCGGTCGACGCCGCGGGTCATGATCGCCATCGTGGGGGCGACGATGGCGCCGACCACGGCCGTGGCGGTCACCGCCTGGCCGGCGGCGCCGACGCTGATGCCGAGATCGCCGGCGAGCGGCGTCAGCAAGCTGACCGGCAGGAATTCCGCCGTCACGAGACCGAAAACACCCAGAGATAAGGAGACGACGGCTGCCCAGGCGGGGGAAGCCTCGTCCGTCGATGTCTCGGCCTTGCCGGCGCCGAGTCCTGCCGTTGCGGTAGCTGCTGCACTGTCCATTTCGATCTCCCGAAGATGAGGGCTGGAAATGGAGATGCGTTTCTGGAGTTTCCATGATAGAAACCCCAGAATGCATGATCATCCGTCCAAACAACCGATCGAAAAGGTCTGCGATCCCTTGAGCGAGATGCTGCGCGGGCTGCGCCTCGATGGCGTCGAATATGGCCGCTGCGTGCTGCGCGAGCCCTGGTGCGTGACGATGCCGGCGCAAGAGGCGGCACGTTTCCATTTCATCGGCGGGCGCGGCTGCTGGCTTTACACACCGTCCAAGGAATGGGTGGAGCTCGCCCCCGGCGATGCGATCCTGCTGCCGCGCGGCGCCGAGCATCGCCTCGCCAGCGCGCCCGGGGCGCAGACGTTGCAGACCCAGTGCCTCAATGTCACGAAGGTGTGCAACAATGTCTATGACATGCAGGGCGGCGGCGAAGGCGAGAGCACGCTCCTGTTCCGCGGCAGCCTGCATTTCAATATCGACGGCGCCCATCCGCTGCTGCGCATGATGCCGGAACTCATGCGCGCCTCCAATCTCGATGCGCATGAGCCGGCGCTGCCGCATCTGCTCGAGGCGATGGCGCGCGAGGTGATGCTCGACCGGCCGGGCTCCGGCGGCATTCTGGCCAGGCTCGCCGATGTGGTGGCGGCGGCGATCATCCGCTCCTGGGTGGAGCGCGGCTGCGGCGACGCGACGGGCTGGATCGCGGCGGCGCGCCATCCCGATATCGGCAAGGTGCTGGCCGCCATTCACCGCAACCCGGCCGAGAATTGGAGCGTCGAGACGCTGGCCAGGATCATGGGCGCGTCGCGCTCGGGCTTCGCCGAGCGTTTCGCCCAGATTGTCGGCGCGACGCCGGCGCGCTACGTCGCCGAGGTGCGCATGCACCAGGCGCGGCAGTGGCTGACGCGCGACCGCCTGCGTATTTCGGTGGTGGCGCGCAATCTCGGTTATGAATCGGAGGCCGCCTTCAGCCGCGCCTTCAAGCGCATCATCGGCCAGGCGCCGAGCCAGTTCCGCGCCGAGAAGCCGTGAAGATCCTGATCACCGGCATGTCCGGCACCGGCAAGACGGCGGTGATCCACGAATTGCAGGCGCGAGATTTTGCGGCCATCGATCTCGACACGCCGGACTGGTCGCACTGGGTCGATGTCGCGCCAACCGACGGGCTGACGCCGTCCGAGGGGAAAGACTGGGTCTGGCAGGAAGAGCGCGTGCGAAGCTTGCTGTCGAGGCCAGATGACGGAATGCTGTTCATCAGCGGCTGCGCCGAGAACATGCACCGGCTCTATCCGTTGATCGACCGGATCATCCTGCTTTCGGCGCCGATCGACACGATCATGGCGCGGCTCGAAAAACGCTCGACCGACGGCTATGGCAACACGGCGGAAGAACGCGCCAGGATCGCCGAGCTCATCGCCACGATCGAGCCTCTGCTGCGCGCGGCGGCACATCACGAGATCGACAGCAGCGGACCTGTCGCCACCACGACCGACCGGCTTCTTCGATTGCTCGACAGATAGTATCAATTATCGCGGAAGCTCTTCAGCACCGATTCCGCCAGGGGCCGGGCGACATATTCGAGCAGCGTCTGCTCGCCGGTGAAGATCATCACCTCGGCCGGCATGCCGGGAATCAGCCGCACATCCGAGAGCCGGGCCAGGTCGTCCTGATCGACCTCCACCTTGGCCAGGAAATACGCTTTGCCGGTGCGGTCCTCGACCAGGCTGTCGGCGGAAACCGACAGCAGCTTGCCGTGAATCTGCGGCAGGTTGCGCTGCCGGTAGGCGGTGAGCAGCACCCGCGCCTTCATGCCCGGATGCACATTGTCGATGTCGACGGGCCTGAGCTGCGCATCGATGATGAGCTTCGCCTGGCCCGGCACGATGTCGAGGATCGGATCGCCGGCGCGGACTACGCCGGTTTCGGTCGTCACCCTGAGATTCATCACCGTGCCGGCGATCGGCGCCGTAATGACGGTGCGCTTCAGCACGTCCTGGCGCGCCGACACCTGGTTGCGCAATTCGGCAAGGGTCGAGCGCACCTTGGTGAATTCCTCATTCATGCGCTCGCGCTCCTGCTCGCGCATGGTGAGAAGCTGCATCCGCGTCTCGCCGATCTCCTGCCCGTCGCGCGCCACCCGGGCGCGGTTGGAGGCGCGATCGACCTCGATCTGCGCCTGGGCACGCTGCAGCGCCAGGATGCGCGGCAGGCGCTCGAAGCCTTCCTTGTAGAGCTTCTCGACACCGGTCAGCTCCTGGGCGATCAGCGCGTGCTGGCGATCCTGCGCCGCGATCATGTCCTCCAGCCCGGCGATCTCCTCCTCCACCTGGCGGATGCGCTGGTCGAGAATCTGCTCGCGGCCTCTGGATGTCGCCTGCCGGCTCGTCAGGAGGGCGGTCTGGTCGCTGATCACCCGGCTGGAATCGATATCGCGCATGGCCAGCAGCTCGGCCGGGAAGTCGATGTCGCCTC
>JBMOOM010000072.1:0-4082 GCA_049323275.1 Pseudomonadota bacterium
CCTCTCCCGATTGGGGCGAGACGACCGTCGACATCTATTGTGACCGCGCCGGCGAGGTGATGGCCATCGTCCCGCGCCAGCGGATCGAAACCCGGGCTGGCGAGGTCAGCAAGGGCTGCACACGTCGCGGCTGGCTGCACGCCTATCTCGCGGCCCGGCTGAAGCGCATTCCGGGTGGCGTAGGTTGTCTTACGCTTCAGGTGTTCACCGACGACGTGGCGCAACGCTGCTATGCGATCGAGATCAATCCTCGGTTTGGCGGCGGGTATCCACTGAGTTATGCAGCCGGCGCAGACTTTCCCGGCTGGCTGATTGACGAGTATATGTTGGGCAAAACGCTGGAACCCAGCGACAGCTGGGAAGAAGATCTGCTGATGCTGCGCTATGATGCGAAAATCCTTGTCCACCATCATCCCTCTAGCTGACATGAGCCGGACCATCGTTTTCGATCTGGACGATACGATCTACCTCGAAACGGATTATGTGCAATCAGGCAAACGGGCAGTCGCGGATATCATTCGGGACACCGTTGGCATCGACCTTACGCAGGATCTGCTGGATTGTCCCGACGATTTCATCGCTCTTGCTTGCGCCCGCGCTGGATTCTCGGCATCGGCAGCGGATGCTCTGATCTGGTGCTATCGACTGCACCGTCCTGGCATCGGCCAGAGGCCCGGCATGGCGTCGCTGCTCGATGCTATTGCTGCCCGGGGTGATCGCATTTGCATCGTCACCGATGGCCGGGCCGTGACCCAGAGGCTGAAACTGGCAGCGCTCGGCCTACTGCACGTACCGGCCTATATTTCCGAGGACTTGGGTGCGACAAAGCGTATCCGTCCGGTGAAGGCCGCGGCGTGGCGCGGTGAAATCGTCTATTATCGGTCGTCGAGGAATGCCTCTGGCCCTTCTTCGGCGAGTGCTTTGCGGAATGCAGCATCAGCGGCGCGGTCAGTCGGGAACGGATCGTCCCAGACGATCGACGTGCCGTTCTCGTTGACGACTTCAAGCGACCAGCCCGGATGCGTGGCGATCCGAACGATGTTAATGGTCAGGCGGATGCCATTTTGCTCGATGGTCCTGCCAAGGGGTGACTCGATTAGTTCGGGCTCAGGACCGTGTTGCATGCGGCGACGCTATGGGAATCCGCATCCGCCTTCAATGGGGAAGGCGCCCAGTTCCACGGCAGGAGCTGATCGAGCCTTGTGGCGGGATGATCGGCGATGCGAGCGAGGACATCGGCGAGCCACGCGTGAGGGTCGACATTGTTGAGCTTTGCGGTCTGGATCAGGGTGTAGATGACGGCGGCGCGCTGGCCGCCGCGATCGGATCCGCAGAACAGCCAGGCTTTGCGGCCGAGCGGGATGCAGCGGAGCGCGCGCTCGGCGGCGTTGTTCGTCAGGCAGATCCGGCCGTCGTCGAGGAAGCGGGTGAACGCATCCCAGCGCTTGAGCATGTAGAAGCAGGCTTTGGTCAGATCGTGGCCGCGCGATAGCTTGGCGACCTGCTCGGTGAGCCAGGTGTGGAGCTCGGCCATCAGCGGCGCGCTGAGTTCCTGACGGACAGCGACCCGCTCGGCCGGGCTCTTGCCGTTGATGGCGCGCTCGACGTCGAACAGAGCGTCGAGACGCTGCACGGCTTCGAGCGCGATCGGATAGATCATGCTGCTGCGCTGACCACGGCTCTTCTTGCGGGCCGAGCTGACGACATCAGCGAGCTCGAAGAACTTGCGGCGCGCATGGGCGAAGCAGCCCGCTTCGAGCACGGGACCGGGATCGCGGCCCTCGCGATAGAGCTCGTTGTAGCCGCTATAGGCATCGGCCTGCAGGATCCCGGACCATGCCGCGAGATGGGCTTGAGGGTGCTCGCCGCGCCGATCGCGCGAGTAGTGGAACAGGGCAGCTGGAGGATCAGATCCCGCAAAGGGACGATCATCGCGCACGTAGACCCATAATCGAGCCACATCGGTCTTGCCCTTCGCCATGACCGGCACGGTGGTATCGTCGCCGTGGATGCGGGTTGCTGCCAGAACATGCGCCTCGATCAGCTTATAGAGCGGCATCAGCGCGTGGGCGGCAGCGCCGACCTGGTCGGCAAGGGTCGAGAGACTGAGCGGCACGCCTTCCCGGGCGAACCGCTCGGCTTGACGGTTGAGCGGTTGGTGCTGCCCATACTTCTCGAACAGGAGCATGGCGAGGAAGCTGGGACCCGCCCAACCGCGCGGGACCACGTGGAACGGTGCCGGGGCCTGCGCGATCTTCTCGCAGTCACGGCACGAGAACTTCTCCCGGACCGTCTGGATCACCTTCCACGAGCGCGGAATGACCTCGAGCGTCTCGGTGACGTCCTCGCCGAGCTTGGAGAGCCGGTCCCCGCCGCAGGCCGGGCAGGAACAGGGTGCGGGAACCAAGACACGCTCGCGCGGCAGATGATCGGGGAACGGCTTCCTTGCCGGGCGCTTGCGCTCGAAGGCGGTGACCGTGGTGGTCTTGGCTGCCGCTTCCTCGGCGATCAGGTCGTCTTCGGCAGCGTCAGCCTCGAGCTCTTCGAGCTGCAGCTCCATCTGGTCGAGCAAGCGGCGGCTGCGCTCGGCGCTGGGGCCATACTGCTCGCGCTTCAGCTTGGCGATCTGCAGCTTGAGGTGAGCGATCAGCGCCTCGATGGCGCTCTGGTGGGCCATCGCGTTGGCAAGCTTGGCCTCTGCCTCATCGGCCTTGCGGGCCATCGTCGCCACCAGCGCCTTGAGCGCTTCGACATCGTCCGGAAGGGGCGAGATGGCGGCTCCCATGACGCGGAGTGAATCATCATCCACCCCCTGCTGCAAGGGCGAAATGCGCCTCTTCGACGATTATCCTGCGCTCTGCGGCCGCCACGTATACTGGGGGTTGCGCCAGTCGATCCCTTCCAGCAGGCAGGCCAGTTGCGAGGGGGTCAGCGACACCGTTCCCTCAGTCGCCGAGGGCCACACGAACCGGCCCTTCTCGAGCCTCTTGGCGTAGAGCGACATGCCGATCCCGTCGTGCCAGATGATCTTGATCAGCGATCCTGCGCGGCCGCGGAACACGAACAGATCGCCGCCATGCGGATTACGCTTGAGGCCTTGCTGCACCAGCAGCGCCAGGCCCTGCATGCCCTTGCGCATATCCGTGTGGCCGAGCGCGATCCACACCCGCGCGCCCGAAGGGATCATCGCAGAGCCTTCAGTGCAGCCGCCACCAAGGCTGGCGGTGCCGCGGCGAAAACGCTCAGCCGCTTGCCGCGCGGCAGATCGATGATCATCGCGGGGTGCTCGGCGCAGCTCGCCGCTGCCGCCGGATCGTCTTCCATCACCGCTTCAACGAACACCGACATCGGCAGGGCCTCGGGAGCGCTTGCCTCCTGCGCCACACCTGCATCGAGCAACTTGCGCCGCCAAGTGTAGACCAACCCGGACGAGACGTCATGACGGCGGCAGACATCGGCAACCCGTGCGCCCGGCGCGAACGCCTCGGCCACGATCTGCAGCCGTTCCTCATCGCTCCACCGCCGGCGCCGCTCAGGCCCCGAAAATACCGTTACCTGACCCACCGACCGCTCCAAAGCACACTCTTAAGAGCACGCTTAAGAGCGCTCGCTACCTACCCACGCAAGGCGGCCCCCGCCGGATGGATACGACAAAGCCGTCGCCAGTGGCCTTTCAGAAGGTCATGCAGGATTTCCCGTGTTCCGCATATTTCTATGTAGCAGACAATTGCCGGAAGGACTTTATCGGACCGAATGGCCTTGGCTGGACAACGATATGGCTTGACCCCGGACCGAGCTCGATCCATCGCGCCCCTCCGGATGTCGCCGAAAATGACCGCGCCCGCCCCTGTCATTCGATCGACACAATCGACCAGCTAAAGCAATTATTGCTCCACGAGCAGCACATACTTTAATTTAAAATGGGGCAACTGGGCTACAAGGAGTCCTTTTTTTCAGCCACGGCGGCCATCGTTTCGATGATTTCGCCAGCGGCGCGATCGACCGAGAGATAGTTTTCGCACACCTGCCAGCATCGGTCGCGGATCTCTTCGCGCGTTCCCGGCAGGCGCGATGCGGATTCG
>JBMOOM010000073.1:0-4020 GCA_049323275.1 Pseudomonadota bacterium
ACATAGGTGAAGTCCGACACCCACAGCATGTTCGGTGCCGGCGCATGGAACTGACGGTTGACCTGATCGAGCGGACACGGAGCCGCCTTGTCGCTGATCGTCGTCTTCACCGGCTTGCCCCGGATCAGGCCCAGTCGGCCCGAAGCTGCGATTTTGGTCATCTTGGAGAACACGTCGGGAACGGGCTGGTTGTTGTTGACGATCGCCCATGCGAGGAACGACGTTCCGCTCCGATAAGGGAGCGGCGTTATGAGCCTTGGCGTTTCGAGTGGGGATCTGATCGGCTCCTGGAGCCTGAGTTTTTCGGACATCGCGTTCGTGACCGGCAAAGCGGAGACGGCACGACTGGGATTGGCGGTTCAGCTTAGATTTTTCGCCGGGCATGGCTTCTTTGTGCCGGATCATGCGTCGATACCCTCCGACGGTGTCTTGTATCTGGCGGAGCAACTTGGTCTCGATGCCAAATCCGTGAACCACTATGATTTTTCCGGGCGCACCGCCCGCCGGCATTGCGCGGAGATTTTGCGGCATCTCGGGTTCCGCCGTATGACGCAGACGGATCGCAGGGCGTTGTCGAGGTGGATTTCCGACGATCTTTGTGCGGGCGGGCAGCCGATCAATGCCATGCTCGAGCATGTTTTCCTGTGGTGCCGCGACCGCCGTATCTATGGGCCGTCGCGCAAGGAGCTGGAACGCCTCGTCCGTTCGCAACGACACCTCTATCTGGAGGCCCTGTTGGCCCGAGTCCGCGATCGGCTTGCGCCGGATGCGGTCGCCTTGCTGGAAGCCTCGCTCGCCGATCCCGATGGCCCGACCGGCTTCAACACGATGAAGGGGGATGCAGGTCAGGCGACGCTCGAAAACATTCTTGGCGTGACCGCCAAACTCGCCTTTATCCAACGGCTTGCTCTTCCCCGAGATTTCCTATCGGTCACGGGCAAGGCATGGGTCGATCAGATCGTTCGCCGGGTTGCCGGCGAGAAAGCCTCGGAGATGCGCCGGCATGTACCGGCGCGCCAGCTCGGGCTCTATGCCGTTTATCTGATGGCGCGGGAAGCTCAGCTTACGGATGCGATGGTCGACCTGCTGATCGAGACGGTCCATAAGATCGGATCGCGCTCGAAACGCAAGGTGGTGGGCGATATCGCGAAAGACATCGAGCGGGTCTATGGCAAGGAGCGACTCCTGGTCGAGATTGCCAGCGCTTCGATCGACGATCCATCCGGGCGCATCTGCGATGTCATTTTCCCAATCGCCGGCAAGGACAAACTGGCGGCGATCATCAAGGAAAGCCAGGCAAAGGGCGCCTTGGATCGGCGGATCTACAAGGTGATGCGGAGGTCATGGGCCAATCATTATCGCCGTATGCTGCCAAGCCTGCTTTCGGCACTGGAGTTCCGGTCGAACAACGCCGTGTGGCGTCCGGTGCTGGCGGCCCTGGACTGGATCAGAAGCAAAGTGGATGATGGATGCCGCTACGTGCCGCCGCACGCAGTGCCGGTCGACGAGGTCATTCCGGCGAGATGGCGCAGTTCCGTCATTGATGAAGAGGGGCGCGTAAACCGGATCAGTTATGAGCTTTGTGTCCTCGCGCAACTGCGCGATCGCATCCGTTCTAAGGAAATCTGGGTTGTCGGGGCGGACCGATACCGCAATCCCGATGACGATCTTCCCAAGGACTTCGATGCGCGGCGAGAAGCATATTACACAGGATTGAACCTGACGGCGGATGCGCGTGCATTTTCAAGCGCCATCCGGGAAGAGCTTGCTCAGGAACTGTTGCTCCTCAATGCCAATATTCCCCGGAACGACAAGGTTCGGCTGCTGTGGCGCGGCGAGAACCGTATATCTCTCACCCCGTTCAAACCCTTGCCCGAACCCAGGGGTCTCGCCTCGATCAAGACCGAGATCGGCCAACGCTGGCCGATGACCGGGCTGCTCGACGTACTGAAGGAGGCTGCCCTTGATACGGGACTTCTCGAAGCGTTCGAAACATCGGCCTCGCGTGTTGCACTGCCGAAAACCGCGCTGGATCAACGTCTCCTGCTATGCCTCTACGGCCTGGGAACGAATGCCGGGCTCAAGCGGATCGCCGGCGCCACCCCCGATGTCAGCTATGAAGAGCTGCTGCATGTCCATCGCCGCTTCGTTCATGCCGCGGCGCTCAAGGAGGCGTGTGCCAGGGTTGCGAATGCGACCCTGGCAATCCGCAATGCTGCAGTCTGGGGGGACGCCGGCACGGCCTGTGCGTCAGATTCCACAAAGTTCGGAGCCTGGGATCGCAACCTGATGACGGAATGGCATGCGCGTTATGGTGGACGGGGCGTCATGATCTACTGGCATGTCGAACGACGCGCGACATGCGTCTATTCCCAGCTCAAGCGCTGCTCTTCCTCCGAGGTCGCCTCCATGATCGAGGGCGTGCTGCGCCATTGCACCGACATGGAAATCCAGCGACAATATGTTGATAGTCATGGCCAAAGCGCGGTTGGCTTTGCATTTTGCCGGCTTCTCGGATTTGAGCTTGCACCCCGCCTGAAAGCGATCGCTCGCCAGAAGCTGGCTCTTCCCGATGTCGGCATGCGAACGCGGCTTCCCCACTTGCAGCCGATCCTCTCCAGTCCGATCAACTGGGATGAGATCGAGCAGCAATATGACGAGATGGTCAAATATGCAGCCGCGATGCAGACAAAAACCGCCGACCCGGAGGCGATCCTGCGCCGGTTTAGCCGCTCCGAGGTGATGCACCCGACCTACAAGGCGTTGAGTGAGCTGGGCCGCGCGGTCAAGACGATCTTCCTGTGCCGGTATCTGCGCGAGGAGTCCTTCCGCCGCGAAATTCATGAAGGCCTGAATGTCGTTGAAAACTGGAACAGTGCCAATGGGTTCGTTTTCTTCGGCAAGGGCGGCGAGATCGCCACTAACCGCATCGATGAGCAGCAGCTCTCGGTCCTGGCGCTACATTTGCTGCAAGCGTCGCTTGTCTATGTGAACACCCGAATGCTTCAGAGCGTGCTGGTGGAACCGAAATGGACGGGCCGGATGACGCCGGATGATTATCGCGGCCTCACACCGCTGATTTACAGCCACGTCAATCCTTATGGCCGCTTCGACCTCGATCTGAATAGCCGGATCGATTTTGGGCGGCTTGCTGCCTGACCGGGGCCTTTCCGCTCGCACCATTTGGGTGCACCCGAACGTGACGATCGGAAGTGACATATACGACATGTCACAAAAGGGTGGTTCCGTCACCAATGTTACTGTACGAGGGCAAAGCCACCCTAATGTGACGGATTTGCCCATGACCCGCGTCGGCTACGCCCGCGTCAGCACCATCGACCAGGATCTCGACATCCAGGTTGCCCGGTTGAAGGCAGCGGGCTGTGAAATCCTCCGCTCCGAAACAGGCTCGGGCGCATCGCGCACTGGACGCACGGAGCTTGAGACGATCATGCAGTTCCTGCGCGCCGATGACGAACTCGTCGTCCTGCGTCTCGATCGGCTCGGTCGCTCCACACGCGATGTTCTCAATCTGGTTCATGAACTCGACCAGAAGGGAGCCTCATTGCGGGTGCTTGAGCCGGAGGTGACGACGGCCGGAAGCATGGGGCGGATGGTGATCACCATTCTGGGCATGGTCGCGGACATGGAACTGACGTTCATCAAGGACCGGCAGCGCGCCGGGATCGAGGCGGCGCGCGCCGAAGGCGTCTACAAAGGCCGGAAGAAAAACATCGATGACGATGAAATCCGACGCCGGATCACCGCCGGCGCGAGCAAGGCCAGCGTCGCGCGCGACCTCAAGATCTCAAGAATGACCGTCTATCGGGCGCTTGACGTCATTCCTTCAAGGATCGGGCTGCCGGAAAAGCCGCCTTCTGTCACCATCGCCCTGCATCTGACCATCGAGAACTTCAACAAGCATGGTCGTGGCAGAAAGCCCGCTCGCGAGCGCATTGAGGCGATGCTGGAGCGGGATTACCAGATGCAAAAGACCGGGAACTGCGATTACACGCTGAC